>CAZYAZ010000024.1:0-68961 GCA_964646205.1 uncultured Planctomycetaceae bacterium | reverse complement strand
CGTCTGCAGATCGTCCGCTGCGAGAAGATGCGCTCGAGATGACGTCGTGAACCCGAGCAAGGTTGTTGGCGATCTGGTCGGTGATGGTGTTCATCGTCAAGCCGTTCGCCGGATCGAGGATTCGTCGGCCGGAACCGGTGGGAGTTCGATCTGAAGCAACTGGTGGCCGGGTTCCGTGGGCGTGGGCTCGCGTCGCGGGGGTCCCAACAGGGTTGTTCGTGCTGTCATCCAGAAGCCCTTCCACGAAGCGAATGTCTGGTTGACGGCGGTAGGTTCAAAACCGCTGTGAACCATGCAGTCGGTGCAGGCGGAGTTTCCGCTTTGGGGGCCATAGGAATTCCAGTCAGTGGTCTGCATCAGTTGGTCAAAGGAATCAACCGAGCCTTCGTCGAGTAGGTAACAGGGCTTCTGCCAGCCGTGCAGATTGAAGGTTGGGTTCCCCCATGGTGTACAGGGCAGGTTCCACCTCCCTTGCAGGAATTCGAGAAACAAGGGTGACTGGTTGAAACGCCAACGCCGGGGCCGGTTGTTTAATAACCGGCGGAATAACGAAACGGTCTGTTGGCGGTGTAGGAAAAGATCCTGGCCTGGAGCCTTCTGGTAGGGATACCCGGGCGAGATCATCATCCCTTCGACACCCAATTCCATCAGGCGGTCGAAAAACTCACGGATCGGGCCCGCGTCGGCCGTGTTGAACACTGTGGTATTGGTCGTCACGCGAAATCCAGATTCGATCGCCGCCGCAATCGCCTGCTCGGCGATTGCATAGACGCCGTCTCGACATACGGCAGCATCGTGTTCTTCGGCGGGGCCGTCGAGGTGGACGGAGAATGTGAGATGTTTTGAGGCCCGAAACCGGGGCAGAGCGTCTTCGAGTAACAGGGCATTGGTACAGAGGTAGACGTACTTTCCGCGGTCAACGAGGCCTTCGACGATTTCGACAATCTCTGGGTGGAGCAGTGGTTCTCCGCCTGGGATCGATACGATCGGTGCGCCGCATTCGTCGACCGCGTCGAAACATTGCTTTGGCGAGAGGTGTTGTCGAAGCACGCTGGTCGGGTGTTGGATCTTGCCACATCCGGCACAGGCCAGGTTGCACCGAAAGAGAGGCTCAAGCATCAGGACGAGGGGGAACCTGCGTCTTCGTTTCAGGCGTTGGCCGATCACGTAACGTGCAACGGCCCACATTTGCGACACCGGGACAGCCATGCAGTGGAGCCTGCGCGAAGAGGGACGGGGTGACGAGTTGCTGACGGGTGATAACACGAAGCGCCGGCCGTTGTCACTGGCAAATGGTGGTCGAGGTGGATCGGTTGGAGTGCTAAACTACGTGGAGATCCGGCTCCGAAAGTCTTTCGGAGGAAGGCGGGAACTCGACGAAATGGTGCAGTGTGATGCGGATTAGCGACCTGACAGCCTGGCATGTTCTGATTCCGCTGAAGACGACCGTCCGGCACGCTTCTCATACACGGACGGCGACCGACTCGATCGTCATTCGTTGCCGACTGGAAGACGGAAGTGAGGGCTGGGGCGAAGGGCTCCCACGCGAGTATGTCACCGGTGAAACAATTGAAACGGCTCTTGCACAACTCGAAGCCACCGACCTTGTGGCACAACTTGGAGAACCTTTTCACGACCTGGAAAGCGTCATGAAGGCGTGCCGCGATTTGGAATTGAGTGCTCCTGAGTCTTGCGGTTTGTCTGCGGTGTCGGGAAACAGGGATTGTTTTGGTCATTCGGTGCGTTGTGCTCTGGAACTGGCCATCCTGGACGCGGCCACTCGGTGGGCCGATGTTTCCTTTTCACGGATCACGGAATTGTTTGCCCCGGCAATGGGGATTCGTGCTGCTTCGGAGCGTGCTCGCTACAGCCTGGCTTTCACTCCGACAAGCCGGTGGAAGATCCGGGTTCGCGGGTGGTTGTTGCGGATGTTTGGTTTTCACCAGGCCAAGGTCAAGGTTGGAGTTGCTGACGTTGATGACCACAGTCTGCTGTCGCTGGTCAGGCGGACTGTCGGCCCTGGTGTTGATCTCAGGCTTGATGCGAACGAGGCGTGGAGTTGCGAGGAGGTTGTTCAGAAAATGGCCCCGCTGCTGTCGTTCGGTGTGTCATCGCTGGAACAGCCTGTCCCGCACGCCGAGGTGTCCGGGTTGGCGGCAGTTCGCCAGGAGCTCGACGTTCCCATCATGCTGGACGAGTCTTTGTGCAGTTTGAGTGATGCCCGACGGGCCATAGAATTGGGCACCTGTGATCTGTTTAATATTCGCCTCTCGAAGTGCGGTGGGTTTTTGAATTCGCTGGAGATTGCGTCTGCGGCTTTTCAGTCGGGGCTCGGATACCAGCTGGGATGCCAGGTGGGGGAAACGGGGATTCTTTCGGCGGCAGGGCGCCATTTCGCCACATCCGTCGGCGGCATCCGTTACCTCGAAGGGAGTTTTGACCGTTACCTTGTGTCGGAGCGGTTGACGGTCGAGGATCTCACATTCGGGCGGGGAGGTTATGCGGCGGCGCTGCCGGGTCCGGGCTTGGGGGTCACGATCGATCGGGCTTCGTTACGGCGTGTGGAGGTGTCACGTCGGGACTGGCGCGTGACCGCATGAATGGCCGCCGGTTGTCATCGTCTCGCCCCGAAGTCATGTCCAGCGAAACCGTTCTGCCGGCTGCGATTCGTTGTGTCGCTATTGATGCCGTGGGGACGTTGATTGAAGCCGAACCACCGGTGGTGGATGCTTACCTTGAAATCGGACGCCGACATGGCAGCGAACTGGCTCGCGACCAGGTGGCCAGTCGTTTGGGCGAGGCATTCGCGAAATGTAGTGAAACCGATTTGGCAAACGGGCGGAACGGATTGAGAACCAACGAGGAGTTGGAGCGAGCCCGCTGGAGATGGATTGTTGGGGAGGTGTTTTCGTGTCTTGGGGACGACGAAGCCTTGGATCGGTGTTTTGACGAACTGTTTGAACATTTTGGGAAAGCTTCAGCGTGGCGATGTTACGATGACGTCAAAGACACAATCGCAAGGATCGAGGAACTGGGTCTCGGAGTCGTGATCGCGTCAAATTTTGATCACCGGTTGCACGCGGTCTGTTTGGGGTGGCCACAATTGCAGCGAACACGGGCGGTCGTTGTCTCTTCGGAGGTGGGTTGGCGAAAACCCGGAGCTTTGTTTTTTGAAGCGTTGGTGGCGGCGTGCGATTGCCGTGCCGACGAAGTCCTGATGGTCGGTGACGACCCGGTCAACGACGTCCAGGGGGCCTTGGAGGCTGGGTTGCAGGCCGTGTGGCTGGATCGTGAACGAACGGCTGCAGACGAGCGGGGCGGTCTGCCGAGGACGCGACGGCCAAGTGTGATTAGCACGTTGAGCCAATTGGAGGAATGGTTTTCGTGACAGTTGTGATGGGCAAACCCTGGGTCGCCATTCAACGCAATCCGCGGTCGGGGTCGGGCCGTCGTCGCCGGGAGTTGGTGGAATTGTGTTGTGCCTTGCGTCGACACAATATTGTCCCGCGGCTGTTTCGTGATCGAGACGAACTGGACGCCCGTGTGAGGGAGCCCGTTTCACGACAAAACCTGGTGGCCATTGTGGCGGCTGGTGGAGACGGGACGGTGGTTGATGTCGTCAATCGGCACCCCGACGTTCCACTGGCCGTGCTCCCCCTCGGGACCGAAAACCTGTTGGCCCGGTTTCTTGGCCTGCCACGCGGAGGCCGGGGACTGGGGGATGTGATTGCGCAGGGTTGCACGCGGGAAATTGATGTTGGCAGGGCCAACGGGCAATTGTTCACGTTGGTGGCCAGCGCGGGCTTCGACGCCTTTATTGCGCACGAACTCGATCGAGTTCGGTCCGGGCATATCACGCACATGTCCTATGCCCAACCGATCTGGAATGCTCTGCGTAGATACAAGTATCCAACGATGCATGTTTTCCTGGACGACAATCCGGACCCCATCGACGGTGTTGAGGTGATGGTTTCAAATCTCCCGGCTTACGGGATGGGATTGAAGGTGGGGCACACGGCCCAGGAGGACGACGGTCGGTTTGTTGTGACGGTGTTGCAGCGTGGATCGGCGTTCCAAATGATCCGGTACTCAATTAAGTTGTGGCGCGGAACTCACGATCTGGCAAAGGATGTACAAGTTGTGAAGGCCCGGCGGGTCCGCATTGTGTCGGTTGAGCCTGGCCGGGGACCTGTGCCCTTCCAGGTCGATGGTGATCCTGCCGGAGAGGTTCCGGTCGAGCTGGAGTGTCTACCGAACGCACTGCGGGTTTTTGTGCCAGGTGAATGAAGGAAACGTCAACGTGGTTGAGAATCCGTTGCCCCTGGGTGAAGCATCGTGCGGGAAGGGTGAGGAACTGGTTTTGATTGCCGGCCCGTGCGTGATCGAATCGGATGAATTGACCCGAGAAATCGCCTCGAAGTTGGCCGAAATGGCCGAGCGAGTCGGTGCCCCGCTGGTGTTCAAGGCCAGTTTTGATAAGGCCAATCGAACGAGTATCGACAGTTTTCGTGGGCCGGGTCTGGACGAGGGTTTGGCCACACTGGATCGGGTGCGGGATGAGACCGGGCTGGAGGTGACAACCGACATTCACCTTCCGGAACAGGCTGAGCCTGCCGCGGAGGTTTGCCGGATACTCCAGATCCCCGCATTTCTTTCTCGACAGACTGACCTGGTCGTTGCTGCTGCAGTTGCCACGGCCAGGCATGGCGGGGTTGTGAATGTGAAGAAGCCGCAGTTTTTGGCACCAGAAGATACGAGGCACATTGTGGCCAAGTGCGTGGAAGCCGGAAATCAACGCATCTTGTTGACCGAAAGAGGCACCACGTTTGGGTATGGACGGTTGGTCAATGACATGCGGGCGATTCCGGTGATGCAGCAATTGGGACCCCCGGTGATTTTTGATGCCACTCACAGCGTGCAATTGCCGGGTGGCGCCACGACGGGAGGCCAACGGGACATGGTTCCGTTATTGGCCAGAGCTGCGGTTGCGGCTGGATGTGATGGTGTTTTTGCCGAGACTCACCCGGATCCGGACTCGGCCCGTAGCGATGGTCCGAACATGATTCCGCTCGACCAACTCGAGATGTTGTGGATGAATTTGCTGCGGATTCGTGAAGTTGTGCAAGATCCGCTGACGTGACAGGTTCCCCGAGTTCCGGGTGGTTGACAGGGAGTGGTTTGGTCTAGAGGGTGAAAAGAATGCGGTTTGTTCAGGGTCGTTTGAGAGGGGAAAGATCGGTGTGGAGCCATCGAGGAAGAAGGCGGTCATGGTTGTTGGTCCGACGGTCAGTCGTCGGAGTCATGCTCGTGGGGCTTTGCTGGGGGTGTTCCGGCGAGGCCGTGGTTGAGTCAACCGGTGGCAACTCCGAGACGGCCGCCGGCCGTAAGAACCGTCGCGACGATGTGCTGAAGACTCTGGTGGAAATGTCTCAGCCGGAGAGCCTGCTGATTGTCACGAAACATGCCACCGTTGTCAGCTTGTTGAACGACTGGGTGTCGATGGGAGGCGAGTTGGGGCGGCAGGAAGAGCCTGTTAGCAAGGTGTATGTCGACCGTCTCGACGAATCATTAGTCGGTCGCATCAAGGGATCACGGTTCTCCAAGCGGGATGTTACGCACATTCGCGATTGCTTGTGGTACGCGAGGATTACCAGTCGGGTGGCAGCGGCAGCCGATAGCGACCTCGAACGTGCGACGCGATTGTTTTTCTACGTCACCCGCAACATTGTGTTGCGTTCCGAGGAAGATTCGACTTTGCCCCTGGCTCCCTTTGGGGTGGCGATGTTCGGTGAGGGGAATGCGCGTGACCGCGCCTGGTTGTTCGTCAATTTGCTGAGGCAATTGAGGATTGATGCGGTGGTGCTGCAAGCCAGTGAGTCGCCGAAGAGCGTGCTGGTTGGTGTTCTGCTCGATGGAGAGGTCTATCTCTATGACCCAGAGCTTGGGTTGCCGGTGTTGACGCTGGAGGGTGATGGTACGGCGGGCGCAATCGACCGACCGGCGACACTGTCGGAGGCTGCAAAAAACCCAAAGGTGTTGGCCGCGATGTCTGCATCGTCCGACACCCCCTACCCTTTCACGGCCACGTCCCTGGGCGAGGCTCGCGTGTTACTGGTCGGTGCCACAAGTTTTTGGTCTGCGCGGATGCGACGTCTTCAACTGGCTCTCTCGAGTGAGAATGATGTGTTGTTGTGGCAGCCACTGGAGAAAAGCGACATTGTTCCCGAGGGCGTGCTGTCGCGAGTGGCCAAGGTGAAAGCCGATGGTTTCCAGGAGGCGTCAATCGGTATCTGGAAATATCCGGAACAACGGCTTGACGGAAACGTGTCGTTCAATACCGCGCAACTTCAGTTGTTCGCGTTGCGGTCGCGGGCGTTTGAGTCACCGATTCCGATTCGCAATATTCTGTCCGACCGTGAGACCCAGGATATCAAACTGGACATTGCCGAGAGAGGTGAGTTTCGTCATAGGAAGGCGAGGAATCGGCAACTGTTGGGCGAATGGAAATCGGTTGTGACGACGTACTTGAAGGTTCGGATGTGGCGGGATATTCCTCCGCTTCCCAAGGAGATGAGGTTTGTCGAGCGGCACGAGCAGCGGGCGTTCAAAGCGTTGTTGCCGACTCGTGTGCGGTTGATTCACGCCGAGGCAGCCGATGATGCCGCGTTCTGGGCAGCGGTGTGCCAGTATGAACAGGGGCGGGTGGAATCGGCCGCCGGGGCACTGCGGGATTACATGGAACACACCGGCGCTCACGAGTGGGAATCGGGGGCCGTGTGGTTGGAAGGGATGTGGCGAGGAGAACTTCAGCAGTGGGCCAAGGCGGTGAAACTGCTGCAGTCGATTCCAGATGATGATCCTCATTGGGCCGGAGCCCAAGTCCTGGCGACACGGTGGGCCCCGCTGGCGGGGAAGGCGGCTGAGAGCGACTCGCCGTCCGGAGCGACGAAGTGAGGTGACGAGGCCGCGGGCAGTCGCTAACGTGACCGTCTATGCCGATTGCTTTTTTGAAGAAACACTGGTTCCTGGTGGGGCTGGTCGCACTGGTCACTGGTGGGCTGTCTGTCGGAATGGCGATTCCGGCGGACGTGCTGGCGAATTGGGAAGCCGGTGACGGATTCGGTGCAGTGGTGGCTGACGCGCCTCGCTGGATCACACGGATCGTTTTGTTCCTGATGGCCTTCAGCTTGGACAGCGGGAAATTGCGTGAGTCGTTGAAATTTCCGCTGCCGGTACTTTGGGCGTCCCTGGTCAACTCTGTCGCCATTCCGTTGGCCGCCTGGGGGCTGATGGGGATCCAGGGCGATCAAAGTTTCCAGGTCGGATTGATGATTGCAGCGAGTGTTCCCTGCACGCTGGCCGCCGTGTCGGTTTGGACCCGGAAGGCCGGCGGCAATGATGCGGTGAGCCTGTTGACGACATTGTTTACCAATACGTTGTGTTTTTTGGTGACACCCTTCTGGCTCAATCTGGCAACGAGCAAACTGTCGGGAGGTCAGGCTGAGTTGGAAGTGGTGACGATGATGGAGCGGTTGCTCTACGTCGTGCTGGTGCCGACGATCCTTGGACAAGCCGCCCGGATGATTCCCGCTGCCGGTCGTTTTGCCACCGTTCACAAGCCGCGAATTGGAATCACCGCCCAGGGATTGATCCTGGTTTTGGTCTTTGCTGCCGCATCACTGAAGGCGGGCCCCCAATTGCGTAGCGGTGGCGTTGCTGCCGGTGCGATTGCGATTGTCTGGGGGTGCTGCCTGGTGATTCACCTGGTGGCGATGTTCGTTGGTGGGTTGGGTGCGCGTGTGATGGGGTTTTCTCGTGAAGATCGGATCGCCGTGCTGTTTGGCAGCAGTCAGAAGACCCTGCCCATCGGTGTCTACCTGGCCACGAGCCCCGAAATTGGGATTGCTGCGATGAATCCGTTCGCCGTCTTCCCGATGTTGATGTTCCACGCGTCGCAGTTGTTTGTCGACACGATCATCGCGGGGCGGATTGCGGAGAACGCGCCAGGCAACGCGGAACAGGTCTCTGAGAAATCGCCAGACGACGAGGCGGTCTAGAACTTGGGGACCTTGATTCGCTTGCCAACTTCGCGGTAGCGAGGGTCGTGAAAGCCCTCTTCGATCGCCATCCCATAGCCGGCGTCAAGTTCCCAGCGGGCCCGTCGAGCCCACGGTGTCCCGGAGTGTTCCGAGAGGACGAGTTCAAACAACTGGGTGGCGCGGGACTGCTGTTCCTTCATTTCCGAAAGGAAACTCTCTCGCTTGGCCTTCGTTTTCAGTTGCACCTGGACCCGGCGGTACTGTGTGTCGTCTGGAGTGGCCATCTTGCGTGACCGTCTGAAATGCCATCGATTGTTCTTGGGGTTCTTGAGCGGTGGGAAAGTGACCGCATGTCGATCGAGCGTCAGCAGGAACTGAAAGAGTCGAACACGGTAGGCGTAGCACTGGGCCCGGATGAGGTCGAAGTTGGCTCGCCAGCGTTGGGAGTTTTCTCCGTCGCGTAACGGGTCGTTTTTGTCCAGGATCGCAATAGCCTCGCTCAGCAATGTCATAGCCCGGAATGCCCGTTGTCCGGCTTCAACAGCCTGGCGCTGAAACTCGGCTTTTTCGACCGAGTAGTGAGTTTGCTGGATGTTCAGTTTCGGGTCATGCGCGGGGATCAGGGGGTAGTCGTTGGGATTGAGGCGGGCGATGATGTTGGAAATCGCAACGCGGAAGGGACGCGATGTGACCTGCTGAGCGTATTCGCGACGCGCCAACAACAATGGCTCGTATTCCTTCATCGCCAGTGCCGCAAACTTTCGGTTTTCGTGGGCCCCGGCACCTGTGAGTTGTTCTTCTTCACCGGGCAACATGAAGAAAATTCCACCGCTGTGCTTGGCCAGGCGGACCTGTGTGTAGGGGCCAAAGCCACTGGAGAAGGAATCCCAGCGGCGGTGCATGCCATCGTATTGGAGACACTCGGGGAAGGCTGTTTCAGGCCCCCTGTCGATTGTGACCCAGTGATTGAGTCCGTAGACGGGATCTTTCCATCTCAGCCGAGCGTAGGGATATCCGAAGATGGCTTCCCGGCCCAGGATGTAGATCGGGGCACCGGCTTTTTTTGCTCTCTGTATGGCCTGTTCGATTTGTACGTGATCGGTGGGTGACTCGTCGCTGACAACAATCACCACCAGTTGGCGTTTTTGTTTGCGAGCGAGGGGTGTGAATTGATCGAGTGCCCGGGCGATGGCGTTGCACATGTTTTCTTTGCCGGTGCGATCGATCCCGATCTGTTGAATCGCCTGCTGGATCTTTTTCACGTCACCGGTCGGTGTTTTGGTCAGCACGCTGATCTGGTTGCCGAAGCCGAGGATCGAGGTCATCAGGACCTCTCCCTTCTTTTTGATCTCCTGATCCTGCTTCTGTTGGATGCCGAGTTCCTCATAGACCTTGTGGAACTCCGTGGCAATCTCCTTCTGGTCGTCTTTCATGCTCTCGGATTCGTCGAAGAGCCAGACGGCCATCACCTTGCGTTCCCGCATCATGCGGATCAATTCCTGGGTGATCCTCGACAATGCCGCTCCGTAGCCTTCGACAACCGCGCCGACCTCTCCGTTGACCTCTCCGACACCAAGATCCTCACCGAGAAATTCCTGGCCCGGCAGGCTGACATCCGAGATGTTGACCTGGATGTCCGGTTCCTTGAGGGATTCGGATGCCTCGATCTTGGTTTGGGCCACCTGGACAGTTCCGGCGCCTCCGATGGTGGTCGAAACAACCCCCCCGGCGTTGATGTTCTGGGTTTCGGAGATCTCGGTCTGTTCGTCGAGTTCCTTGACGAAGCGTTCCTGTGTCTGCTCGTCGTTGAAGAACGTTTCGACCACGACGTCGGGTATGGCCGGGAGCAAGTCGATTCGGAGCAACCAGAGCACCACGATCACGGTGCCGTGGACCATGATCGATGTCGAGAGTGCAGAGAGGTTTCGGGTCTGTGTTTGCATTTGACGATTGGCAGATGGGCTAGAGTGGTGGACGCGGTCTTTTCTTGGCCTTGACCATGACCCGTTTCTTTTTGCCGGTCTTGGGGTCAGTGACAAACAGAACTTTCGGTTGGTTGTTGTTGGCACCCCGGTTGCCGGCAGTTGTTGCAGCACGATGAGCTTCCAGCCAGCCCCATCCCATGGGGGCACTGAGTTCCCGTTCGGCCAAGAGTGCCCACGGTGTTCCGGCGTGGTCGTCGACGACGCGGTTGAGGTACTCAAGTGCTTTTTTGTGGAGCCGTTTGACGGCTCCACCAGAGGTGATGTCGCGATTCGGGGTCAGCCGCCACAGGTTGCTGTCTTTTTTCTTGAATGACTTCGGTTGGCTCTTCATCTGGGCGAGGACAACATTGTAGCCGTACGCTCGGACCCGCATGGCCAACACGCGGCCCATCGCCAGGTCGTATCCAGCTTGCCAGCGCGGCTCGGAGAGTTTCTCGCGATCGTCTTCACCGGCCTCGAGTTCGGCCTGGAGTTCGCGAAGTCGGAAATCGAGTTCCGCGACGGGTTTCTGGGCGTCGTTGAGTCCGGTACGCAGAACGTTGTCGTTGGGAGCATCGAAGGAGAGTGAGAGGACGGGAATCTGTCGTTCGCGAGTGATCACAGCCGCCCGCAGCAGGCTCCGCTTGGCATCGTTGGTTTCAACATCCTTGAGATAGGTGCGGATCGGGCGGTAATCGGGGCGGTAACCCCTCATTACGGCAGGATTGAATTTCTGGCCACGTCCTTCGTCGGCGATCAGGTAAATCCCCTTGGACTCAGAACAGAGCCGATTCAATGCGTACGGGCCGTAACCGGAAGACATCTGGAAACGCCCAAAGCCTCTGGTTCCCCAGAAAGGCAGGTTCAGCCGCTCCATCATCACTGTTTCAGGACCCTGGTCGACATCCCATTCCTGGCTGTAACCATCAGGGTAGGTGTAGAGCACCCAGCCCTTCTCGCGTCCGAACACCGCGGCATTGCCAATGCAGTAGACTCGGATTCCGTTGGTCCGGGTGAGTTGAATGACTTTTTCCAGGGCGGCTCCGTCCTGACCGTAGTCACTGCCGCGTTCATCGGTGACGATGACCACCATCACGTCGTATCTCATCCGCCGACGGTAGTTGAGCCATTTGCGGGTGACCTGGCTCACGGCAGTGAAGACATTTTCGTCCGGCGATTGTGCCGCCTTGATGTTCCGGATCTTGGTGACGATCTCGTTGACATCGTCGACTGGCTGCGGAGTGTAGAAGTTGGTCTTGTCGCTGAAACCGACGACAGCCGTCTTCAATGGCCGGCGTTGAGTTTTTTTGTCGGAAGATTTCAATCCGCCAAGCTGCTTGTAGACACTCTCGAAACGATCAGCGATCGCATTGCGGCGAGTTTCCATGGACCCGGATTCATCGAAGAGCCAGATGACCAGCGTTTTGCGATTTTGGAGTGACCGATCGATCTCGACGGCCATTCGGTCCACTGCGCCTTCGATACCGCCGGGGTTCTCAGTCTGGCCCTGGATGTCGATCACGTCGGCAAATTCGTTCTCGGGCGGCAGGGCAATTTCTGCGGTTTGAGGCGACTCGATCTTGAGCACCTTTTCATCGAGGCGTTTCTGGACCTCCTGCTGCGGTGTGGTGCTCAGGCTGGTGGAGGCTGCCTGGGACGGGGAGGGTTCGTTGAGGTCACTCTGGTTGCCCATCGTCTCGACGACGACCGAGTCGAAGCTGTAGTTCTCGGCATCGAACTCCTGAAACAGGCTGTCCAACTCCGTGGAATCCTGCCCCGAGTAGGTCACCTGGGTGATGCTGTATAACGCCACCAAGATGGCGACGTGGAATGCCAAGCTCATGGCCCAAGCGGGACGTTCCTTGGGAGTCACGATGCCGGCTGTTCCGTCGGCTTCATGCCCGGGAACGGTTGGCTGCTGTGGCTTTTGGACAGTGTTCACGCCCAAATCCCTCTTCTGGCCCGATGTGGAGGTGGTTGCCGAAAAATAGACGGCATTCAACGCCCTTTCCAATGAAAGGAGGCATCCCACCCGGTTGCCTTTAGTTTACTTCGGCTCACAAGGGTGGACAACTGCGGTTCTGCTGTGTGATGGCAGAGTCCGCTGTTGTCCGGAGAGTCTCTTTTCGCCTGGAAGACGCGATTTCGTGGAAAACGACCCTGCCGCGCGTCAACGCAAGTACTCAATCAGTACCCCGGCTCCCAGGCTCTGCTGGTCGGAGGGCCGAAAATTGTCGTGACACGACACGATGGTTGCACCGGCGTTCAGGTGAAATGCGAGAGTTTTGTCTGAGGGTGTGTCGGTGAGTTGGGTGTCGACGTACGATTCCAACGAGAGCTCTGGCACGAGGTGTCGTGCCGCGGGGCGTGTGAACCCTATGACACGACGAATGCCAGCAAGTTGCCACGCGCGAGTGATTTGCAGGTCGATGAGTTGGCGTGCAATCTGACGACCGCGGAACTCTGGGGCCGTGGAGACACCGACCAGTTGGTAGATCTCTCCATCGTTGGAGTGTGTGGTGGTGAAAAGGTCGTTGTCGGTGACCGTGTTGTACTGGAGCGGATTGGTTGCGATCAGTTCGGAATGAACGCGCTGGGCAGAACTGTAGCCGACAAGTTGCCCACCGATTTGGGCCACCAGTTGACCATGATCGAAAGCGACAAGTCTCGCGGCAAGCTGTTCCTGGTCTGCCGCGAGTGGTGGCGGCCAACAGGCGGCTTCCAACTCGGCCAATTCGAGGAGGTCCTCGTGCTGGGCTGTCCTCAGGGTGAGTCGGTCATTAGCCATTGGCTGAGGATCTCCTGGTGGTGTTCGTCGAGATCCGGGGTGGTTGGGGAGAGAGGGGGGGCGGTGTCGTTCATGCGGAAGGGGGATCCGGCCGTCAGGAGTTCTCCCCCCTGGCCGTCGTCCATCGTGTGCCACATTTCACGACTGGCGAGGTGGGGGTCGGCGACAACGTCTGCAATCGATCGGATTGGTGCGGAAGGTATTCCGGATTTGGACAGTCGCTGCAGCCATTCGGAAGCGGGCCGCTGTGCAAAGGCCTGGGCGAGTTCCGCGGCGAGTTCCTCGTGGTGTGTTGTTCGGTCAAGGTTGCTGGCAAACCGTTTGTCGGTGGCGAGATCCTCGCGATCCAGGCAACCACACAGTGCAGTCCAGAGTGCATCGTTGCCAGCGGCGATGACGATCGGGACGTCGGCCGTGGAGAACGACTGGAAAGGAGTGATCGACGGGTGCCTGGTTCCCAGCGGTGAGGGAGCCACGCCGGAGGTCGCAAATCGGCTGATGGCGTTTTCGAGTGCTGCGACAGTACAGTCGAGCATTGCCAGGTCGATGACGGTGCCTTCTCCAGAGGCCGTTCGTCCGTGCACGGCCGAAACGATTGCCACGGCACCGAAAATGCCCGTCAGGATGTCACTGATCGAAGTGCCCACCCGGACGGATTGCCCCGGTCCGGATCCGGTGATGCTCATGAGTCCGCTGAGTGCCTGGACGACGATGTCGTAAGCCGCCCGGTCGGTGTCGCTTCCGGTTTGTCCAAATCCGGAGAGCGAGGCGTAGATCAGCCTGGGGTTTTGTTGGCGGAGGTTCTTGGCGTCCAGTCCCAGTTTGAGCATCGTGCCTGCACGATAATTCTCGACCAGGATGTCAGCTTTTGCGACGAGTTGCAGGAAGGTGGCGCGGTCTGTCTCGTCCTTGAGGTCCAGGGCGATACTCTTTTTTCCACGGTTGATGCTGGCAAAATACGCGCTCTGCCCGTTGTCGAGAAACGGGCCGAAGGCGCGGGCGTCGTCGCCGGTTCCGGGGCGCTCGACTTTCACCACTTCAGCGCCCAGGTCGGCCAGAAGGAGCGTGCAATAGGGCCCGGCGAGTACGCGGGTGAGGTCCAGGACCCGCAGGCCCGACAGGGGTCGAGGGTGCACCGAGTGGGTCTCCTACCAGCAGTGGCTGGTATGTCTCTCTCTGAAATCTGGCATCTAGCCGTAAAGGTCGTGAGCTTCCTTGTAGGCGATCTTGCGAGCCCGGATCAGGCCGCCCTTGAGTTTTTCACCGTTGGGGTCGACGTAGATGCGGCCGGTCCGCTTGGCGCCGGGGGTGACGTCCAGCACGTGGATGTTGAAGATGAAGGCCTTCTCACTTTGTGCCTTAAACCAGTGGACATTGTCCTTGTAGTCGCTGATCGAGGAATGCCCGCCGGGGGCAAACATCTTGTCGATCGTGGGCCGGATGATGTACTCCTTCTCACGGTCCTCAACCCGGTCGTAATGGCGCCCCCTGAGTTTGCCGTCGAGGATGAGGAAGGCTGTGGCCATGTTGTTGTGCCCGTGGGGCACGACCGAGCGACCCTTTTTGAGAGCGAAGATCTGGCGTCCGAAGACGTATTGGGTTGGCAGTCCTTCAATCTTGGGGAACTCGAATCTGAGGCTTCGGGCGCCATTCTCGGCGAACTTGGTGCCCTTGGCGAGTTTCTCGAAGTCAACCATTTTCAACAGGTCAGCGAGTTCAACTTTTTCGAAGAGAGTCTCGACCTGCTTTTGCCAGGCGATCTGTTTGATCTTCTTGTTTTTGACCGAACGCGCAAGGTCGTTGACGTCCGTCAGCCATTTGCGAGTGATCGGTTTGATCTCGGCGGCGAAGAGATCCTGGTTGCCCAAGTCCTCCAGCAGGGTGTAGGTCAGCAGTGCTCCGAGGGTCTTTGTGGTGAACCCGCGGCGTGTCAGTTGTTCGGTCATGAATCGTTCGTCCAGTGTGGTTTGGGCGTTGCGGCCATACTAATCCTCACCCCCCCTGCCCTGCAAACTGGTTCGACTGCCCCACTGGAGGAATTGTCGTCCGGTTGTGGCGTCGGCTCGGCGTCGAGCGTCGTCTTCGGTGCTGGTGTCACAAACTGGAGGGTTGATGGTTGGCGCGCAGGAGTTCAGAGTCTTTGGAAAGAAAACTGCCGCCTTGTCCGTGGGGTCGTACTTCCGTGCAGCGAATTTGTGTCTTTTGTGGTTCCAGAACGGGGGACGATCCGTCGTACGCGGAGATGGCTGGGGATCTGGGACGCGCGATGGCCGATCGAGGTGTCGGACTGGTCTACGGAGGTGGCGGAATCGGGTTGATGGGGGTCGTGGCCGATGCGGTGCTGGAGGCGGGGGGGGATGTGATTGGCGTGATCCCGGATGGCTTGGCGGTTGATGAAGTGATGCACTCGGGGGTTGCTGATATGCGTGTTGTTCCAGACATGCATGTCCGAAAGGCCCAGATGCACGAATTGGCCGACGCGTACATCGCGTTGCCTGGTGGAGTGGGGACGTTTGAAGAACTCTTCGAGGTCTTGGCCTGGCGGCAACTGAAAATCCATTCCAGGCCGATTGGTGTGCTCGACCTGGGTGGTTTTTTCGAACCGTTTCACCAGGTGATTGAATTGTCGATCAGGGAGGGCTTCATGGCACCCAGAAACCGACAATTGTTCATTCGGGAAACCAGCCCCCTGGTTCTGCTGGAACGGCTGCTTGAGTGCATCGACGCCGTTTGACATGGCACGACCGTTGCAACCGGAATCCCGGGAGGGTTGTCCTCAGCTTTCTACACCGGTCTCGCCGTCGTAAGCGGGCTAGTGTTGGGCTGGAGATGCCGGGTAGCGGTGTTTCCGAGGGACACCACTCCGGAGATGAACCGATGCTCGTGTTGAGCCGCAAGAGAGACGAACGAATCATGATCGGCGACGAAATTTCGTTGCTGGTCGTCGACATCCGAGGCGACAAGGTCAGGTTGGGGATTGAGGCACCCGCCAACGTGACAGTGCACCGCCAGGAGGTCTTCGAAGCAATCCAGCGGGAACAGGCGCTGCAGGTCGAAGTGGTCGCTGCCGACTGACGAGCGTTCCCTGTGGGCGGCTCCGGTTTGGTGTCACACGATGCCCCGGTCACGGCTTCCGTGGCCGGAATGCCAGTGATGTTTGGATCGCAAAGTTGCAGGTGCATCCGGAACTGGCTTCAGGGACCAGGAGTAATCCCCCGGCTGGAATCATGTTGATCCAACAGCCCGGTCGCGTCGTGGTGGTCACCTTGCGGTAGGTGTTGGATTCGAGATCGAACATGCTGGCTGTCCCGTCTCTGAAAAAGACGGTTGAAGCCGAGGCCGTGAGGGTGCCGCATCCTCGGCGATGCTGGTTCTTCCAGCCGAAACCGGCGATCCGTTTGCCGGTGAGGAGATCCCAGGCGAATGGCTCGCAGTACAGCATGGAACCGACAATGACCGGGTGATGATCCTGTTCGCCGTGGGATCCGCCAATCTTTGTGGTTTGTTTCTGGCTGCCGGTCCAGAGTCGGTCTCCTTCGGTGTCGTTGAAGACCTGGATGTCGTACCAGACACGAGAAGTCTTGGGATCTTCGCCGTCGTTGCGGGACCCGACAACGACCAGGCGGCCGCCGGAAACGGCCAGGTAGACCGAATGTTGAATTGCCGAGAAGTCGTGCGGACGACTGAAGCGGACGCTCCCGGTTTTGAGGTCAAGCGAGACAAGCCGGGCTCCCTGGGAAAAGAGGTCCTTTGGCGTGGCGCGGCCGATGGCTTTTGTGACGGTTTGTTTGTTGTCGCTTTCAATCAGGCTCACCGCTCCGTTTCCGATCGCGATGGCCGGGTTGGGCAGCAGGCCCGCTCCGGTGTGGTAACTCCACAGGTGACGCCCACTTTTGCGGTCGAAGGCGAACAGGTACTCACTACCAACAATTGGGCGGCGGTCGTAATAGGTCCCCTCCTGGATGGCCTCCCGTGAGTGCTTCCTGCGGGAGGCTCCGGGTGAGACAGCCGACCCGACAAGCGTATCGTCGACAACGGCCAGGTAGCCCCATTCCCGGGGCTTGCCGTCGGCAGCGGGAGGGACGGTGAAAGTGGTCAGGGTGCGGCCGGTGTCGCCATCGAATCGGAGGCAGCGGTTCCCACTGGCCACGTAAACAGCGTCATCGGTGGCTGCCAGGTAACTGCAGTCCCGGAAGGCTCCGATCCGTCGCGAATCCGGCACGGCGTTGTTCCACAACACGGTGCCGTTGTAACCGTCCACGGCAATCACACGGTCATCACCGGGGATGAAAAGACGTCCGGCGACAAACAGTGGGGCGACGGTGCGATGGTGTCTGTCGATCATCTGGCGGGGTCCGGGAGGCCCAAACCATTGCAGGTCCAGGGGGCCGTTGACGTGACGGTCGTCGCTGCAGACAGTGTTGGCTGCATCGGCGTACATGTGAGACCAGTGCCCGGCCCCTTCGAGTGGTCCCCGTCGGGACAACAATGTGCCGGTGGTGGATTCAATGACCAATCCACCCCATGGGCGGACCAGCCGGGTTGCCGTGGCCAGTGTGGCCGGGGTGGCTGCGGACGGGACCAGGGCCAGGTTGAACAGAGAGTCAACGTAGGTTTCCGCCTTGGGAGTTGCCGAATGGACCGGCGTCACGCGGCCGGCGAGGCCGTTTTGCCAAACCGTCTTGCGGGCCCGAGTGACAGCTCGCGAACTGGGCAACAGGACGTGAACTTGCAACCGGGTGTGGCGCGCCAGGTCGATCCCCGACTGGACGTTCGCGGCGCCCAGGATGATGGCGTATCCGCGCGGATGTGGCAGAGCCTTGACGATGGCCGTTGTTGATGCTGACGGGCTCGTGTTGGATGCTTTGGGACGGGAATCGTGTGTGATGGGCGTGTCAACCGGCCGCGGCCCAAAGGCAGTCACCTGGCCGGTGTCGGTGCTGGTCAGCAGGTATCCTCCGGCGATGGCCAGTGACCAGGCACGGCCAGCGACTGGGGCTGACCAGGTTTTGGCCCCGGTGCGGCGGTCGAAGGCGGCCACGTGACCGTCCGCTCCACCGATTCGTAGGTCACCAGCACCCACGAATGCGAACCGGTAGTCGTCGGGTAACGTCGAAAGTTCGCGACCCACCCCCTTGCCTCGCCGTTTGAGTTCCGCAAGAAACCCACCTGCCGGATCACGGCCGGTGTCGACAAACAGCCTGCCGGAGCGCCGGGTGAGGTATCCCTGTGCCGAAACGGCAACGCGGTTGGCGGCAAGACGATGTCCGTCGCTGACCCGCATTGCGACCTGGTGGACACCCTGGGTCGGGAAGATTCCGGCACAACAGTAGGCGACGCCCGCTTCGACCAGCACACCCGTGCGGATCGGCCAGGCGCTGATGAGTCGTTGGTTGCCGGCAATCCACCTGACATCGGGAGCGGCGGCTTGTTTCCAGAGACGGCGGCCGTCGGCGAGGCGAATACAGTAGACGTGTCCGTCGTCGGACCCAAACAGCACCCGGTCACCGGAGATTGTGGGTGCGAGCCGCACAGGGCCGCCGGCGGTGAAGGACCACAACAGTCGGCCACTGGACAATTCGAGGCAACGGACGGTGTCGTCGGCGGAGTGGCCCAGCACCACTCGTCCTCCGACGGCGACAAGGTGTGGGGCCCTGTCGTAGGTGACACGTCCTCGCAGTGCTTCCTTGCGGTGCCAGAAATCCTGTCGTGCAGGGTCGGGCCAGGCCGGAGTCGATGCCGGGACGTTGTGGGTCCATTGTTTCACGAGCGGGAGCCTGAGGGGTTGGCCCGAGATTCCAGTTCGCTGGTTGTCACGATTGAAGGTGGGCCAGTCGACCACCTTGGGAGGCTGGGCGAGGATGCCGGGGAAGCGTTTGGCTCGGCTTCGGAATAGTGCTTGGACGTCCTTGGTCGAAAGTGCTTGGTGCCAGAGGCTGGTCCGCTCGAGCAAACCTGTCAGCGGGTAATACTCGTTCTCGTCTTCGTAAGCGCCGAGGGCGAGTACACCCTTGGGTGGATAATCGATAGGGCCGGATTGCGTGGTTGACTCGGCCTGCAATTCTCCGTCCACATACAGCCGTTGACGCCGTCCGTCGTAGGTGCCAACGACATGGTACCAGTGGCCGGTTTCAAAGAGCCGGGGTGATTCGAGATAGGTCAGTTGGCCGGTCTTGCGGCTGCACAGAGCGAATGCGAAGTGTGACCTGTGTTGACCCAGCAACCAGCCTTTTTCGTAGTTGCCGTTGTCTTGTACGGCGCTGATGAATCCTGTCCATTCTCCGGCCGAGTCGATTCGAAGCCAGGTCGAGACGGTCATCTGGGTCTTGGGAAGTATGGCGGCCGCGTCGGTGATCGACGTGCCAACGTGGAGCCTTTGGCGAGGAGAGGTTTTTCCGCTCAGCCGGAGAGCGGAAGGAGGGCCGGGAGCCTTGCCGGGACTGAACTGGAGTTGGCCGGAAAGACGGGCCGAGAGTGGGCCAGTCAGTGCGTTGAATGTGTCGCCGGAAAGGTGCACACGGTCGAATTGCCAACGCGCGACCGGTGGTGCGGCGGCAGTTGTTGTCGAGGCGACGATGAAAAGGATCAGGCAGGTTTTGGGAAGTGTGTGCACGAGGATGATGTTTTTTTTGAGGCAAATGAAATGATGGACCCGGGCAGGTATGGTACCGCGGCCGGGGCGGGTGTGGCCAGATTAGTGGCGATGGAGAGGAATTGGGCGTGTCGAGATGAAAATGTCAGTGATCGTTCCTGCAGTGAATGAGGAGTCTCGTATCACCGGTGCGGTGTCGTCGGCCTGGGCGGCTGGCGCGGTTGAAGTGGTCGTTGTCGATGGTGGTAGCCAGGACGAGACCTGTCGCCTTGCGGTCGAGGCCGGTGCACATCTGATTTCGAGTCGCCCGGGACGGGCCGTGCAGCAAAATGTGGGGGCTCGGGAAACACAAGGTGATGTGTTGCTGTTTTTGCACGCGGATTGTCGATTGCCGGTCGACGCCGGAGCCCAGGTGGACGGGGCATTGGGCGACGCGAGTGTGGTGGGAGGTGCCTTTCGTCAGGAGATTGATGCTCGTGGTTGGTTGTTTCGGCTGCTGGAGCGAGGGAATGCGTGGAGGGCGGCTCGACGTCAGGTTCCCTATGGGGATCAGGGTTTGTTTGTCAGGCGAGATTGTTTCGAAGCGGCCGGCGGCTTTCCCGAGGTGCCGCTGATGGATGATGTGATGCTGGCCCGCAAGCTGAGTCGAATTGGCCATTTGGCGTTGGTTGATGGGCCGTTGTACGTTGATGCGAGGCGGTGGCGTCAACGTGGGGTTGTTCGTCAGACGCTGTGCAACTGGAGCCTGGTGTGTGGTTGGCGGTGTGGCGCTTCGCTTGAATGGCTGGCCAGGCACTACCGACGTCATGATCAACGATGATCAGCGATCGTCGCGTGGAAGTGGGTTTCCGGCCGTGTCAGACGTCAGCTGGTCGTGCAGTGACGACGACGCAGGAAACCGGCTGGCCGGCTTCACGTCGAAGCATTCCGGTGGTGATGTCGGTCGCGAGAAGATTGGCTGCTTCCAGTGAGTCCTCCAGGTACTTCCGAGTGTGACAATAACGGCCGGTGGTCATCAGGCGGTACCCGTGTGTGTTTTCCGGTGACTTCTCGTCAGTCTCGATCGTGCAGATGAGAGATCCCCGGGAGTTCAGTCCGCGCCGGGCGGCTGCCAGTGGCGGTTGAAGATCACCGAAGTACCCAAACGTGTCGGCGACAACAATGAGATCGAAGGCGGAAGGCCGCGACTCGAGATATTCGACAAGTTCGGCCTCAACAAGTTCGTCGTAGAGCCCAAGTTCGTTGGCCCGTTCGAGCATTTGTGAGGAAAGGTCGACTCCTGAAAGCGTGCTGGCCAATGGCTTCAATAGGCTGCCACACAGTCCCGAACCGCACCCGGCGTCGAGGATGTTCATGGGCGTGGACACAGTCAGCCGGCTGACAGTCAGAGCCTGCTCGACGAGTTGCCTGCTTTGGGTGTCGAGGTCTTTTAGGTGCTGATCGAATGTTTCAGCGAATTCGTCAAATACCTGTCTGACGTATTCGACTGGCGCACGAGACGGAGGGGGTTCGGCGATGCAGGTGGCGTGGAGATGGCGAGCGATGGGGTTGTTCGGTTCGTGGTGTAGCCATTGGGCCAAAACCTGGGCTGCCTGGTCCAACCTGTTGCGTCGGCGAAGGACCGCGGCCAGGTTGGGGTAGAGATGCAGTCTCGCGGGGTCGATGGACAGTGCCTCCCGGTAGGCCTTTTCGGCCTCGGCCAGTTGCCCACTCGACTTGTAAGCATTCCCGAGGTTGGCGCGTGAGTCGACGTTTCCGGGTTCAAGGCTTGCCGCTTTTTGAAAAGCGGCAATGGCTTCCTCGAGATGTCCCGTGTCTTTGAGGACGACCCCGTGATTGTTCCACGCCTGGGCGTCTCCAGGGTTGATTTCGATGAGATGCTGGAAACAGGCGGCGGATTCGCCGAGGTTTCCGGTTTCCTGAAGGACCAGCGCCAGATCATTGATGGCCTGGCTATCGTCCGGAGAGATCTCAAGTGATGAGCGGAGACACTCGATGGCCTCAGCGCTGCGATTCTGTTCGTGAAGGAGACGTCCAAGCAGGTGGTGGACGCGGGAGGCGTTCGGCGTCGTGGCAATCAATTCGCGATAAGCAGTCTCGGCTTCGGTCGCGTGGCCCTGGATGTGCAATTGTAGTGCGGCATCGAACGCGGCGGCTTGTTCAGTTGGTCCTGGCATGGGGCGGCGTCATTGCTCAGCTGCGGTAATCAATGGGTCGTCGAGTTGCGGTCGCGAACGAGGTCCGTGGCGAGCGGACCGGTTGTGCTTGTGCAGACAGGGGGGCCTCGTGTAGACCCGCCGCATGGAATCCTCGACTATGGTTTTTCTTTTGCGGCCTGTCGTTGATTTTGTTTCGAGGTTGTTGACAGGAAGGCCCGGACAAAGGGTTCACGGTCTTGGGTGTCGGTGGTTTGAAATACGAGTAGCCAATCCTTCATCCACCAGAGATGTTGTTGGTGAGTTGAGGTTTTGAGATAGCAACGGAATGACGTCATCACCAGCATGTGGGCGGGGGCGTCTTCGTCGTCGTTGATTTTTTCGATCCGCCCGAAAAGAGCTTCCCGCTCCAGGTTGGTCACCTGGTAGGCAAACACGTCGACTTGACTGTCGTCGGAATCATAACTGGCATGCCAGCCGGGGATGTCGAAGCGAAGAGAAGGGATGTCGGCTTTCGTGTCGTGAAAGGACAGTTGGTAGTTGGCGACTTTCTTGGGGAAAAATGCTCCCGGTGAAACGTCGTCGGCCGGGGCCTGCCAATTGTCCACGAGTGCCCGTCGTTGGGTTTCGATCGCAAGTTGTTGGGAGAACCATTGGCGGATGTTGGGGGCGAACGAAACGGCCAATCCAACGAAGATGATCACTAAAGCCAGGATGATTCCACAGCCAATCGTAAAGACGAATGCGGATTTTGTTTTCTTGGCCAATGGTTTTGTCCTTCGAGTCGTATCGCGACCAAAACCGCTGATGGAGAGGTTAGGGGCAGTTGCGTTGTGTGGGCAAGGGGTGGTGTGGATTGCCAGCCTGTATCATGTGCTACGAGGCACAGCAATGACTTGCCAGGAGTGATGATGCGGAATTGTGCAGACGACTCGATGCGAAGCCATCTGTTTGGCCTGTCGTCGAGTTTAATGATTGTCGTGCTGGTTTTGTCGCACGAACTTGTCGGCCAAACGGTGGTCCGGGACTGGAAGTATGATGTCGAGTTGATCAGCAGTTCTCGGTACGTCGTCAACAATTTTCAGACGTGGTGTGACAGTAAAGACCGGATCTGGGTCCGGGCGGGGCTGAATTTCTCGGAGAATACCGACGCATACCAGGCTCGCGAGGCCAGGGTCGTCCTGGTCTCGGACGATCTTGCCGCCAACTGGAAACTCTCATCTCGGCCGTGGCCAGGTCCGCGTGACAACCGTTCGCGTTTGTCCGATGGCAGTGTCGTGGAATCGGGTACCCATCACTGGATGCGTCATCCACGATCAGAAATCTCATCGCTCGTGAAACGGGGTTACTACGTTTGGGATCTGGGCAAGCGGGCCAACTATTGCGCCATCCTGGGCAGCATGTGGATCCGTCGTTCGACAGACCAGGGGAAGACCTGGACCGAGTTTCCGGTTCACCAGCAGTTCGGGCTTTTCGCTCGACTGGCCGTCAATTCGCCACCTCGACAGCGTTTGCTTGACGATGGCACGATCGTCAATTTCCTGCATGGGTACCGGCCGGCCGGTCGGGATTCCAAAAGCGACCTGGGGGGGCTCAATCACCCCTTTGTCATCCGTTCTCGAGATGGGGGCCGGACCTGGAAGATGGTCCGGATGGCCGACGGTGGCCTGTCTCCTTCGCCCCGTGGGTTCAATGAGGTGTACCCGGTGGTGTGGCCCGACGGACGGATCTTCGCGATGCTTCGTACCGCTGCTGGCGGAGTGGCCTATTCGGTCTCTTCAGTCGATGGTGGTTTGACCTGGTCGAAACCTCGGGCGACTCCCATACAGGCCAAACATCCCAACCCAACCATTCTTGCCGACGGTGCGCTGGTGTGCAGTTATCAGCGCCGCTTTGCAGCTCCCTTTGGAGTGAGGGCCCGGTTCACCCGAGACCTCGGCGAGACCTGGGGACCCGAACTGGTTTTGCGGGACGATATTCCTGTTGCAGACGGACTGGTGCAACCGCAGACGGTTGAACTCTCTGACGGCACATTGTTCACACTGTTCACGGGGACCAAGGTCCTCAAGACCGGAGGGCGCAGGTCATTCATTGGTGGGACGCGGTGGACACGGGACAGGACGCGTCTCGGCGCGATCGAGGAGAAAAGGCGATTGATCCGCGCGAGAGGTGTCTGGAGCCCGGAGGTGCCGCTGCCACCACTGACGCCGCGGTACAATTTCCGGACCGCCGACCAGAGTCCGTGGTCGCAGTCAGGGGCACGGTGAGGCCGTCCGCCCTGCCCCGGCTCGTTTATGCCACCACCGGAGTGATCACGTGGCCGTCTCCCGCAGGGCCGATCAGCCGTTGGTCGAGTCCCTGGTAGCGGTAGGAGAGTCGGTGGGGGTCAAATCCCAGGAGGTGCAGTACCGTGGCCTGGAGGTCATGCACCCCGACCTTGTCGCGGGCGACGAAATAGCCCAGTTCGTCGGTTTCTCCATGGGTCACCCCACCACGGATGCCTCCGCCGGCCATCCACATCGAGAAGCAGTGTGGATGGTGATCCCGGCCCAGGAATTTCGATCCGTTGCGTTCTTCATTCATCGAGGTGCGGCCAAACTCCCCGCTCCAGATCACCAACGTTTCGTCCAGCAGGCCTCTTTGCTTGAGGTCGCTGAGTAGTGCGGCGATGGGCTGGTCGACTTCCTTGCACTTCTTGGGCATCGCTGTCACGAGGTCGTTGCTTTTTGCGGTACCGTGCATGTCCCAGCCCCAGTCGAACAGTTGCACATAGCGGACACCCTGCTCAACCAGGCGGCGGGCGAGCAGGCAGTTGTTGGCAAACGACGCTTTGCCGGGTGTCGTGCCGTAGGATTCCTGGATGTGCTTGGGTTCCTTGGTTACATCCATCACCTCGGGGACCGACATCTGCATCCGGAATGCGAGTTCGTACTGGCTGATCCGGGTCCGGGTTTCGGGATCTCCGATTCGCTTGAGTTCCAGTTCATTGAGTTTCCGAAGGGCGTCCAGGCTGCGGCGCCGGACGTTGCGGTCGAGTCCCTTGGGGTTGGAGACGAAGAGAATCGGGTCGCCGGCGCTACGGCATTGCACACCCTGGTACATCGAGGGCAGGAATCCACTGCCCCACAGGCTTTTGCCTCCACTGGGGTCGGTGCCGCCGGAGATGAGCACGACGAACCCCGGCAGGTTGGCGTTTTCGGTTCCCAGACCCCAGGTGGCCCAAGAACCCATGGAGGCACCACCGAATCTCGCGGCTCCGGTGTAGAGCAGCAACTGGGCCGGGGCGTGATTGAACTGGTCGGTGTGCATCGAGCGAATGATGGCCATGTCGTCCGCGTGGTGGGACAGTTTTGGCAACAGTTCGCTGATCATCAGCCCGCTGTCCCCCCGGGGTTGAAACCTGTAGGGGGTTCCCAGCAGCTTGGGGCGACGCGCCTTGAGGTTGATGAACGGCAATCGTTCTTTCTGGAGTACCTTGAGCAGTTCGTCGGGGCACGGCTGCATGTTGTGCCGCAGAAGTGCCGGTTTGAAATCGAATAGCTCGTGTTGAGGCGGTGAGCCGGCCATGTGCAGGTAGATGACGTGCTTGGCTCGCCCGGGCAGCGGTGGGCTCTGAGGCTGGCGTGGATCGTCCGTGGCGGCGATGGCCGCTCCCGTGAGACTTCCAAGGGCCAATGCGCCGAGGCCCACATTGGAGTCACGCAGGAAGTGACGACGGGTGATTGTTTGCAGGTATTGCTGGTGGGGATCCATGTCGTGGTCCCGTTGACTTGGGGGAGAATCAGGGCCGGGTCAGTGATTGGTCGAGGTTCAGTAGAACATTGGCCACGACGGTCCAGGCGGCCATCGAGGCGGTGTCGGCATCGGCCGAGATCGCATTGGGTGGCGTGGAGGCCAGTTGCTGGGCCGCCATCGTGTGTTTTCGGTAGTGTTGCAATTCGGACTCAAACAGTTCTGTTAGCACCTGTTGTTGAGCGGCTCCGGGTTTCTGGCCTGTCGCCAGTCGTAGCCCGAAGGCAACTCGTGACTGCACGGTGGCCCCCCCCTCTGTGACAATCCTGTGGCTCAGTGCCCGTGAGATTTCGACATACACGGGGTCGTTGAGCGTGACAAACGCCTGGAGCGGAGTGTTGGTGCGAATGCGGCGGGGCATGCAAATTTCTCGGCTCGGCGCGTCGAAGGTGGCCATCGACGGATAGGGCACGGTGCGTCGCCAGAAGGTGTAAAGGCCACGGCGGTGTTTTTGAGATCCCATGCTGGTGGGCCATTTGCGTTGACCGTTGAAGGCCGCCTGCCAGAGTCCGGGCGGCTGGAATGGGTAGACACTGGCTCCTCCCATTCGCCGGTCGAGGAGCCCGGAAATTGCGAGCCCCTGGTCACGGATTGTCTCGGCCGCGAGACGGAAGCGTGGGGCCCGCGCCAGCCAACGGTTGGTCGGATCGGCCTCGAGGGATCGTGGCGCGACGCGTGCCGACTGCTGGTAGGTGTGGGATGAGACGATGGTTCGCAGCAGGCCTTTGACGTCCCATCCGGATCGAATGAATTCCGTGGCCAGCCAGTCCAGAAGCAACGGGTGGCTGGGCGGTTCGCCCTGTGTGCCAAAGTCTTCTTCGGTGACGACCAGGCCTCGGCCAAAGAGGTGGCTCCAGAACCTGTTGGCAGCCACGCGTGCCGTCAACGGGTTGCCGGGATCGATGATCCAGTCGGCAACGCCGAGTCGAGAACGTGGCAGTTGTTTGCCGGCCGGGTGGAAACCGGTTGGAAACTCGGCTGTGACCTTCTTCCCTTTTTGAAGAAAGCTGCCTCGAATCATTATGTGCGTGTCGCGGTGCTTGTCGTTGGGAAGGTCTTGCATCACCGGGAGCGTCGGGAATTTCGGGCGACCCTTCTTGAGCGTCGCAATCCGGTCGGTCAGTTTTGCAGCCTCTTCGGCTATCGGTCCGGGACGGCTGGTACGGTGCTGGTGGCTTGCCGTGGGCTTGGCCTTCAGGGTGTCTTCCCAGACGGTGCGTCGCTTGGAGTCGAGCAGTCGAACGACCAGGCCGACCTGCCGTGAGAACAGTCCCGAGTCGGTGCGGTTGTGGATGTGCACCAGGCCCACTTGTACGTCCGAACCCAGGTCGACTTCCCACCAGGGGTTGTCTTGGCCTTCGGTGTGGGTGGTGGACTTGGACTCGAAGTATTGGCCGTTCGTGTTGCCGTCGACGGCCAGTTGTGCTGGGCCGTCAAAGGCCGTGCTGGATTGGCTGGCGGGCTTTTTCAGGGCAAGGTTGTTCGGTTTGTCGGTGGGAGTCCTGGGGACGGAAAAGACCTGGACCTCAGCTAAAGAGAGGTGCTTGGTTTTGCCGGGCAACTCGATGCGGACAAAACGCCCGGTGACAGGCCGGGTGGCGGCTTTTTTCTTTTCGGCCGCGATTTGCGGAGCGAGCGCGGCGCGGCGGGTTTCCAATTCGGCAATTCGGGCGTCGAGTCCCGCGACGTCGCGTTGCATTTGGGGGGTGGGGGCTTCGATGACCGGGGCCTCGTCACCGCGGTCCGAATCGGCCGACTGGTTGAACATGTCGTAGAAGCGGTAGTACTCCTCCTGCGTGATTGGGTCGTACTTGTGGTCATGGCACTTTGCGCAGCCCATGGTGAGCCCCATCCAGACCTGCAGCGTCGTGTCGACCCGATCCTTCACAGCGGCGACACGGAATTCCTCGTCGTCGGTCCCTCCCTCGGTGTTGGTCATGGTGTTTCGGTGGAAGGCTGTCGCGATTTTCTGTTCAAGAGTGGCGCCGGTCCGGAGGTCGCCAGCCAGTTGGTCGACGGTAAATTGATCAAACGGTTGGTTGTTGTTGAAGGCGTCGATCACCCACGTGCGGAATCTCCACGCGTTGGGCCGCAAGGGGTCGGATCCATACCCTCGCGAGTCGGCGTAACGCGCCATGTCCAGCCACACCCTCGCCCAACGTTCCCCGTAGGCTGGGTCGGCCAGGAATCGGTCGATCAACCGGTCCCAGGCTCCCGGTGAGCGATCGGACACAAAGCGGTCGATTTCATCCGTGCTGGCTGGCAACCCTCTGAGGTCGAGGCTCAGGCGTCTCGCCAGGGTCTCGCGGTCGGCCAGTGGTGCCGGTTTCAGGCCGTGTTGTGGTAGCCGGGCCTGGATGAATCTGTCGATGGGGTTGGAGATCGCATCTTGGCTGGGAGTGTTCGGGAGCGTGGGAGGGGTGGGAGGGATGAACGACCAGTGCCGGGCGTAGTGGGCGCCCTCCCCGATCCAGGCCGAGAGTGTCGCGATCTGTTGGCTCGAAAGCGGATTTCCTTCATCGGCCGGGGGCATTCTGAGGTCCGCGTCGCGACTGGTGATTCGGTCGACGAGTGTGCTCTTGGCGGGTTGGCCCGGGACAATCGCAATCCGTCCGCTTTCGAGCGTGGCGGTGCTCGAGTCTCGCAGGTCGAGTCGGAGCCCGGCTTGTCGGTTTTCCTGGTCGCGTCCGTGACACTTCAGGCAATGCAGCGACAGAATCGAACGGATGTCGCGGTTGAAATCCACAGGTGAAGCTGTGGGAGGAGCAGCCGTTGCCGAGGATGCTGTCAGCACGGCCATCGCGACCAGGCTGGTGATCTGACCGACAGAAAACGTGGCGGTGAGGTTCGGCATGGTGTCTGAATGCTGAGGTTAGGCCAGGATGTCGCTGATGACGTGCCCATGCACGTCGGTGAGCCGGCGATCGATGCCGTTGTGGCGGACAGTGAGTTGTTCGTGGTCGATGCCGAGTAAATGCAGGATCGTGGCGTGTACGTCGTAGACATGCGTCGGATTGGTGCGATCGGCAGGCTTGTAGCCCCATTGGTCGCTGGGACCGTATGTGGTGCCGCCCTTGATGCCGCCTCCGGCAAGCCAGTTTGTGAAGACGTAGGGGTTGTGGTCGCGCCCCTTTGTTCCCTGTGTCGAGGGCATCCGGCCAAACTCGGTTGTCCACAGGATGATGGTGTCGTCTAAAAGGCCGCGTTGCTTGAGATCTGCGATCAGGCCCGCGGTCCCCACGGCCATGCCCTCGGCCAAGGGGCCGTGATCCCGGGCGATATCTTCATGCGAATCCCAGTTGCGTCGTGGGAACCCGTTGTCGCAACCGGACCAGATTTGTACGAATCGGACGCCCCGTTCGAGCAAACGACGCGCCACCAGGCACTTGCGACCAAAGTAATTGATTTCTTCTGGAACATTGATCTGCGAGGGGAACGAATCGGGTTGGTCGTCCAGCCCATAGAGTTTCAGCACATGGCGAGGTTCGCCCTTGATCTCGAGTGCTTCGGGAGCGGCCAGTTGGAGTTGGGCGGCCAACTCATAACTGCGGATCCGGGCTTCAAGCCGAGAGTCGCTTTGATTGCCCTGCTGGTGTTGACGATTGAGCGTTCGAAGCAGTTGGAGTCCCTCGCGATCTCCCTGGTCGGTGACGAAGCTGTTGCGGTCGGCGCGGAGGTCAGAAATGGGGTTGGGGAGACCGGGCCGGATGATGGTTCCCTGGTGTTGTGCCGGTAGGAAAGCCGTGTCCCAGTTCTTGGGACCGTTGGAGGCGAAGCCCCGGTGATCGGGGAGCACCACGAAACTGGGGAGGTTGTCGGCCTCGGAGCCCAGCGCGTAACTGACCCAGGCCCCGGCCCCGGGGAAGCCGGGGCGTTGGAATCCGGTGGCTTGCAACAGGGTGGCCTGGCTGTGCACTCCGGTTTTGCCGACCATGGAATGAATGAAGGCCATCTCGTCGGCCACGCGACCGAGGGCCCTGACCGGGTGGCTGAGCATCTTGCCGCACTCGCCGTACGGCTGGAAGGCGAACGGCGACTTCATCCAGGGGCCCAGCCCGTTCTGAAACGCCTCGACGGGTTCGCCGAATTCCGAGGATTTGCCGTGGTGCTTTTCCAGGGCCGGCTTGTGGTCGAAGAGGTCGACATGGCTGGCGGCTCCGGCCATGAAGAGTTGGATCACGCGTTTGGCCCGCGGGCGGTGGTGCAGTTGGCCCGAGAGTACTCCGGAGTCGCCGGCAGCGACGAGGCTTTGTTTGCCCAGCAGGTGAGACAAGGCGATGCCGCCCAGGCCGCCGCCGGATTGCCAGAGGAAGTCTCGACGAGACGGGCCGTTGGCTGGCGAGTGGGCGAATGGTGTTGGGTGAGAGGTGGTCATTCGACGAAAACGAATTCGTTGAGGTTGAGGATCAAACGACAGGCGTTTGGCAATCCGTGTCGGCGTGAGTAGGCGGACAGCAGTTTCACCTCGTCGGCTCGGGCGGGGCGGGCCAGTGCCAAGGGAATGGCCGCTCGGATCTGCTCGGCCGGGTCGTTGGAAACGGAGTGGATCCGCCGGGCAAAATGTTCAGCCATCGTGGTCATGAAATGGTTGTTGAGCATGGCGAGGGCTTGCAGGGGAGAGATGGTCTCGTCCCTGCGGGCCACCATTCGTGATGGGTCGGCGCAGTCGAGGACCGTCATGAAGGGTTGCTGTTGGCTGCGGACCAGAAATCGGTACACGCTGCGACGATGGGTGCGGGGGTCGTTGTGGTCGTGCTTGTGGTACTGGTAGTGCGGTGAGTGCTGTGGTTTTTCAATCACGAAGTCCTGGAAGCCGGGGCCATACATCCGGCCGTCGAGACGGCCGGCTACCGCGAGCACCGCGTCACGGACGACTTCGGCCTCGATCCGCCTTCGATTCATTCGCCACAGCAAGCGGTTGTCGGCGTCAATCGTGCTGGCCGGGCCGCGGTGGGATGACGTTTGCTGGTAGGTGGCACTCAGCAATATCTGGCGATGCAGATCCTTGAATGATCCATTGCCGTCGCGGAGTCGGCTGGCGAGCCAGTCGAGCAATCGGGGGTGGGACGGTTCCTCGCCCATGCGTCCGAAGTCGTTTGGCGTGGTGACCAGGGGGCGGCCGAAGTGGTGTTGCCAGATCCGGTTGGCCATCGATCGCCAGGTCAGCGGGTTGCGTGGGTCAGTCAGCCAGCGGGCGAGTGCGACACGGCGGTCCCCTTCACGATGATTTGGCGGAAGGTTGAAACGTGTTGGGAGATCGTGGCCCAGGTCGGCAGTTCCCGGTGACATCAGCGGTCCGCGATGGCGAATGTCACCACGGGTCAGCAGGTGGATCGGACGTGGCCGCCCTTTGTCGTGGCCGGTTCCGCGGAACGCTCCACTGCCGGAGTGGACGGTGCCTGTGTAGACCATGGCGGGCTTTGGTATGCGGGCTGCCCGGGCGGTGATCTCGGCGAATTCCTTGTCGATCGCTGCCCGTTTTGCTCGGTAAGCCGGTGTCAGCAACTTGGTGCGCAGTCGGGACCAGGTGGTGTTGAGGACGACCAGTTGGGCAAGGATGCCGGGGGTCAGTTGCACCCGGTCGTAGTGGCCGTCCACCAGGTTGCGGCGGCTCCATCGGGTGGGGGCTTCAATCGAGTCGAGTGAGGTGACGGAACTGCCAGCCGCGAGGTTGTTTTGGTTGGGGCCGATCGCCGCGAGTTCGGCGAGCGCAAAAATGTAGTCGTTTAGGCGGGGGGCAAGCTTCGTGGCTGTGACGCGGATGTAGCGAGCACGTCGGCCCCCTGCGGGAAACGCCAACGGGCGTGTGCCCGGGTTGTCGTGGTCGGCGTTCGCGTGGTTGGCCAATGGGGTGACACCCGTTTTGAAGGTGGCGTCATCAGAGACCTCGACGCGAAAACGAAGTGGGAATCCGAAGCCGGCACCGATGTTGTTGAAGTCGTCATGGCAGCCGACGATCAGGACATGGGCCAGTGGCCGGCTGGTTCCCAGGTCGACCTGGACCCATTTCGTCGTGTTCTGTTTTGCGGCGATGGCACTGTGGTACCCGAATTCCGGTCGCCGCGGGGAGGTTCGACCGAGTTCGTCGAGTTGTTTGCGGACCCTGGTCAACGTGGCGTCTCCACGGCCTGCAAGTGTTGCCTGGAGAGCTTGGAGTCGCAATTCGACACGTCGGCGTTGATCTTTCAAGCTGGCGCGGCGTGCCGCTGCGGTTGGGTCCGGGTCGTAGGGACGGTCGGCCCGGTCGATGGCAGCAAACACTGCCTGGAGGCTGTAGTAGTCCTCCATGGTGACATCGTCAAACTTGTGGTCATGGCAACGGGCACATTGCACCGTCAGGCTGGTGAAAGAATTGATCACCGTTCGGACCATGTCATCGCGGTCAAGGTTGCGGGCGACCTGCCCGTCGAGTTTCGATTCGGGGACTTCGGCGTGACCGATGTAGTCCCATGGGCCGGCCGACAACAGCCCGGTGGCAACGATCCCGTCAACCGTGTCGCCGAACAGCACGTCGCCGGCGACCTGTTCGAGAACGAACCGGGTGAAGGGTTTGTCGTCGTTCAATGCCCGGACAACGTAATCGCGAAATGGCCAGGCGTTGGGTCGGGGCTTGTCCTTGTCGTAACCGTGCGTGTCGCCGTAGTGCACAACGTCGAGCCAGTGCCGGGCCCAGCGTTCGCCATACCGGGGGCTGTGAAGCAATCGTTCGACGAGTTTGCCGTAAGCGTCGGGAGATCGGTCAGCGAGGAAGGCGGCGACCTGTTCAGGAGTGGGGGGCAACCCTGTGACGTCGATGGTCACCCGGCGGATCAGGGAGCGGCGATCGGTTCGAGGTGATGGCTTCAGGCCGTGTTGGCTGTGTGCACGGGAAATGAAGGCATCTACGGGCGTTTTCAACCAGTCGCGATTTGTCGTGACCGGTACGCCGGGAGATTTCAACGGCCGCAGGGACCACCAGGTGTCGCTGCCAGAAAGCGGCTCGGAACCGGGTGAGCGAGTTCCGGCAAACATCACGCCCAGGATCATCAAGGTTGCAACCAGCCAGGTCGGTGAAGGAACTGGCCACGGTGTGGGGCGTGAAGGCATGTGCCAAGTTTAGCAGCCTGTCGACGAGGCACCAAATCGAACCCGTTTCCATCGCAAAAGGGTTGGTCGGGGATCTGCTGCTTGTGCAGTTTGCCGTCGCCATGGAGAATGGGGCCAATCCCTTTTCGAAAAGAAACTCGCAATGGCCGACCAGCAACTTGTCGACCTCGTCCGCCAGGGACGGAAGGCCGTGGCGGTGTGGCGTCGAGACAATCCGGACGTCGTGCTGGACCTGGTCGACGCGGATCTTTCGGAGATCGATCTTGCGGGAGTGAATCTCAGGCGGAGCCAGATGGTCGGGGCGAAGCTGGTCCGTTCGCGATTGACGGGGGGCAATTTCTCGGGAGTCGATTTGACTCGCGCGGATCTCTCGGGTGCAGAGGTCAGTCGCGGGAATTTTGCAGGGGCCCGGTTGTTTCGGGCGACGTTGAAAACTCTGCGCGGGGAGAACACCAATTTTTCGAGATCGGTCCTCCAGGGAGCAGATCTCTCGGGTTCGGTTCTCAGCGAGGCGAGTTTTTATGATGCCGATTTGCGAGAGACGGATCTTGCAGGGGCCGAATTGCTGAACGTTAACTTTTCGCACGCTGATCTGGACCGGTCCAACTTCGAGGGTGTTCGCTGCGGTTGGTTGATCTGGAACGACGTGGACCTGTCACGCGTGACAGGGCTGGGTTCAATGACGCACCTGGGGCCGGGGTCGATTGGCCTGGATACTCTCGAACGGTCCGGGGGACGAGTGGCCGCGGCGTTCCTTCGAGGAAACGGAGTGAGGCAGGACTGGGTCGAGATGCATGACGGACAGGACGAACCGCCGACCGCGTCGGATTCGTTTTTTATCGTCTACAGTTCCAAGGAAGAGTCATTCGCCGAACGGTTGCACAACACGCTTCAGAAATACGGCGTCCGTTGCTGGTTGGATCCACGCGGTGCCGTCGACGACAATGGCGTGACGGGACAGATTGCCCCTCGTGGTTTCCGTGTGTGGGACCGAGTTCTGCTTTGTGCTACCAGGTCGACCCTGGCGTCCGAATGGATGAGTTCGTTGATCGATTCGGTCAAACGCCGCGAGGAGGTGGTCAGGCAAGAGACAGGGCGGGCGGTGACGTTGATGTGGCCACTTAATCTTGACGGGTTTCTGTTTAGTGGCAGTTGGGAGCATCCGGACGCGAGTGAAGTCGCAGGTCGAGTTTTGGCCGATTTCACCGGTTGGCGTCGCAATAAGACAAAGTTTCTTCAGGAACTGCAGACTCTGATCGAGAAATTGAAGGAAGAAACTGGCGGTCGTGCTGCGAAACGGGGGCGGCTTCCCGAGAAAAAGGGAAAACCGGAGGAGGAGCAATGAGCACTTCAGAAGCTCTCGACACACTCCGTTCACGCGTCCTTTCGCGATACACGATGTTGTTTCTCAAGACGTGGGAGGAAGATCGTTGGGAGAGCGAGTTGTCGGAGTTGGCGTTGGAAATCGAACGAGGGCTGGTGACCTGGTCGTCGACGTCCGGCTGGCAACCCTCTGTTTCGAGTGACACAACTCTGGATGATCCGGCTGCTTTTTTGGACGAGGTCACGGCCTATCCGCCCAACCACGTGTTCCTGATGAAAGACTTTCATCCGTTTCTGGATGATCCGGCGATCGTACGGCGATTGAGGGACCTGGTTCCGACTCTGACCGAACACGGAAAAACATTGCTGTTCGTGGGGCCGGTGTGCCAGATCCCCGTTGAATTGCAGACCGAGGCTGTGGCAATGGATCTGCCCTTGCCAGGGCTGGAGGAAATGCGAGAGCAGTTGGTCGAGGTCCTGTCGGATCGTCGAGAACTGGGCGAGGCTGCGCTTGAGTTTGATCCGGCATCGGAGGAACGCCTGTTGAAGGCGGTGCTCGGGTTGACGGCTCGCGAGGGACGCAAGGCGCTGGCTCGCGCGCTGCTGGGTCGGGATGAGGTCGATGACGACATGTTCCGGCAACTTGTTTCGGAAAAGAAGCACCTGGTGCAGGGGTCGGATCTGCTGGAATTTCACGATCTCGAAGAAGGGCTGGCCGATGTGGGCGGCCTGGAAGGACTGAAAGAGTGGATCGGACAACGGGCCAACGCGTTCAGCACCCGCGCCCAGGAACAGGGAGTGCCGACTCCCAAGGGCGTGTTCCTGCTCGGTGTCCAGGGGTGTGGAAAATCGTTGATTTCTCGGGCGATCGCCCAGCTTCTCAGCTTCCCGCTAGTGCGTCTGGATGTGTCGAACCTGTTGGCGTCTGACCAGGGACAATCCGAACAGAACATGCGGTACGTGTTGAATTTGATGGAGACGATCGCACCGGCGGTCCTTTGGATCGACGAGATCGACAAGGGGTTTTCCGGTAGCGGAGAAATGGCCCAGGAAACGACCATGACCCGAATGCTTGGTCGGTTCCTGACCTGGATGCAGGAGCACCGTTCGCAGGTATTTGTTGTGGCCACGGCCAATTCGATTCATCGACTTCCCCCGGAAATGCTGCGGCGTGGCCGGTTCGACGAGTTGTTTTTCGTGAACCTGCCCAACTTTCATGAACGGAAACCAATTTTTGATATCCACCTGTCCAAGCGAGGCTGGAAACCAGGCAAGTACGACGTGGAGGCCTTGGCCAGACAAACAGAGGGGTACAGCGGCGCGGAGATCGAACAGATCGTCGTGACAGCACTGGTGGAGTGTTACAACCAGGGGCGGGTGTTAACGCAGAAAGATCTGGAGAACTCTCGCGAGGAAACTGTTCCCTTGTCGGTGACGATGGAGGAGCAGATTTTCGAACTCCGCGAATGGGCGCGGGATCGTTGCCGTCCGGCGACACCGGACAGTCGTGTTGTGCAGATGCTGGAGGAAGAACAAGGCCACACCGAGGAGGTGAAATTCGAAGCGGACACGGAGGTGGAGGATGGTGACGCGGAGTGGTTGGCATTGGCCGAGCACGGACAGGTTCCGGCCGCTCTGGTGGAATATGTGCGTCGTCGCGGCGAAGTGGCGTTCGCTGAACTGGTCGATGATTTCGAGCCGTTCGTTGAAACCGAGGGTGGGCAGGGTCTGGCACTGCGAAGCGATCCCAATATTGTGCTGTGGTACGGGATCCCGCAGGAACTCGCTGCCACGCTCGCCAAGCTCGTGTCGTCCCGCAAGCTGTTTCTTTACCCGGCTCCGGCCGATCAGTTGCGTGTGGAGAATGCGCCGGGCGAGTTGCCCATGATCGACCGGTTGCCTGACGAGCGTGTTGACAGGCCCATGTGGTTGCCGGTGATGATCGGCGACGTCGCCCCGGAAGGCGGGGTTGGCCGATTCGGGCGTGTGGCGCGGATGGCGCTGAGTCGTTAGCGCTGCGATGCCCTGGCTTGTTCAACCTGGCGACGCAAAGCTCGCAGTTGATCGACGTCGATGACGTCGGTCTGGTTTTCGAGCAGCCAGTCGATGTCGGCCAGTGCCGCATCGTACAGGCCACTTCGCAGTGACAACTGGATTCTCATGCCACGCTGGGTCCAGTTTTTTGGGTCGACTGTCAGGATCACATCGGCGTAACGCCGGACAGCCGCTTCGTCGGATCGTTGGCGGGCACTGCCGCTGAGATTGCCGAGCATTCGGACCAGGATGGCCTTGCGCTTGGCGGCCTTGAGGAATTCGGCGATGACCTGTTTCCGCTGGTCGGCGGTTGGTGGTTGCTGAAATGATTCGGTGATTCGTTGTTCGGCTTCGGTGGCCGGCATCGTGCGGCCTCCGTCGAACACGTCGATCAAACGCCCCTGGCCTTCCTTGTCGGTCGGCACTCGCACCACGAAGTGGCCGGGCAGGCCGACACCGTCCACGTTCAATCCGATCCGACGGCCAAGTTCCATGTAGACGACCGACAAGGAGATTGGGAGCCCCTCACGGTCGTCAATGACCTCATTGAGGTAGCTGTTGGACTTGCTGTAGTAGTCGATCCGGCTTCCGTGAAATCCCTGCACATTGAAAAAGAACTTGTCGAGGGCAATGGATTTGTGGGTCGGCGTCGCGTCCTTGGGGAGCGTGGCCTTGAGAGTCTTGGCCATACGGGTGAACAGTTGCCTGTAGGCGTCCACGTCGACTTCGTCATTGTCCAGCCACGCGATTAGAAGTGCGGCGTGCAGGAGGTCGATCTTCTCGTCGGGGTGGTTGAGTGCCTTTTGGATTTCTTGCAGGGCTCTGCTGTGGTGTACCTGGCCGGCCAATTCCCGAAGACGGGTGGCCTGTTTTTCGAGCGAACGGGCGCGGTCTCTGAGGACTTGTGGTGCGGAGTCTCCCTGGGGGGCCAACTTGTTGACCAGTTCCGAGGAGAAATTGCCCTCCTCCGGGAGTTTCTTGACGAGGTCGATAATGGTGGCGATGGCTTTTTGAGTCGGTCCGGTCGCCGGTAATGTCTTGGCGACCCGGAACGATCGGAATTCAGCGCGGGTGTGACGGAATTTCGCCAGTCCCACGGTCCGTGTTCGGTAACGAGTGTCGTTGGTTTCGATGACCAATTTGTCGTTGAGATAACAGGAAATGGTTTCTGGTGTGACGCGGACCTTGAGCGTGTTCCAGTCACCCGGTCGGTAGGTGGGGATTGGCAGTGTCTTGAGAATGGCCCAGGAGGTGACCGTCGGTCCGTCAAACCGTGTGAGACGCATCTGGCCACTGGTGGGATAGAATCCGTAATGTTGATCTGCTCCATCGGCACAAAAAATCAGTCCGGCGGCTCCATCGTCATCGTGAAGCTTGACTCGAGCCTGGACTTCATAGGTGCCTTCCGGGGTTTGTTGTTGCGAGAAACACAGCGCGCGGCCGCCGAAACCGCTCCCTGGATCTTCAACATGAATCCGGCCGGCACGTTGCCGCCAGCGGGCTCCGTGGTGAATCCGCCAGTCGGCTTTGTCGAGGGTGCCAATGGTCAGCCAACGATCGATTGGAATCGGATTGGGCTTTTTTATCAGGGGCTTCAGGGCGTTGATTGCCACGGCAAAGCCGAGGTTGTCAGTGAAGCGGTGTTTCATTGTCAGGATTCCAATCACCCGGCCCTGGGCATCAAGTGCCGGGCCGCCGCTGTTGCCTTCCTCGATAGGAACGGCCAACTGGATCATTGGTTTGCCCTCGATGTCTCGAGAACCAGAGACAATGCCGCGAACGACGCTGAGTTTCAGTCCCAGTGGATTGCCCAGGGCCACAATTGGCTGGCCCTGGCGGATTTTGTCCGAGTCGGCCAACGTGAGTGGGGCGAGTCCCTGTGCGTCGATCTTGAGGATGGCCAGGTCCATCGCTCGCTCGGTGGCGTGGATGGCTGTGACCTTGTGTTTTTTTCCATCGGAAGTGGTGACCGTGATCGGGCGGGCCTCTCCGATGACATGCATGTTGGTGGCAATGAGGCCACTCGCGTCGATGATGAAACCTGTGCCCAGTCCGCGGTTGCGTCCGTCGCGGCCGGCAAACTGGACGACCACGATTGATTTCATTGCCTTCTTGGCGAGTTCTTCGGCCGAGAGCGTTTGTTGGTCGGGTGTTTTGGTTTTGTCAGAAGCCGGGGCGTCCTGGGCCGAGAACAGGCTGGGCGGTGTTGGAATGACGGCCAGCGTCAGCAGCAACGGGACGAGACAGGTGATGCGCATGGATGGGTTCCCACGGTACGAACAACTGCGGGCAATCGTATCCGAATGGCGTCAAGCTGTCATCGGGCGGCTAGCGTGTGGACCCGCGACGGACCAACGCCATGCCCTGACCTCGCCACAAGACGCCGAGGTCCTGGGGGAACCAAGTCTCGCCCTGGATTTCAGGGGCCGGGTCAACGATCTGGAGGAGTCCTTTTGAGTTGGTCCCGAGAAGGATTACCGAATGTTGCTCGCCGGGGTTCCAGATCCACTTTGTGCGGTAGTACGAATCGGTGGCCACGTCGTGGGGAAGTCCGACGGAGATGATGACGGGGCCCCGTAGTTGCTTCAGTGAACCCGCCAGGACCATGACGTCCCAGGGCGTGTTGCGGGTCTTGGCTTTCAGGCCGTGGTAGAGTCCGGCCCAGTTGGTTCCATTGTTACTGGTCAGGCACAGGCGGGCCATTTCGGACTCGGTCGTTTCGATGCCATAGAGTCCCAGCAGAGTGGCTGCACAGGCGGGCGTGCAAGTGGCCGGTGTGGTTTGAATACAAACGCGCATCCCAAAATCGTCAATGTTCTCCCAGTTGGTGCTGCAGGCCGGGGTGCGTGCCAGTAACGGGGAGGCGAGTGCGTAAAGCCCGGCAATCCAAAGGGCGGTTACTCCAACAAAGCGACGCCAGTGACGAATTCTCCGCCAGACGATTCCGGCCAGAAACGTCGACATCAGCGGCAGGCCGTTGCCGACAATGATCAGGTTGGAAACGGGCACGAGCCGGGCAAGACGGATGTCGTCCCAGAAGAAGCGGACATAGAGGATGGTCAGTAGCACGGTCGCGATGGCCAGGCCGTTGCCGATCCAATGGTGGCCGCGTGCCAGTCCAATGCCCAGCACGAAGGTGCCGACTGACAGCAGTGCCATCAGCGCAATTCCGAGATACAAGTCTTGCAAGTTTTTGCCCCAGTCTGACGCTGCTATTCTGACGACTCGGGAGAACGTTTCCAGCAAGTGGTCCTGTTCTCTTGAAAGTCCGGGGTTCGGGCCGAGACGGCCGGTTCGAGGGGTGGGGGGCGACGCCTGCTCAAAGGCCAATCGGTTTCCAATGACGACAAGCGCGGTGGAATGTCGCATAATCCGCGAACAGCAATTCCGTCGGTCGTAATCAGGACCCCTTCCCCATGTCTGTGATGCTGAATGAAACCGTGGTTTCCCAGGTCCGGGAAACCGTCGATGAGTCCAGGCTGTTGGACACAGCCACTGCGCTTGTGGGGACCCCCAGTCCAACGAGGTCGGCCGGTGAGGTGGCTGACCGGTTGGCGAGTATCCTTTCCGAAGCGGGTTTCGACGTGGAACGCCCGGTGGCCGGATATGAGGCGGCGCCGGCGGTTGTCGCCCGGTTCGACACGGGACGGCCCGGACGTGTGTTGCAATTCAACGGTCACCTCGACACGGTTCACTTGCCGTTCGTGCCGCCGCGCATTGAGGGCGGAGTCATGTATGGCAGCGGTGTGTCGGACATGAAGGGCGGTGTTGCTGCTGCGGTCGAGGCGATGCGAGTGTTGCGTGACGGAGACCTGTTGCCGGCTGGCGGAGTGATGTTGACGGCTCACGACCTCCACGAGGTCCCCTGGGGGGATGGTTCGCAGGTCAATTCGTTGATCGCGGAGGGGTACGTTGGTGATGCGGTCCTGTTGCCCGAATACCACTGCCACAATTGCCCCGTGGTGGGGCGGGGGCAGGCGATGTTTCAAGTGCGGGTGACGCGCGACGGAGAGCCGTGCCACGAAGTCCTGGGAGGGATCGATCAGCCCAGCGTGATTGCCGCCGGAGCGAAGCTCATTGATCGCTTTACGGCTCTGGACGCTGAGTTGGAAAAACTGGTGCACCCCCTGGCGGGGCGTGAAAGCCTGTTTGTCGGCCAGGTGCATTCCGGCGAGATGTTCAACCAGTCGCCAACGCAGTTGATGGTCGAAGGGACCCGGCGATGGTTGCCGGGGACGACGATTGAAGCAGTGCGAGAGCAATTCGAAAGGATTCTCGCCTCGGTGGCCGACGAGACTGGGACCCGTGTTGATGCGGATTTTCGGGTGTCACGAGATGCGTACGAGATTGCGGAAGATGATCAGTTGGTCCAATCGTTCCAGGCGGCTGTCAGTGGGACGGCCGGGGCTGAATTGCCGTTTGGGTCCAAACCCTTTGTTGACGATGGCAATGCGTTCGTTGCCGCCGGCGGCGTTCCCGCTATCACTCACGGCCCGGCCGCGCTGGGAGCACACACGGTCAATGAAGAATGTCCCGTGGCGGAACTGGTTCGTGTTGCCGCGGTGTATGCCCTGACGGCTATCACGTTTTGCGCGACCGTCGGTGACTGAGAGAATTGTCCCCAGTGGAGTTGGACGATGGAGAGTGGCGATAAAATGAGTCGACGTGACGTGTTGAAGGCGGCCGGTAGTGGCGTCGCATTGGGGGCCTCCTCCTCCGTCTCGGTTTCGGCGCGTGCTGGCGACCGGAAGAGGCGGATTCGTCAGTCGATTGTTCACTGGTGTTTCAGTTCAACGTGGTCGACCAGCGAGATGTGTGAGGTTGCGACCAAGCTGGGCTGTGCCAGCGTGGAGTTGTGCCCGCCATCGGAGTGGCCGGTGCTTCGGAAGCATGGGCTGGCCTGTGCCCTTGCGGGGATCGATATGGGAGAGGGGCCGCCCTTTGTTCGCGGCTTCAACAATCCGAAGTTTCACGACCAGGTGATTGCAGCCACCAGGAAGTCGATTGATGCGGCGTCGGAGTTTGGCACTCCGTGCGTGATCAGTTTTACGGGCTATTCGGCAGTCGATCCTGATGACAAGAAGAGCCCCCAGATTTCCCGGGAAGACGGGGTTCGGAATTGTGTGGCTGGTTACAAGCAGATCGTGGGCTACGCAGAGAAGAAGAAAGTGACACTCGCGCTGGAGATGTTGAATACCCGCGACACCAGCCATCCGATGAAGGGGCATCCCGGTTACCAGGGAGATCACGTCGATTACGTGATGGAGATCATCAACCGGGTGGGGTCACCGAGTCTGAAATTGCTCTTTGACATTTACCACGTGCAGATCATGGACGGAGACGTGATTCGTCGGATTGGCCAGTTGAAGGATGCGATTGCTCATGTTCACACGGCGGGCAATCCGGGCCGTGGTGAATTGGACGATCGGCAGGAGATCAACTATCCACCGATCATGCGGGCATTGCTCGCGGGCGGATACACAGGTTACGTCGGCCAGGAATTTATCCCGACCGGTGACCCGTGGAAGGGGTTGCAGCAGGCTGTCACTGCATGTGACGTTTGACGCGGTGCCCGTCGTGGGGCGTGAGTCGGACTGCTGCTACGCGATCAATTGCCGAACCACGTCGCCGTGGACATCGGTGAGCCTGAAGTCTCGGCCGGCAAATCTGTAGGTCAGCCGCTCGTGGTCAAACCCCAGCAGGTGCAACATGGTGGCATGCAAGTCGTGGACGTGGACCGGGTTTTCGACGGCACGGAACCCGAAATCGTCCGTGGCACCATAGGCCTGGCCGCCCCGCACGCCCCCTCCGGCCAGCCAGCAGGTGAATCCATAGTGGTTGTGGTCTCGTCCGTTTAGAGCTGGGAATTCGGCGACCGGTGTCCGGCCGAATTCGCCCCCCCACAAGACCAGGGTGGAATCGAACAGGCCCCGCTGCTTGAGGTCGGTCAGGAAGGCTGCGATGGGTTGGTCCCAGTCCCCAGCCAGTTTGCCATGATTCTTTTCGAGTTGATTGTGGTTGTCCCAGGGTTGGCCCGCGCCTGTCCAGACCTGGACACAACGGACTCCACGTTCGATCAATCGTCGCGTGATCAGCATCTGTCGGCCGTGCAGAGTGTCGCCATAGAGTTGCTGGATGTGTTTTGGTTCACGGGAAATGTCGAATGCGTCGGTCCCCGCCGTTTGCATTCGAAAAGCGAGTTCGAAACTTTGCAGCCGCGCATCCAGTCGCCCGTCACCCTCGCGACGGTCCCGGTGCAGGCGGTTGAGTCGTCCGAGCAGATCGATCTGTTGGCGTTGTCCCCTGGATGAGAAACGGGAATTGGAGATGTTGGCAATCAGTTTGCGGACGTCAGTCTGCTTGGTGTCAATGTGGGTGCCCTGGTAGGCGCCGGGTAGGAAGGCACTTCGCCAGTTGCGAGTCTCGAAGATGGGGTATCCACCCGGGCAAAGTACCAGGAATCCGGGCAGGTCCTGGTTTTCCGATCCGAGTCCATAGGTGAGCCAGGAACCGAGGCTGGGCCGGGGCAGCCTCGCGTCGCCGCAGTTCATGAGCATCAGGGAGGGTTCGTGGTTTGGCACATCGGCTTGCATGGATCGGATGATGCACATGTCGTCGATGTGGGCGGCAGTCTTTGTGAATAATTCGCTGACGGGCAATCCGGAGTCGCCGCGGGGCCGGAAACGGAAGGGGGAGCCCATCGCGGCGCCGGTCTTGCGTTCGGTTCTCAGGTTGCGAGTGGGGAGCGGTTGGCCATGCCGCTTGGTGAGTTCGGGTTTGGGGTCAAATGTGTCGACCTGTGATGGACCACCGTTCATGAACAGATGGACGACCCTGGATGCTGACCCGGGGAAGTGCGGAGGGCGTGGGGCGAGGGGGTGAGTGGATCGGTCGGTGGATGGTGGGATGACAGGTGGTTGTGCACCCAGTTCGCCGGCCTGTTGGAGTACGGTGGCCAGGCCAAGCATGCCCATTCCGGTGCCAGCGCGTTCGAGCAAGGCTCGTCGCGACAGCGGGTGGGCTGGGCCAGGAGGGGGCGTCGGTGTTGCCATGGTCGGGTGTGGGGGGTCAGTCAATGAACTGGGCTTCGTTGGACATCAGCAGCGCGTGCGAGACGGCGATCCACGAATCGATGGGGGTGCCATCGAACTTCGCGACAAAGTCGAGGATTGCAGAGAGTTCGGCTGCTTCAGGAGGGCGGGACAGGACAATGCGGAACAGGGCCTCGGTTCTCTGGGGGCCTGTTCCCGAGGTCCTGGCGGCGAGCCTGGCGGCGAGTTCGTGCAGGGTCGCGTGATTCATCATGTGCAATGCTTGCGGGGCGACGGTGGTTTCGTCTCGGCGACCGCAACTGGCCTGCGGGCTGGGGACGTCAAAAGTCCGAAGCAGCGAGGCGGGGTTCATGCGGTCAATGTGGCCGTAAATGGAACGCCGTGTTGACAGCCCGCCGCCGGTGAACATGTTGCCCAGGGGCGTGCCGCCAATCTGTGAATCGAGGCTGTTGGCATAAGAGAGTTGGGAGTCTCGCATTGCTTCAAATCCGAGACGGCGGCGGGACATTCGCCAGAGCAAACGGTTTTCTGGATCCGTGGCAAAGGCGGAGGGGCGGTGGTCGCTACGCTGCCTGTAGGTGGCCGAAGTCATGATCAAACGGTGCAGCGCCTTGATTGACCAGCCCGCGTCCGTAGAAAACCAGTCGGCGAGGTAGTCGAGTAGCTCGGGGTGCGTGGGGGGGGCTCCTCGCGTACCAAAATCACTGGGAGTCCGCACAAGGCCGTCGCCGAAATGGTGTAGCCAGATGCGGTTGACCAGGACACGTGAGGTCAGCGGGTTTGTTGGTGCGGCAATCTCGCGAGCCAGTTCCAGTCGGCCACTCCGAAGTTGGAATGGAGTCCGGGGGCCGGAGGCGATGGCTGCGGGGAGTTGGCGAGGCACCGGGTCACCCAGTCGATTGGGGTTGCCCCGCTGAAAGACCCTGGGCTGGAATGGCGAGTCGTCTTCGGCCAGTGTCATGGCGCGGGGCGGTGCGTCGTTGCCCTTGATCAACCAGGTCTCGAGTTCCTTGCGGAGCTTCTTGTACACCCCCTGGGCCGGCCGGTCCGGGAGCAGGGCCAGGGCGCCCCAGCCAAAGAGTCTTGGGATGTTGGCCGGAGCGTCTGGGGCGTGGAAGATGAGCCGGAGTTCTTCGCGTGCGGGATCCTTGAAGCCGACAGGTGGCGGGGATCCCTTTTTGACGGCGTCGCTGGTCACCGCCTGCCATTGGGCTTCGACGGACGACAGCACTTCTCCGTAAACGGCGGCGGCAGCATCCAAAGAGCCGGGAGGATTGGCCTTGAGTGCTGCCAGTACGAGAGGGTTGGTGGGCGGAGATGAGGCTGGGGTGGTTGTGAGACGTTCAAGCAGGGCGGGGAGAGCCTGGGCGTAAGATTCGGGGGCGCCGTCATCGAGCCGGGCCAGTTCGTGCCAGGCCCCCCAGACAGGGTTGCGGGTGTTTTCGACCAGCGACGCGGCTTCGAGTTCTTCGAGGTAGACTCTCCATTTCAGCACGATCGAGGGATTCAGTCCGCCGGCTTCGGTCAGCAACATGAAGTTGTCGGTGGGCGGTTGAGCGAGCGTTCTCTGAGCCTGAAGCAAGTATTCGGCAGCTCGTTTCCGGGCGGCCACTTGCATGTCGGCGTGCGTCTTGATGATGAACTGACGAATCGCCTTGGACCGCTTTTCGAGTTCGGCCTGGAACTTGCGTTGTTGTTCGGTGTTGGCGGGCCGTGACAATTCGGGTGGGACGAGAGGTTCCGACGAGCTGCGAAAGACCCCGTAAAGTGAGTAGTAGTCGGCCTGGGGAATCGGGTCGTACTTGTGGTCGTGGCAACGCGCGCAGGTTACCGTCAGGCCGAGCAAGCCACGGGTGACCACGTCGATTTGATCATCGATCTGGTCGTGCAGGTTGTTCATGAACCGGGGGCTCAGTGTCAGGAAACCCATCGCGGCGCGAGATGCGGGTCGGCTGTCCAGGTCGAGTTGATCTGCGGCAAGTTGTTCCAGGACGAAACGGTTGTAGGGGAGGTCGTCGTTGAAGGACCGCACGACGTAGTCTCGGTAGGTCCAGGCCCACGGGAAGCTGCGGTCTTCGAAGAACACATACCCCTTGGTGTCGGCGTAGCGGGCAACGTCCAGCCAGTGTCGGCCCCAACGTTCACCGTAATGCGGACTGGACAGCAGGCGATCGACCACAGATGCCCAGCGGCTGCGGTTCGACGAGGATGTGTCGCGTGGCCGTTTGTGAGCCGGAGGCAATCCGAGTAGGTCAAACGATCCTCGCCGGATCAGCGTGTGACGGTCGGCCCCGGGCGATGGGGTGAGGCCAGCTTTGCGTAATCTCCGCCAGATGAAGGCGTCGATCGGGTTGCGGGCCCATCCGTTGGTGTTGACTGCGGGGACGACCGGACGCGTGACTGGTTTCAGTGCCCAGTGGGTGGGTTCCGCGTCGGCCGCCATGACCAGGCATGGTGATAGCAGCAGGGCGGAGAGATGGCGGAAGGTGTGAAACATCCTGGCTCACGCGACAAAACGAGGGTCCTGACTAACACTTGTAACTGAATGTTCGTGGAATCGTAGTGCAATGGTGGGTTCGCGGCCGGGTTCCGGACCTGTTGTTTGGAACCCTGCCCACCGGAACACCTATCGAGTATTCTGCTTGTTGCCAGCTCGACTCTACAGCAGGACTTCGACGTGTCACAAAAACTCTGCCTGATTGGTTTTGGAACGGTCGGTCGCGGCCTTGTGGAAATCTTGCAGGACAAGCGAGGTGTGCTGAGAGACCAGTTCGATTATGAACCGATCGTGGTTGCCGTGTCTGATGTGTTTCACGGCAGTTGCTATGACCCGGACGGGCTGGATCTCGACCGGGTCCTGGCTCTGATTGGTCGGAATGGATCCGAACCCGGTGCCCTAACCGGATATTCCGACAACGCGTGCGAGTGGGACAGCCTGGAGACCATCCGCAAGTGCGGTTCCGACGCGATGGTGGAAGTCACGCTGACGAACATCGAGACGGGCGAGCCGGCGTTGTCGCATTGCCAGGCGGCGCTCGAGGCGGGGGCACATGTGGTGACGACCAACAAGGGGCCCGTGGCCCTGGCTTGGCGAGACCTGTCGCAAATGGCCAGTTCGCGTGGCCTTCAGTTTCGATTTGAAGGGACGGTGATGAGTGGCACGCCGGTTCTTTCGACGGCGACGGAGTCTTTGGCGGGGTGCGAATTTGCCCGGATTCGTGGAATTCTCAACGGCACGACGAATTACATTCTCTCGGAAATGGAACAGGGCCGTCCCTACGACGAGGCCTTGTTGACGGCCCAGGAGTTGGGGTATGCCGAGGCGGATCCGACTGCGGACGTCGAGGGGTATGACGTCGTGGCCAAGGTGGTGATCCTGGCCAATGTGGTGATGGGAGCCGACTTGAGCGTGAGCCAGGTGGTTCGCGAGGGAATCACCGGCCTGGATGCCGGTTCGGTGTCGTCGGCACCCGGTCGAGGTGGGCGTTGGAAACTGATTGGCCAGGTGGAACGGGTGGGCGGCGACGTGGTCGCTTCGGTCGCGCCGGTGGAATTGCCAATGGACGATCCGCTGTCGTCGGTGGGGGGGGTGACCAACGCGGTGACACTGGAAAGCGACCTGGTTGGTCCGGTCACCATTGTGGGGGCCGGTGCCGGGAAGGAAGCCACCGGGATGGCGTTGCTGAGTGATTTGGTGGCAATCCACCGAGCAGGTTAGCCTCCATGTTTGCCCGTGCCAGCCTCAGTCGCCCGTGTAGAGTCCGCCGTTGACTCCCAGGCTCTGGCCGGTCAGGTAACCTGCCCCGGGTGAAGCCAGGAACAGCACGGTGGCAGCGACGTCCTCGGGAGTTCCGTAGCGGCCCAGTGGGATCCGATTGAGGTACTCTTGGAGTATCTCGCCGGGGATCGACCGGGTCATGTCGGTGTCTATGAATCCCGGGCAGACTGCATTGACCGTTATCCGGCGAGGTGCGAGTTCCAGGGCCAGGCTCTTGGTCAGCCCCAGGATCCCCGCCTTGCTGGCCGCGTAGTTGGCGACCCCGAAATTGCCTGTTTGTGCGACCATTGAAGAGATGTTGATGATCCGTCCGCCGTCGGTGATCAGTGGCAAGACTCCGCGGCAGTTGAAGAATGTTCCGTCGAGATTGACGGCGATCACAGCTCGCCATTCCTCGTCGGTCATCTTGGCCAGGGTGTGATCACGATTGATGCCGGCGTTGTTGACCAGGACGTCAACCTGGCCGAAATGTTTTTGCACGGTGTCGTAGAACTCGGCAACCTCCTCGGCCTGTGACACGTCGGCTGTGACAGGGGCGACACGTTCGGCGGGGAGTCCCGCCTCTTCTCTCCAATTGGCGACCGCCTGGCGATGAGCCTCTGCGTCATGAGCAGGGCATCCGGCGACGACGGTGGCGCCGGCACGGGCGAATGCCAGGGCTGTGGCGGCACCGATGCCCTGCGAGGCACCGGTGACCACGACGACGCGATCCGAGAATTCTCCGACAGGTTCAGCCATTGTTATTTCTCCACGACCCAGATGTTACGGAATCGCACCGGGTTGCCGTGGTTTTGCAGACGCAGGCGTCCGGGAAGATGGTTTCGGTTGGAAAGTGTTTTGGAGGAGGCGGGAGTGGGAGGGACGATGTACCGGTCGTGGACCAGGACACCATTGTGTCGGACGCTCAGGACGGCGGGGTGTGCCTGCACGCCATTGTCGTCGACCTTGGCTGCCGTGTGGACTATGTCGAAGGTCTGCCAGGCAAGTGGTGGCAGGCACATGTTGACTGTCGGCATCACGAGTTCGTGGATTCCACCACAGCGTCCGACGTGCGAAAGCCGCTCGTACTTTCGGTTCTCGGTTGTCCAGCCGAACGAATCGACTACCTGGATCTCCCACAGTTCCTGCAGGTAGACGCCGCTGTTCCCCCGGTGCATTCCACGAGCGGTGGGCATGAATGGTGTGCGGAATTCGAGGTGCATTTTGTAGTTTTGAAAAACTCGTTTGCTGCGTGTCCCTTCTGCGAGCAAGTGGTCCTCGACGATCCGTGCGTCAAGCCATTGATCCGTTGAGGTGCCATCGAAGAGAACGATCGCCGAGGAAGGTGGTTTGGCGCCGAGAGTCGGTGAGGTGCGGAGTGTTCGCCGCCCGTTTATGGTGTCGTTCTCGGCCTGGTTGAGGAACATCCTCGCGCGTCCGGTGAGTTGGCCATCACGGATCGTGATCTTCACGTTCTGATTGGCGAACATCAGTCGTTCTCCGTGGACCCCATGGAGTACCGTTGTGTCGCCTGTGCGTTTCCCCTTGAGGTAGAACCTGGAGTGTCCGTCCCAGCCAGCCCCGGGAAGGCCGCCGCCGTGAATGATGCCCTCGAAAATGCCCTGGCCCAACGCGATCACCTGGACACCCACGGGGTACGTTCCGCCGACAAGGCCGGTGTACTCGCCCTGGACGGTGAAGTCGGTGCCAGCGGCCTGGGGACTCGTGAAGGTGGGCAGCGGGTCAGCTGCCGACAAGCTGGCGGACTGGAAAGGCAGTGTCAGGACCATTGCCGTGAGCGCGTTGTGAAAGGTTGTCATGGCGGGTGGTTTCAGTCGGAACTGTAGGGGAAATCGTCGTCGAGTTCGGAGGAGGCCAGGTCGACCAGGAATCCGGAGAGGCGTTCGACAATTGTGTCCATCAGTTTCCTGCCCGATTCGGCCGTGGCCGGGTGAGGATTGCCGACTCCCGTGTTGGTTGTGAGCAGGTGCCAGGGGCGAGTGATCGAGATCCAGCCTCGGTTGATGGCTTCGAATCTCGTCGATCGGACGTCTCCGGCGTCAGCGGTCAAGGCGCCAGTTTGAGGGTCGTGGTCCACGAGGTCAGGGAAGTAGGCCAGCGCGAGGGCGGTCTCCATTTCACCGGCATGATCGCCCGGGTCGGTGAACAATTCGGCCTGGACATCAGCCGAGATGCTTCGGAACCAGTCGCACAGGAACAGGTGCACCGGTCCGCCGACGAGTTCGCGAAGCGTGCTTTTGAGTTCGTTGCCGCCGTGACTGTTGAGGATCAGCAACTTGGAGATGCCGGCACGGTGGACGGATTCGACGAGGTCGGAGATGACCCGGCAGAGGGTCGAAGGGTAGAGGTTCATTGACAGCGGGAAGGCGTGCTGGTTGGTCTGGGTTCCAAACGGGATCGTGGGCAACACGACGACGCGTGCTCCGAGATTCCAGGCCGCTTCGCCAGCGCGGGCGGCGATCTCGTCGGCTTCAAAGATGTCGGTTCCGTAAGGGAGGTGCAGGTTGTGTGGTTCAGTGGCGCCCAGTGGCAGTACGGCCACGTCGTACCCCTGTTCGCGGAGATGGCCGTAATTGGTTTCGGCAAGGATCCAGTGACGCATGGGTGGATCAGTCTGAAGGAATCGATTCGTAGAGTTGTTCGATCACGCCGTCGAGAAACTTGGCGAGTCGTTCTGAGGCATAGAGAGCCTGTTCTCGCAATCGCCAGAGATCCTTGTAACTGGCGGGACGCTTCCACAGCGAGCCAAGGGCGGCGCCGATCCGGCGGCCAGGTGTGGCGGCCAACACGGAGTGGATCTCCGGTGGCAGATCTGTCTGAAGGTCATCGCTGATGACTCGGACGGCCATGAAGCCCACGCCGAGGTCCCGGCAAACCTGGGCCACGGCCAGACTCTCCATGTCGACGGCCATCGCGTTGTGGCGTTCACCCAGAAGTTGTTTTTCCTCGGAGGTGCGGACAATTTCGTCGGCGACGACCAGGCGGCCTGCATGGACTCCGGATGGGAGTTGGCTTGGCGGGGTGAACGACAGTGGCATGTCGTGTCCGTGGGTGTCGGTGATTGCGGTGGCCATCACGATGTGGCCGAGTTGAAGTTCCGGTTGGAGTCCGCCGGAGAAGCCACAGGATACGACGTACGCGGGAGTGTGGGCTTCGATCAGTGCCTGTGTGGCACGACGCGCCCTGGCAAACCCGGGGCCGGATTCCACGACGGCCACGCGTGCGTCATCGTAGCGGCCGCCTCGGAAAGTGAATTCGCCACCGGTGTATTTTTTTGGGGTCAGGCAGCGGAGGAGAAACGGCGCCAATTCGATGTTCAACGCCGAGACGAGCCCAATGTCGGCGTGGGCCATGTCGTCTACGTCGTCCGGCGTGGAACTGGCTGGTCCGGTGTCGTTGCTCACTCGGTTGCCTCTGTCTCGAAGGCGTCGATGACCTCCAGCAGCCGGTCGATGGCTGCGTCCGTTTGTGCATTGTACAGGCTGGCTCGCAGGCCTCCCACGCTGCGGTGTCCCTTGAGCCCGACGACGCCAGCTGCCTGGCAACGGGAGAGGAACTTTTGATCGGCCTCGGGGCTGCCGGCGGAGAAGACAACGTTCATGGTCGACCGTGCGGCAGGGTCGCACCGACAGTTCAGCACTTCGGAGACGTCAATTCGTTCGTAGAGTCTTGAGGCCTGTTCCCGATTTCGTCGGGCAACCACATCGAGCCCGCCCTGCTCTTCCAGCCACTCCAGAACCAGGTCGGTGACATAGATCGAAAAGGCCGGTGGAGTGTGGTAGAGCGATCCGGCGGCAGCGTGGGTGGCGTAACGCAGGACCTTGGGAAGTTGGTCGGGCGCGCGTTGCAACAGTTCGTGGCGCACGAGCACCAGGGTCAGTCCGGCAGGTCCCAGGTTCTTCTGGGCTCCGGCGTAGACCAGGTCGTGCTGCCTGAGGTCCAGTGGCCGCGAGAGGATGTCGCTGCTTGCGTCACAAACAAGGGGGACTTCGGCTGGGCGTGTTGGTGGGTCGGCAAATTGGGTTCCGGCGATGGTGTTGTTGGACGTGTAGTGCAGGTAGGCCGGTGCATCGGAGAGAACTGGAGGTTCTGGCAACTGGCGAAATTCGGCCGATTCGGACGAGGCGGCAACATGAACACGCCCGGTGGCAGACGCGGCGTCGATGGCTTTTGTCGACCAGGTGCCACTGTTGATGTAGTTGGCAATGTGCTGGTCGTCTCGCAGATTGGCTGGGACCATGGAGAACTGCAGAGACGCACCACCTTGTAGGAAAAGTACGGCGACGTCATCCGGAAGGGCCGCCAGGCGGCGGATGCGGGCTTCGGCCGATGCGATGATTTTGCCGAAGGCGTCACCTCGATGCGAGTGCTCAAGGATGCCGATGCCGGTGTCGCCGAGCGACAGCAGGTGCTCACTGGCCTGGGCCAGGACGGATTCCGGGAGAACGGCCGGTCCGGCTGCGAAGTTGAAGAGTCGTTCCACGTCGACGACGTCCCGTAGGGAAAAAACCTGTCAGGCGACCCAGCAAGTGTGATAGGTGGCACGCCACGGGGCGTCAATCCTCCTGTGGGCGACTTTCGAGTTCGGTTGGGCTTGTATATCATGCGCCGGATGAACGCCGCTGCTGACCAATCACCTGTTCGATCCGGGCCACGGGCCGAGCCATTCCAGGCGCCCCAGGGTGACCTGGCAATTTTGCCTGGTTCGGGCAATCCGATCCTGGCCCAGGCCATTGCCGATTGCCTGGACGTGTCGCTGGTTCCCTGCCACTCCCACGTCTTCAGCGAAGGCAACGTGTTCGTTCGAGTCAAGGAGAACGTTCGCGGCCGCGACGTGTATGTGGTCCAGGGGGTTCACTATCCGGTGAACGACAATTTCATGGAATTGTTGTTCTGGATCGATGCGCTGAAACGGGCCAGTGCGCAGTCGGTGACGGCCGTCATTCCGTTCTTCAGTTACGCCAAGGGTGACAAGAAGGATGAACCACGGGTGTCGATTCGAGCCCGTGTCTGTGCCGACGCGATCGAGGCGGCCGGCGCGGATCGTGTTTTGACAATGGATTTGCACAGCCCGCAGATCCAGGGGTTCTTTCGCATTCCCGTCGATCACCTTTACGGACGCCACACGCTGTGCGAGCGGGTGAATGCCATGCAGATTCCTGACCTTGTCGTGTGCAGTCCGGACACGGGTTTCGCCAAAGACGCGGTCGATTATGCGCGGGTGTTGGATGTGCCGGCGGTGTTTGGTAGCAAGCAACGGACCAGTCACGACGAGCAGGCTGAGGTGCTCGAAGTCGTGGGCGACGTCGAAGGGAAGAACGTCCTCGTGGTGGATGACTTTACGATCAGCGGTGGTTCGTTGATTAGTGCCGCCGACGTTCTCAAGCAGCGAGGAGCTCGCGACATTTACGCGGCAGTGAGTCACGGGGTGTTTTCCAAGGGGGCGGCCGGACGGATTGGGGACAGCGTGATCAAGAAAATGTTGATCACCGACACGATCGAAACAGCGTTTGATCCTCTTCCGGAGAACGTCGAGGTCGTGAGCGTGGCCCCTTTGTTCGCCGCTGCGATCCAGTCGGTCCACGAGCGGACCAGCGTGAGCGAGTTGTTCCCGGATCCTCGAAGTTGATGTTTGTCGATTTCTCTCTTCATTGACCACCCCTCCCTCCCCCTTGTGGCACCGGCGTCATGGTGGATTCCGGAAAACCCGAACAGGTTGATTCACAGGCGAATGGCGGCGCTTCGTCCGACCCGCCGGTGGAAGATGGGGCTGGCAAGACTGCCAAAAAGTCCCGGGCCAAGAAGTCCGGCGGTGGCGCCAAGTTGACGCCGATGATGCAGCGTTATACCGAGGTCAAGGCGCAGAATCCCGAAGCGTTGCTGCTGTTTCGGATGGGGGATTTTTACGAGCTGTTCTTCGAGGATGCCCAGGTGGCGTCCCCCGTGCTGGGGCTGACACTCACCAGCCGCGACAAGAACTCCGACAACCCAGTGCCGATGGCCGGGTTTCCGTATCACGCGTTGGATGGATATCTGCACAAGCTGATCCGGGCCGGTTATCGAGTGGCGATTTGTGACCAGGTGGAAGACCCGAAAACGGCCAAGGGCCTGGTGCGTCGTGAGGTGACCCAGACGGTGACTCCTGGGACACTGACCGATCCGGCTCTGCTGGATCCTCGCAGTTACAACTACCTGGCGTCGGTCGCCTCGACTCGTGACGGGATTGGCCTGGCGTGGCTGGAGTTGTCAACAGGACGGTTTCAGGCAAGCACGGTGTCTTTGACTGAGCTTTCCGACGAATTGGCCCGCTTGTCGCCGGCCGAGTGTCTCGTGGCCGAGGATGCCGTCGACGAATTGGGTGTGGGGTGGCTGGCCGACCAGTTGGGGATCAGCCTGGCCCGACGCGCGCCGTGGCAATTCGGTGTGGAGACGTGCCGACGGACGCTGTTGGAGCATTTTGGTACGCGGACGCTGGAAGGTTTTGATTTCAGTGACAACGACACCTCGGCCGTGACCGCCGCGGGAGCGTTGCTGAATTATGCAGCAGAGAATCATTTGAGCGCGTTGCCGCACGTCTCGAAGCTCGAGCCACATTCGGGCAACGGGTTCCTGATGATCGATGAGGCCACGCGGCGCAGCCTGGAGTTGACGCGGACACTACTCGGCGGCGACCGCGAGGGCAGCCTGTTGGCGGTGATTGACGAGACGGTCACGTCGATGGGGGCAAGGTTGCTGGGTGAGTGGCTGTCGAATCCGTTGAGGGATGCCATTCGGATTGGCGGTCGGTTGGATGCGGTGGAGGAATTTCGTGGTCTGCCGGCAGTCTGCCGAGATGTCAGTGACCAGTTGCGTGGGATCTATGATCTGGAGCGGTTGACATCGCGGGTGGCGACCGGACGCGCGTCGCCGCGTGACCTGGGCTGCCTGGCGGGGACGCTGGCGCGGTTGCCGGCGATCAAGGGGCTGCTGGAGGACCGCCAGGCGAGCGTCCTGCGGCAGATGCACGAAAACCTTGACCTGTGTGCTGACCTGCTTGACGCCATTGCCACAACTTTGGTCGAGGAACCACCGTTGCTGGTTTCCGACGGTGGCATGATTCGAGATGGATTTGATGCGGAACTGGATCGTTTGCGGGACCTCGCCCGAGGGGGTAAGGAGTGGATAGCCGCGTATCAGGCGAGTGAGAGTGAGCGGACAGGTATTCCGAGCCTGAAGGTGGGGTTCAACAAGGTCTTTGGCTACTACCTGGAGGTGACCACCGCCCAGTTGGATAAAGTGCCCGCCGAGTACATTCGAAAACAGACGTTGAAGAACCAGGAACGGTACGTGACTCCGGAATTGAAGGAGCACGAGGAGAAAGTGTTGCGTGCCGAGGAGCAAGCGGTGGCGCTCGAACAACGGTTCTTTGGGACGTTGCGCGAGGCCCTGGGGGCGGAATGTCTTCGGTTCCAGGCGACAGCCGGTGTCCTGGCGAAGTTGGATGTTCTGAACGGGCTGGGCGTCCTGGCGTCGTCGCGTGGATACTGCCGACCAGAATTGACCGACGAACCAGTCCTCGATTTGCGGGAGAGTCGCCATCCGGTGCTGGATCGGATCCAGCCGACCGGTGAATTCGTACCCAATGATGTGCGAGTGGGCGGAAGTGCGGGACACGTGCAGATAATTACCGGGCCCAACATGGCCGGTAAGAGTACTTACATTCGCCAGGCGGCCCTGGTGACAATTCTGGCGCAGATGGGGTCGTTCGTGCCTGCCAGCGAGGCACGAGTTGGTGTGGTGGATCGGGTGTTTGCTCGCGTGGGGGCCAGTGACGAATTGAGCAAGGGCCAGAGTACGTTCATGGTTGAGATGACCGAAACAGCCAGGATTCTCAATGCCGCCACCGGCCACAGCCTGGTTGTGCTCGACGAGATCGGCCGCGGTACCAGCACCTACGATGGGATTTCCCTGGCCTGGGCTATCACCGAGCATCTCCATGACCGGGTCGGGTGCCGAACGCTCTTTGCGACGCACTACCATGAATTGACCGAGTTGACACGGACGTTGACCGGTGCGGTGAACCTGAACGTCGTGGTTCACGAGCAGGACGAGGAGGTCGTGTTTCTGCACAAGATTGTCGAAGGGTCTGCAGACAAAAGTTACGGGATTCACGTCGCGAGGTTGGCCGGAGTTCCCGGTGATGTGATCGACCGCGCGCGGGTGATCCTGGAGACTCTCGAAGCAGACCACCTCGACGAGGAGGGGCATTCACGGATGCCGATGCGGTCGACGGATCCGACCTCCAGCCGGCAGTTGTCGCTGTTCGAGACGCCGCCGCACCCGTTGCTGGAGGAAATTCGCGGCATGGACATCGAATCCATGACCCCGCTGGCGGCGCTCGAAAAACTCGACAGTATCCGAAAGTCGTTGATGGATCCGCAGTGACGGAAGCGACAACGACCGCGCCGGGTCGCGAATCAGGTGACGGCGGCTCCCAAAAAACGCTGCTGCACCGGAAGCACCTGCTCGAGGACTCGGCCGAGCACCTCACCGGGCAGGCCGATGGGGTCCACGTTGACGAGCAATTCACCCGAGTAGTAATCGAGGGCAGGAGCCGATTCGGACTGGTAAACCGTGAAGCGGTGCCTCACGACCGTCTCGTCGGCGTCGTCGGGCCGTCCCTGCCGAAGGCCGCGGTCGAGGATTCGCTGCACCAGAGGTTCAAAGTCGGAGCCCGCCAGGTGCAGGACGAGTTGGACATCGACATCCGCCGAGATCAATTCGCACTGTGCGATGTTTCTTGGGATTCCATCCAGCAGCAGGATCTGGCTCGTCGGGTCAAACGTACCCTCCGCGATACAGGTGGCGAGTTTTTTTCGCCACAAGTCGACGGTGAAGTCGTCCGGAACGAGGTTTCCACCGGAGGTGTGTGCAGCGACAGCACGTCCGTCACTGGAATCGGGGTCCAGGCTGCGGAAAATCTCTCCGCTGGAGAGATGGAAGAATCCGGGAAGTCCGCCAAGGACAACCCCCTGTGTGCCCTTTCCACTGCCGGGTGGACCGAAAAGCAGGATCGTGGTGGGGCTTGAATTTGTCATCGGTTCGGGCCAGTTGGCCGGTCGCGTTGACGAGGCGGGGATTGTTCTACCGAGACAGGAAGGCCACGACCTTTCCGACGTCGACTGGCAGGCTGACGTCTTCGGGGGTGGGCAGCGCCGTGACCGTGGCGGTCAGGCCGTCAGTGTCGACTTCGATCCAGTCGGTGTCGTTGGCCGGTCCGGAATCAATCAGCAACGAATACAGTGATTTCAGGTTGGGGCGGTTCCGCACCGAAATCACGTCACCGGCGTTGATCCGGATGGATGGAACGGTGACGGTGCGTCCGTTGACCTGGAAATGCCCATGGGCGGCGCCCTGTCGAGCCTGGGGACGCGTGTCGGCGAATCCGGCGCGACGAATCACATTGTCGAGGCGACGTTCGCAGAGGACCAGAAGTTGCTCACCGGTGTTTCCCTGCAGACGTTTGGCTGCATCGAAATATCGTCGCAGCTGCCGTTCGCGAAGTCCGTAGTAGTATTTGATCTTCTGCTTCTCGAGCAGTCCGAGAGCATAGTTGGAGGGTTTGCGGCGACGTTGTGACATCCCCGGCGGGTAGTCGCGGCGTTCGGCCGCGCGAACCGCTCCGGAACTCTCGAAAATCATAGCGCCAAGGCGCCGGTTGATGCGTGCTTTTGGTCCGGTGTGCCGACCCATTCCGTATTTCTCCGAAGACAATCCGCCGCTACTGCAATCCCCGAATTTAGGACGGTGCCCGGTTGATTTCAAGGCTTAGGGGGTTGTAGGGGATGGTCCTGGGGTTGGGTCTGGGCTGGCGCCGGTGGCCCCTGCTGCCGCCTCGGCCTCGGCCTTCGCTGCCGCTGCCGCTTCGGCCGCTGCAGCTTCAGCCGCGGCTGCCGCTTCTGCGGCCGCTGCTTTTCCGTCGTCATCAACGACGATTGAGTCGACGAACAGTTTCGAGTTTGGGACGTAAACGATCCGGTCGTTGTAATCCAACACTGTGTAGCGCAGGTCAATTGAGCGGACACGGCCTTCGTACTTGCCGACGAGGATGATGTCGTTCTGATCGAACGGCTTGTAAATGATCACCATGATTCCGGCCAGCAGGTTGGAGATCGTGTCCTTGAGTGCAAAACCAAGTGCGAAACCGGTCAGTCCCAGGCCAGCAATCAGGGCGCCGACATCAATACCTAGTGTGCCGAAAGCCGAGACGGCTCCAAAGAGCATCATGCCGACCTTGACCGAACGCCCCAGGAAATTCGACAGTTCGTCGTCGATCTTGTTGCTCTGCCCCATGCGGCAGATGACCTTCATCAGCAATTTGCCGCCGATCAGGAACAACACGTAGACCCCGATTGCTGCACCAAGTTTCGGTGCGAATTCCACAGCCATTTCCTGGATCTGGCCGAACAAGTCGTAGGCCGTCGCGGTGGGTTGAGTGACGGCGGGCGTGGGTGACTCGGCGGCGGCCTCAAGCATCGAACTGTCTCCTCATCTGGCGGTGAGTGTGCGAAACTATGGATCGGCGGGTTTGTGAAGTGGCGAGACTATAGTTTCGTGTGGGAGACGCGAATAGGCGGCTTTTGGGGGTTTCGGGTGTGAGTCGTGGCCGGACTTGGGTATGCTACTTCCGCATTAAAAAGGGGACCCGGTCATGGCCTCGTTGGGGCGCCATCTTCTGGTGGAAATGTGGGGTTGCGACTCCCGGATCGACGATGTGGAAATCGTCGAACGGGCGATCGACGAGGCGGTGGTCGCAATTGGAGCGACGCTGGTGAAATCGCATGTTCACCGGTACAGCCCACAGGGGGTCACCGGACTGGCGGTGTTGGCCGAGAGTCATTTGTCGCTACACAGCTGGCCGGAATACGGCTACATGGCTGCGGACGTCTTCACCTGTGGCACGCTGACGATTCCGCGTCGGGCCGTCGCCGTCTTTAAAGAGATTTTTGCACCCGGTCGAATCGAGGTGCGAGAGATCGAGCGTGGCGTGCAGGTCGGAGATGCTACGTTGTCCAGGGCGACCGGCAACCTGGCTGCACACCCAACCGTCTGATTCGATAGGAGAGTTCGCATCGTGGTGGCCTCAACCAACTGTCCGTCCTGTGGATCTGCGGTCGAGTTTTCGATTGGGTCATCGTTGGTGGCGGTGTGTGAGAGTTGCCAGTCGCTGGTCGGACGTGGCGATGGGGCGCTGGAGAGATACGGTAAGGTCAGTGATATTGCTCCCACCCGCACACCACTCAAGGTGGGGATCAGGGGGCGACACAAGGGCGCGGCATTCGAGATAACCGGTCGCACGCAGTTGCAGCACAGCGCGGGCGGGACCTGGAACGAATGGTACCTGGCGTTCCAGGGCGGCAAGCGGTGGGGCTGGTTGTCCGAGGCACAGGGCCGACTCAACCTGACCTTCCGTCAACCGCCCGCCTCCGAAGCTTCAGAGATTCCCGCGTCGCCCGAGGAGTGCGAGCTGGGGCAGGTGATCACGATTCCGCGAGCGGGTGGGATGACCGCGGTGGAGATCGATGAAGCGTCGGTTTCGGCGGCCGAGGGAGAATTGCCGTTTGTTCCACAGTTGGGGCAACTGGTGGCTTACATCGACCTGCAAGGAAAGGGCCAGAAATTCGCAACTATTGATTACGGCGAGACTCCACCCGCGGTGTTCGGTGGCCGCGAGGTGACGCTCGAGCAACTTGGGCTGGCCGACAATCCCGTGGTGGTAGAAGCGGCGGCACAGGTTGGAGCTCAATCGGTCAACTGTCCGAGTTGCGCCGGGCCATTGACGATCCAGGATCCCGGAGCGTCGCAGCGAATCGCTTGTCAATATTGTGGGGCTCTTCACGCGGTCAATGACGGAAAATTGAAGTTTCTGGAAGAGTTGGGGAAGCCTGCACACAAGCCCCGAATCCCTCTGGGCAGCGAAGGGGAACTGCAGGGGGTCAAGTTTACGGTGATTGGCTACCTGAGGCGGTCTATGCGATACGCGGGGGTCGTCTACCCGTGGTCGGAGTACCTGCTGTGGGCCAAGGGGCGGCCGTACTACTGGTTGGTAGAGAGCAACGGGCACTGGAGCGTGGGGACAGCGGTTTCCGGTGGCCAGATTGCCGGCGGTGCAGGTTCGGGCGTCGAGATCCACTGCGACGGAGTCAAGTACAGGATGTTCGACAAATACAAGGCGACGGTGGACGTGGTGCTGGGGGAGTTTTACTGGCGAGTGGAGAAGGACGAGACGGTCGAGGCTGCCGACTACGTGCGGCCCCCGTTTATGGTGTCACGTGAAATCTCAAAGGAGGTTCGTGGGAAGTCACTGTCAACGGTCAGTGGGAAATCTCGCGAGATCAGCTTCACGAAATTGGAATACATCAAGGCGTCGGAAGTGGGCGCTGGGTTTGGTCTGGATAAAGCGAAATTTACGGACCAGTTCTCCTTCGATCAGCCGGCTCCGAATCAACCGTTTACGATGAAGCAAATCTACGCACCGTGGGCCGCCATGATGCTGGGGGCGATTTTTATGGCATTGATCGCCGGGGCAATGGGCGACGCACATGCTGTCGGCCGATTGATGTGGGCGTGGTTTGCGTTGTCGGTGCCCGGGGTGCTCACGCTGATGCTGCACTTTGCGTATGAGAAGAGTCGGTGGTCAGAGAGCGACTACTGTCCGGCGTGGTTACAGGCGAGTGAGTGAAAATAACCGGAAAGAACACGCATGACACTGAAAACTCTTTACATAATTTTTGCAGCTGGAGTGCTGGGGTTTTATGCCCTTTCGGCTGCCGCCGGTTGGAAACCGCCGAAAGTGGATTTCGGTGGTTCGGGCGGTGGAGGAGGCTACCGGTCCTACGGTGGGTCCGGCTGGGGCAAGTGAATCCCTGGTGGGTGAGGACAACGTGGAGTGTTCTGAAGAGGCCAAGGTGAGTGACACGATGGACTGTTCGTCTGGAGTTCGCCCAAAATTCTTTTCACTGACAGTGTGGGTGCTTGGCGGTTACCTTGCCGTCGGCGTGATGTTGTCGCTTGCCTATGTGGACAGGGAAGTGTTGCGGGAGGAGTTTCGTTTTGCCGGGGACGACATGGTAAGGGCTGCAGTGACCGGGAAGATGCAGGTGCTGGACGCGTCCAGGCAGTACGAGGTCGATCGCTACCTGGATTGGGCCAGGCGTCCGAAATCAGGCGCGACAGAAACAGATTCTGCCGCATCCCGCCCGGCGGTCGCACCGCGGTGCAGCCTGGGTGAATCGGGGCAGATGTTCGCGATTTTGAATCCCCTGACAGTCACACCACTGGAAGCGACCGTCGCCGACTGGAACTGGGCCAGCCTGATGGCGAGTCGCGGCCGACTCGATCTTCTGGAAACCGGGTCGGGTCGGCGTTGGACGCTGACCGGATCGAACCTGGAGCGGTTGTTGGACGAGGAGCAGAAGGGTGGTCGCGGCGACGACGATGGAGTGATCCTGCAGTTGGGTGACTACCGCCCGGGGCCCAAGATGGTGTCGGCGACCGCGCCGGCCAGTTTTGCGGCAGAGGGTGACTTTGTGAGCCGTCCGTTCGAGTTGACGTCGGAACGGCCGGTGGCGGTTTCGGTCGAAGCCGGCCTGGACAACGCTTGGCTCTCAATCGAGGGCAGGTTGCACAACGAGACGACGTTGCGGCAACAGGGGGTCTCGCTGAGGTTGCGAGAGTTTCACGGACGCACCGATGCCCGGGAAAATGATGAGACTTTCGAGGCCCGGGAGGTTGGTTATCTGGCCGCCGTGCCTCCAGGGACCTACACCCTGCACCTGCACGCCGAGCGTTCCTCGGCATCCCCGGGTGAGATGGTGGTGAAGGTGAGTGAGGGCGGGAGTTACCATTGGCCGGGATTGTTGTGGTTGATGGCCATCGTCGGGGGTCTCGGAGTGGGGCTGGGGCTGTTCAGTTCCACGCGTTCAATGGTGCCACAGGTATGACCAAAACTGGCAGGAAGGGGTGTTGGGGGGCTGGGAGCAACGGCCGTTCGGTGCCGCTCTGTCCGACAAGAAACGCGTCGTTGGTGTCGTGTGCTGCCGACGTCGGAATCCACGGAAATTCTGGAGGAGGAAAGTAACGTGTTTGCAGATGTTTTGCAGCCATTGGTGGGATCACTGATCTTCACGGTGGCGGGATTGGTTTTGTTCGGTGCGTCGATCTGGCTGATGGACAAATTGACACCATTTTCCGTGCGTAAGGAGATCGAGGTCGATCAAAATATCGCCCTGGCGATCATCATGGGATGTGTGATCCTGGGGATCTCGATCATCCTCGCTGCGTCGTTTATCGACACGGGTGGTGCGGCTCTGTCGGCACCGGCCAGCCAAGCGTCGCCGTAGAAAGCGGCGCACGATGGGCAACACAGAGCAATCCGAGGGGGGCGGGGCAGTTCTTGTCCGGCCGCCGCTGCTGTACCTGAACGTCCTGGTGATTGCCACCTGCGGGCTGGTTTACGAATTGATCGCGGGGACTCTCGCCAGTTATGTGCTGGGCGACTCGGTCACGCAATTTTCCACGTGCATCGGCGTCTACCTGTCGGCACTGGGGGTTGGTGCCTGGCTGAGCCGTTTTGTCGAGAAATCCACGGCACGTTGCTTCATCGAAGTTGAACTGGGGGTGGCGTTGCTGGGAGGGCTGTCGGCGCCGATTTTGTTCCTGGCCTTTTCGCATGTCTCGTGGTTTCATGCCGCCCTGTACGGTGTCGTTTTTGCGATCGGCACGCTGGTGGGACTCGAGTTGCCACTGTTGATGCGGATTCTGCGAGAACAGCTCGAATTCAAAGAACTGATTTCTCGGGTTTTGACTTTCGACTACATCGGCGCGTTGGTCGGTTCGTTGTTGTTTCCGATCCTGTTGGTGCCGAGCCTGGGGCTGGTTCGGACGTCGCTGGTGTTTGGGATGCTCAATGCGGCTGTCGCGTTGTGGGGCACGTGGTTGCTGGAACCCTTGCTCAAAAAGTCTCCGGGCCCCCTGCGTGTCCGTGCGGTCGTGGTGATGGTCGTCCTGGTTGTGGCCTTCATCAAGGCGGATCGACTGACGGCGGTTGCCGAGGAGCAGTTGTTTGCCAATCCGGTCGTCTACGCACAAACAACGCGCTACCAGCGAGTGGTCGTGACTCAAGGCCGGTCGGGTTTTCAGTTGTTTCTTAACGGAAATCTCCAGTTCAATTCCATCGACGAATACCGGTACCACGAGGCGTTGGCGCATCCTGCCATGCTCTGCTGCCCTGTACCGAAACGGGTGCTGGTGCTGGGAGGCGGAGACGGGTTGGCCGTACGCGAGGTGCTTGGTTACAAGACCGTGGAGTCGGTGACATTGGTCGATCTTGACCCAGGCATGACTTCCTTGTCGGAGCATTTTCCACCACTGAAGGCGCTGAATGCCGGCTCACTTGACGACGTTCGGGTCAAGGTCGTTAACGACGACGCCATGATCTGGCTGGACCGTTTTGACGGTGCACCTTTTGACGTGATACTGATTGATTTTCCGGATCCCAATAATTTTTCGCTCGGCAAACTTTATACGCGGCATTTCTACCGTTTGGTCAAGCGGCACCTCGCCGGAGGCGGGACGATTGGTCTGCAGAGCAGTAGTCCCCTGGTGGCCCGAGGCTCGTACTGGTGCGTCGCTCGGACGATGGAGGATGCCGGCTTGGAGGTGCGTCCCTATCATTGCGCGGTGCCGTCATTCGGTGTCTGGGGGTTCGTGCTGGCGTCTCATGAATCGGTAGCATTGCCGGAGGAGGTTCCCATGGGGCTCAAATTCCTGAACCGTCAGTCGCTCGCGGCGATGTTTCAGTTGCCCGTGGACCTGCAGCCAGTTCCGGTGGACATCAACCGCTTGGACAACCAGGTGCTGGTGCGGTATTACGACGACGAATGGAAGAAGTGGCAGCCCGGCCTTTGAACCAGCGTGGTCACACCGTGCGGCGCGTGTCTCGGCGAGAATTGTTGGCGACCTTTCTGGGGGCATCCTGCGCGGCGGCCGGATGTCGCGACGAGGATGTTCCGGACCTGCCTCCCGGGCGACTGGTCGAACCGTCGCGAACGCTGGGCCACCGGATTCGGGACGGGGCGGGCGAGTTGGTGTCGCGTGCCGGTGACATGGCTGATGAGGACTGGCAGACGTGTGATGTGGTGATTGTCGGTGGAGGTGTGGCGGGGCTTTCGGCCGCTCGACGATTGCTGATGGCGGGCTGCAAGAATTTCGTTCTGTTGGAAATGGAAGATGTTCCGGGCGGCACGGCTCGCGGGGGGATGCTGGCTCAACAGGCGTGTCCCTGGGGGGCGCATTACTTGCCTGTGCCTCAAAAAGAAAACGGGGCGTTGGTCGGTTTGCTCGGGGAAATGGGGGTGCTCGAAGGAGTGGACGTCCTGGGGCAGCCCCTGGGGGCTGAGGAACACCTGTGCCGGGATCCCCAGGAGCGGCTGTTCTATGCCGGACGATGGTACGACGGGTTGTACCTGAGGGCCGGGGCCACGCCCGAGGATCGTCGCCAGTGGGCGCAGTTTCAGCAGGTGCTGGATGGATGGAGTGCCTGGCGCGACCAACACGGCCGGCGTGCATTCACGCTACCATTGGCCGGGTGCAGCGATGATCCGGAAGTGACGCAACTGGATAAGATGACTGCAGCCCGGTGGCTGGAACAGCAGGGATTCAATTCACCCCGGCTGTTGTGGATGGTCGACTACGCCTGCCGGGATGATTATGGCATGTCGGTGAGCCAGGCAAGCGCCTGGGCTGCGCTATTCTACTTTGTTTCAAGACGAGTGGCTCCGGGCAGTACAGGACGGCCGTTTTTGACGTGGCCGGAGGGGAATGCGCGTATAGTCCGGCACCTGTCAGAGATGGCCGGGGTGCGTGTGCGTTCGGGTGAGGCGGTGATCGATATCAATCCGGTGGTTCGGGACGGACGCGAGGTGGTCGAGGTTGTGAGCCTGGTGGCGGAAGGAGCAGATGGGCGTGTGCGGGGATATCGGGCGAACCGCGTGATCATGGCGACCCCCCAGTTCCTGGCACCCTACCTTGTGCGGCCGTGGCGTTCCGAACGGCCCGGACATGTTTCGGATTTCGAGTACGGGTCCTGGATGGTGGCCAACCTGGCTATCGATCAGCGTCCAGCCGGCATTGGGTTTCCGATGGCCTGGGACAACGTGTTCTACAACAGTCGGTCGCTGGGTTACGTGGTGGCGACGCACCAGACGGGCCAGGATCGAGGCCCAACGGTCCTGACTTACTATTATCCGATCGTCGACGAAGCCCCCAGGGGGGGGCGCCGTTTTTTGGAATCGATTGGTCGCGACGAGTGGGCGGACGTGGTGCTGGCGGACATCGAGCAGGCACATCCGGAAATCCGCCAGTTGACCCGGGAATTGAATGTCGCCAGGTGGGGCCACGCGATGATTCGTCCGACGCCGGGGTTTGTCTGGAGCGGCTCTCGAGAGTCCGCGAGGCAGCCCTGGCAGGGGATCCATTTTGCCAATACCGACCTGAGTGGCGTGGCATTGTTTGAGGAGGCGTTTTACCACGGAACGCGGGCTGGCGAAGAGGTCCTGGCCGCATTGTCCATCTCTCATCAGAGTATTCTTTGAGGCGAAGGGGACTCACGGGCGATGGCGACCTCGATTGAATCAGCCGGAAATGATGCGGGCCGACCGGTGCCGTGGTTGTTTTCGCGGGGTGTCGACCTGGCGGCGTTTGGTGGCAGTGCTGTGGTGTCACTGGCGTTGTTGGCGATTGGGGCACAACTTGGGATTCTTGACGGCGACACTCCGGGTTGGGGATGGGTCGCGATGATCCTTCTGGTTGATGTCGCGCACGTGTATTCAACCGCGTTCCGAGTCTATTTCGATCTGGATGAGTTTCGACGGCGGCCCGCTCTGTACGTTGGAGTTCCGCTGGCAGGGCTGGTGATCAGTTGGGCGTTGTACAGCGAGGGCGAAATGCTCTTCTGGCGGGTCCTGGCCTACCTGGCAGTCTTTCATTTCGTGCGACAACAATACGGCTGGATGGCGTTGTATCGATCGCGTGGCGGCGATGGAGGCGGGTGGAGCCGGTGGGTGGACACAGCGGCCATTTACCTGGCCACCGTTTTTCCACTGGTCTATTGGCACGCTCACCTGGACTCAAAGGCGTTCGAATGGTTCCGGGACGGGGATTTTGTCGAAGTGCCCGGCGTGCTGGCGGAGTTGCTGGAACCGGTCTACTGGTTGACCATGGCGGCCTATGTCCTGCGTTCGGCGTTGGCCTATCGTTCCGGACGTGGGAGCCCGGGGAAAGATCTGTTGGTGGTGACAACGGCAGTGTGCTGGTATGTCGGAATCGTGACGTTTGATTCCGATTTTGCGTTCACCGTGACCAACGTGATCATTCATGGGGTTCCCTACGTGGTGCTGGTGTTTTGGACGATGCAGCGGAGGTCTGTGGCCGGAACCGGGTTGCGGATGTCCGCGTCCCGGCGATGGGTGGTGCTGTTGGCGACCATCTGGCTGCTGGCCTATGTCGAAGAACTGGCCTGGCATCATTCGTTGGGGTTGTCCCGTGGTTGGCTTTTCGGGGACAGCCAGGAGGTCGGAACGCAATTGGCCGGCTACCGGGATTTCCTGGTCCCGTTGCTGGCGGTTCCCCAGTTGACGCATTACGTGCTCGACGGATTCATCTGGAGGCGTCGAGCAAATCCAGGGTTCCGCTTGGTCCCCGAGCCAGTCTCATCTCAAGTCAGCGATAGCGACGGCGCCTGAGTTCCTCGAGAGGATAGAACGTGTCTCTCCACCGGACACCTCCCTGCTTGAGCGTGATGGCCATCGAGCGGGCAAAGGCAAAGAGGATTCCCAGTGAAGCGGGTAGCAGCAGTGGAAGCACCCAGGGGCGAGAACCAAAAACAAATGCGCCACTGGCGTAGGCCAGGTGCGCCACGGCCAGTGTTGCGGCGAAGCCCCAGGTCGCGGGTCCCTCTTGTGTCGCTAGCACAACGAGAGGCGAGTAGAACAAGAGGCCGGCGGTTCCGATGGCCCAGAAGGTTTTTGGGACAGAATAATTCAGGCCGGCGAACCCGTTCTTTTCAAGCCCGGTGATTGTCGACCAGGCCGACTGTTGCCAACGGACCTGCAGGTAGTGACCGGCGGCCAACAGGTCTGCTCTTGCCCCGTGCCGCTTGAGCAGTTGGCCCAGTTTCAGGTCGTCGGCAACATCATAGGCGATCGGCACATGGCCGCCGGCTTCCTCGTAGAAAGACCGACGAACGAGGTTGAACGCGCCGACGCCAGCGTAGATGTGGCGGGTGGGCAGTCGGATCAGCCAGGATTGGGTCGCACCGGCGAAGATCAGGCCAAAGAACGACACCAGGGCGGTTTCGAACAGGCTTCCGGTGAGCATCGAGGGGATCATGGCAAGGTGGTCGAGCCGCTCTTTCACGGACCAGCCGATCGCGAGCCGAATCGTGTCTTTTTGGTAAATGACATCGCCATCGGTGAACAGGATCCAGTCGCTGTCGCTGGCGGCCGCTCCGCGCCACATGGCGTGGTTTTTTCCCAGCCAGTCGGCGGGAAGAGTCTCGATGTGGATCGGACGAACACGGGGGTCCAGTTTGGCGAGCCGGTCGATCTCGTCGCCGGTGCTGTCTGTCGAGCGGTCATTGACGGCGACCAGGGTGAAGTGTGGGTAGTCGGATGCCAGGAGCGAGGCGAGGCAGTCTGAGATTCGGTCTCCCTCGTCCTTCGCCGTGACAACCACTGTCAGAGTGGGGAAGGTGTCGGGTGCCGCGGTCCGGCGGACGAGCCTGGGGAATCGACGCCACCAGTGGGCGGACAGCGGCAGCAGGAAACCCAGGCACCACAAGCCGCACAGTGACCAGCCAGCGATTGTCAACAGTTGATCCATGGTTGGTCATTGTAACCCGTCGGGCGGTATACTGGTCGGCCGGGGCGTCCGATCTGGAGCCTTCTTGGTTGTGTGGTGGCTCGGGGAGTGTTCGTGATGCGGGGACGCGTGGTTTGGGCGGTGTGGGTGCTTGTGTGGCTGTCGGTGTTTCCAGTTGGCAGTGAACTGGTCGCGGCACGAAAGGTGAAGCTCGTTATTGGGCTTCCCGCCGGGTTGCCAACAGGAATGCCCGTGCCGATACCCGCACGAATCGAAGGCAAGGCGGCGCCCGGGGCTGTTCTCGCGGTGCGGCATGTGGTGTTCGGTGAAACGCCTGTTGTTGCCCAATGTGACCGCAATGGCCGTGTGGCGTGGCTTGTAGCTTCGGTTCGCGACAGTCAAGCCGGTCGACGAGAATTGCATCTTCGCGGCAAGGTCCTGGGTAAGTCGCGGGGTGGGCGAATGGTGCGTTTTGTGTCGCAAAAGGGTGGCGTCGAATGTGTGGACGGTGAACAGAAAGTCATGTTTTATCAGCGGGAGCCACATTCGCGGGATGAGGGCAAGCATGTTGCAGCCAACTACTTTCACCCGCTGTACGGCCTGGATGGCGAGGTGCTGACACAGGACTTTCCTGTTGACCATCCGCACCACCACGGCGTGTTCTGGGCGTGGCACCAACTGTTGGTAGGCAAGACGCGGGCAGGTGATCCCTGGGCCAACAAGGACTTTCTACCAGTCGTCCGCGAAGCGGAGGCTGTGGAAGCCGGACCAGTATTTGCGACTCTTGTGACGAAAGTCGACTGGACGTCGAGTCATGTCACCGATTCCAGCGGGCGTCCTCGTCCGATCGTGTCCGAGTTCGGCCAGTTTCGTGTATTTCATGCGGTTGGTGAGACCCGTCATATTGACTTTCGGATCAGGCTGTCTGCCCTGCTGAAAGATGTGCGGATAGGCGGCTCGGAGAACGTGAAGGGCTATTCCGGTTTCACGGTCCGAGTGAAGCCGCCAGCGGACATGCAGATCCGGGATCGTCGAGGTCGAGTTGACGCGGACGCGGTTGGGTCCACCAGCCCGTGGGCGAACATCAGCGGACGGTTTGATGGTCGAACAACCCGGAGTGGCTTGTCGATTTTGTGCGACAATCGATTGCCAGAATTTCCACCGAAGTGGTTGCTGCGGTTTTACGGCATGCAGAATGTTGCCTATCCAGGTCGTTTGGCTGTGCGGTTGGAGCAGGAGCACCCACTCGTGTTGCGGCATCGACTTGTGATCCATCGTGGCGCCGGAGCGAGGCCGGTCGAGCAGCAGCGGGCCTACCAGGCGCTGACGATTCGGTGATTGCGAGCAGCCGGAGTACGGGGCCGTTGAAAACTCCGGAAACAGGTTGATCGTTACGACCGTCAAACTCCGATAAAGACTGTGCGGTCTGGGGAAGGCCGCGGTGACCGAGAACCGGGGAAGGGAGTGCGATGCTTCCGCCGCCCCGCGACTGTAAGGGTGACGCAAGCTGCAGTGTGCCACTGGTTCGGTGACGAATCGGGAAGGCGTGGTTTGCAGGGTGATCCCGAGCCAGGAGACCCGGAATCGGTTTGAGAAGTTCCAAGGACGTCCTCGAGGGAAGGGCCGGAACGGTGCCGAAGCGGGTGCTGCTGCTTTTGTTCGCGATGCCTGGGGCGGTATGGGCCCAGGAAGAACCGGTTGCGGACCCACCGCCGGTGCTGGACACAACCGACGTTGTGGCTCCGTTTCCGCGAAACCCTCTAAGTGGACGCGCGGTGCTGTCCTCCACCCGGACGGAAATCCCACGAGGCCAGAGTGGCAGTTCGGTGACTGTGATTTCCGGCGAGGAACTTCGCCGTTCGGGCCAAACGCTCTTGCACGACGCGTTGCGGGGGACGCCGGGGCTCGATGTCGTTCGATCTGGAAGTCCCGGCCAGCAGACGTCGGTGTTCATTCGTGGCGCTGAATCGCGTCACACAAAAGTGATGCTGGATGGGATTCCGTTGAATGATCCCAGTAGTCCGAGCCGAGCGTTCGATTTTTCGAATCTTGCGGTCGAAAATATCGAGCGAGTCGAGGTGATCCGTGGGCCACAGAGCACGTTGTACGGTTCGGACGCTATTGGCGGTGTGATCAATATCGTCACGCGACGTGGACAGGGGCCGGCGTCATACCGATTTCGAACAATGGGCGGTCGCTATGGGACGTTCCAGCAATCGGCAAGCGTCTCGGGGAGCAATGACCGAGTGCATTACTCACTGGGTGGCTCGTATTTCGAGAGTGCTGGTTTCACCACCGCCGCTCCTCGCCTGGGCAACAGCGAGGACGACGGATTCCGAAACGGTAACCTGTCTGCGCGATTGGGATGGTTGGCAAATGAGCAGACGGACATCGATGTGGTCCTTCGCTATACCGATGCCGAATCACAGGTTGATGGTTTTGAATACCCTGTTGGCCC
>CAZYAZ010000023.1:0-69192 GCA_964646205.1 uncultured Planctomycetaceae bacterium | reverse complement strand
CTTGCCAGGGTACTCCCCTACGGTTTCGAAACACCCCACACGATCAGCGAACTTCTACCGCCAACTGCCCTCTGGCCGGAACTCACCGACGACCATATCGAACGATTCGAACAGGGGGTTGACCACTTCCTGGAAGGAAACTGGGAGTCCGCTTACCGTTGTTTGCGAGCAATGCCCGACTCCGACCGTGCTCAGGATTTCTTAACCATGCTGATCACTCAACACAACCGGATTCCGCCCGCCGATTGGGATGGAATCGTACGACTCCCCGGAAAGTGACCGGCGCCTTATCTCGCTCTCTAATCGCGAAAACCGCTCCGTGTGGCTTTCAACTCCGGACAGATCGCGGATACAATCGTCCCATCATTGATCTGCCGGTCGGCTTATATTCATGCGTCATTATTCGTGTGACCTCTGTGGGGACTCAATTCACGACGATCATTTCGTCGTCAAAGTTGAGGTCTTTGCCGCCTTCGATCAGGACGAACTGAACGAAGCCAATTTTGATTCCGACCAACTCGCGATCGTGACCGAAGAAGTCGCCGCGATCGAAAGCGGCCAGGTCGAAGCGCCTCGCGACCTCGGCTCCCAACGCATGAGGTTCGATCTCTGCGAGGGTTGCCGTACACGGTACGTCGACGACCCACTCGGCCGCGACGCTCTGGGGCGGGTCAACTACAGCGAGAATTGACGTCCGCCGCGGCCGCGGCCGTCGAAGACCTCAGCGATTGTTTTGCTTTCCGATGGTGCGGTGCACGAACAATCGGACGTTGATCCATCCTCAAAACCAACAAGGTTTTGTCGTCTTCGGTTGGCCCGGCACCGTGGTCCTCGCTCGCGTCCCAGATTCGCCCCAACATCTCTTCAAGTGACTCGCCGGGGTTACTGGTTTCCACGGCTGAAACAACGCCCTGGGATCCAAACAGTTCGCTGTCTGCATCCATTGTTTCCAGAACTCCGTCGGAGAACAGAACCATCACGTCCTGGCCACGCAAATGAATTTCGGCGGAGGTGTATTCCGCGTCCGGGATAATCCCCAACGGCATCCCATGAGACTCCAGTGATTGGCAGGAACGGTCCCGGTACAGAATCGGGACTGGGTGGCCAGCGTTACTGTACGTGAAAGTCATCCGGCGAGAATCGACGATTCCAACCAGACAACTCATAAAATGGTGCCCCGCAGTCACCCTGCACAACGCCCGATTCATTCTCGCGACAACTTCGGCGGGGGGGAGATTGGCGGCATCTCCATCATCCAAAACGGTGCTCAACGCACTGCGTACCGCCGTCATGATGAAAGCCGCCTGGACACTGTGTCCGCACGCGTCACCAACGGCAACCAACGTTTTCCCATCCGCCAGAGACACCAATTCGCAAAGATCTCCGCCGACCTCGTCGCGGCTTCGACAACGCCCGACGGCCTGGAATCCCGCTCCGGGAGGCAAGATCCCCAGTTGTTCTCCCGAATTGCATTCCGACAAACCGGCCAACTCACTCAGCAACCTCTCTCGAATGGCCTGTTCGTCCCTGGTTGCCAGTCGCTCCAAAACACCCGCCAATTGTGTCGCAACAGCCTGAATCAATTCGATCGTCGGAATTTCAACGTCGCCGATTCGTCGTGACGTGACCCACAACGTTCCCAACGGCCCATCAGCGCCAATCACGGGAACGCAGACCGCCGTGGCCGTTCCTACTGGGATCCAGTCGTCACCCTGGTGGCTACGCACGGCAGGACCGGACAGCGTCTGTGGCCCATCGACCAAGGCCTTCAAATCGACGGGTGAATTCCGCAATCTGCGAACCACTTCAGTGGCGGTGTCCCTGCCACCAACTGCTCGCGACTCACCTCGCAATTCCAGGGTTTCGGTATCGGGATCGAGCAAATGAAATCCAGCCCACTGTGATTGGGTGAGTTCCACCGCTCCATTCAAAAGCGTATTGATGACTTCTCGACCATCCAGGGAGGTTGCAGCCGCCTGCCCCATTTCCATCAACCGATGGACCACGTTGTCACGATCAGTCCGGTCGGTCCATGTCGCCCCGAGTTCGCCAATCAATTTCGCCAGGAAACTGGTCGCCTTCTGGGCGCGTTTCCGTGTTTCGTCGTCCAAACCGGATGGCAATAACAGTTCGATTGTTCCACCGGCCGCATTTTCGGAATGGGGATCCGTTGCGGGCGCATGCGTACCACTGTTCGCCCTGGATTCGGCCAGAAAACGAACCGTCCATCCGGTGGCCCGGCTGAATTCGTCACACAAAAGCACAACCCGGTTTTGGTAATCACTTTCCGGGTGGGCGGAATAAGCGTCCGCCAGAACCATCGCCAATCTCTCCACTCAACACTGCAGAAAACAACGACCACCTCACGGACTTTGCGCACCGCTACGAGTAGTCGAGACACCTGAACTAAATATCGGCCATCACAGATGCGTTCCGCAGGGACTTCGCACCGCGACCGATTGTGCGGGCTGCAAGGGACGGGGCGACTGGGGAGGTGTGTCAGTCCGAGGGTGGGGGGGACGTGTCGCCCCATCGGTTGACCACGGCACAACCGCAGGCGTCACTCCACACGTTCACCGAAGTTCGGCACATATCCAAAACTCGGTCGACGGCCAAGATCACCCCCTGGGCCTCCAACGGTAGCCCCACTGCTTGCAAGACGATTGCCATCATCACCAATCCGGCGTGCGGGATTCCAGCAGCCCCGACACTCGCAAGCAAGGCCGTGACAGCCACGATCACCTGTTGATCCAGCCCCAACTCGAAATTGGATGACGCTTGTGCAATGAATAGAACCGCGACTGCTTCATACAGGGCGGTACCGTCCATATTGATCGTGGCGCCGAGGGGCAACACAAATGCCCCCACGCGACGGGACACACCGGCACGGTCTTCAACCGCGGACATGGTCAACGGCAATGTTCCATTTGATGACGCAGTGGAGAATGCGGTCAAAAGCGCCGGTGACATCGCTTTGGCGTAATCCCACGGGTTCCGTTTGGCCACGAACTTCAAAATCAAAGGCAACACGACAACGGCATGTACGAGCAACGCCAGAAATACTGTCAACATGTACCAGCCCAGCGTTGCAAATACTTCGCTTCCCTGTGAAACGGTAGCCGACAGCATGAAGGCGGCGACACCAACAGGTGCAAGCCGGATCACCCACTGGGTCAATCCCATCATGACCTCAAACGCGCCATTCACACAGGACAACAGGACTTCTCCAACGCCACCGGAAACCCGACCCAGAAACACTCCAAAGAGAATGCTGAAGGAAATGATCGAGAGGAACTCGCCATTGGCCAAAGCCTCGATGGGATTTGTCGGAACCAGTTTTTCAACCAGCCCGTCAAATATGCCAACCAGTGACTCTCCCTGGCCCCCAACCACTTCTCGTGCCGCCCCTGGCAGTTCCGCACCAACACCAGGCGAAATCACATTCACCAACACCAACCCCGTGGTGATCGCAAGCACGCTGGTCGCCAGGTAATACAGCAGCGTGACCCCAAACAACCCGCCAAGCCGGCCGTGTTTTCCCAGTCCGGCGACAGCCGAAACCAGTGACGCAGCGATCAATGGCACGGTCACCATCTTGAGCAACCGCAGGAAAAGCCCGCCAATCCATCTCGAAATAACATCCAGCCACCGACCAGGACTCTCGCTATACCGTGTCAACGCCGGTTCGAGCCACGCGTTACCAGCAACCAGATCGCCGGGGGACCCAAGTGACATTCTCGAAACCAGCGGAACGGAACGGCCATCCTGGTCGTAAACCCGGGAATAGACGGCATGAACTTCGTCTTTTTCGAAACGAAATCGCACCGATCGTTCCGACACACGTCCGGTTTGAGAAGCCTCGAGATTCGGATCCGATGCGACCGCTACTTCGAGGAAACGTTCACCTGGACGTTCGGGATCAAATTCCACGATTGCCCCGGGCGACGTCCGTTCAAATTTCGCGTCGGCCATTTTTGCCGACCCGGGATTGAACACCAGCCCAACCACCGCGCCGAAGACAGTGGCGGCCAGAATCTGGTAGTGCAAGGGCCACCGCATCACGACGTTCCTCCGATTCGGCTACCGACGGGCACCGTCGTAGGCCAGCGGCAACGACGCGCCGTCCTGCGAACTGCTGGCGACACATTGCTGGATAAAAAACATTCCTTCGGCACCGTCGTACACGTTTGGGTAAACCGTATCGCGCGACTCAAACGCTTCGCCGGTGAGCCTGTCCACAATTGCGTCAAACGCCGACCGGTACACGTTACCAAATGCCTCCAGGAACGCCTCTGGATGGCCCGACGGCAATCGACATGCCGCAGCCCCCGGACCATTCATGAATGGGGCATTCGGGTCTCGAGTGTAAAGTTGGTGCGGCTGGCCATTGCGTCGCACCATCATCTTGTTGGGCTCTTCCTGTGACCAGGACAAAGCCCCCCTGGTGCCATCAATCTCGATACGGAGATCATTTTCACGACCGTGGGAAATCTGGCTGGAAGTCACCGTCCCCATTGCCCCACCCTGGAAGCGAATCACCGCATGTCCATAGTCGTCCAACTCCCGCCCCTCCTCAAACGTTTCCAGGATGGCGCGCACACTCTCGGGCAACAGCCCCGTCATATACCGAGCCAGGTTGAACGCGTGAGTCCCGATATCACCGAAGGCACCGGCGGCTCCCGACTGAGCCGGATCCGTCCGCCAGGCCGACTGTTTCTGTCCATCCAGTTCAATCCGTTCCCTCAACCACCCCTGCAAATACTGCGACCGAACCGCCTGAATTTCACCCAGCTCGCCCGACAGAATCATCTCGCGTGCCTGCCGCACCAGGGGATATCCGGTGTAATTGTGTGTGACCGCAAACACGGCCCCCGACGCTTCAACGGCCTCACACAACGCTTCGGCCTGGGACATGTCGAATGTCATCGGTTTGTCACAAATCACATTGAAGCCGGCTTCGAGGGCCGTTCGTGCGATATCAAAATGAGTGTGATTGGGGGTCGCGACGCTGACAAAATCAATTCGCTCATCAGGATCAAGCGCCAATTCTCGATCGACCATCTCCTGGTAAGAGCCATAAGCCCGTTCCGGGTTGATGTCGTAAGCCGGTGCCGAAGCCTTCGCCCGTTCGGGATCAGACGACAACGCGCCAGCAACAAGTGCAGCGCGGTTGTCTAGCACTGCCGCGGTGGCGTGAACCCGGCCGATAAACGCTCCCTGACCGCCGCCAACCAGCCCCATCCTCAGTTTTCGTCCCAGCGCCCCGTTCGTCGTCTCCATCGCACACAACTCCCCTCAGAACCTGTCGTCATCGCGACCTGGCACGTGGTTTTTGCATAACCCCAATCGCCCAAAGACTACAAGTCGAACCACACGATTACAACGAACGCATCGGCCAGCCGACGACAACCTGATCTGGTCGGAGAGAATGAAACCCGGTAAACTCGCGCACACAAGTCGGCGGCTCGTGTCGCCACCATTCCTCGACTCGCTCAGAAGGAAAGCCAGTCATGCCACACCGTCTACTCACCACCTGGAAAACCCGTGTGGCCTGCCTTTTCCTGGGCATTCTTGTTGGGGGAGGCCTCGTCTGGGCGTTTCCCAGCCAACATGTCGCTGCTTATAGCAGCGACCGGAACGACAAGTTTTCGGTCACCACCGCATTGACCGGCCCCACCACCGAAGCAGTCTTCGTTCTTGACTTCCTCACGGGGACCGTTCGCGGCTTCGCGCTCGACCGATCGGCCAGCAAGTTCATGTGGGTCTATTCCCGGTCGGTAGCCCAGGATTTCGGCGTCGACCCCAACAAGCCAGCTCGCTATGCAATCGTGAGTGGCATGGCCCAGGCATCGGGCCGAGGCGGCGCCGCATTCGCCCCAAGCTACCTCTATGTCGCCGAACTTTCGACAGGCAAAGTTCAGGCGTACGCCATCCCGTATCGGACACAACGCGGCACGACACCGACTCAACTCATCCCGGTCCCTGCCGTGAACTTCGCTTTCGCCGAACCTCGCGAAACCGAATAAGCACACCGAGTTGCTCTCCGGCAATCAGGCAACAACACGCCTGGCGATCACCGCGCGCGTGCGTCCATCGATCCTGGCCACGATCACCACGCCCGGCACGTCGCCATCCAGCTTGAGCTTGCGACGCAACACCTCGGCATCAACCGCCACGTGTCGGCACTTGATCTCCAGTGGCCCGAAACCCAATTCACGGGCGGCGTCACGAATCGCACGTGGTTTGTTGGCAGTCACGGTCTCCACCTTGAAACATTGAGCCAAAGCCGTTTGGGAAGGCCGGTCTGTTGACAGGTATTCCTCCCGGTCATCCAACCTCCAGCCATCGCACACCTCGGCCAAACGGTCAACCAAACCGGAACGGACGACCGCTGGATCCGGGTCCAGGAGAAATTCTCCTGGCGAACCCCTGCGAAACGGTGCCGAGAGCGGATGGCCCTCCAGCGTCTCCCCGCTGGGCAACGACGTCGCACGAAACAGTTGCGGCTGTCCCAACGGAGGGGGGCCCGCGAGTGCACCAAACCAGACAACCGCCTGCTTGCACTCTCGACCCACGCTGATCAATTCAATTTCACAGCCCGCAAACTTTCCAAGAAAATTCGCCGCAGGACTCAACTTGATTGCCCCTCCCTCCGCATGGACCGTCAACGCGTCCAGATAGTCTCGGCCTGGCACGGCGTCTTCGATTCGGTGAGAGCGGGTGTGGCCACCGGCTCGCTGATCCGGATCAACATGAACCAACCCGCGAAACTGGTTCATTCGCAAGACATCAGCAACAACGACATTCACTCGACTTCCGACACCATAAAGTTCTGTATTCCAGCGGGCACAAAGAGCACGAGCTGGATCACGATCTACCGCAACGACATCACCCCTGGCGGCCAAGGCCAGCGCATCGCCCCCCACACCGCAACACAAATCCCAGATCACACCGTCGGTGAACCTCAGTGCCTTATGGCTCGACACCGCTTCACCGGACGCCTGTTCAAGCCCCACGCGATCAAACCACATCTTTTCGTGTCGGTGAAATCGTCCAGCGGCCCTCTTCCGATTGTCCGTCAACTGGAAAGCCAACCGCACCAGGTCCTCATGAAACTGTTTTCGCAACCTGTTCTGCAGGCCCAGTTCCGCCAGCCCCCCTTCGGCTACCGCCTCGAGAATCTCTGGCGTTGCCCGCAACCCGAGCCAACGGTCCCATTCGGAAAGTTGCTGGTTCATCGGATCACCCGGCGACTGGATCGCAGCAGATTGCAAAGGGTTGGTGCGAGAATTAGATTGGGGATTCTATCGTTCTGAGACCTTCTCAGCGACTCGCCCCCCACCCTCTCCTCCAACACCGCTATTCTCCGGCGGAATCTCTCGATGCATATTCCCGACGGCCTGCTCGATACACCCATCTGCCTGGCGACAGGCGGTGTTTCACTCGTGGCAGTGGGTTACAGCATTCACCGTCTCAAGAACTCCTTGGCCGACAGGACTGTCCCGCTCACCGGAATGGTTGCAGCCCTTGTCTTTGCCGGCCAGATGGTCAATTTCCCGGTGGCGGCCGGCACCTCGGGACACCTTGTGGGCGGGGTACTTGCGGCACGCTTACTGGGACCGTGGGCCGGTTGCCTGGCAATCACTCTTGTTCTTTTTGTTCAGAAGTTTCTTTTCAACGATGGTGGCCTGCTCGCGTTGGGTCCAAATATTCTGCACATGGCGGTCATAGGTTCCCTGGGTGGCTACGCCATCCAGACAGGCATAGCACGTCTCGGCGGCGACACCATCCGTGCCCGCGTGGTCGGCGTCGTGGTGGCCAGTTGGCTAACTGTGATGTTGGCGGCCGTTCTCTGCTCGATGGAATTCGCAATCTCTCATTCTGACACTCCCGATTTCCAACCGGGGCGTTTCCTCGCCCTGATGATGCTGTTCCACGCTCTGATCGGTGTCGGCGAAAGCCTGATTTCCGGTGGGATTGTCCGCTTCGTTGCCAGTCGCCGCCCCGACCTGTTGCACACGGCCCCATCGAGCATCCCCACAGAATCCGCCTGGCGGCGTAAAGTCGTTCTTGGCCTGGCCGTCGCATTTTGTGTTGCCGCAGCACTTGCACCACTGGCATCAACCTCACCAGATGGGCTCGAAACTGCGATTGAACGGTCCAATCTTGTGGCAGAGGACCCCAGTTCACTGTCGATCTTCGAGGGGTATGACCTGTTGCTTTCCGGCGACGGCTGGGAAAGTTGGAGTGTCATCGCCTCCGGCGTTCTCGGCACTTCTGTTGTCTTTGTGATAGCACTGGTGCTGGGCCGTCCTCTCCGTCCCGACACGCCCGAGGACACAGGAATCACCGGTGACTGACGCAGGCCCCACACACCGACCCCAACCGTCTTTGACTGCCGTCTTGAAACTGACGGCCAGTCTTGGCGTTGTTCTCGCCGGATGTTCTGTGACCTGGGAGGCGTGGCCGCTGGCCGGTTCTTTGATTGCCACGACCCTGGCCGCACTAGCCATCGCGGGCATGCGGATCCAGACACTCGCCCGTCGCCTCTGTCTTTTCCTGCCATTTGCCCTTCTGATCTCAATTTCGATCCCTCTCTCACAAGGGTTCTCCGCCCATTGGCTGCAGATCGCAGCCACTGTCATGTTGCGTGGTGTCATTTCGTTTTTGGCGGGACTCTGGCTGATCCAGGTTCTACCGTTTGATCAACTTCTCGTCACTTTTCGGGCCTTGCATCTTCCAGCAGTCGTGGTCGCCAGCCTGGCAATGATGCATCGCTACCTGTTTGTGCTTTGGGAAGAGACTGGTCGGTTACGCAACGCCCGCCGTGCCCGAACACTCAGTCATTCCAACCGGATTGCAAAATGGATGACTGGCATCGCCCTCGTCGGCACCCTGGTTATCCGTTCGCTTGATCGCGCAAACCGGATACATCGCGCGATGTTGTCCCGCGGCTGGGACGGACATGTCCGACCTTGGCCCTGACCCGTTTCATTCGCACCCAACCTCTCTTCCCTCAAAGTTTCCGCTGATGCCGTCACCAGTCGCAATTCAACTCAAACACTTGACCTTCGCTTATTCCGGAGGCGGCACTGTTCTGAATGACATTTCGTTTGCCGCAACTCCGGGTGAGCGACTGGCACTCCTGGGGCCCAGTGGCTCTGGCAAATCGACGTTGCTGCTTCACCTCAACGCCCTACTCCCCGACCCGCCCCTCGCGTCCGCCGATCCGACTACAGCAACTGTGATCGTGGACGGGCTTCCGGCCAACGCCAAAAACGCAAACCAGATCCGCAGACGAGTTGGCTTTTTGTTCCAGAACCCCGAGGACCAACTCTTTGGGTCAACCGTCGCCCAAGACGTTGCTTTCGGACCGCTGAACCTCGGGCTGAATCCACAAGACGTTCAGGAACGTGTTGAACAGGCCCTGGACGACGTTGGACTCGGTTCCTTTGCTGACCGGGACACGATCCGACTGTCCCTGGGCGAACGGAAACGCGCCTGCTTGGCCGGTGTTCTGGCCTGCCATCCGGGCTGTCTTGTCCTTGATGAACCGTTCGCGAACCTGGATCCCCGCGGACGACGCCGTTTGACGAACATTCTCGCCGACTTCGACGGCACGCTGATCCTGGCCACCCACGATTTGACTGTTGTTCACGAATTGACCGACCGAATCTTGGTACTCGATGCTGGCGAACTGTGCGCCGATGGAGCCACCCAAGAAATCCTCGCCGACGAACAACTACTCAGAACACACGGTCTGATTGCGTGATTCCGGCAATCCAGGCCGTTCACATCATTTGGCAGTTCACCGCCAGTTCCTTGCGCGTGGCTCACCACCAACGCTTTCTCGGCCTGCCAACGCTCCATCGCCCCCTCTCCCGCTTCTTTTGCCAGGATCGCCGACATTGCCCACCAGTTGTCACCGCCACAACAAAAAAAACTTGCGCACACCCGCTATTCGTGACATAGAATTTCCCAACGGACGTCCACTGTGAGGCCGTCCAGTTGCGCTCTCTCCGGCTGTTCACACGGGTCAATGCCATGGGCAGACGACGCAGACCGGCTTTCACGTTGATCGAACTGCTGGTCGTCATCGCGATCATCGCAATCCTGATGGCGCTGCTTTTGCCAGCAGTACAACAGGTCCGGAGTCGCGCCCGCGCACTGGATTGTCGAAACCGTCTCAAGCAACTCGGGTTGGCTCTCCATAATTATCATTCCGTCCATGATCTGTTCCCCCCAAGCTTCGTCCGCCAGGAAGATGGAAATCCCCCCGCTCCCGTTGCCGGTGGCGGGCTCCAGTACCGGAGCCACTGGACCGGTTTTCATCTTCTTCTTCCGCACATTGATCAACGGCCGCTCCATGACCAGTACGACTTTGAAAAAACGTGGATTTCGAGCCTGACCGATCCGGACGACCACAGCATGTGGCCGCTCAACCAGACGGCCATACCGTTATTGATATGTCCCGAGGTGACACGAAACGGCACCGCCATCGGCGGCGACACGTCAACCGGGTTGAACACCACCGCTCATTGGATGGCCGGTTCTCCGACAGACTATTCCTTCAACCACGGAGCCGACCGGATCAGCGCGTTGCCCAACACCTCCGCCACGGCCTGCCCACGTGGCCTCCTCCACTTTTGGGCTCAATGGCCGGCAAAGAGTCGGGGCCCATTCGGGTACAACAGCCGGTGCCGCGTCGCCGATGTGCGAGACGGAACATCTCAAACAATTTTCATGGGAGAAAAGACAGGAAGCCGCCTGACATTTCAGGGCCCGAACGGGCAGACGCCGGCTCTTGCGGTCGAATTCCCGTGGGCCATGGCCGCTGTCTCTTATTTCGCCCCAACCGGTGGCATCGGGGTCCCCAATTCATACTGGGTCGCCGGCCCTTACGCCGTCACCGCCGACGTCCGACTCCCCGCCTGCCCCGATGACACAGGTGCCGTGGGAACTCCGTTTCCCATCAACCCATTGCCAAGAGCCCTCGGCAATTCGGCTGACGAACGCCCTCTGTATTCGTTTCAGTCCGAACACACCAGTGGGTCGCACTTTTTGATCGGCGACGGTTCCGTCCGGTTTCTCAACGATTCCATCAACCACGGTGTCTACCAGGCTCTCTCGACGATCGAGGGAGGCGAGGTCACCGGCGGAGGCTTCTGAATGCCGCATCGAGTGAGACGCACAATTGTCTCGGTGGTCATTGGCATGCTTGCAGGCTGTGGAGGGCAAGCCCCCAATCAGCAATTGGCCCAGGCACGTCACCACCTCCAACATGCCGATCCCCAACAGGCCCTCGAGTCACTTTCCGGGCTTACCGGCACCCCCGACACGCACTACCTCCGGGGAGTTGCATTGATGCAGCTCGACCAACTCGACGCCGCTCACGGCGAGTTTCAAGCGGCGACGGATCTCTCCTCGCAACCTCGCCACCGCGCCTGCATGCTCAAATTGCACCTTTTTGCCCGTGATTATTCCGCCGCGGAAAAACTCATCGCACTGGAACTGGCGCACCCGGAAGACCCGGTCGTCCTGCTCTCATGCGTCTATGCCTACGAAGCTCGTGCTGTGCGACTCTCGGCCGAGTCACGACACGAAGCGTCAGCCGCTCATCGACGACGCGCCTCCAACTCGTTGAAAACAGCACTCGCGATTGCCAGTGACATCCCGGAATTCCACCCGGAACTACTCGATTTCGCGGTGGAATATGGCCACATCGAGCCGGCACTGAGGCTCGTCCGGCTCATACGAAAACAGGCCCCTGCCGCCGAACATTTAGAGCGTCGAGAAATCCGACTGTTGATGGCCAAAGGAGACCACGCGGAATCAATTCGCTTAGCGCACCAAGTGCACCTGCGTCACCCCAATGAAGCGGCTGCCGCCGTCCTTTACGCGTCAACAATTTCGACGACGCCAAGGTCATTAACGCACGATTCTGATTTTCGCAGATTGAGAAAACAGTTTCCCGGCAACATCTCGCTGATTGCACATCACGCCCGCTACCTGGCCACCAACCACAAGCTCACATCGGCCTGCCAGGTCCTCGCGACAGCGCTCGCCTCGGATTCCATGAACCGGCTCGCCAACAAAGACCGCTGGCCATTGATCCAGGCATCCATCACGCTGCCCTTGCAGGCCGGAGTACCAGGGCTGGCCGAACAGCAGTTGAATCGATACCGCGGGCAGATCGCCGATGAACTGGTGGTCACCTACTACGAGGGCCAACTCCTGCACCTGCAACAGGACTACGACGCCGCCCAGCAAAAGATGACAGAGGTGCTCAGGAGACGGGCCGGGCAAGGCGGTAAAAGGGACCCACTGGTCACCGACGCCATCCGTTGGCTGCAGAGAATCCGACGTGCCCAGGGTCGACGCCGCTCCTCCCCGTCTTAGCTGCCTTCCGAATGATTCGGCGATACAATGACCCGTCGCGGCCAATCAGCCCAAACAGGTCACCATCGATGTCGCTCAGAATCCTTGTTGTCGAACTGAAACAGGAAACCTCGTCCTTCAACCCCCAGTTGACGCTCTACGAGGACTTCCACCAGGCTCATGGCGATGACCTGTTGTCGGCCCGGCGTGGCACCGACACCGAGATTGCCGGCGCACTCGACGTGTTCGACGAATCCGACCTCACCGTCGATCCATTGGGGGGGATGGCCGCCTGGGCTGTTTCCGGTGGACCGATACGAGACACCGATCTCGACCGACTGATCGACGAATTCACCGATTCGGTTGCCACGCATCCGGACCTCGACGGTGCCTATTTCTGTCTCCACGGTGCGATGGCCGGAGAACAGGAAGGCGACCCCGAAGGACGAGTCCTTCAACGAGCCCGCGAGATTCTCGGTGACGAATTGCCGGTGGTTGTATCGCTGGATCTGCACGGAATATTCACCACCCGAATGCAACAAAATGCTCCTGTGTTTGTTCCATTCCATACCTATCCGCACGTCGACCAGTACTCGACCGGACGTCGAGCCGCCGAGGCCCTTTTGAAACTGATCTCCGGACAAGTCACCCCAACCACCTGCCGCGTGCCATTACCGATGCTTGTCCGGGGCGATGAATTGCTCACCGAGACCGGGCTCTTTGGCGATGCCATCCGGATGTGCCAGGAAGTCGAGGCGTCGCCGTCCGGCCTGGCTGCCGGTGTCCTGATTGGCAACCCGTTTACAGACGTTCCAGGCCTGCGGTCATGGGTCGAAATCACGACGGACAATGACCCACAAGGGGCCACACAGGCGGCGTCAAAGGTTGCCCGTTTTCTCTGGGAGAGTCGGGACCGGCTTGAGGCCGAACTTGTCTCGCTCGGGACAGCCATTGACACCGCAAACAACACCAACGGACTCGTCGTGTTCTCTGACGCCGCCGATGCCACAGCCAGCGGAGCCTCCGGCGACAGTAATGCCATCCTGTCGGGCCTGATCGCCGCCCCATCCGACACTTCCACCGAATTTACCGGCACCGCATTGCTGAGTGTTGTCGATGCCCCAGCAGCCGCCGCGGCCGTCCAGGCTGGAGCCGGGGCGACAATTGATGTCACCCTCGGTGGCACCCGGGACTCCGGCCGTTTCACCCCGTTACCGGTTACCGTGACTGTTGTGAGCACTCACGACGGCCACTTCACATATGAATCGGGCAAACCCGAGACCGCCGGCGACACCGCTGTTGTTCGCATCAAAACATCGACCGGCCACATCGATGTATTGGTTACCCAACGTAGCGTGTACGTTGTCGGTCTCGCGGTTTTCACGTCACATGGCCTCGACCCAACCACCTACGACGTTGTCGTTGCCAAATCTCCCAATGGATTTCGAACTCACTACGAATCGCTCGCCGCGGCGATTGCACCGGTTGATGTCCCCGGCTCCACGAGTGCCAATCTCCACTCGCTGCCATTCTCCCAGTGCCCTCGCCCGATATTTCCCCTCGACGACTCGGTCCCCAACCCCGACTTCCCCACTCCGGAGTAGCAGCCGACCGTGACTGACACCGTCCCCAGCAACGAAGCGATTCCACACTCCTTTTTCGGGTACCTGAAATCGTTCGGGCCGGGGCTGGTCGTCGTGCTGACCTGGCTGGGAGCCGGCGACATCGTGGAAATGGGAACTGCCGGGGCCGACTTTGGGTATTCGCTGATGTGGGTCCTGGTCCTGGCCATCTCCATGAGATGGGTCATGGTCTCGGTGATTGCACGTTATCAACTGTGCAATCCGCGGGGCGAACACCTTGTGGATGGCCTCTGTCGCCTTCACCGTGGCTACGCCCCCTTGCTACTGGTGGCCGCTGTGCTGATGGGGCATCTTTATGGCGCCTACATGACTCGTGGCATCGGAGAGGCCTTCTTCAACGCCACCGGCATTGGCAGCGTCTGGATCTGGGCGGCAGCCTGGAACACGATCGCGCTGCTGCTCGTGTTCCGCCCGGAACTACAGCGTGTCGAGGTTGTATTCAAAATCCTCCTGACGTTGCTGTCGATTGCATTTGTCGGGTCGGCGATCATGGTCCAGCCACAGCCAGGAGAAATCGCCACGGGGCTCATCTCTTTTGAAATACCCCACCAGACCGGTCAATACGGGCCGTTGCTGGTCGCCATGGGCATGATCGGGGCGGTTGGCGGTTCGCTGATGAACCTGGTTTACCCGTATTTTCTCGCCAACAAGGGCTGGCGGGGCCCACAATTTCGACGACTCCAGTTTTATGATTTTCTTCTGGCCATGGCCGTCATGCTGGTCCTGGACCTCTCGATCTGGACTCTCGGCGCCGAAACGCTTCACGATCAGGGCGGTACCATCGAAACCATGGACGACTTGCCATGGCTTCTTGGAACCCGGCTCGGACGTTTCGGCGAGCTGCTGTTTTATGGGGGGATTTTCGCGGCAGTGTTCACCTCTCTGATTGGCCACGCATTGGGGCTGGGGATGCTGGCAAGCCATTCATGGCTGAGACTGCGGTCACCAACGGCCAACCTGGCCGACATCGACTTCCGAACCACTCGACTCTATCGCGGAGTCGCAACCTGGTGCCTGGTCTCCCCATTGATCTGGACGCTCCCGGGAATGCCCGACTTCGTTGCCATCACGCTGGTCGTCAACGCCCTGCAGGTGATCCTGCTGCCGGTCATTTCCGGAGGACTCTGGATCCTGAGCACACGAGCCGCCGACATCGGGCCTGAATACAGGAACCGGTGGTGGGAACACGTCGTTCTCGCGGTCCTGCTCGTCCTGGCGATTTCGGGAGCCGGGGGAGCGATCACTTCCACCTACACCACCGTACAGAACTGGGGCCAGTCCGCACCCACCGCTTCACAAATCGAGGCGGTCAGCACCCTCAAAGAAGACTTCCAGGCGGTCATCCTCCTCAACGAGCAGGGCCATGCCCGTTCAGTTGAACTCGGTGGCGGGCCAGTCGATCAACATCACCTGGCAAAACTTCGACAGCTCGACCACCTCACACACCTGGATCTCCACAGGTCAAATATCACTGGCGGCGACCTGCGCTATTTGCAGAACCTTGAACAATTGCGGTCGCTGATCCTGCCAATTGACGTACCGCCGCTCGCAATCAACCGACTGAGCCACCACCTCCCTCATTGCACAATCACCCACACTCCTCAGGCTCCAGAGACACACCAATAGCCAGGCAACACGCCGTCTCGGGGGCTTCTTAGGAAGCCGCAGTCAAATCCCCGGACCGGCCATGCTCGTGACAACACCCCGGCGTCCCGACATCAGCCCGCCATTTCCAGCACCGCCGCCGAGGTTGGCCAAGCTCTATTCATGGCGCAGCGCTTCAATTGGGTCCAGCTGCGCTGCCTGCTTTGCGGGAAGATAGCCAAACGTGACTCCAACAACCACGGAGATCATAAACGCCAGCACCACCGACCACATTTCCACCCGCGGTTTGATGTTTTGAATTTCGGCCGGAAGACTGTTCCACAGGTCGGGGGAAAACCACTCAAACGCGGGCATGATGACGTCGACAACCGGATAACACATGAACCCGCACACCACGCCCAAAACACCTCCAATTCCGGTCAGAACAGAGGCCTCTGCAAGAAACTGCAACTGGATGTCTCCCTGCGTGGCCCCAAGGGCCCGCCGAATACCGATCTCCCGGGTCCGTTCGGTCACAGTGGCCAGCATGATATTCATGATCCCGATGCCACCGACCAGCAACGAGATTCCGGCAATAACCACCAACAAAATGTTGAACATCATTCGCGTCGTCCGAGCCTGCTTGAGCAGTTCCATCGGAACGGTAATTGAAAAATCCGGATTTTTCTCGTCGTGCAATTCGCGAAGAAGAACCCGAATCAGGTCGGCCGTTTCCGGTACACGTTCCACGTTGTTCACAGTCACCGTGATCTGGTTGATCTCGATCAACTCGCTCTCGAACGATTCAATTGACACCGGCACCTGATCGCCGATGCGTGACCGAAACGTCTCAAGTGGAATATAAACATCCTTGTTGTAGCTCCGACCCGAAATGCTGTCGCCGATCGCCGCCGCATCCTGCTTCTTGCCGGTCACTCCAACAATCCGATAAAAATCCTGGTCCAACCGGATCGTTTTCCCGATCGGATTTTCATACGGAAACAGGTCCTTGGCGGTTCCGTAAGCCAACACGACCACGTTCGCCTTGTTCTCCGAATCGCCACGGCTCAGGAATCGCCCGTAATCAATCTCCAGGTGATTGATTTCCTGATATTCCTTCATGACTCCCAGCAACTGGACATCGCAGGTCCGATCGAAGTAACGCACTTCCATCGACATCTCGCGCATCGGCACCGCGCGGTCGATCGTGTTGATCACCAACGGAGAACTGGCACCACCGGTCCTTGCAGTGATGCGTTCGAAATCAAGGCGAGTCAGCCCGTAGATTTTCACCCGCCCGGTTTCAGCAGCCACCGCGGGAGGCTTTGACCGGATGATGATATTCGTAGCACCGTATTCTTTGATCAACTGCTGCGCCTGATAACTGACGCCCTCACCCAGGGCGACCAGCCAAATCACAGCAGTGACACCAATCAATACCCCAACGGCGGCCAGAACACTGCGCAAAAAATGCAGGCGGAGACTCTTGAGAGCCTTATGCATTGGCGTATTTCCAATCAACAAGCAGGTCGGTCACGACCTACTGACCGCCGCGAGCCGCCTTGAAGGCTGCCAACATCTTGGTGAATTCGGCAGCGTTCAGGAACCCGTCTTTATCGGTGTCAGCGCCGTCGAAGGCGGAGTTCAATCCAGGAATCTCCGCCACCTCGGCCTTGGAAACCTTGCCATCCCCATCCTTGTCCAGTCGTTTCAGGAAACCGCTAACGCCGCCGCCAGCCCCGGATCGCTTACCGCTTTGCTGGCCTTTTCCAACGCCCTTCTTTTTCACCGCAGCTGCTCCGCCCTTCCGCCCCTTGGCTCCGGTTGGCCGCGGCCCGGCTCCCTTGCGGGCCGATGCTGAAGCCTTGCCGGTTATACCGGCGCTTGAGTTGGAATCTTCAGACTGAGACTTCTTCTTGGCCTCTGCCTCGGCGGCCTCATTTTTCTGGATCAGTTCCTTCGCTTCGGGCACGACGTCACGGGGGTTCAACACGATTTCATCCCCCACGTCCACACCTTTTTCCACACCAATAAACTTGTTGTCCGAGAGGACTCTATCGTCGCCTTTCTGGCTCTTGGCGACAGTCACTTCCTTTCGGGTGTATCCATCATCCCCACTTCCCCAGGCGAAATATTTTCCACCAATCTCGATCACCGACTCGACAGGCAATCGAAACAAGGCATCGCGGCGCTCCACATCAATGACCACTTCCGCCGACATCCCGGGGACCATGCCTTCGGGAATTTCGTCGATCTTTACGATCGTCGCATATTCTTTCACTTTCGCCTGGTACCAACTCGTTGTTTCCGGCTGGTTAGCTATCTCGATCACAATTCCGTTCAACGGATTCTTGAAACCCTGGATTGTCAGTTGCGCCTTGTCGCCAACGGCTACCTGTTGCACCTTTGATTCGTGCACATTGACCTTAACCTGCATCCTGGTGAAATCGGGCAATTTCACGATCGCCTGATGCTCTCTGACAGTTGCCCCCTCTTCGATCTGGGCATTTTGGCTCCTGCCATATCGGCTCCGTTCATTATGGTAAACCACCATGCCCGGCTGCGGTGCGACGATTACACAATTGGAAAACTGTTCACCGATCCGCTCCAACGCCCGCTTTTCAAGATCCAATGCACTCTGTTTCTGCTTAACACCCTGTGTCGCGGTTTTGACGTTGCTACGAAAATCCTCCAGCATTTTCGCTTTCGTAAAGTTCAAGAGGACCGTCCGCTTCGTTTCGGACTGTTGCAGTTCGAGTTTTGATCTTTTGACGGCAAACTCATCAGCTTCCAACTGCAACTTGGTAACGAACCCCTTCCGAAACATTTTCTGCGTGTAGTCATACTGGTTCTGCACGCCTCGGAGGTTTTCCATCGCGATCGTCACCTCGGCATCCAGGCCCTGCAATTCCTGCACGAAGGTACCTTGCTCGTATTCGGTGATGGAGATCTTTGCGACAGCCAAATCCTTTTCTGCCTGGATCAACTGTGTCTCGGCATTGCCGACCGTGATCTTCTGCTTGTCCAATGCGTCCTTGATTTTCGAATCGTCCAGCTTGACCAGTTGATCCCCAACCTCGACATCCGTTGGATCCTGCTTGGGTTCCCCCTTGGGTACGATCCGAGTGCCATCCGGTACGATCTCAAGAATTTGCGACCCTCCCGAGACCAGGCATTTCAATAGCACCGGCTTCGCACTCTCGACCTCACCGTCTTCGGTGACCCGGACCTGGATCGGACCCTTCGTCACAAAGACAGTCATTTTCGCATCAGCAACGTCTTCGGATTCTCCTCCGGTGACACTGCTGGCCAGCAACCATCCGCCCACAGTCAGTCCGCCAAGCAGAACGACAAATGTCAGTAACATCCGACTGCCGCCTCCACGTCGAGACCGAATCGGCTGACTTGGCTGATCTTCTGTTTCCCAAGTAGTGGCCATGACTTAATCCTGTGATCGAATGTTGAGATAACCGGAACTCGAGCCTATCCAACGCCTAACTCGTGGCCGTTCATAGAAAACCCAGCCCAAGCTTCGCCATTAAACACCGGTGTGATCCACCAAGCGCCTTTTTCTTCCCTGCACACGGCAATTTTTCGGGGATCCGACTCCCTCGATGATCCATTGTCCTGATTCGCATTAACGAATCAATGGGAAACAACGCAGTTGCCAGATGGAACGTGTTTTAACCTGACTCGCACCGAACCCGGATACCGCCCACTATAAAACCCACGACGGATTTATCGGATCCGCGGCAGTTGAAATGCCGCGTCGTCAGGCTGTGCCGGTTTCGCAGACCGTGGCCGACGATAAGAGGTTGGCGGAACCTCCAAAGTCGACACCGGCGGCACGACGACAGCCTCTGGAACTGACGTTTGCCGATATTTTGGAAGTCGCACCCGCATGGAAATCGGTGGCACCTCGACTGCCTTTTCTGCGGCCGGTTTCACTGCAGGTCGAGTTTCTGCCACGCGAGGCTTCACCGGCCTTGTGCCGGTATCGAAACGCTCAATCTCTCGTGATTCATCCGCCTCTTCCGATACCGGCACGTCCCGAGACGCTTTTCGAATTCCACGAAACGCTTCACCGATCTTGTCGAGGAAAGCCGGTTTTCGGAGCTTTTTCTTACTCTTCATCTGTTCCAGAAAAGCTGGACGCTGCAACACAATGCCTGAACCACCGCGAAGGAAATCAGGAATCCCCGCATTGGCGGAGTCATCATCTTCAACCACTTGTTGCGGTGTCTCCTGGGGAACAAGTCGCACGGATTCCATCCCATCTTCAGCCTGTTTCAACCAGGCTTCCGGAACCGCAGGTGGTAGAGCCGAGGGATGTTTTCTCGCTTCTTCCAGCGCTTTCTCCAACGATTCGTCAATCCAAAGCCCCTTGTCATCGATCCGCATCACGCCCAGATCTCTCATCAATGTCATCCGGCCCGAGTAATAGGCCAGCCACACACTCATGAAGTTATTCTGTGATTCTCGCAACGCAGCCAACGCTGACAACAGGTCCTGCGTGGCCGTCGGGCTCAACAACGCCGGTTGCCCCGGGGCGGGAGGCTTGGTCAGCATCTGGCGAGTTTGGTCAACACGGCGAATGGCAATCTTGACCGCCCGTCGCTGAATCTCGAGGTTCTGCTCTCGTTGCGCCAAGGTGCGCAACGCCAACCGAAACCCCTGGAAGATTCCGTCCTCGTAGGTGATCATTCCGCGACGCGACTGTTCGTAGTTGATCAATTGCTGCCGGAAGTTATTCCGCTCCAGCAATCGCGTGAGAGGTGCGTCGAACTGGAGCCCTGCCCTGAGCGACCCCTTGGCACCGCTCATTTCCAGCGGGTTGGTCTGGTCACCTTTCAGGTCTCCGCTAAACGTAATGCTGACGTCCGACTCAAGTGCATTCGCATTGAATTCGACAAGCCGCCAGCCATCCACCAAAGACGCCCGGGCGTTCATCCAGTCCAAGCGAAACGCCCTTGCTATTTCCAGCGCGTCCTCGGGTTCGAGTTCAACTCGCTGGTCCAACGTGATCGCTTCAAGCCGGGCCCCCGCTTGCACCAGGGCCAACTCTCCAACCGAACCTGCCAGCGACGCGTTCACGGCAATCAAGTCAGCAACGATATCTCGCCTTCCATTTTCGTCCGCCTTCGCCGCGAGCCGTTTTGTGATGGCCGCAAGACTCATCCTCGCCTTGTCGTGCTCGGCTCGCAGCCGTTTCAAGTCCGCAACGAGCAGTGACCGATCTGCGGCAAACTGTTTCTTCCCCGCGTCCGCCATTCCAGCTTCCCGTTCGGGGACTTTCGCCTTCAATGCAGCGAGATCACCCGCGACCAGGTCCATCAAACTGACGATGTCGCCGTGGAGTTTTTTCGCGTGCGAGGCCGTCCGCTTCAACTGGTCTTCAGTGGGACTCTCGATCCCGCCGAATGCCGCAATCAATTCCGCCACCGCATTTTCGACGGCCGTCACCCGAGGATCGATGAACTGAAACGGTTGGATCACAGTGTCGTCCAAGTCAATTTCAACCGTCGCCGGCAACCCGAAGTTTTCCATCACAAAGTTTTCGACGGTCGCTCGGTAGCCGTTCGTACTCTGCAGCATGTTGGCTTTGCCAGTCTCGATACTTTGCTCAAAGCTCAACACCTGGTCGACACCGATCTGCCCCGCTTCTTGCAACGCCTGCAGCAATGCCAGTGTTCGCTGTTGCAGGGCGAGGTTGTCCTGGGCATTGCGAAGTTGCTGCAGTGACTGCAACAGGCCAATGTAGCCCCCAACGTTTCCGGCTCCACCACCCGCAACGCCTGCCACCGCTCCGCCACCACCTGCCCCACCACCGCCACCGCCACCACCACCAAAGAACCCACCAAAACCACTTGCCGAACCGACACCGCCAAAACCACCCGACCCCTGCCCCGAGAAACCGGTCAACCCCGTACCACCAAAGAACCCACCACTACGACGCGGCCCGCCCGTACTGCCACGACTGCCAATTGCCAGGTCCGTATAGAACCCCTTCCGGTAACGCTGAAACGCCCTCATGTTGCCGAGCAACGTCCGCTCGGCCCGCGTCAATTGTTCTAACCCCACCACGCGACCACCACCGCGCAACAACGGCTGCGTAACAGCGAACCCCAACAACGACGCGGGGTTGGTCGTGTCACCCCCCGCAAACTGCCAGGTGAATTCATTCGCAAAATTAACGACGATCTGGCCGGCAGTCGCCAACCGTCGTTGCATCCGCAGTGAATTCCCATTGGTCAAGGTGTTGCTTTCACCACCGAAATTCTGGTCTCCACGGTGGGTGAATCCGGTGTCGTTGCCACCGTAGAACTGCACATCAAACCGGAACCGTTCCGTGCTGACGTCCAACGCCGAGAGATACAACGTCTCGATCGTGCGTTGGTAATCGGGCGAGTGGATCATCGCCATCCGAACCGCACCTTCCAGATCCATCTGAATTCGGCCGTCATCACCAACCTCCATGTACTGCTTGAGCTGACTCCGCCATTCCGGATTCTCCCGGACATCGGCCATGCCATTCGCGCCCCAGTCCGCGTACCCCGCCATCCCCGCGACCGATTCCATCAATTCGTTCGACTTTGGATCGTCCGGAGGCATCGGCGGCCGGACCGGGTCAATATGAGTGGCAAAACGACTGCGAGGATCAATCCGAACGTCGAAATCGTCTGCGGACCAACGCGGATCATCCGATTTCTCGGCGATCAACGCCGCGGCCTCTTCATCGGCCTGTTTGTAGTAGTACGCTCGCTGACACCCCACGCCAACGGCACTCACAAGCAACAGTCCAAACACGATCGCATTTTGCCTGGTAACCGGCATCCTTGCCCACCCTTGCAGTCGCTGGACACATCCTGGCCCGAGCTGGCATAACCCCACGTGCCAGCGGGATCGCTAACGTACGATCCACCACTTTTCTCTTCGACACGCGCGTCAGCCCAACTTGAACACCATCGACGCAACTGCATTTGCTGCCGGTGTTTAGCGAGCGGCCAAAAAATTCCGACCGCCGGAGCAAGGCCGCGTTACCCGTCCCTGCCGGCCTGGCGGGCCGCGGTAAACTCTTTCAAATCACACTTCCCGTCCTTGTTCGTATCGATCCCGTCAAAACGGGACTTCCACGCATCGGGAACCTCGTCCTTTGAAAGGGCCTTGTCACCATCCTTGTCGAGTCGGCTGAAAATTCGCTCGACAATATTACCGCCGGAACCGGCCTGTCCTTCGCCGGAGGCTCCTCGCCCAGCATCGCTGGCAGCAGCCTTCTTGACTTCGATTTTCGGTGGCTCCACACCATGTCGCTTCAACAACGCCACCAACGACTTGTGATTCTCTTCCTCCGCAAATGGATTCCCGTCCTGCGACTGCTGCCCGCCGCGACCGCCACCAAATCCACCGCTCCGTCGACGTCGCGGGAGTGAAATCCGCTCGAGAGTTGCCTTCTGGCCGTCATTCAAAACAGCCTGGACCGCTTCGAGTGTCTCCTTGGCCTGCTCATCCGTCATTTTCTCGCGACCACCAGCCTTCACCAGAACGGATCCGATTTCCTTCGCCTGCGTGTCAGAAATCTTCAGCGTAATGTCGTCGGTCAACACATTCAGTTTGCTGACCAAAGTGGTCAAGCCACGCCGCGACGAGGGGCCACGGCCACCACCACCACCAAAGCCACCTCCGCCTCCACCTCCGCCTCCCGGCCTGCCACCACCGCCCATACCCGGCATGCCACCACCGCCCATTCCCGGCATGCCGCCACCGCCCATACCCGGCATGCCACCACCTGGCTGCCCGCCTCCCTCGTTGTTCTCTTCGGACGGCAACTGAACTGTTTCACCTTCAAATCCTGCCACCGCCATTTCTATTTGCTGACCGGTCAAGGTGACACCCGCATAAAAAGCCGCCCAACCCAGCAGGACCCCAAACACTCCTGCGGCCAACGGTCCTCGAACATTTTTGATTCCAGAAACAACGCCAAAAATCATGAACATCAGTGCGAGGCCCAGCACGACAAATACGACCACAAGAGCCCAGAGTGAAACACTCATCGCCAGCCTCCCAAATTTACTGAGTCATTTGTTTGGCAACACCGGCTGTCGGCGGTTGCCATGCAAACAGAGACTAGCCAGATCACCGACTCGATGTAAACACTCGCGTTGCAATCGGAGCAACACACACCGAGTTCGCCGCTTCCACGCACCACCCCGGACACCATTCTTGCCCACAACAGGCAGTGCGGCGTCAACGCGACGGTCCATCCGTGGGCTTCGTGCCACGCGGCTTGCGAAACCGGCCACTGACACCAGGCGGTGCACTCCGGGGCGACCGTTTCAAAGCAGATGTCTTGCCAGGCCGTGTTGCCGGCCGCGGTTCTCTCGTAACCGAAACACCAGTTCCCAGCCCGTTGGTGTATCCGATGTACGCGAGAAAATCGTTGAGCCGGATCACCCGGACGCCATGATCGTAAGCCTCCTCCCGCATTTCCGTCAGGTGACCAATCAACCGATTGTAAGCGACTCGTTGCGCGTCATTTCGGGCCGAATCGGGGGTCGGCGTTTTTCCCACAACCAGGTATTTGACCGACATATCAACTGCACCGCCGTTGCGGTTCCCCGAGTCGTCCACCCAAACGGCGACTTTCGAACCAGATTCCTGTACGTAACGCCGCAACCCTTCGATATCACTTCGTCCGTCGTCATTGAGATCCACAAGCCCGATCAATGCAAATCGTTCGGCGTGGCCAACCGACCAGATTGGCGAATACACGAGGTCCCCACCAAGCAAGGGATTCAACCGATCCCGTTCAATCACTCGCGCCTGGGCCCGATGAGCCCCGGTCACCCGTGAGACTTCAATCACCCCCTTAAGCCCCTTGCGACTGCCACCGACCTGGGCCGCACTCTTATCAAAAACACTGAACCGAATACCGGGTCGCAGACGGTCAGCCGACCCCAGGTCCACCCAGACCAGGCGTCCGGAGTCGTCGACCATCGTGATCTTGCCGTCGGACCGTTCGAAACGATGAGAGTCTCGTTTCTGCAAGGACCGATTCAGACGACGAACCGTCGAACGGTGCAACGCCGCTTTTTGCACCATCAACTTGTCATTTTTTTCGAGTGCTTCCTGGAGTTCGGCTATCCGGTCTCGCTGTTCGGAGGCAACGTCTCGCAACTCAGAGATTTCACGCTCCTTGTCCGCCACAACCTCTTCTCGTGCACGAACATTCGACTTCAACTCCCGCTCGGCAGTCAGCCTCGCGTCACGCTCCGGCTTCAGAACCGCCTTCCAGACTCGTTCTAACGCCCGGTAGTTGGCCAACAGGGTCGATTTCGAATCGACAAGCGCGTCCCTTTCAATTGTCAGATTGTCTCTCTGGCTGGCCAGGCGACCCACGGCCTCGCGGACAGAAACCGAGTGGGCCGGCGACGACGGACCAAGCGACCGCTTGATGTCGGTTCGAACGGCACCGACCACGGTCGACGGATCGTTGTCGTCAGTCTGACCTACGTCGGCCTGACTGTACCCCAGAACATCTTTCAGCAATCCGATGCGGTCATCCTGGTCGCGAACTTGCTGGGCCAGTTCCTCGCGTTCCGATTCGGCCCTGGCCACCGCGTGGCGCATTTCTTGCCCCTCGCGGTAGAACAGAAACGCCGCAGCGATCAGCATCACCGTCGCAATTGTCAGCACGATTGCGACAAAATGCAGGGCCGTGGGGCCTTGCTGAGTTCGGGACATCAGTGACGCCCTCCAACGGCCAGTTCCGAGACGAGGCCGGTCGGTCCATCGCCGCCGCACGCCTCTACAACTCTCATTCTAGTTCGCCCCGGAGGGGTGTCAACGACTCTTGTCGCCCCCGGCCGAAGAGGCACGAGGCTCGACCGGTCACTTCAATCGGTGGCCCCCACCCTTCTCACGGTGCTGATTCACCAACTCCAATGCGGGCCGCCAACGTCGCAGCAAACGAACCAGTTGTGAGGAACTGCACGCCAGGTGTTGGGCCGCAGCCGACACGTCCCACTTGGCCGCCGCCAACACGTCCAACGCTTCAGCCAGCAGGGCCGGAAAATCCTCGTGAGACTCACTCACAACCAACCGGCGCCCCCGACAACGGCCCTCCCATCGCTGTGATGGCTTTGCCAACACGGTTCCCCGCACTCCAACCGCCAGCGCAAGCCTCAACCTCCGGACCGCCAGTGGAAGATTCTCCTTCAAGTGCCGCCGCTCGCTCGCTTCAGCCTCCACGCCTGTCGGCCGATGAGTGATCACCACCCCGGTCTCCACCTTGTTCCGCCGCTGTCCCCCCGGACCACCACGCCGCACCTGCCGTTGAACACACTCATCCAACAGCCTCTCAACCGGTTTCATCGAAGGATGCACACTACCGCCCAATTGTCGTCTCTCCCGCAGCACTCCAATCGTTACCGGCCTCACAACCCGACAACACGGGCCGCCAACAGCCTTTCCCTATCCGCTGCAGTCGTTGCCAACCGGCACGGTTTTTCCCGGGTGGTTCCATCCCATCGCCTCGACCAATCCCGCCGCGAAGTCACGGCCCATAATTGTACACGCTGGCGTCCAGGGAACATCGTCTCTCGGCGTGCCGGCCTACCGGAGAATCAAACCATGAACCGCGACACACAGGTCGGCCTGGCACTGGCAATCCTGTTGATCGGGGTGGTCGGCGCCCTGGTTCTCCGCAGTAACGGTGACGGCTCCACCTCTGGCAAACCTGCTGTTCAGGACAGCCGTTCCAATCCCGAACGGCCTCCGTCCTCGACCAATTCCCCTCGACGCGCCCGCAGCATCGACAACCCGCCTCGCGTCACATCGACCCTTCGTTTGCCATTGCCGCCCCCACCCGTCCCCATCCCGGTGGAACGCAAAAAACCGCGTCCCGCCGCTACCACGACGTCTGCTCGGCCCTCGCTAGTGGCGTTGAATCCAATCCAGGCCCCTCCACCGCCACTTCCAACCACCCAGCCACCCGACAGGCTTGCTCGATCCCGGAACGTCCCCTCGGCAACTCCCCGACAACCAGGGACTCCCGCTGCCACAATCCACACCGAAATCGATCGTGCACCGCAACAACTCCAGTTTGTTCCATCACGCCATCCACTGACCAGACGCCGTGGAAATCCATCCGGTCGTTGACCAAGACGCCTCTTCGCATCACCGGCATCAGACTCCTATACTGTTGGAAAGACAACAGGTGAGTCCCACCGGATCCCGGCGAGCCTCACCCTTGACTCGCCACTGGCAGGCAGAGTTTTTCCAGGAATAAGTCGGTGAACCAGGCGATCGCCCAGGCTGAAACGGCTGCCGCGGCTCCGCGCATCTCGCGATGGATTATCAGCCCCCTGTGGGACCTGGTTCTTTTCATTGCGACGCCGCTGCTGATTCTTCCCACCCTCTGGGTGTCTCGTCAGAATTTTTCACCGGATGCGATTTATGGGTTTGTCGCGGCGTTCGGCGCCTCCGGCCACCATCTGCCAGGGCTAATGCGGGCCTACGGAGACAGGGCCCTATTCCGCCGATTCCGATACCGCTTCACCGTGGTTCCCGCCCTGCTTTTGGCGACAACCTTGCCGCTGCTGTTCACCGAGTTGCGTCAGGGAATGATGGTCATCCTTGTGTTGTGGGGCTTCTGGCACGGCCTGATGCAGGTCTACGGATTTGCACGCATCTACGACGCCAAGGTCGGTGACCACGATCCGCGAACCTCGCGACTGGACTGGCTGCTGTGCCTGGCCTGGTTTGGGGTCGGACTGGTCAATTCCGACGGCCGTGTCTACCAGATGCTCGAAGCGTTCTATCAGGCCGGAGGTTTTCTGATCGACCCGGGTTGGATCACCGGTATCAGGGGCCTCTGGAACGCCGGAACCGGATTGGTGACGTTCGCCTACTTGCTGCACATGATCCGCTGCCGTTCCCTTGGCCGAAACCCCAATCCCCTGAAGTTACTCGCACTGGCCATCAGTTTCAGTTTTTGGTGGTACGCGATGGTGGAAATCGACCACATCCTGTATGGAATAGCGCTCTTCGAGGTGTTTCACGACGTGCAGTACCTGGGAATTGTTTGGGTGTTCAACCGAAAACGCGTCGACCGCGACCCAAACATCGGCAGTTTCTCGAGATTTCTGTTTCGCCGGAGTGGCGCCATGCTGGGCCTCTACGTAGGTCTGGTGATCGGCTACGGATTCATCAGTAGTCTTCAACAAAGCATCTCGAACATTTCGCTGCAGAATTTGCTCGTCGCTGCCGTCTGGACCTCAACCCTGCTCCACTTCTACTTCGACGGCTTCATCTGGAAGGTGCGTGAGCGGGGGACACAGGCAGGGCTGGGCATCCAGGGCACCGCTGGAGCAGAGGATAGCCGCCCACTTTCCGACGGCTTGGTCCATACGGCCAAGTGGTCACCCTTCTTCCTGGCGGTTGCAGCACTGGCGGCCAGCCAGTGGTGGGCTGCCGGAGTCTACGCCTCCAAGGACGAACGCAATCGGCGTGCACTGGCTCGCTACCAAAATCTCGTCCAAACCCTGCCCCAATACGACCACGCGAGGTTGACACTCGGAACGCGTCAGTACGCCGATGGGGACCTCGCCACCGCAGGAAAATCCTTCGACCGCGCCCTCGCTATTTCAGGCGGAAGAAATGCCAAGGCACACTACAACCGCGGGCTTGTTGATGCCGCGACTCACAACCTGGACTCCGCGCTTGAACACTACCAACGTGCCCTGGACCTCGAGCCAATCTCCGATCAACTGCACCACGTTCACTTCGCAATGGGCGCAGCCCAACAATCGCTGGGACAATTCTCCGCAGCCGAAAGCCATTACCTCAAAGCATTGGCAGTCCAACCCCGGTTTGCCGTCGCCCAACTGGGTATTGGGGGCCTGTATCGATCCACCGGCCAAACCGAAAAAGCCCGCCAGCACCTTCAGATAGCAGTCGGACTGCTGCGGGAAGGTCCCGATGGAGGAACACAACTGGAGGCCGCACAGCAACAACTCGATTCGTTGTCACCCTAGGGGGCCGTGGCCGGGACTGGAAACCATCCGACCAGGCCGTCGAATTCACCGATACTCGCGACCAATGGCCACCGGCCGAAATCGCGGGTGGTGGCGAAACAACGCCTGGCGAGCTTGCTCAATTTTTGCCGGATCCGCGCCGCCCTCCTCAAGCACACCGGAATAGATCCTCAGCAGATCCTCGTTACTGGTGACACCCGTGGCGATCGCGCGTTCCAATTCTCGACGAACTCGCTCCAGTGTTGCCGGATCCATTTTTCTGCACCGGGCGGCGAAAGCGTCCCTCTGAAGAGAATCCCGCACAAAGGAAAGGTCACGACACAGCCCCAATTGCTGGGCCTTCAAAAACCGGTAACCGTCTCGTCCGGGAAACAGGGTGATCATCACGTCGGCGTAATTCACCTGTCCTCGCAAGTACATTTCTCCAGGTTTGGCCAGGCCCCTGTCGATCGACTCGTGCGAGGCCAGGATCACCGCGGGCAGAGCAACTGCCAGAAGAATGCGATAACCGCCATCTCCACTGGCCCATCTCGGCCTGAGCCATGCCAACCCAGAAGTGGCCAATACCACAACCCCCGTCACGCTGAAGGACGCCGGTCGATTTTCCGTCCACCCCCAAACAGCCACGGCCGCCGCCACGGCACCCACGACGCAACAGATTGTCCCACGCCGCGACAGGCTCATTCCAACCCCTCCTGCACCCGCTGATCGCTGACCTTCCAGATAAAACTGTCGAAGTAATAGTGAACCATGGCAACGGCATCGACCATCGCCGTGGCGAACAACTCGTAGGCTTGTTGCTGGCTAAATTGCCCCACACCCAATTCGGGAATCGCCTCATAAACCAGGTCGAAACCAACAACTCCGAAACCGAATGTTTCCAACGGTTGCGGTTGACCAACAACCAATTGAAACACCAGCGCGTACAGCAGGCTGACACCCACAAACCGCAACAAGCCACCCCGCCCTGCCAGACTCAGGCCCACGCCCCCTCCGGACACGCCACGCCCCCGCGCCTTCTTCGCAAGGTAGATCCTCACAATCACCATGTATTGCAGACCATGCATCAACCTGTGTGCGATGCCAAAAACAAGGATCGAATCCGTGTGCCACGCCGTGCCATACCAGAGCCCATAGCTGGCCAGCAGAAACAACAGCTTGATGGGGTTCACTCCATCGCCACCGCGGAGACACCTGATCAAGTGCACTCCATAGGCTGCCAACACCAGTGCCGTCAGGGACCAACTGACTCCCTGGATGGCCTGCACCGTGTCGACACCAATGGCAATTCGCCAGGTGAACAGTTCGCGGACCCAGTACTGGACGAACAACGGGGCAGTCAGAAACATGTTGGCATACAGCACCCAGTTCACCGCCAGGTCGAAACGTCCCGTCCGTGGCGTTCCCGTCCCCGCCTTGAAGTCGTAGATCCTGGTGAAACCATGTTGCTGCATGATGCTGTGCTGGTGATCCCACATCGTCACCAGCAACAGCAGCGTGGTCGGAGCCCAGCGATGCCCCACGAACGCCAGGCCGACAATCAGGACGGGCCCCAACAGCAGCCGGGCTCGCCAACGTTGCCAATCTTCCTCGAGACCGAAGGTGCGGACCCAGGTGGCACAGTGGTGAGGAATTGTCACCCAGAGATTCACCGAGGCCAGTGCGACATACGGCAGCCAGTGATGACACCCAACGGCCACCATGGCCGCCGCAGCAGGAAGTAACACAAACCACGCCATGTCCTGCCGAGGCGTCTGGATCCAGCCCGGCCGCCAACCGGGCCGCTCCCCATCACCGGCACTCCCGATCAACGATGAGTGGCTCATCGATCACCCACTCCGGTGACGACCGAATCGGAACCAAGAACAAGTTCCCGAACCCGTTTCAATCCACGCTTGCGTTCAGATCGGGATTCATGAAAACGATACCCCAACTCGGCCAATTCGAGACCGAGCATCTTCTCGAGCCCACGAGCAGCAAACTGCCGATTGATCAGAAATTCGTCATCCAGCCTTGCCACCAAGAACTCCAGCGACCACCCGGCCCGTTGACGAACAACCGCATCCGCACCCACCAATCGAACAGCTTCATTTTCACTTTCCAGCCAACCTTCCCCCACCGACTTCCACTTGTCAGCGTAAGCGCGGCCGAGGTCCAAACTGTTCATCTCCACGTCGTACCATTTCTGGAGCCAATCCACTGTCCAGTCGATCGTCTCTTCGACGTGGCACAGATTGCACGCATTCGGGTGATTGGCTTCCAACATCTCGCCGTGTGTCGGAGAAAAGATACTGTGTGTTCTGACGACGTCCTGTAGCCCCTCGTTGATCCGCGGCATATGACATTCCAGGCAGCCGTCGCCGGGTGAGCCGGCCTGGTGATGAGTGTGCTGCCGCCGGACATCACGAGAGGCGAACTCTCGATGACATTTCAAACACACCGACTCGTCCTGGGCCCGTGTCCGCGTCCATTTTTGACCTATCGCCTTGTGTGGATCGTGGCAATCGACGCATTTCAACTGCGAATAACACGCGCCGCGAGTGGCGTCGGTGTATTCAATGGAATTCCACGTACCCATTCCCGCTGCAAACTCTGACCGCGATCCGGCATGACAACGTCCGCAGGCCCAATTCAGATTCGTATGATTCCTCCCGGAGGCAATCTCACGCCCGCCGGTCTCTGCTCTCAGGTGTGGACTTCGAGGGGCGAAACCGGGCGCACGAGTGGGATCCTCCGCGTGACGGCGACTTCCCAGGTGGCAAGCCTCGCAACTGATCCCCAGGGTGACGCCATGGTCGCGTGCATCCATCGACGTCAAGATCCGGCCCAAGTCTTGAAGCTGCTGTTCACCAATATTTCCAATTGGTTGATTCTGTGAAAACTCCGGAATTCGGGAAAGAAATTCACTCCGGTTTTCTTCGATGTAGTCGGCAAGATTCCAGTGCATCGGCCAGGGGGCATGCCGCGCTAGCCTCAAAGGTTCCCGGGTGAACATATCCCCCAGGGAAAATGTTGTGTGACAACCGTTGCACCCCTGAGCATACGGTGCAAAACGTGTCAATTCCCCGGCCCCGACAAACGGGTCCTCGCGATCCAGTTCGGGAACCTCACGATGCACGTGTACCACCGGCACCCACTGCTGTTTCTCAAGCCAGTACCCGAATGGCAACACGTGATCAGTGGTGTAGTACTGGTGTCCGGCAGGCTCGGGCCCAGCCGCGAGCCGCCCCACGTAATACTGAAAGAATCGCGACCCGATGGTTTGCGTGATCCGGTAGGTGCGATCCACATCGCCCCGAACCAACCGCATCCACCATCTCTTCGTCTTCTCGTCCGACTCCCGATCCTGAAAGAATGTCACCCGCCCGCCGTCCTGGTGCAGTGCGGCACGCCCAGAAAAGTCGCCTCGCACTGTCTCCTGATTGGCCACGGCATTCATCAGCCGGTGTGCATGCTGGCTCCAGTCCTGGTGATTACGCTGATGGCACTTCCGACATCGATCGGGACCAACGTAATCCGCCGGATGCATGTTGCTGTTGGAATCACTGGAGGTCACAGGCGCCGCGACACCGAGTTGATCCGGCGCTTTCGGCCACCAGCCAATCAACCGGCCTTGCCCAATCGCCCGGGGACCGACTGCACGGGTATTGCCGCGGCGACGATCTGCCTGCCTGGCACCACGTTCCTGGCCACCCCACCACCAGACTACCCCGCCGCCAACAAGCGCGAGCACGACCAGCCCAACTGTCCGCTTGCGGCCCATACTCTCGCTTCCTAACGCAGGCCCAACCAATCACCGCCCGCCAACGGTTTTCGGACGAGTCACCGAGGACTGGACTTTCAACAATTCATCACGAACACGCACAAGCGGTGCCTTGCGTTCGTCACGGGTCATGTAAAACCGATATCCGGTCGACTCCAAAGAACGGCCAATCAATTTTTCGATCCCGGTTCGGGCAAATTGCCGGTTGACCAGGAAGTCGTCGTCGAGTGCTCCGGCCAGGTCCTTCAAGGCCCATGTGGCCCCGCTGCGGACCAGACTGTCGGCTCCCACCAATCGCACCGCTTCACGATGGTGATTTAGCCAACCAATGGCCACCGGTTGTTCCCGTGGCTGGTAACTGAATTCTATGCTCTTGTCGTTGAATTTGACGTCATACCACTCGGACAAGTGATCCAACGTCCAGTCAATTGGCTTGTCCGTGTGGCACATGTTGCACGCATTGGGTTCATTGGACTCGATCATGTCCGGGTTGGTTGGGGTGAAAATCAGATGCGTCCGGACCATGTCCTGCAACCCCTCATTCAACCGTGGCATGTGGCAATTCATACAACGGCTTCCTGCCGAATCCAACGGATGGTGTGTGTGGGCCTGTAACGCTTTTTTCGATGCAAACCGCGGATGACACTTCATACACGACGCATCGTCCTGGGCCGCAGTCTTTTTCCAGGTTTTGCCGATCGGCCCGTGTGGTTCATGACAATCCACACACGTCGCCTTCAGAAAACAGGGACTCTTCAAAGCGTCACTGAACTCGATGGAGTTCCAGGTCGACATTCCCGCCCCGTACTCGGGACGCTTCCCGGTGTGGCATCGCGCGCAAATGGAATTCAGCGTCCTTGGTGTCCGACCAAAACTGATGTCCTCCTTTTTTTCCTCGTCGGCATATTCGACATGGAGGTGCGGGCTGTTGGGGAAAAACGGTGGCTTCTTCATCCGCCCCTCGGCGTGTTCTTTCAGGCCGAGGTGACACGCGCCACAACTGATACCCATTGAGACTCCGTGCTCGGATGCCTGGAACTCACCAACCGCCGACATGATTCCGGCGAGTTCGTCTTCGGTGAGATCAAAAGACCTCTTCCCCTTAGGCCACAGATTCGGGTGGGCATCCGCCACGTAACCGGGCATCGAAAAATGGAGACTCTCCGGCGAATAATTTCCCAAACGGGGAAAGGCTCTCAACATCAGATCGCCCAGGGCGAAGGTGCTGTGACAATTGGCACAATGGCGGTGGTAACTGTAATAGTCCTTTCCGTCGACGGCTTCCGACGCCACGTCAAACGGGTCATCTCGTAGATCGTCGGACACCTCTTCTGACACGTGCACAACCGGCACCCACTGCTTCTGGTCAATCCAGTAGCCGAACGGCAGTACAAAATCGACGTGGTACATTGCATGCTCAGGCGACTCGGGGCCTTTCTCCAAGTGTCCCACGTAGTATTGGAAGAATCGCGAACCGATGGTCTCCTCGACCGTGTAAACGCGCGACTGGCCATCGCGAGCCAGCGTCATGGAATGCCCCTGCCCGGTTTTGTCAAAAGTCGCAGTTCCACCGCGGTAATCGATGGTCGCGTCACCAGAAAAATCGCCGACCACCGCGTCTTCCGACGCCAGCAGATTCATTTTCCGGTGTGGGTGCTCGAACCACGCGTCATAGTTCTTCTTGTGACAACGTCGGCAGGTTTCGGGTTTCGCATAGTCTTGTCGCCTGAGATTCGAATGCGGCCCGGTGGGCTGCCACATGTCGAACACCGCTTCAGGCTGTTCGTCAAACCACACCATCATCCGACCAATCTTTTCTCGGCGAGGCTCGCTGAACCGTTGTTGTCGCAGATGGTCGGTACGCCATCTCAAAAAGGCCACCGCCAGCACGAACACGCAGGCAAAGCCCATCAGCCATGCGGCCACCTTCCAGTTGACCGCACCTCGCCGTGAAGTTCGAGTTGGTCCAGGCTCATCTCTCACAACCCTGTCTCCAATGACCGCACCATGTTGTCCGGCTGGTCGACTCTCAAGCATCTTGGCTATTTGAGCCATCCCTGCTGTTCCAGAAACTCGCCCAGAATCGCGGCGACCTGCTGATGTCCGAAGTCGTTCCAATGGTTGTCCTCGTTTCCGGCCACCAGGTATTTTGTTTCGATTTTTCGTTTTCGAAACTCCTCGTCGAGATCCAGGTAACCGATCCGCTTCCGCAAACGGGCAAACTCTGCCTCAAATAACCCGTCCAGTTCTTCCAGCCCCCCGACTGTTGGATCGGCAAACGTACGGAACTTCATCACGAGCAGTCGACAATTCCTCTTTTCGCATTCTTGATGGATTGCGTCGATCAACCGCACCATCAGCTCAAACCCCTCCACTGACGATTTCAGCCCGGTTTTGGCTCGAGAGGGAAGCGGGACCGGAACATTTCCGAGGGTCAGCTCCTTGTCCAGGAAAACCGGTTTTGACAACCCGTATACGTCCGAAACCCCCACTTCTCTTGGATCATTCAAAAGGTAACACGCCAGAACAACGACATCCGGTTGGTATCGCGCTCCCTCCTCCCGGAAGAACAGGAACTGTTGATCAGTTCCCCAGCCCGAGACACCCGTATTGAGGACCTGCCACGCCCGGTCATGCGAGGCCAACCGCCGTTCCAACACCTCGGTGAAAATGTCTGCGTCCGAGACGCCATACCCCCAGGTGAAGGAATCCCCAAGCACCAGAATCCGGCCGGTGCCGGCCGGTTTCGCGTAGGCGTATTCCCGATCGCGCAGCCCCTGGCTGTTTATTGTCAGCGGACGCCCCCGGGTTGTGGCGGCCCAGTTGGGAACGTTTCGCCACCCCAGTGTCGGGTCGTACAGGTAAAAGTGGCCCGAGTGTTCGTGACCTGGCTCTTTCACGTAAATTGTCAACCACGGATGAAACAACTCGCGAACAGGTTGCACCTTCAGCACGACGGACAGTGCCAGTGCCGCAACCAAACCGCCACACACGCCCAACTGCAACAGGCGGTACGCAAGTCGAACCCGTGGGCTTGCAGTTGTACTCACCGAGATATCAACCGAAACAAAGGAACCGGGTCTAGACTATCCCCCACGAGGCCCCCGGGGGACAACCCCGGTTGTTTCCACGGAAACCCGACGAGTAGGATGGCGAACATCCCCCTGTCCCGGGCCGGCCCGACCACCATTTCCGCTCACCCCAACCGGTTGCTCGCATGTCCATGTTTCTCCCTGATGCACAAGCCGGCAGCGGACCGGCACCCGCCAGAGACAAAGCTCCACGCAAGGAGCCTCGTTGAAACGCCCCTCCGCCTGGCTTTTGCTGCCGATCGTCCTGGCCTGGTTTTGGCCGGCGAGCCTGGGTGCGCGGGCCACCAGCCCCGTCGTCGACACACACGCCCTCCCACTTGTGGGATGGTTGGCTGACGGACTTCGCGAGGGACGTATACCTGAATGGAATTCGCTGGATGGCATTGGCACACCTGCCCTGGCCCTTTCCGAAATTGCCCCGTACTACCTTCCCAACCAAATCGCGTATCGCCTGCTGGATCCGGCCCAGGCGTGGACCCTGCTCCTGGTCCTCCACATTCTCGCGGCTGCAGTCTTCGGCCGTTTGTGTGCCCGTGGATTTGGCATGGGACAATGGGCCAGCCTCCTGGCCGGCGTCGTTTTCGCGGGCCAGGGATTTTTCATGACCCACGCCGATCTTGGCTGGGCCGCCTCGACTGCCTGCTGGCTCCCACTGGCGACCTGGGCAGCCTGGCGATGGCTCGAAACCGGATCGCCGCGGTCACTTCTGGGGCTCAGTGCCGTCCTCGCATTCCAGTTCACTGCTGGCCACTTCCAACTCGCCTTCATGACCACGGTGACCCTGGCCGCGTTGTCTGTCGGTCATCTCTGGGTGACCCGGTCGGCCTGGCCCACCGCAGTCACTCGAATCGGCGGCACAGCCATCGCGGTGCTCTTCGCTGCCACACTGTCAGCCGCCCAACTGATCCCATCGGCCGAACTCGCTCAAATCGGCGACACGCGAGGCCGCAACGACGTTTTCCGAGGCTCACATTCCACGCCCCCCTGGCACCTCGTAGCCGGGCACCTGGCCCCGACCCTCGTGCATGCCGACCCACTATGGCTGGCGTCATCCTGGAGCCCGTGGCAGGCATCTCCCACCGAAACCCTTGGGTACGTCGGCCTGATCACGATCGGGTTGACGCTCCTGGGGCTTTCGACCTGGAAAACCGATCATCGAATCCGATTGTGGGGCGGACTGTTGTTCCTGGCTCTCGTATTGAGCCTCGGCCGCCACACCCCGCTCTTCGAGCTTTCCGACCGACTCCCAGGTTTCTCATGGTTTTCATCTCCCGGACGGTGGAGTGTCGTGGCCGGACTCTGGTGGTCTTTACTCGCCGGACGCGGCCTCGAACAACTCGACTCGCCCCGGCTGGCCCACTGGTGTCGGATTTTCAGCCTTTCAACCACACTGACGCTGGTTGTCACAACCTGGGCTCTCGTCTCGACAGCATCCAACACTGAAGCGTTTTACCAACGCCCCGGCCAAGCCGCACACGCCACACTGATTCGCGCAGGTTACACTCCCGACGACCTCGCGACACGTCCACTGACCCCCGCAACCGAACTTGCCCGTCTGTTGGCCACAGGACTGGCCCCACCAGTACTCGCTCTCGCCACGATCGCATTCCTGGGCCTTGCCGGCTGGCCGACCAGGACTCTCCGGACACGGCCCGGATGGGTGCTCCTGTTGGTTGCTCTGGACCTGGGTGCCACCGGGACATTGCTCCGCCCCATCGGTTTCACGTGGGAATCCTACGCTCCCGGCCGGTCCAGCCCCCTGTTGAAACGTCTGGCACGATCACCCGGCACCCGGGTGGTCGGCCCACTGGGACGACTGCCCATGACCGTCGGACTGGCATCGTTCGACAATCACTCGATCCCCGACACCACCCTTGCCTGGCAAAACAGAAAACATGCAGGGTCCCTCACAGGTTACGACTGGCCCACAGACTGGTGGCCTGTTCCGTCCCCCTCGCGAAGGGACACACTCGGCGTCCACCTGGCCCAACGCCCTTCACGATTGTCCGAAAGTGACCTGGCCCTGATGAAATGGACCGGTTCGCGACACCTGGTCGTCGCCCCATTTTCGCCGCAACCACAACCCACCCAGACGCTACGATCAACGGGTCCAATAGAAGACTCGCACCTCGTCCGACTTCGGCACGGCCCACTCCTGGCAAGCATCCCCAACGCCGCCCAGTACACCACATGGGCTCTGGCCCCCAAGCTGACCGCCGCCCGCGGCTGGTTTATTCCTTTCGACCCATCCGCACCTGAACCGGGAACCGACCCGTCACTCGAAAGACAACTCGCCCCGATCCGCCGCGACACCGCGGCCCCACAGCCAGTCACGATCTCGTCCGACCACGGGGAACGGATCGGATTGTCATTTCATTGCGACGAGCCCGGCATCGTCGTACTCACCGACCAGGCCTATCCGGGCTGGACCGTTTCCCGGGCACTGAACGGCGCAAACCCAACACCCGCCCGGATCGAAACCGCCTGGGGACAATGGCGGATGGTGCGGATCCCCCGGGCCGGGGACTGGACTGTCCAATTCAAATTCGCACCCGCTTCCTCCCGGCTTGGAAGATCCATATCCCTTGGAGCCATCGTCGCCTGGGTTGTTCTTGTGGGATTCCACTGGTGGACGCGACAAGACAAGGGAGAACCCATTCACTCGCGTGACACTCCTGAGTTACAATCGGGAGGACAACATCCGCCCGAGCCCCACCGGACCCGGTGATGACGACTCGCCCCCACACCTTCTCACGCCTGGCCTTTGCCCTGACGACAACAATGATCGTCGGACTCGGGCTCGCATCGGTGACGAGCCCGGGAGGCTGTGGAACCGGGCGCGACGACGACTTTCAGATCCGCCTGGTCAAGTCCACCGGAGTGACAACCGAGTGCGGACCCGGCGAATGGAACGACACAACAGAACCATCCGGGGGGGGGATGTTCGTTGATATCACCAGCCAGTCAGGCCTCGATTTCCACCGTGCCGTCGGGCCTCCGGGAACCTATTTTCTCCCGGAAATCAATGGCTCTGGCGGAGCCATGTTCGACTATGACGGAGACGGCGACCTGGACATTTACCTCGTCAACAGCGGCCGCTCGCCCCACGCGGTGGGTGACTTTTCCGCATCAGTCAATACGGCAAACTGCCTGTACCGCCAACAGGCAGACGGAACGTTCTCGGACGTCACTGCCACCGCCGGACTGGGAGACACCGGGTACGGAGTTGGCTGTGCCGCAGGCGATGTCGACAACGACGGTGACCTCGACATCGTCGTGACCAATTATGGCCCCGACCGATTGTTCCTCAACGACGGCCAGGGGCATTTCAAGGACGTGACCCGGACCGCGGGCCTGACCAGTTCCGGGTGGGGCTGTTCCGCGGCATTCTGCGACTACGATCGCGACGGGCGACTCGACCTGTTCATCACTCAGTATGGCGAGAAAGACCCACTCACCCACGACCACACCTGCAACTACGGGAATGGGCAACCCGGATACTGCTCATCGGCCTACTACGCTCCGTCTACCGACCGCTTGTTCCACAACGACGGTCCCGGTCCTGACGGCGTCGTCCGGTTTCGCGACGTCACAACCGCCGCAGAACTCCACTGGCACAATGGGAAAGGTACCGGATACTGCGTGATCCCCGCCGACCTGAATGCGGATGGTTGGCCGGACTTTTACGTGGCCAACGACATGTACCCCAACAGGCTCTGGATCAACCAGAAGGACGGGACCTTCAGAGATGTCGGCCCCAAAACAGGCGCCGCCTTCAACCGACATGGCCTCCACGAGGCCAGCATGGGACTGGCCATCGGTGACGTGGACTCCGACGGAGACCCGGACCTGCTGGCCACGCACATGACCGACGAGACGAACACCCTGTATATCAACGACTCCGGCCAGTTTCACGACCTGACACACAAATGGAAGCTCGCAGACACCAGCCGACGACACACCGGGTGGGGTGTCGCTCTGATTGACCTGGACCACGACGGTTTTCTGGACATCCCCCTGGTCAACGGACTCGTAATTCCCTGCAAACAACGGCACGACATCAACGAACACAATCCCCCCACCGGGGTCATCACCATCGACCAACTCACGCGAACAGGCAAAACGTTGATCGCCAGCCCAAAAACCCACTGGGCGAGGTACCACGACCGCAATCAACTCTATTTCAACACCGGAAAAAGCAGCTTTGTTGAACGCACCGACCAGGGAGGCGACTTCAGCCGCACCCCCGCATCGGGACGAGCGTTGATCCATGGCGACATCGACAACGACGGTGACGTTGACCTCCTTGTCACCGACTTGAACGGTCGCGCGAGGCTCTTCCGAAATGACGTCCGCAAGATCGGCCACTGGCTGCTGTTGCGTGTCACCGATCCGAGACACCAACGCGACGCCTACGGTGCCGAGGTCGTCATCGTCGAGGGCGAACGACGCCACCACAGGATCGTCAACTCGGCCGGCAGTTACTTGGCCAGCCACGACCCTCGTGTCCACGTGGGCCTGAAAGCGAAGCAATTCGATCACATCCAGGTGCGATGGCCTGACGGCCCCCAAAATTGGGAGACCTTCGACGGCGGCGACACCGACCGGCGACTGTCACTGGTCCGGGGAGAGGGAACCACGGCCAAGGCCCCCCCGCCAGTCCCCTCCCAGCCCAACACCCAACCAGACGCTCCCCCCGGAGTTTCCGGAGTCAACCGATGACCTTCACCTCGCCATTCCCAGCCCCGCTTGACCGTTGCATGGCTCTCGCCGTGACCGCCGGGGTTGTCCTGGCACTGACCGGATGTGGTGGCAACGACGGCTCCCCATCGGTGCCAAAGATCGGTGCAACCGACCAGACTCGCAATTGTGGCCCCGGCGACTGGGTCACCGCGCCCAGGGACAACGCCCAGGGAATGTTCGTAGACATCAGCGATCAGGTGGGACTCGACTTCCAACGAGCCGTCGGGCCGCTCGGCACGTACTTCCTGCCGGAAATCAACGGATCCGGCGGTGCCATGTTCGACTTCGATGGCGACGGTGACCTGGACATTTACCTCGTCAACAGCGGCCGTTCGCCCCAGGCGGTCGGTCAACTCCCCAAGACTCTACGAACCGAGAACAGGCTCTACCGCCAGGAGGCCAACGGCCGGTTCACCGATGCAACCGCCGAATCCGGCCTTGGCGACTCCAATTATGGGATCAGTTGTGCTGTCGGAGACGTCGACAACGATGGCGACCCCGACGTGCTGGTGACCAATTATGGCCGCGACCGCCTGTATCTCAATGATGGCAAAGGACACTTTCAGGACGTGACCGAGGTCTCGAAACTGACCAGCACCGGCTGGGCCAATTCGGCCGCATTTTGCGACTACGACCGCGACGGACGACTGGATTTGTTCATCACCCAGTATGGGGCCGAGGCGTTCGATGAACACAAACGGGCCTGTGATTACGGTGGCGGACACGTTGGGTACTGCTCGCCACTGGAATTCAACCCTTCCACTGACGTCCTGTTTCACAACGAGGGCCCCGGCGAGGATGGTGTGGTACGTTTTCGTGACGTCACCACGACGGCTGGGATTGATGCCGACCGCAGCAAGGGCACCGGCTTCTGCGTGGTACCCGCCGACTTCAATCAGGATGGATGGCCCGACTTTTACGTGGCCAACGACATGTACCCCAACAGGCTCTGGATCAACCAGAAAGATGGTTCTTTCCAGGACCTGGGACTGCAGACCGGGTCGGCCTACAACTTTCTGGGTCGTGGCGAGGCCAGCATGGGACTCGCCATCGGGGACGTGGACTCCGACGGCGACCCCGACCTGCTCTCCACCCACTTCACCGATGAAACCAACACCCTCTACATCAACGACGGCGGCCAGTTCCGGGACGCGACCGAACAATGGCAACTCGGACTGCCCAGTCGCCGCCACACCGGCTGGGGAGTGGCATTCATTGACCTCGACCACGATGGGTTCCTCGACATCCCACTGGTCAACGGCCTGGCCCTGCCCTGTCAATGGCGCAACAGCGACTCGGACAGGCAGGGAGACGTGATTGACCTGGAAGCATTGACCGAATCCGGTAAGGCCACCGTTGCCGACCCGGTGGCCTATTGGGCCAATTACGTCGACCGAAACCAGGTCTATTTCAACACTGGAAAAAACAGTTTCGTCGAAAAAACTCCGTTGGCCGGAGATTTTTCTCGAACCCCAAATTCAGGCCGAGGCCTGATCTATGGTGACATCGACAACGATGGAGACCTCGACCTGCTGGTCACAACGACCGGAGGAAGGGCCCGACTCTATCGCAACGATGTCCCCAAGACGGGACACTGGTTGCGGATCAAACTCCTGCTCCCGGAACACCGCAGGGATGCTTACGGAGCCGAGTTGATCGTTGTCGCCGGCGACAGACGATTCCATCGAATTCTCAATCCAGCCAGCAGTTTTCTTGCCAGCCACGACCCGCGGATACACGTCGGACTGAACATGACTGACTATGATCGAATTGAAGTCCGCTGGCCTGATGGGTCGCTGGAATGGGAGCACTTTGGTGGTGGATCCACTGATCGCGAGATCAGACTGGTTCGCGGCGAAGGAACATCCGAAACGGCCAGCCTGAACCCAAAACATCAGGAATAACCCTCGTTACCACTGTCTCTACAACAACGGAAGCATCGACGAGAACAGGTTCCAATCGCTGCAGAGGCTTGTCGTTGCATCGATGATTCGAGACGATCATACTGGCGACTGGTGCCTCGCAAGAATTACTGCCTACCGCTGTTGAACATTCACGCAACGGACACGCCAATCGGCGCCCTGCACTACCACCCTTCCTCCAATTCACTCACGAAGGACTGACCATGTACACACGTCACCTGCTCCGCCTGAGTCGCGGACTCCTGGCCGCCAGCCTGTTGTTTTTGACGGCACTTATCGGCTGTAGCGACCCCGGAACGAGCGTCGAAACCGAAAAGGTCAAAGACGACGAAGCGATGGGCAACCACATGGACCTGACCACGATCGCTGACCCGGCAGAAAAGAGTGCCGCAGAGGCTCTCAAGGGTGCTGGTGCCATGGTCATGCTCGATGAGGAGTCCCACGTTTCGCAAGTCGCTTTCCAAAACGGTGGCGCCAACGATGCCCTGCTGGCCAATCTCGGCAAGACACCCAAACTCACCTCTCTGATGTTGATGAATTGCCCCCAGGTGACCGACAAGAGTGTGGCAACAATGTCGGGGCTCAAAAACCTCACACAAGTCCAACTGATGCAGACGGGAATTTCCAACGCTGGCGCGAAGAAGATCCAGGCCGCCCTCGGCAAAGGTGCCATGGTGAACCACCCGGGCACCGCAAGATCCATGATGCAGCAGAACCCCTCGACCGCTCCAGGCGGCGGCCCAGGCGGTGGAGGACCTCTCGGGGGTGGAGGACCTCCCGGGGGTGGAGGACCTCCCGGGGGTGGAGGACGTCCTGGCGGCCGATAACCGGACCGCATTTCAGGCACGAGCCACCGGGGGGGGCCGTTTCTCGCCCCTCCGGGACGGCGTCTTACGGCTCGACCACCTCCACCGAGGTGGCCGGGCCGTTGGCCATCTGCCCGTTTCACCGATCGCCGACTTCCTGGCGGATCACCAGGACCTGGTCGCCGGCCACTGGCCCCACCTCCTGGACTCCCCCGCCGGGCCAACGGATTGTGATGAGATCCACCTTGTCAGAATCTCCCAGCCCAAAGGTCAATCGCAGTCCGTTGGAAGAGGCATAACTGGTCCCGCTCTTGACCTGCCTGGTCTGGCTGGGCATTCCCGCGACGCGAAGCGTCACGATTGCTCCGGCTGCATCGCGAGCCCCTTTCGGTGATGTCCCGATCAGGCGGATCCCCAGCCAGTGCCGACCGCGACGATCCGTCAGGTTCTCGAGAATCGAGACCGGTTCATTCGTGTGGCAAACGACCAAATCGATATCCCCGTCACCGTCAAGATCGCCACGGGCAACCCCTCGCCCCATGTGAGGTGTCGCCAGGTATTCACCGGCGCCGGGGGCCACGTTGGCAAAACGTCGCCCCTGGGTGTTTTCAAACAACAGGGGCAACTGGCGGACCGGCGCCTCGCTGGGATGACGAATCACGTGCCCGTTGCTGACAAATACGTCCTCGTCACCGTCCAGGTCGAAGTCGAAAAACGAAGTGCCCCAGCCGACGAACAGTCCCCCAACTGTCGTCAAGCCCGCGATATGGCTGACATGACGGAACATCCCTCGGCCGTCATTCCGATACAAGGCGATACTCTCGCGTTCGTAATTGGTCACCCAGAGATCCAGCCGACCGTCAAGATTGTAGTCTCCCAGATCGACCCCCATGCTCCCTTCCGGGACACCGGTTTCACTCACCGCGGCCCCGCTCTGCATCGCCACTTCTTGCAGTTGTCCCCGGCCGTTGTTTCGGTACAGGAAGTTGGGAACGGTGTCGTTGCAAACATAGACATCCAGATCACCATCCGAATCGATATCGCACATCATCACGCCCAGCCCCTTGCCCGAAGCCCCCTTCTGGACCAATCCGGACTTCTCCGACGCATCCCGAAAACTGCCGTCACCGTTTGAGAGAAACAGGGTGTCGGGCAGCGGCCTGAATTGTCTCGGTGGACAGATGTCCTGCTTGCCTGTCTCCTTGGAGGGGCAATACGGATTGTTTTTGAAACTCCAGTTGACGTAATGCGCCACGTAGAGGTCCAGGTGGCCGTCACCATCCAGGTCTCCCCAGGCCGCCGACGAACTCCACAGCGTGTCGGTCAACCCCGACACTTCGGTGACATTCTCGAATGTTCCGTCTCCCAGATTCCGCCACAGGACGACGCCGCCAAACCCGGTCACCAGCACGTCGGGAAAACCGTCGGAATTGAAGTCCCCGACGGCCGCCCCATGAGAATACCGGGCCGTCTCACCAGCCGTGCCCGTTTGAACCGATGAGTCCAGAAATGACCAATCACCGCGGTTGAGGAACAAGCCCGCCGGCCGCCCGCCAATGGTTTCATCTTTTCCAAACCGGCCGCCCGCCGGAAGAAACAGGTCCAGGTCCCCATCACGGTCCCAGTCCAGCAAACCCACGCCGCCCCCCAGCGACTCAACGATCGAAAAATACCCCGCCTCCTGGCCGTTCTGGTAGGTGAACGCCACACCGGATCGAGCAGCACGGTCCCGAAACGACGCCACGGTACGGGGTATGGGAACCGTCGAGGTCTCCGGAGTCGTCGTGTCATCCTCAGCCGGCGTCTTTATGGACGGCCCCTTGGCGGGCCCCGTCGTCGATTCCGACTGCGGGCAACCCACCACGGCAAACACGAGCAACACCGCGCCGGCAGACAACCGTTGACCACGAGAACTCCGCACCAACCACTCCTCGAGTCTGATTAGCGATTCACTGCGACTTCACTTTTTTGTCCGACTCTCGCAACCCCGAGGACGGCTTGACTGGGGCATCACCCGGTGGCGAGGACTTCGCCGCGTCATCCTGTCGTTTCTTCTTTTTTGGCGACAGTATCTTATTCTTGCGATCCCGTTCCGCCAGAAGTGGGTCCGCCACATCCCTTTCCTCGGGAGTCATGTGCTGCAGGGTTGCTTCCATCTGAAGATCCGGTGTCGGAAACTCACCAACGTACACGTCGGTCTCGGGATGCGATGTCCGCCATTCCGACAGCGTCTGTTCAACAAAGGGCTGAATCTCAAGATCGGGAATCTCCTTGGCATCCTGGCGAAAATCACTCTCGGTATCGAAGCCCAGCAACATCCCTCCGCCATCGCCTCTCCCTATCAACCAGAGCCCGATCTTCTTTCTCGAACTTCCCTCGGCGAGCCGAAACACCCGGACCAATCCGACATCCGAATCACTCGTTACGGTGATCAGCTTCCCACCCAGTTTGTCGTTGATCACCGCTCCAGACGACCCCTCACGCGTAAAACTGGCCAGCAACGTCACCAGCGGGTACGCCCGATATTTCCCTTCCAAGGCGACCCCAATCACGGGTGTGGCGGCCGCAAAACGAGTTTTTGATACCGGACGGATCTCGGGGTCGTTGATGCCCTCGGCGATAAAGGGGGTTTTGTATCCCAGGAGGTGCTTGCGGTTGTCCTCGTCGTCGAAGCCCTTCCGCTCCAGCGAGAGATTGTCCGAGACGTTATCCGGCGATGACACATAAATCCCGCCAATGACCAACACGGTTCCAAACAACACAACCAGGATCTTGCTGGTGGCACTGGAAGGCTGCCCCGGTGTCAACAGGTTTGACATGGCCGCCTGATTGCCGACCGGCTCGGATGCCGTCGCCTCTTGGCCTTCTGAAGCCACATCGCCTGCCTCACCGTCTATCGGCGGATTCCTCTCATCATTCATCGTCCAGCCCCTCAAGACCATTTTCAGTTGGACTACTGCCGGAGACGGCGGCTTCCCCTTCCGCGACCATCTTGCGATGAAATGCCGCTCGTTCGCTCTTTTGCCGACGTTGATAATAGCTCGCCAGAAGCCGGTGCGTGGGGACGTGGCTCGGGTCGATGTCCAGCACCGACAGCAACCAGCCAAGCCCATGTTGCGGATTGTCATACTTCAACAAGTGGCTTCCGATCTTGTACCGCAAATCCGCGTTCTGAGGCTCGGACCGAATAATGTCAGTCCAAACCTGAACACGGCCCATGGCCTGCTGCGCGTCAGCCACGAACTGGAAGTGGTGGGACGCCTCGCTCAGCGTCAACTCCGCGCGGGCCAGGTGAGTTGTCCTCAGCAAGGCGTCGGAAATGGAGAGTCCCGCTTCCGCCCCGGTTGGCCACGCCACCGCATCACGACGCTGACGTCCCACGGCTTGCAAACTGAGCGCCAGGCTGTAACGAGCCTCGGTGTCACTGGGCCGACGCCGACAGGCCGGCCGCAACCACCGCAGCGCTGCAGTCGGCCGCCCGGCCGTCTCTTCCAATTGCCCCAACGCCAACTGGGCTTCGAAATGTTCCGGTGACACGGCCAGCACTCGTTCAAACATCTCCCTCGCCCGGTCAATATCTCCCTGCCCATGATAGCACTGGCCCAGGCCGGTCAGGACTTCCGGATGGGCGTCATCCTCGCCGCGACAGATTTCAAATTGTGCAATGGCCTCATCGTATTGGATCGTCTTTTTCAGCACCTCGGCGAGCCTCAACCGTACATCGGTCCGGTGCCCGGAGAGCATGACTGCCTTGCGGTATTCTGACACCGCTTTCCCCGGGTTGGACCTGTTTTCGAAGAACAGCCCCCGGAACATGTAACACTGGGCATCCTTGGGATAGGCCTGCTGCCATTCATCAAGCAGCGGTTGGGCAAGGCCAAATTGGTAGCTGAGAAAATAACCATTGACCAGCGCCTCACATACCTCAGGCCCCTCGTCACCGTAATTGCCACCCCGGCTGAGAAACTTGTAGAGTTCCGGAGCACTCGAATTCAATTGCCCCGCCTGTGCGGCACCCATGAGTTGCTCCAGCCGAATCAATTCGGTCGGCCAACCGAAACCCTCGGCCAAGTCCAAGTGTTCCACGACCCGCTTGAATTTTCCCAGTCGTCGAAATCCACGGGCGAGCAAAAAATTCACCTCGGGATTTTCTGGCGAGACCTGGTGTGCGTCCAACAGCACCGCCACCGCGCGCTCGCTCTCCCGATCCCGCAACAGTTTCCGTGCCTCTCGCAATGACCACGCCACTGAAATCGGCTTCCAGAACGCACCTCCCAGCAATGCCAGGACGACGCCCAGGATCAACACGGTTCGCAGGAAACGTTGCCACACCGTCCCTACTCCTGCCAACTGCCAAACATACGGATCACTTCGAAATTCTACGTCCCAAAATCGAGGCGTGCTGGAAAGACCTTAGATTGAACCATTCCCCCGTGACCCCCGGAAGCAGACTCGTCGAGGAATATCGGATTTTTTCCGAAAAACGGGCTTCCACGTTGACTTATCCGTTAGATTTGTGTCCACTGACCCCGATGCCTTTGAAAAGAATCGTTGGCATAAATGCACTAACTTGTGCTAGACTTGCTCTAAAGAGCTTGTCTGTTGGATGAAATCTGTTTGAACTTTTGGAATTTCGCGTCGTTACTGAATGGACTCATATATTTTTACGTCCCAAATGGCTTGATGAACGACGACCGCGGTTTTCCTTACGATACGTCATTTTCGAATTCATAGTGTGGTAACAGAAAAGAGGAAGGCATGGCTAAACAAAGAAGTCGAAAACGAGCCTTCACGTTGATCGAACTGCTGGTTGTGATCGCCATCATAGCCATTTTGATCGCGTTGTTGCTGCCTGCGGTCCAGCAGGCTCGCGAAGCGGCACGGCGTGCCCAGTGCAAAAACAACTTGAAGCAACTGGGCGTTGCTATGCACAACTACCATGACACGTTCGGGATGTTTCCCGTTACGATTTTTGCTGTTCACTGGGCACAGGGTCATACCTGGTGGGCCCAGGAAAAGGGTTCACACCTGGTGCACCTCCTTCCGTTTGTTGACCAGCAACCGCTTTACAGTCGAATCGATTTCCGAAACCGTCGTGCCGATCACAGTTGGCTCCCACGAGTTGACAACCAGCCTCGATGGGGTAAGAAATTCCGCTCCTACGTGGTCCCCACATTCCTGTGCCCCAGCGATGGGTCGCCGAAGATGAGCAACAGTGGCGATCGCGCACGCACCAACTACATGGGAAGTATGGGCAACCAGCGAATGAACTCGCTGAGCGGCTGGTGCCGTGCCTATCCGGGCAACAACTTCCTCAGTGGTCGTGGCGGTCACGGTAATACGGCGAACGCCAACTTTGCCTCGGGTATTTTCACTCGAGCCAACTGGGCTGCCCGACTGAGTGCCATCAACTCCTCGGACGGTACCTCCCAGACGATTCTTATGGGCGAAGCGTTGCCGCAGTGCGGCGATCACGCCAGAAACGGCTGGTACCACTGGAATGCTCCATGGATGGCCACGACTGCACCGATCAACTTCCCGATCAAGTGCGTCTATGAGCCAGGCTGGGACGTTGTCCCGGGTGGTTGCAACCACTGGCGAAACTGGCAGACCAGCCAGGGCTTCAAGAGTAAGCACGAAAATGGGGCGCACTTCTTGTTCGTCGACGGTCGTGTTCGGATGCTCAACGACTCGATCAACTACCGCACGTACCAGCGGTTGGGAGATCGAGCGGACAAGGGAATCGGCTGGCACGTCAACCGAGTTCCCGATCCTCTCGAGGATCCGACCCAGGGTGGCGTCCCGGGCGTTGTCGGCGACTTCTAAGCCGCGACCTCACCCCGGCCGTACTCCCGAAGTACGGAACCCATGAATTCGAAAGACGACCCCGTCCATTGCGGCGGGGTCGTTTTTTAGGTAAACAACAACCGTTCCGTCGAAACCAATGGTGTATTCACCACGCACCGGACAATTTCGAGCCGAAAGTCTCGGAATCAGGGAATTGGAACCCGACGCCAAACATCTCAAACTTCAGACCTCACCTCTCCACAGTAGGACCCGGCAAATCATGCGAACACTCTCACTCACAGCCGTTTGCTTCCTTCTCGGACTTTCGGTGATGACATCTGGCTGCAGCGACCCCGGCGCAAGCGAGGCCTGCATCCCTGTCTCCCTCACCGTCACCTACAAGGGTGCACCGGTGGAAGGCGCCCAGGTCACCTTCCATTCAGCTGGCGAGGGTGCTCGGACATGCCAGGGCAGAACCGACGCCTCTGGGCGTGCTGCCATTGGCACCTTTTCCACTGACGACGGAGCCCTCGCGGGAGCTTACAAGGTGAGTGTCGCCAAGGCGGCCGAACAAAAAATCGCCAAAGGAATGAACGACCCGTCACTGGCAGCCGGTGGGACCGGTAACGCGGCCAGTGGAGGCGGCCTTCAGGCCCAGGACCCCGTGGCCGGATACCTCCAACAGATGTCCGGCAAGGACGGTCAAGCCCTGGAAACTCCAAACTCACTGCCCGTAAAATATGCCAGCCATGAAACCTCTGGCATCGCATTCACCGTCCAAGGCCCCGACTCAAACGACTTCAAGGTCGAACTCACGGACTAACCTCACCGGAGTTCTGCGACTGAAAACTTTGACTCCGCTCGGACAAGTCTAGCGTCCGAGCGGAGTCTTTTTTTATCATCGGATAGAGCGTCCTGGCTCTCCGCACCCTGAAGTCCCCTTCACTTCTGTCGAACACACCGGATTTCCTTGACCATGCATCCTGGGCCGGACGCCACGACCTGCACGCAGCAGCCACGGTCTCGCGGACGCTCCGTGCTGTTCATTTTGCTTTCGATCGCCGGCATTGTGGGTCTCACGTTTGCCCTCAAATTGGATGGCTCAACCGACTCGACAACTCGACCAGGCCCCAGGAGTCCTTCGACCGCACGCACGCCGGTTACCGACACGACAGTCAAAGCACTCTGTTCCCAGTGCCACACCTACCCGGACCCGTCGATCCTCCCACGCTCCGAATGGCGGACCCGAATTGGTCAAATGGCCACCTTCAAAGGGTACGGGTCAAAAATACGCGGCATCGTCAACACCGAAGAAGTTGTTCGTTGGTATGAAGCACGTGCCCCGGAAACTCTCACGCGCCCAGCCCTCAACGACCAGGTGACAACCCGGCCACCGGCCTTTCGCGTCAAGCACATGGGGACCGTTGCAAAAACCGCCGATCCCGTCGTCGTTTCCAACGTCCAGATTGTGAATCTCCTGGGTGATAGCCGTGAGGGCCTGAACGAAATTTTGTCCTGTGATATGGCCAACGGCCTGATCCTGTTGGGTCACACCACGCCGGACTGGACCGGCGAGATGGCTGTTCTTGCACGGGTCGGTCACCCGGCTCATTGCCACGTCGTCGACCTGGACGGTGATGGCCTCCGCGATCTTCTCGTCGCTGATCTCGGCTCTTTTGGCGCCATCGATCACAACCTGGGCAAAGTGACATGGCTTCGGCAGGAACCCGGCCGAACATTCTCCGCTGTTGACCTCGCCACCGATCTTCCAAGAGTCTCGGATGTTCGCCCAGCCGATTTTGACGGGGATGGTGACCTCGACCTGGTTGTTGGCGCATTTGGTTGGAGGACGACCGGCACGCTGCTTGTCTTGGAACGTTCCGACCGTCCAGGCCTTCCGTCATCTCAAGCCTACATCCACCGCCAGATCGACCAACGGCACGGAACCATCCACGTCGCCCCCCTGGACCTCAACAACGATGGTCATCTCGATTTTGTCTCTCTGATTGCCCAGGAGCACGAATCCGTTGTGGCCTTTATGGGTTCTGGCAACCTGAGATTCAAAGCTCGCACACTTTTCCAGGCCCCTCATCCCTGCTGGGGTTCCTCGGGCATCCAGTTGATCGATCTGGACGGAGACGGCGACACCGATGTGCTGATGACCAACGGCGACACCATGGATGATGCACTCCTCAAACCCGATCACGGCATCCGCTGGCTTGAAAACACTGGCGATTCCTCGCCATTTGTCTCGCATCAACTTGCCAGGCTTTATGGTGTGCACCGGGCTGAGGCCGCCGACATCGACAATGACGGAGACCTCGACGTCATTGCCTGCGGCTTTGTTGGCGAATTGAAGGGCACCTCCCGAAGCGAATTGCTCGCCAGCCTGAAAGTCCCTTCGCTGATGTGGATTGAACAAACCGCCACCGGATCCTTCACCCCCCACACTCTGGAATCTCATCTCTGCAATCATCCCACACTGTCCCTCGGAGACGTCGACGACGATGGCGACATTGACATCGCGGTGGGAAACAACACCAGTTCCGCCTCCACCTCACCAGTCGACATCTGGATCAACTCAACGGGTGATCCCAAGTGAAGTCCTCCCGCCACCGACTACTGATGCTGGCGGTCCTCACGCTTGTTGCCGCGGGTGCTTTTGGCTGGTTTGTATCAAGAGAAGATCCCAACCAGGTTTTCCGCGACAGCCTCGCAGAACTCGACAGGGGCAACCTTGCCGCGACACTCCACGGAATAACGACGCTCGAAACTCACCCCGGCTACGAACCCCACGTGGCCTTGCTGAGAGGCGGTTACCAACTGCAACGCGGGCATCCTTCTGATGCCCTGCGATCGCTTGAGACAATAGAACCGGTTGGTCCCCTCAAGGAACCCGCTCTCGAATTGATTGGCGAATGTTTTTTTCTTCTCGATCAACTTCCATTGGCGGCCTCTCAGTTCCAGGAACTGCTCAAGGACAACCCCGGTTCGGCTGACGCACACCGCTGGCTCGGGCAGATCTTTTACAACCTGGGAGCTTTCGACACCGCCGTGTCGCATCTCCAGGAACTGATCAAACTGGAACCCGACAACTATCTTGCTCACGCTTTGATTGGGCACATGGCTTTCGATTTCGAAGATTTCCAGGTTGCCGTCGAAAACTACAAAAAGGCACTCACACTTCAACGCCCCAGTTCCACTCCTGAAAGCGTTCACCAGGAGGTGCTCAGAAACCTCGCACGTTCCCTGATAGGACAAAACAACTACCCGGCAGCCCTGGAGACGCTCGCGACAGCTGACCCAGACCACGCCCTGGTTCTGGCTCTCAAGGCTGACTGTCACCGCGGCCTGGGAAACGAGCCCCTGGCCCGAAAACTGCTGACCCAGGCTTTGAAACTGGACGCCCACGAACGAGTTGCCGTCCTGCTACAAGTCGACATGGCCGTCGATGAAAAACAAACCGCGGCGATCGTTGCACCGTTGCAGAGGATTCTCGCCACCGACCCCCACGACACCGCTTGTCGTTATCAACTCGCACAAGCCTGGCAGCGATTGGGAGAGCCGGACAAGTACGAGAGCGAAATGGCTCGACACGACAAATCGCGGCAACTGAAACAGGAACTGACTGAAAAAAACCTCCAGGCCAATCGCGTTCCCGACGACGCTGAGGTCCGCGACAGATTGGCCGAACTCTGCAAAGCACTCGGAAAACATGACCTTTCCAGGATGTGGACACAGGCCGCTGCGGCCTGCAGGCGACTCCCGCAACCGCAAGGCACGCCGAGGCCTGTGCCCCGTTAACTCTCCGGGTGTGTTAGACTCAAACGGGCACCTGCAGATTCAACCGAAACGTTTTGGCCAGGCGCTTGAGATCACAATCCTTCTCACAATCTGGGCCGACGATGACTTCGCCAAACGATGAAAATGTGGAGATGGAATCCGACCCGGCCTCGGGGTCACAGCCACCACAACACCCCGCAGTCCCTCCAACTGCGCCCCAAGGCACCAATCGCCTGGCGGCCTTGATATTGTTTTTGGTGCTCGGCCTCATCGGTTCGGCAGTTGCCTGGAAACTGCAAACCAATTTCATAATCAAGGCCGACCCACTGGTCCCATCCGGAACTGTCAAGGACCTGGACATCTCACTGTATGGCCTCGAGCACCTGATCAACGTCATGGGTATCCCTCCCAGGCATTCTTCATTCAACGTCCTCGCCTCGGCCGATGGAGGAGGGAACTCCGCATCAACCAGTCCAAATCCAAACCAGGAAATGGCGAAGATGCGGCTTGCCGAGGAACGCAAGAAACTGGGTATGGTCCCCCGTCGCAACCGTGCAGCGGTCTACTTCCTACTGCTTGGCATTCCGCTTGGTGCAATTCTCGGATTGGCCGAAGGGATTCGTCGTCGATCCCTGAAAGCGATCCTCGGCAACATGACCGCCATGTGTATCCTCGCCGCTGCCGCGGGATTTTTAGGCGGCGGACTGCATGCCCGTGTTGGCGAAGCGTTGGCTCCCAGGACAGATCTTGACCCGATTGTGGCCCAGATGGTGCCGCAGTTCGTCGCTTGGCTCACACTCGCCGTGGGCTTGATCGCATGGCCAGTCGCAAAAACCGCCAACAAGGACACCACGCTGAATTTCGCTGTCTCAGCAGTCGTCGGAGCACTCATTGGCAGCGTGCTGTACGCCCCCATTTCTCAAGCGATATTTATTGACGACCTTTTCGAATTCGGCATGCCGGGGCATATCTACAGTTTCCTGTTCTGGTACCTCTTTGGCGGTGCGGCACTCAGCCTGTTGCTTGGCAACGCCTGCAGCCAAACCACAGTGCCGCAACCAGCCCCCTCACCCGAGTGACCTTTACTTGGTCAGCCGTTCACGGCGTGAAAGCGTCTGGTAGTCGCCGGCCCCTTCGGTGATCCGCAGGTGCCGGTCCACCGGCACCGACTCGAACACCTGCACCTCACCCGACGGCCATCGGATCGTCATGCGATCCACCACCTTGGCCTCACCCAGTCCCACATGCACCAGCGCCGGCGACTGGGACAAGAAATTGACAACCGGATAAAGTGATCTCCGCACCACGCTTCCGGCCACCTCACATTCAATTCGCGCCCCGACCCCCAGGCTGTTGCTCCGAGTGCCCCGCAGGCTCAACTGCAGGTAATGTCGCCGAGGGAACCGGTTGTGATAAATCACCAACGGGCCACCTCCGGCCTGCCGGATGAACAACTCGGGCATCCCGTCCCCGGTGATGTCCCAGGACACCGCGCTTCGGCCATCCCCGGGATTGTCCGCACCGCTGGTGTGAGAAATGTTATGGAAACCACCATGGCGGTCGTTCAAAAACACACCATTGCGTTCGTAGGCACTGAGGTTTTCACCACTGGCTGAAAAATTCCATGGATTCGAAACCCAGAATTCGCCGTTGTCCGAGTCGAGATCCCGAAGGCACGGAACCTGGGCACTGCTATTGAATGGCTGTGACACGACAGCCAACCAGACACAACGTCACCCATCCGGGCGTTCTGGGGTGACGCTCTGAAAACCAACCGGGGCATACAGGTCGAGCCATCCGTCGTTGTCGAGATCGACCAGTCCGGGCCCGTACGCCCAGCCCACATCAGCCACGCCGGTCGACTGGCCAATCCGGCTGAATCGTCCTTTCCCCAGCCCTCGATACAGCTCATTTCCCGCCACGAAGTCTCGCATCTGGGCATCAACATCCTCGGAATAAATCCCCGGACGAAGATTGTCGACGATCCGTTCGCCGGCCTTGGAATACATGTTCGCGACGTAGATGTCTGGCCAACCGTCGTTGTCGATATCCCCAGCGGTGATCCCCATCGAGAACCCACCATAAATATCAGGCAATTCCGCCTCGACGAATGTCCCATCCCGCTGGTTGATCAGATAGTCATTTTTTCCCGTCTCGCACGATGTCATCAAATCCGGCCATCCGTCCCCATTGGCATCGAACCAGACGGCCGCAAAAGTCGGCCCACCGCGACCACGAACCCCGCTGGCAACCGCGACTTCTTCAAACTTCCAGTCACCCCGGTTCTTCCACAACTGGTGATAGTTGCCCCGAGCCTGCCCGATCCACGGCTGCCCCTCGGGCGACCCTTCCGACAGACCAACCACGTACAGGTCAATATTCCCGTCACCGTCAAAATCGGCTACAGAAAATTGCGACGCGGTCGGGGGCAACCTGAGTGACGTGTCCCGTCCGACGGCCAACTGTTGGAAACGGGTGCCTCCCATGTTTTGAAACAACTTTGCCCCCAACAACAGGTCCGGAAAACCATCGTTGTTGAAGTCGGCAAATACTGCCCCCAGTGGAGGTGGCTCTCCGGGAGCCGAAAGCGGAGGCAATCCCGCCGCCAGCGTGACGTTGGAAAACCGGCCTCCGGCCTCACCGTGGTAGAGAGCCAGCCCGGTCAAATCGGTGATCAGAACATCAACCAGCCCATCCCGATCGTAGTCGGAGAGATAGGTTCCGCCGGTCAAAAACGGGAGATTCTTTTTGTTGGATCGTTTCCAATTGTCATGCAACCCGGACACGTCGATACCGGTTTTGTCCTGCATCGGTTCCAGCAGGTGCTCCCGGGCTAGACTCACCCGCGCTTCGTACGCCACGCACTCAGCCAACCACCCTCGTTGTTTGGGCTGATCCTCCGTCAGCGACGTCAATCGGCAACGGAACCGCACCTCGCGTTCAGAAATTTTCGAGTCTGCTACGACACCTGTCATCCGCAGTTTCAACGATCCGACCCAGGGACCTTCAAATTCCCCATGTGTCTCAGGCCGCATCAACATCACTTTCAACGACGTCGACTCAAGAGTCAGAAATTCGTTCCGCCACCCCAGTACCGCCTTCACAAAACCATCGCTGGCCAGCGGCTGGGTCTTGTCTCGTGACGATTTCCATGTCCGCACCTCTGCAACACCCAGCGATGCCGATTGCCCCCCCTCTGGAGCAAACAACTCGGCCCGAAACCCCTTGGCCAGGTAGGTGCCCAACACCGATGCATTTCCATCACGAATTGCTTCACTCAACTGCGGAAGCGTCAGGTCACCGAGGACAAATCCACCGAGGTGCTCAGCGTCCTGCAGGTACTTGGCCTCGGAGTCCGAGAGCGCCAGCGACTGATTGTCGACACCAGCGTCTGCCGGCCCCGCCCCACCGTCTCCGAGATCACCCTGCCCGGGACGACCACCTCCGAACACACCTGTAACAACTGCCACACCCCCGGCGATCGCGAGCAGCAACAACACTCCTACAACCGGCCAGGGAACACCGCCCTGGCGACTTTTGTTGCTCTCCCGTTCCATATCGTGCACGCGAGCCCTTGTTCCACGGCCACACCAAGTCACGCCGATCAATCATACGTCGCGGCCTGTGTTCTCACCAAGTGGAATTGTCGCCTCAAAGCAGTCGCTTGAATCCGCCCGGCGTGTGGCATACAAGAGGGGTTTCGCCCGACCGTGGCGAGCGATGGATTGCGAACCAGCGGGAGACACCGGTGAGCTTGGCTGAGCACCTCGAGAGCCGGTTTCGTGGCGACACGCGATTCCGTGGTTCCGAGTACCTCAAGACTGAACTCGTCCGCGTGACGGCTGTCACACCCTCGTCACTGACCGCAGTGATTGAGGACGAGGGCGAGTTCGAGGCTGAATTGTTGCACTCTGACGACGGACTGCAGTTGCTCTGCAGTTGTTCCCGGCGCGATGACCGCCAGGCCACCTGCCGGCATCTCTGGGCCGCGATCCTCGTTGTCGATCGCGACGGTTTCCTTGCTGGAAGTCCGGGGCCGGATTACGTGCCCCCGTTCGCCGGCGACGGTGGACACTCCGGAGCCGACTGGCGGGCTCCACTTTTGGACAACATGGCCGAAGGCGACGACGACTTTGCAGAGTATCTGGCCCGTTCCGGTGGCCGTCGGACATGGGAGACACGGATCAGTGAACTCGATGAGGTGTTGCAACGCCTCCCGGCCGGACAGGATTCCGAACGCCGCATCGTCTACGAAATTGATCTCGCTCAGAGCCGGTCTGAAGGACAACTCGTCCTTCAGACCTCTCAACAGGAACGTCGAACCAACGGCCGATGGGGAAAATGGAAACCGCTGAGAATCCGTGGCGGACGTGTCTCTGACATCCGCGACAACGATGACAGGGAATTGCTAACGTTGCTGGCAGGAGGAATCCCCACCGAGCCGACGACAGGGAGCCGGGCCACGCCGGCTGCGCCGTCCACTTTTCGCTACCGCGTCCCCGATGCCCTGGCCGTCATGCTCCTGCCACGCCTCTGCGACACACACCGACTGGTGTATTCAGACCCGGATGGTCCAGACGAAACAGGTCTCACCTGGGACAACGGTCCCGCCTGGGACTTCCGATTGACTCTGGATGAAGATTCGGATGCATCTTTGTGGCGGCTCAAGGGCCTGTTCCATCGCGCCGAAGAAGAATGTTACCTCTCCGACACCCTCCTCGTGCTGGCCGGTGGGCTCTATTTTACCAACACCTCGGTCCACCAACACACGGGTACTGTGGCAGCCGCCTGGAGCACACTGCTGGACGGAGACCTCCCATTTGCCGTCCCCAACGGAGATCAGGAGGATCTCGTCACCCGGCTCCTCGACTTGCCCGAACTTCCAGACTTGAATTTGCCCGAGGCGCTGGCACTCGAGGAAATCGACGTCTCGCCGCTCCCCGTGTTACAACTGACTATTCCGCGTGGCCGTCGCTGGCAAAGAGAACGTCTTTTGGCCACGCTCCATTTTGATTACGCGGGGGAACTGCTGGCCGCTCACAACACCCAGTCGGCCATTGTGCTCAAAGAACAACGCCGTTGTGCGCGACGAGATATTGGCCGCGAGACCGACGCCTGGAAAGAACTCGAGGAGGTCGGTTTTGAACAAGTCGCCGAACATCGCCGCGGACTGAAACAACTCGAAATTCCACTCGCACAACTCACGCCGGCTATCCGAACGTTGGTGGCCAACGACTGGCGCGTGCAATCCGACGGAATGCCCGTACACCAGGCCGGCGAACTTCAGATGCGAGTGCGGTCGCACATCGACTGGTTCGAATTGCATGGTGACGTCGACTTTTCAGGCCAAAGCGTCCGTTTTCCGGAATTGCTCGCAGCTCTGGCCCGGGGCGAATCCGCCATCCGGCTCGATGACGGTTCGCTAGGGCTGTTGCCCGACGAGTGGGCCGAACAGTATGCGATGATCAACCAACTCGGTGTCGTCGAAGATGAACATGTTCGCTTCGCTCCCGCGCAAGTCGCCTTGCTCGATGCGCTGCTCGCCTCAAAGTCGGCCGTCGATGTTGACGAACAGTTCGAGGAGATCCGGAACCGCCTTGAGTCTTTTGAAGGAATTTCAGAAGCATCTCAACCCGACGATTTTGAAGGGGCGTTGAGAACTTATCAGCGAGAAGGGCTTGGCTGGCTGCACTTTCTTGAAGAATTCCAATTCGGCGGCTGCCTGGCCGACGACATGGGATTGGGAAAAACGGTCCAGGTTCTCGCAGCACTCTCGGAACGAGCCAACGGATCCAAGCCCCCCCCGTCCCTCGTCGTGGTGCCACGCTCGCTGGTCTTCAACTGGAAGGAGGAGTGCGAACGGTTCTGCCCGAGACTGAAGGTCCTGGAGTACTCCGGACTCGATCGCGCGTCACTCAGAGAGTCGTTTGATGAATTCAACGTGATCCTGACCACGTACGGCACACTCCGTCGTGACATCCTCGAACTCAAGGACCAACGATTTGACTACGTCGTCCTTGACGAGGCACAGACGATCAAAAACGCCGGATCCCAGATCGCCAAGGCGTCTCGACTACTCAATGCCAACCACCGCCTGGCTCTCTCGGGAACTCCGATCGAAAACCATCTCGGCGACCTCTGGTCGATCTTTGAATTTCTCAACCCGGGCATGCTGGGACGGAGCTCATTGTTCCGACGCTTCACCACCGACGACAACGACAATCGCCAACTCCTCACCCGCGGACTTTCACCATTCATCCTACGGAGGACCAAGTCCGAGGTTGCCGCGGAATTGCCAGAACGGTTCGAGCAAACCATCCAGTGCAGGATGGGAGACGAACAACAACGCCTCTACGACGAGATGAGAGATCATTATCGCCAGAGCCTCCTGGGAGCTTTCCAGGAATCCGGCGGCAACCCGTCCCGCATGCATGTCCTGGAAGCACTTCTGAGACTCAGGCAGATAGCCTGCCATCCCGGGCTGCTCAATCCCGACCTGATCGAGGAACACTCCGCCAAGCTCGACGCGCTCAACCCCTTGCTCACGGAATTGATCGGTGAGGGACACAAGGCACTGGTGTTTTCACAGTTCACCAGCATGCTGGCCATCGTCAAAACAATGCTGGATCGACAGGGGATTCCCTACGAGTATCTCGATGGGCAGACACGGGACCGCAAGCAACGGATCGACCACTTCCAGGAAGACCCCGACTGCGGAATTTTCCTGATCAGCCTGAAGGCCGGGGGCCTGGGCCTCAACCTGACTGCCGCCGACTACGTCTTCTTGCTCGACCCGTGGTGGAACCCCGCCGTGGAAATGCAGGCGATCGACCGTGCTCACCGCGTTGGACAAACCCGACCTGTCTTCGCTTACCGGCTGATCTGCGAAGGTACGGTCGAGGAAAAGATCGCCGATCTACAACAACAAAAAAGAGAACTTGCCGACGCGATCCTGCTGGAGAACCGCAGCATCCTCAGGAACCTCACCAAGGATGACCTCGAACTCCTCTTCTCGTGACGCGGTCACCGGCGTCCCTGTTGCACACTCTTCTTGAGCCGGAACACCCAGACGCGGTCAAATTGCCCTTCGTAGGCATTGGCCACCGTCGCAATGGGCGTCCACAGGACCGGGTCCTCTCCAAACTTCCCCACGACCCAGTGTCGGCCTTTCCGGTCCCGAACACGCATCGCGTGCGGATAGTCAGGCCCACGACTGCCAACCAAGCACACCACGTCGTTGTCCCGGATTACCGACGAGGTTTCAAACTGGTTGATGCCGGATTCCGAAAAGGGCGGAGGGAATTCCGCCACCCTTTCGAAATAGCTCTCCAGGACAACATGCATCGGGTTTGTTCCGTCGGTCAGCGGATTCACTTCACCACACAACCAGTCACCGCGTCCCAACCCGATCGCGTCCCCAACCGCGTAGGCACAACAATTGAATTGTCCCAACTGCTCGGGCCGATCAACCTGCCATGAGGTTCCGCGGCCCGCCACGATCTGACCGTCGTCGGAATCTGTGTCGGACGCACCGGACAGCAGGTCGTTCATCGCATCCGGTTCGTAATCCTCGCGCACCGGAAAATGCAGGACAATACACTTCCCTCGTGGGCACTCCAGTACGGTCCGCGGCACATCCGTCTTGTGTCGCTGGCTGTAGATAGCCTCTATCGGTCTCTCGGAGGGGCGGATTCCAAACCCGGCCGCGGCTGGCTCTGGAGACGGATCGCCCCCGCAGCCGGACAGGCCCAGCCACACACCCAGTCCCACAAGTGCCTCGCGGCGAGTCCAAAGTTGGCAATTCACCTGTGCGCCACCGGTTTCCCTGCAATCTGACTGCCACGAGTCTACGGCCTTCCCATTCCACCGCCCACCCCGAACGCTGATCTTGTCGGCTCCAGCGGTCGCTTCTATGATCCGCTGCATGAGGCCCCTTCTGTCGTCCCACCTGCTTCCAACCACTGTCGATCCCGACACTCTCGGTGGATCAATTGCGGTGATGATAGACGTGCTGAGAGCCTCTACGACACTCGCACATGCTCTCGCGGCTGGCTGCCACGCCGTCCACCCCTGCCGGGATGTGGAAACCGCCAGAACCCTCGCTCGCGACAAAACCGGCCAGGACCTGCCTCGTCTCTTGGCCGGAGAAAGAGGCGGAATCCGGATCGACGGTTTTGACCTAGGCAATTCTCCCGCAAGTTTCACCCCGAGCAGCGTTGGTGGTCGCACGATTGTTTTCACGACGACCAACGGCACTGCGGCATTGAACACCTGTCAGGGCGCCGACCACATCATCGTCGCGTCCTTCGCCAACCTGGCTGCAGTGGCCCGCTTCCTGATGCAGCGGCACCTCCCCGTGCACCTGGTCTGCGCCGGCACCAACGGCCACGTTACCGCCGAAGACTGCCTGTGTGCTGGGGCCATTGGGCTGGCTCTGAAACGACATGGTGGCCACGACACCGCCTCCCACGACGCGACCCGTATGGCCGTGGAACTCTTTGCCCCGATGAGCGACGCCCCGGGCACATTGTTACAAGCATTGCGTGACAGCCACGGGGGACGAAACCTGCGACAACTGGGTTTCGACGATGACATTGTGCTGGCGTCACAGCGAGACACTCTCGACCTGATCCCCTGTTACGATTCCCAGAACCAGATCATTACCGTGCTCGCCTGATGGCGACCGAGGACAACATGAAGAAGACCATGGACCCCATCGTCTCGCTGTGCAAACGGCGAGGTTTCATTTTCCCCTCGTCCGAGATTTATGGTGGTTCGAACGGCTTCTGGGATTATGGCCCGCTCGGAGCACAACTCAAACGCAATGTGCGAGAAGCGTGGTGGAGCAACATGGTCACCAATCACAACGAACTCGCCGTGCCTGATGGGGCCGCCGGAACGTTCCACATGGTTGGAGTTGAGACATCCATCATCATGCACCCCAAGGTCTGGAAAGCCTCGGGCCACTACGATCTCTTCCACGACATGATGATTGACTGCCGCGAATGCCAGGCCCGTTTCCGAGCCGATCACGTTGCCACCAGCCAGTGTCCCCGCAAGCCCAGCATGACACCGGGAGAACATGAAGCCTGCCAGTTGACCGAACCGCGAGAATTCAACCTGATGTTCAAGACAATCATCGGTGCCCTTTCCGGCGAAGAAAACACGGCGTTTTTGAGACCGGAAACCGCGCAGGGCATGTTCGTCAATTTCAAGAACGTCGTCGACAGTTCTCGCGTCAAGATTCCGTTCGGCATTGCCCAGGTGGGAAAGAGTTTCCGCAACGAAATCACCCCCAGAAACTTCACTTTCCGGTCCCGTGAATTCGAACAAATGGAAATGGAGTTCTTTTGCCACCCGGACGATTCGCGGCAATGGTACGAGTACTGGCGAAACCGTAGATACCAGTGGTACGTCGACCTGGGAATCACCAGCGACAACCTGATCCTGCGGGACCACGATGCCGACGAACTCTCGCACTACTCCGTTGGTACCGCCGACGTGGAATACGCGTTTCCGTTTTTGCCCGACGGCGAATACGGCGAACTTGAGGGCATTGCACATCGCGGAGACTTTGACCTCCGAAGCCACATGGAAGGCAAACTCGTCCGCGAGGGTGACGACCTGGTCGTTGAAACCAACGAACACGGTCAACCTCGGCACCCTGGAAGCGGGAAGGACCTGACGTATTTCAACGATCAAACCCGCGAACGTTTCCTGCCTCACGTGATCGAACCGGCAGCCGGAGCTGACAGGGCCACGCTGGCGTTTCTTTGCGAGGCCTACCACGAGGATGAACAACCCGACGACAAGGGAGACCTCAAGAGTCGAGTTCTGATGAAGCTCCACCCGAAGTTGGCTCCGATCAAGGCGGCGGTCTTTCCCCTGATCAAGAAAGAAGGCATGCCCGAAACTGCGGGACGTCTCTACCAGGATCTCAAGGAAGCGGGCATCGCCTCGATCTACGATCAGCAAGGAGCCATCGGCCGCCGATACCGACGACAGGATGAAATCGGCACGCCGTATTGCATCACGATTGACGGCGACACGGCCAGCGACGGCACCGTCACCATTCGTGACCGGGACTCGCTCCAGCAGGACCGGGTCCCGATCGACACTGTCGTCGACGACATCCACGGAAGACTCCGCAGTTGATAACTCACCACTCCCCCGGACAAATAAAGCCCGCCACATGACGCTCGACGAATTCAAGGACACACTCGGTCACGACACCCCGCCCGACGGCCTCTCAGAGGAACTCCGAGCCCTGTGGCTCTCTTTTCGCGACGGATGGGAAGCCGGCCACGTAATTGTTCAGGACATTGAGTCGAGTTCGGCTGCCTGGGTACACGCCCACCTGCACCGCATCGAGGGCGACCTGTCCAACGCCGCGTACTGGTACCGTCGAGCCGGCCGCCCGACCTGTGATGCTTCGCTCGATTCCGAATGGGACCAGATTGCTGCAACACTGCTCAAAACCTGAACCGGTAGGTCTGTCCACACCCTCCACCTAACCCACTCGGATTCGCGATGACTGTCGGAGAAACACCCGTCGCCCCGGCTTCCTCACCGCGACTGTTAATCACGCTGTGCACATACAACGAACGTGAGAACATCGAGCGATTGATTCCGGAGTTGAACGACGTCGCGCCCGACGCCGACATCCTGATTATCGATGACAACTCTCCCGACGGAACCGGGACACTGGCCGACGCCCTGGCCGATGCGGACCCCCGGGTGGACGTCCTTCATCGGTCCGGCAAACTGGGACTGGGGACGGCCATTCTGGCGGGTTTTCGCGAGGGGATTTCGCGGGGTTATCAGCACCTGATCAATCTCGACGCGGACTTCAGTCACCATCCCCGCCATATCCCGGCGATGAGAGCCTTGATGGAGACTACCGACGTTGCGATCGGCTCCCGCTACGTCGAGGGTGGTGGGGTGGTCGGATGGAACTGGCGACGGCATGTCATGAGCCGGGGCATCAATTTCTACGCCCGATTGATGTTGGGCCTGCCCTCCCGCGACAACAGTGGAAGTTTCCGTTGTTACACCGTGTCCCAACTGGCACAACTCGACCTCGACCTGTTCCGGGCCCGAGGATATGCCTTCCAGGAGGAAATCCTCTACCGGCTCAGGCGCCTCGGCAGCCGTTTCCAGGAAACACCCATCGTTTTCGAGGACCGTAGGTTCGGCGAGTCGAAAATCAGTTGGAAAGAGAGCGTTGCCGCGCTGTGGATTTTGTTCCGGCTGGCAATTGACCGTTTGTGCAGAGTCCGCGTTCGCCGTGACGACGGACTCGCTGAGTCTCCGGTGGAATGATAGGCTGACAGTCATCCCGCTCCGCCAGAGCCAACAGGGAACTGGTCGTTGGCCGACTACATCCGCAAACGCCGCACGCTGCACTGGCCCATCACGCTCTCGGCGGCGTTGATGATTCTCAACGTCGCGTTGATGGTCTGCTGGATCGTCCTCTTCGCACAACTCAATTCATTCGGGGCTCTCACTGTTGGCACCATTGCCTTCGCACTGGTCCTGGTGGGCCTCTCCTTCTATCTCTTCCTCACGATCAAGGAAATCCAACTCAACCGCCGACAGGCCAATTTCGTCGACAGCGTCACCCACGAACTAAAAACTCCTCTCGCCTCGATAAAACTCTACCTCGAAACACTCCAACTCCGCGAACTCGACATCGAACGCCGCACCGAGTTCTACAACATCATGCAGCAGGAACTGATTCGCCTCGACACGCTGATCAATCAACTGCTCGAAGTGGGCCGACTCGACGCCATTGGCCACGAATCCGAATCCGAGGACATCCAACTGGAGCCCCTGTTACGCCGATGCGCCCAGGCCGCCTGTGCCAAACACAAGCACGTCGATCCGGACGTCTTCGCATTCGACATTCCACCGGTCGTGATACACGCCCGGCCCATTGTCCTGGAGATGATATTTGGCAATCTGCTGGACAATGCCATCAAATATGGCGCGACACAACCAGAAGTCCGGGTGTCGGTCTCCACGCGAAGCCGCGGCCGAATCCTCACGCAGATCATCGACAATGGAGAGGGAGTCGCGCCCGAATTGAAGAAAAAAATCTTCCGCATTTTCTTTCGTAGCGGGAAGGAACTTACGCGACAGAAAAAAGGCACTGGGCTTGGCCTCTACATCGTTCGCACACTTGTCCACACACTCAAGGGCCGAATCCGAGTGCAGGATCGCAGTGACCGGTCGGGGAGCGTTTTCGAAGTCGAACTGCCGGGGCGGGTCGCCGCATGAGGATCCTGATTGTCGAAGATGAGACGGCACTGGCCGAAGGACTGGCATTCAACTTTCAACAGGAAGGTTTTCAAGTTGATCTGGCCGGCGACGGAACAACCGCCCTGGACCACCTGAAACATTCCGACCCTGCCGTCGACATCGTCATTCTTGACCTGATGTTGCCGGGGATGAGCGGCTTCGAGATTTGTCGGACCGTTCGCGAGAAAGATGGCAACCTGCCCATCATCGTTCTCAGCGCTCGCACGCTCAGCGAGGACAAGGCCCAGGCCTTCGATGCCGGCGCCGACCAGTATATGACCAAGCCTTTTGCTCTGCCGGAGCTCCTCAGTCGCGTCCGAAATCTTCTCGACCGTCGACAACGACACAACGACCTCGCCCACAACGAGCGTTACACGTTTGCCAACGTCTCAGTGGACTTTCTCACCTATCAGGTCAACGTGGCTGACCAGACACACGACCTGACCAAAACCGAGATGGAGTTGTTGAGGTATTTCATCGACAACGAGGGCACAGTGCTGACTCGGCACCAGATCCTGCGGGACGTCTGGGGAGAACCCGGCGCGATCACCACTCGTTCCACCGACAATTTTGTGATGCGACTTCGACGCATGATTGAACCCGACCCATCCCAACCCCGCCACATCCTTTCGGTACGCGGGACCGGCTACCGGTTTGTGGCGACCCCGTCACCAGATGACGACACATGAGCCGCCCTGTCAGGGAACAATCGCATTCACCGGCGGCAACGGAGGCAGTTCGCCCAAGCGATATGCCATTGCCTGCGACGCCAGGCGGCGACGGACGGTTGGATCAACCGCATCGGGGGACATCAGGGCCGCCTCCACCGCAACCAGTGCCCGAGAAAACTCGTCAGCCGACGCACATGCCAGCCCCAGCAATTCCTGGCTACCAACGTGGTTCCGCCCCGACCGTTCCTGCAACTCCTCCGCCCAATCCAAAGCCTGGGCAATCCTCTGTCCGGTGACCCCCGACCCGACCCGCACCTGGGACAGTGCGTGGTACACGGCCAGCCCCAGAGCCCTGTTGGATTCCTCGAATTCCTGCGTTTCACGCAAGGCTAATGACAACCCGTGATGCGCTTCGGCCAGCGTTGCATTCAGAGCAAGGCTCCGCCGGAAATGGGTGATTGCCGGACGGGTTCGTCCCATCTGGCGATCCACCTCCCCCACCATGCAAACCGCCTGGGCATGTGAAGGTTCCCGTTTGACCGCCTCACGAAAATGTTTCCCCGCGATCTCCAACAGGTCTCGATCCGATCGACTCGTGGCCTCCTGGACACGGATGACACCGAGGTTGTAATGGACGTCGGGATTCCCCGGCCGTATCGCTCGAGACGACTCGAGATGACCCACGGCTTCCTCGGTTTGCCCCAGCGCCAGCTTCGCCATTGCCAGGTGATATTGCAGATACGCATCCCTGGGATACCGCCGCCGGGCCTCCAAAAGGTCTGCCAGCCCCTGCTCATGCCGCCCCGATTCGATCCGCGACACCCCACGATATACGTAAGACTTGTAGACGTCCGGTTCCAGCCGAATTGCCCTGTCCGCATGGGCCATTGCCTCGTCGAACTGATTCCCATTGATCAACGTTCGCGCCAATTCGTTGCGAGCAGAGACGCTGCCTGGCACGTGTTTCACAACAGCCCGAGCCATCTCCAACTCGCCGATCTCACCGCCTGTGACACGGTGGTTTTCAGTGACGTACAACACCGCAACAACACCAGCCAGGCCGAACCACGCCAGCCAATGTCGCCAGGCTGTGGCACCTGAGTGTTCCGGTTTTGGCGACACCTCCCGTGACGAGTCCCCAACTCCCAGCGATTGCCGCGTTGACGCTTCGCGAACCTTCCAGATGAAGCCATCGAAATAGAAATGCAGCAAGCTGGATGTCGCGATGATCCCGTACAACAGGTTTCGCAACTGCTCGGATGAAACCCGATCGACAACTATGCTCAGGCTCCCGTAAGCCAGGACCAGACCAACATAGAGGCCAATCCACAGCCCGACCAATGACCCACTATTCCGAAAAAGGAAGCGGGTCAGTGCCCCAACGCCGGCACCAGAATCGACTCGACGGCGATTGAATGACCAAACGATCGCCAGGTACTGGATGTCGTGAAATATCTCGAACATCGCGATCCCCAACACGAGATTCGTCAGGCTGACATTGCAGTACCAGAAGAAAGAGAACGACATTACCAGCAACAGCCATTTGCCTCCGCTGACGGATTGGCCACGCATCGTTCGCCAGGCCAATTGGCCCAAGGCCATCGCCGTCACCACCAAAGTGACTCCGTCCCAACACTGTCGCATCCCCTCGACTGGCACCTCCCAGGTCACCGGCAAACCCGCCTGGTATGCCATCCCGAGAAATTCCCCCACCCGCCGAGGGCTATGCAATACGGCTGCCCCAAACCAACTGACACACAGTCCCCAGTCCAGCCACCTCGAGCCTCGCCCACCACCACCACTCTTGGCGTCGTAGATCCGCGCGAACCCATAGGTTTGCATCAGGAAATGCCACACACCCCACGCCAACACGACCAACTTCATCCCCACCAGTTGATCGAAGAAGAACATCCCGCACACCGGCACCAAAACCAGCGGAACGAGGATGAATCGCCAACGGAACCGGCGGAACAACTCGCGATCACCGTACGCCCTCAGCAACCCCGGCAAATGATGACCCAAAGCACCGAAGGCCAACACCCAGAACAGGATTCGTTCGCCACTCACCTGTTCAGAAATCAAAACACCCAGTGGGAGGACCAAAACCGGAGTGGCCACAAACAGCACCATGTCTCGCACGGGCCCCAGGATCCAACGGGACCGTATGCGGGGCGAACCGTCTGTCGAATGCGTTGGATTCGCCTCGGTCGCCATCGACGCCCTGCCTGTCTCGCCAATCGTTCACACCAGAACGAATCCGGATTACTTCAGTGTACTTCTTGCAAACGCAACACGGCAATATGGCCCCGCCCCGTGTCCAGGTAAGTGCGCCCGCCTAAGAATATGACACAAGTGTGACAGGGAATTGACCATCTGGCGACACTTTCAACCGAATCAGACACTATAATCCCGGCCGCTGTGCTGAGACCGATTCTGCCTACTCAACGAGACTGCGATGACAACCTCGACCCCAGACGGCACAACATTGCCGTCCGCAGACGCCCCTTCAGTCAACCACGACGCTCCCAACACTGGAGGCCTGGCCTCCGTGGCGGCTCCCGCCGAAACCGGTCTCGCCGGACGATTTCCCAACGGGATCAACTGGACCAATGCGATCTGGCTTGCCGCCATGCACGCTGGAGCCATCGCTGCCTTCTGGTTCATCTCGTGGCAGGCAGTGGTCCTGTTCGTCATCTTTTATTACGCCACGGGCTGTTTCGGCGTCACGCTGGGTTATCACCGCCAGATGACACACGGCAGCTACCAGACAATCGCTCCTGTCCGGGGCTTCCTGACCCTGTGTGCCATGCTTTCCGGCCAGGGAAGCCCATTGTTCTGGATAGCGACACATCGCAAACACCACGCACACTCCGACGGCGCTGAAGATCCTCACACCCCCAACCACGGTTTCTTGTGGTCACACGTCCTTTGGTTGCAACCCAGGGACACCGCCGAACAGTTGAAGGCGCATTTTGAAAGATGGGCGCCCGATTTCTACCGCAGTCGCCTCCAGCGGTTCCTCCATGCCACTTACGGTCCGTTTTTGTTTCTTTCCGGCGCAGCCTTTTTTGCAATTGGCGAAGTCGCCTGGCCAGGAAAAGGCCTCTCGGTCTTTCTCTGGGCGATGTGTCTAAGAATCGTCGTCGTCTACCACGTGACCTGGTTCGTCAACTCGGCAACCCATGTCTGGGGGTATCGCAACTACCACACGACCGATCGCTCGCGCAATCTCTGGTGGGTCGGCCTGCTTGCCTTCGGAGAAGGATGGCACAACAACCACCACGCTTACCAGAGGATGGCACGGCACGGTCACAAGCCGTGGGAATTCGACCTGACCTACAACATCATCCGCGTCATGAAGCTCTTCGGCCTGGCCACTGAAGTCGTCGACGCTCTGCCCAACACCGACGAAGCACAACTACAGGGCAAAGGATCCGGCAACAACGTGCCGCGAGCCGCGTGAACCGCGCTTGGCGAGCCGACACCACGATCCGGTGGGGCTACTCGTGGCTGTGCTCTTCGCCGGGAAACACCCCGGCCCGAACGTCCTCGGCGTAGTCAGACACCGCCTCAAGGACCTGAGAACGCAGGTCGGCATACCGCTTGAGAAACTTGGGGTTGAATCCGTTGCCCAGGCCCAGCATGTCCTGGTTGACCAGGACCTGCCCGTCACACCCTCCGCCAGC
>CAZYAZ010000022.1:63366-70016 GCA_964646205.1 uncultured Planctomycetaceae bacterium | reverse complement strand
AGTGGAAGCTGAAGTGGAAGCTGAAGTGGAAGCTGAAGTGGAAGCTGAAGTGGAAGCTGAAGTGGAACAAGCGGCGGCTGGTTCTGATGAGACCACTGTGGTCGACGACGGGCGAATGCCGGAGTCTGTCTCTGATGATTCGTCCGCGGAGGTTGCCGAGTCATCGGCAGCGGTTACACCATTGGAATCGGGGCAGGAGGAGCGAATCTGGACCGAGGTGACCGGTCGAATCAGCAGCCTGTTGCGGGAACACGTGCAGCGAGTCGACCGCATAGCAATTTCCGGGCCAAACCGTCTGGATCTGGTCTTTGCTGCGGAATATGATTTCCACAGGCGATTCTGCGAGCGTCCGGAAGTGCTGCGACAACTCGAGGAATTGCTTCAGGACGTGACCGGCGGTCTGGTCCAGGTGAGGTTGATTCAGGAGGAACGAGAACCGGAAGTGGTTCCCGAGGAGCCGACGGCAGAAAAGGTTGAGGTCATCGAGACCGATCCGATGGTCGAGGAAGCTCAGAATGTCTTCGGGGCTACGGTTCAGCGTGTCGTGCCTGTGAATCGCCCGGCCGCGGACGATTGACCCGAAGTTGCTCGTGGCAGGTTGGCGGGATGCAGATTCGTCCGTCAGACCTTGTGGTTTTGGGTGAAAGTCGCCGCGGATAAATTTTGGCGAAACGCTTGGGATGAGAGTGAAGGAGGCGAGATGTTCAAGGGGTTGGGGGATATGGCATCGCTGATGAAGCAGGCTTCCCAGATGAAGGGGATGGTCGGTGAGATGCAAGAGAAGTTGGGCCGGGTGCGCGTGACTGGAATGGCCGGTGGGGGGATGGTCCAGGTTGAGGTGTCGGGCCACCAAAAAGTGCTCTCGTGCACAATCTCTGAGAACCTGGCGGCGAGTGGTGATCGTGAGATGATCGAGGACCTGGTGGTGGCGGCAACCAACCAGGCGATGGAAAAGGCTCGCGAAGCGGCCGCGGCCGAAATGAACCAATTGGCTGGAGGCCTGGATATGCCGGGACTCTCCGATGCCCTGAATCAGTTCACTGATGGCAACCTGCCGACGGCCTGAATGGCCCTGGCAATACGACGAGAATCGCTACGATGGCCCCTTCGAAGTTCGAGACCACCGATCACCCGTATGGCGAATCGGTGGGACAATTGATCAACGAGTTTGCCAAGCTTCCGGGAATTGGTCGCAAGAGTGCCGAGCGGCTGGCCCACCACGTGCTCGCGACGCCCGCGGACGAGGTGATGGGCTTGGCTGAAGCGATCCGGCAAGTGAAGGAATCGATTCGGTTCTGTGCAATCTGTTACAACCTGACCGAAGTGGAATTGTGCGCGATTTGTCGAGACCCTCGTCGCAGTCGGCACGTGGTGTGTGTGGTGGAACAGCCTCGCGATATCGTGTCCCTCGAGGCTGCCGGAGTCTACGAGGGGGTCTACCACGTTTTGGGTGGGGCCTTGGCACCTCTCTCGGGGGTTGGCCCCGAGCAGTTGCGGATTGAACCGTTGCTGCGGCGGGTCCGTGAGGATGGGGTGACAGAGGTGGTGATGGCGACCAATCCAACCCTCGAGGGCGACGGCACCGCATTGTACTTGTCGAACCTCCTGGAGAATCTCAACGTCCAGATCACCCGGCTGGCCCGGGGGATTGCCAGCGGCAGTGTTCTCGAATTTGCCAACCGGGAAATGCTGGCCGATGCCATGCGAGGTCGCCAACAGTTCTGACACCAGCCCGAGTCTCTCTTTCTCTCTCCGTGTTCTGTCCGTAGTTTCTCCCTCCCGGCGACCGTCCATCATGGCACTGCAGTTTTCGCAGCAAGTGCGAATGGGTCAGCAGATGAGTCAGCAAATGAAGCTGGCTCCGCGGATGATCCAGTCGATGGAAATCCTGCAGATGCAGCGAGAGGAACTCGAGGCAAGGATCGAGCAGGAGAAAGCGGAGAACGTGACACTGGAGGATGCGGATTCCGAAGTGGTTGACGGGGATGAGTCGTCGGAAGCTGAGCCGGATGGGGAAGTTGAGGTTGAGCAGCAGGAACTGGTTGTCGATAGCGAGAGCAACAACACGGAGGACTTCGAGCGGCTTGAATCGATTGAGCCAGAATGGCCGGATGACAACGTGTTCCAGTCCGGCCGGCCCTCGGCAGACCGGGTCGCCCAGGCGGGTGAGCGGTACCACGATGCGATGGCGAACATGGCGGCCCGGGCCCCGTCGCTGCACGATCATCTGCTGGAACAATGGGGCCTGGTCGAACTCGAAGACGATCAGAGAGCCTTTGGTGAGTACCTGGTCAGCCACCTGGACCGCAATGGCCGCTTGCCGAATTCACTGGAGGAGATCGTCCAGGTTTATGGTCGACCGGTGTTGCAAGAGCGGGCAGCGGAAGTGCTCCGCCGGATTCAACAACTGGACCCACGTGGTGTTGGTGCCCGTGACGTTCGCGAGTGCCTGTTACTGCAATTGACCGAGACCACTCCGCTGAAGGATGTGTTGACCACGTTGATCACCGGGCATCTCGACGAACTGGCCAACAACCGCCTGCCGCACATTCAGAAAAAAACTGGTTACACGATCGAGATGATCCAGGCTGCCAGCGAGGTGTTGATGCACCTGGATCCGTTCCCGGGACGACGGTTTGAGAGCGAGGTGATCCGGCCGGTCACGGCTGATCTCAGTGTGGAGCTTGACGAGCACGGTCGATGGGTGGTGGAGCACGAGTCCGAGACGCAGCCACGGCTACGGCTGAGTCGGCATTACCAGGAACTGTTGCGCAAGGGGTCCGGGGCCGACAAGCAGACTCGTGAGTACCTGAAGAAGAAAGTCGAATCGGCGAAGTGGCTGATGGACGCGATCGAGCAGCGTGCCAAGACCGTTCGCCAGGTGGCCCAGGTGATCGTTGACAGGCAGTCGGCGTTCCTGGTTGATGGACCCGAGGCGATTGTTCCGTTGAAAATGCAGCAGGTCGCCGACGTGGTTGGCGTGCACGTGACCACCGTGTCGCGTGCTGTGGACGGCAAATGGATTCAGACACCCCGTGGCCTGTTTGCCCTGAGATCTTTCTTTGGTGGTGGCACAACGACCTCCGGGGGAGATGACGTGGCGTGGGAGATCATCCGGTTGAAGATGAAAGACATCATCGACAACGAGGACAAGTCGCGGCCGCTTTCCGACGATGCACTGGTCGACGCACTTTCGGCCCAGGGATTTCAACTGGCGCGTCGCACGGTGACCAAGTACCGGCAACGTCTGGATATTCCCTCGTCACGGCAGCGACGCGAGTACTAGTCGATCCGGTGCTCGTACCCGAGCGGCGGAAGTGGAACGACGTGCCCGTTGGGCATCACCAGTTCTGCACCGCTGCCAGTGACAATTTCACCGATATCCGACAGTGGCGTTCCACAGGGAGGGGCGGCGACCAGTTGTTCGGCGATCCGTGGCTCGACGGCGACCAGCAATTCGAAATCTTCTCCGTCGGCAACAGCGTGTGCCAATGGTGTGCGGCCGTCACGATCGGGCGTGTCCGGTTCCCTGATGGGGATGTCACCGGCGTGGAGCCGTGCGCCCACGCCACTTGCGGTGAGCACGTGATGCAAATCGGCGGCGAGTCCGTCGCTGATGTCGATCATCGCGTGCAGGCCGCCGGATTCCACCAGGCCCGCGGATTCGGCCAGCCGTGGGGAGAAGTCCAGGTGGTGTCGCTCGCGGCTGTTGCCAAGGCACCCTGTGACAAGCAGGCGGTCCCCGGGGCGGGCACCGGAACGCAGAATCGGGCCACCCTCCAGCGGAGTGCCGATCACCGTGACACTGACAACCAGTGGGCCATCGGTGGCAGTGGTGTCGCCACCCACAAGTGCCACATTGGTCTCTTCGGCGAGTGTGATCAGGCCCTCGTGCAATCTCTGGCCCAGGCCGTGTTCACTGCCAGGTGGCAGGGCGACGGAGACAACCGCTGCGAGAGGTCGGCCACCCATGGCAGCGATGTCACTGAGGTTGACCGCCAGGGCCTTGTGTCCCACCTGTTCCGGGCTTGCCAGGGACAGGTCGAAATGGACGTTCTCGACAAGCATGTCGACGGCGGCGAGTGCGGGGTGAGTGGTTGGCCAGGAAAGCACGGCCGCATCGTCACCGATGCCCACGTCGACCCGTGGATGAGATCCCGTCCGCCGACGAATCCATTCGATCAACCCGAACTCGCCCCCTGGGAGTCCTGGTGTCGGGGAGGATGGGGTGCGGGCAGACACAGCGGGGTTCCGGTGATTCGGGGACCCCCTGATTCTACCGGGCCGATCGCGTCAACGGGCGTCCGGCTGGATGGGAATGTGGCCGAAAAGTGTCTCGCGTCCCCGCAGCACATAAAACTTGACCGGGTTGAACTTGCGAAGTTCGGGGTGGTCGAGAACCCAGCGGACGTTTTCCAGGTTGACGGTTTCCCACTCGTGTAGGCCCACCAGGACATCACCTTGCTGGATGCCATGCGATGCGGCCGGTCCGTCTTTTCGGACGCCGGTGACTTTCAGCCCGCCGCGGTAGTGCTCGAGGACCTTGGGGCCGTGCTGATCCTGAAGCTCCTGTCGCTTGACGACTTCAAACTTCAGTCCGATGGCCTTCCACGTCTGGGTGTCTGCCGAGGGGACTTGGGCCGTCGCGGCGGCTCTTCGGGTCCCGAGGACCAGGCCCTTTGCGACGGTCTTGCCATTCCGGACGATTGTCAACTCGACCTGGGTTCCGGCTTTCTGGTCCAACAGGGATCGTTCCAGATCGGCGGAATCGATGACGGTCTGTTTTCCCGAGCGGAGTATCACGTCGCCCTTCTTCAGGCCCGCGGAGGCGGCCGGGCTGTTGGCGTCGACCCCGATGACGAGCAGACGCCGCCTGGGCCCCTTTTTGTCGTCCTTGGTCTGGATGCCGTGCCACGTTTGAGTGAGTCGATCAATTGCCAGCAGCTTGGCGATCACACGACGGGCATCGTCGATCGGGATTGCGAATCCGATTCTTTGGGCTCCAGCCCGGATCGCCACGTTGATCCCAACCACGTCGCCTTCCAGGTTGATCAACGGTCCACCGCTGTTCCCGGGGTTGATGCTGGCGTCAGTTTGAATCAGGTTGTGGTAGGTCTGCTTGTCATTGACTTCCACCTCACGGTGCAGGGCACTGAGGATTCCGCAGGTGACCGTGTCCTCGTAACCGTAGGCATTTCCTACGGCGAAAACTGTTTCGGCCAACATGAGGTCACTCGAGGTCCCCAGCGGCATTTCCGGCAGAGCGTGTCCCGCATCCACCTTGATGATTGCCAGGTCAGCCTTCCGGTCGAACGAGATGACGCGTGCGGTGTGGACACCTCCGTCGGAGAGCGTGACACGGAGCCAATCAACGCCCGCTATGACGTGGTAGTTGGTGACGATATAACCGCGTCGGTCCACGACCACTCCGGTTCCCATTCCGCTGACCTTCTGGCCAGTGCGTGTGGCGTATAGCACGCTGTCGGCGGCCACGGTCTTTTCACTGCGGATGTTGACGACCGAGGGAGCGATTCGTCTGACAGCGCGGACGGCTGCGGTTTCACGCAACGAACTCGCTTCCACGCTCCCGGTGATTCCAGGGGCAAGAAGAGTGGTCACGACCAGAATCGCGAGACTGAGAAGGATCTTCGGGTGCGTTTTCATCGGTGCGACTGTGAGTTTCAAGGCGGCGAGGGTGTTCTCTGTGACGTGGCCTGCCTTCCCTGGGCCCGCGAGGGTGTCGCTCCATCGGTCTCCCCGCACTGCGTTTGATCGGCACCTTGTCCGGGGGTCCTTGAAATAGCGGTGATGATTACGCATAACGAATACACCGGAGGCGACCGAGCGGACCGGTCAACCACCTGTAACGACTGTTCGGTCGTTACAACCGGTCAGTTGACGCAACCGGATAACCGGTACGATCGGATCAAGCCGAATGCCCAGTCGTGAACAACTTGAACAATTGCTCGCGGTCGATCCGACCGACGTGTTTCTTCTCTACGCCGTGGCGATGGCGTGTGCATCGGAGGGAGACACCGACCAGGCGATCCTGAAATTGGCCGAATTGGTCCAGGAGCATCCTGATTACGTGCCCGCGTGGTTCCAACGCGGCCAATTGTTGGCCGGAGTGAACCGGAACGCTGAGGCGCGCGAGGTGATCCTCGAGGGGGTGGGCGTGGCACGGCGTGTGGGAGACGCGCATGCCGAGGGAGAAATGACCGAGTTTCTGGAGTCGCTGTAACAATGTCGTTCTGGCCCGAGGGGGATCGAGGTTTTCAGGAGGCATTGCGTGTTCTGAAAGACAACACCTCGTCACTGGACACTGCCGAGGTGTTTCCGACGTCCAGCCTCGATGTGCTTGGCAAAACCGGTGTGCTGGGCTGGAGCATTCCCCGGGAATACGGGGGTAGTGAGTTCTCGGGAGCCGAACTGGTCGAGGGGTACCTGCAACTGGCACGTGCCTGCCTACCGACCACGTTTGTGCTGACACAGCGGAATGCCGCTTGTCAGCGATTTGCCTTGTCTGAAAACGAACCGTTGAAGGCCGAATTGCTACCACAACTGGTTGGCTCGGCTCGTTTCGTTACGGTCGGGATTTCGCACCTGACCACATCCCGGCAACACCTGTCTCAGCCGGCGGTGCGGGTCAA
>CAZYAZ010000022.1:0-63266 GCA_964646205.1 uncultured Planctomycetaceae bacterium | reverse complement strand
ACCGGTTCGTTGGGAACGTCTGCGCTGGCCCTGGGAGCCGCCTCGGCCAGCCTGGAACGTTTGTCCGGAGAGGCCAGCAATCGTCCGGAACTCGATGAGGTGCTGGGCCCCTTGACCGCCGAATGGGAGCAGGTGGCGGGTGACGTGCTGGCCGCTTCCGGAGAATCTGCTGATAGCCAGGCGCCGGAAATGACGAATGAATCGCTCAGGAAACGGAGCAACTCGCTGGTGCTTCGAGCGGCCCAGGCGCATCTGGCCGCGAGCAAGGGAGCGGGTTTTACCGCGAGCCATCCAGCATCGCGGTCGGTCCGGGAGTCGATGTTTTTCCTGGTCTGGAGCTGTCCACAGGCGGTGGTTGCTGCCAATCTCAGGGAGTTCGCCGGGCTTCTTGACGGGCCGGCCTGCTAGTCGTCGCCCAGGCCCTCGTTGAGTCCCTGCAGGTCGTCAGGCAAGAAACGCCCGTCACGGCGAATGACTTCACCATCGAAAGAGATTTCCCCTCCGCCGTATTCAGGAGTCTGGATCAGTACCAGGTCCCAGTGGACGCGACTGCGGTTGCCGTTGTCGGCTTCGTCGTAGGCCTGGCCAGGTGTGAGGTGGAACGATCCACCGATCTTTTCGTCAAAAAGCGTGTCGAGCATCGGGTGCTTGACTCGATTGTTGGTTCCCAGCGACCATTCGCCGATGTAGCGAGCCCCCTCGTCGGAATCGAGAATCTCGTTGAGTCGCTCGGTTTCACCACCGCAGTCGGCCTGGACAATCTTTCCGTTTTCAAAGGTGAAACCGATGCGGTCAAAAACCGTTCCCTGGTACAACGACTGGGTGTTGTAACGGATCGTGCCGTTGATGCTGTCGCGAACCGGCGCCGTGAAACACTCGCCGTCGGGGATGTTTCGGCCACCCGAGCACGGGATCACCGGAATGTCGGCGATCGAAAAAGTCAAATCGGTGTCCGGAGCGGTGATGTGAACCTGTTCGGCGGACTCCATGCGGGCCTTCAGCGGCTTGAGATCCTCGGCCATCCGGGCGTAGTCGGCCGTGCAGACGTCGAAAAAGAAGTCCTCGAATCCGGCGGTGCTCATGTGTGCCGATTGAGCCATCGACGCTGTGGGATACCGAAGCACGACCCAGCGGGTATTGGTGACACGGACCTGGCTGTGAACCGGATGCCACCAGTGGGCCTGGTAGAGATCCATCTGGTCGCCTGGGACGTCGGCAAATCCGTTGCTGTTGGCGGCGCCACGAATGCCGACGTAGCAGTCCATCTGTTCCATCTGGTGCCGTTCGAGTTCTCCGCACAGTCCGAGACTCTCGGGAGTGCCGGTGCGATAGAGACTGCGGAGAATCGTGTTGCTTTTCCAACTGACCACCGGGATGGCCTTCCGTTGGGCTGCTCCCTCGACCAGGGCACAAACCAGTGCCGGGTCGGGCAGGTCGAAGGCCTCGATCAGGATCTTCTCACCGGCCGTGAGGCGGCAACTGTGATCCAGGAGTGTCCGCGCGAGCGAATCGATGCGAGGGTCTTGCATGGCGAGGGCTGAGCCTGTCGGGAGCGATGCGTGTTTCCAAATCTCAATCGACGCACCCGGTCGAGCCGAGCACGACAATCGCGATCATGTCGAGCATGGCCGACATGATGGCGGCTAATGGGACAGTGATCAACCATCCGCCGCGGATGTCGCGGGTCAGCGAGGGATCGACCGGGGCAAGCCGGCGTCCAAGATCGCAGGTGGTCAAGGAAGTGCTGGCCTGGCCGGCAATGCAAGGAGATCGAGAAACGAGCACGCCGGCGTGTCTAGATCTCCTCGCTCATCGCTTCCATGATATTGACGCCATGATCTCGCACGGCACGATAAGCTGCGAGTGATGACGTAAACGCGAGGTTCACGAACGGCTCCACCCGGCTTTGACTCAGTTCATTGATGTGCTTGTTTCGAAGCTCCTTAACCTGGCCGGCGATCTCGGTTGCCAACGAAGCGGTGCTGGGGTCGAGTTCGGTTTGTCGATCTTCGTAGGTGTTGGAAACAAGGGCCAGGTACTGGGCAACCGAATCGTGCAGCGAGCCGAGCTCCGCTCGTTGACTCTCGTCGAAATGAAATCCCTGCTCTCCCAACCGGAGTTGGAATTTCTGGATGCTGGCAAGGCAATCGCTAATGGACTCGTATTCGTCAGCCATTCGCAATTGTTCACGCCCCTCTTCAATCACCCGGTGTGGTACGTTGCCGGACAGTAGAGTCGTCATGAAGGTGACAAACTCGTCCTGTATGGTGTCGAGATCTTCTTCCAACTGAAACAGATTTTTCACACGTTTCGGATCGGGATCATCTTCGCCGATTGACGTCTTCAACCAGTCCATCATTTTTCGGCAGCCATCTGCCATTCGCAGTAGTTCCACACGCGATTGCTCGATGCCAACCACCGGTGTCTCGAGCATGCGGACGTCGAGATTCGTCAGACGATGCTTTTCCTTGACTTCTCGTTCCGGCACGATTCGTGAAAGCACTCGTGCAGCCACATGTGCAATCGGCAGGAACAGCAGCGTGTTGACGACGTTGAAAATCGAATGCGTCGCCGCAATGGCTGCTGTGATCTGAGGGAAAATCCTGCCCCCTTCTTCATCGATGATCGACTGAGTCACGTCGGCATTGATCACCCAGGGGACGAATTTCACATATTGAAAGAAGATGATGCTGATCCAACTGACGCCAATCAGGTTGAATAATCCGTGAAAGTAAGCAGCGCGGCGTGCATTGGTGTTCGCTCCGATGGATGCGAGCAACGCGGTGATCGTCGTACCAATGTTCTCACCCAGAACCAGTGCGGCAGCAGTTGGATAATTGATGACGCCGGTGAGCGCCAGCGCGATCGTGATTCCCAGCGTGGCCGAGGAGGACTGGACCATGACGGTTAGAATGCATCCGGCCAGCATGCACTGAATCATGCCGACAACCGTGTCGGCGCTAAAGCGACCAAACCATGCTTCAAAAGCGGGCAAATCCTTGATGTACGCACAGGCATCCTTCATCAACTCCAGCCCGAAGAACACCATTCCAATGCCCATGATGGCCATTGCGATATAACGCACACGATCGCCCTTGGAGAACAGATAAGCAAACGCTGCCAAGCCAAGGATCGGCAGTCCGTATTTGCCAATCTTGAGAACGAGAATCCAGCCGGTGATCGTCGTCCCGATGTTGGAACCCATGATCACACCGATCGCCTGCATCAACGTCATCAACCCACTGTTTACGAACCCGACCACCATGACCGTGGTGATCGAACTGGATTGGACCACGCAGGTTACAGCCACGCCCACAATGGCCGCCAGGATGCGGTTGTTGGTGGCCATGCTGATCAAGCGGCGCAAGCCAGTGCCGGCCACGGCCTGCATCCCCTCGGACATGTATTTCATGCCGAGCAGAAAAATGCCCAGGCCGCCAACCAGGCCGAAGATCATGTTCCACAGAAGTTCTTGACTCACAACTATCCCTTGTGACTACCTTCCCGGATTCAAAAGAGTTGCCATTTCAGACATCCAACGCAGTCTAGCAATTGAGACCCATGTTCTACGCATTGGCGTTGACCGTAGCCTCGGCCAGCAGACGAAACAACTCGACGCACTCCTGGTCTTTGCCAGGGTGCTCGACGAGTGTTTGGAAATGAGAACTGCCGAAAACTTGTTGGAGCAGACTCATGGTCGTCTTGGCCAATTCAACACGGACCGGGTCACAGAACTGCTGTCGACCCTTTTCGATGCCCAAAAAAATAGCAAGCGGGGCAGGGAAACAGAAGCCTGCAATTGAGGAACTGGCGACATTTGTTTTGCCGCGTCCGCATCGTCGATCGAGGGCTGGTTAGTCCTCGTCGGTGCCGGTCGTCCTGCTGGCCGCACGGCGGAGTCGGGAGAAGAGTCCCGTGTGTGGCCGCGCGGTCTCGTGGTCGGCATGTGCAGTGTTTTGCTCGGGAAGAACAACGTCATACTCGGTGACCTCGACAGACGTTTTGTCGGAGCCACCAGTGGCGGCGAGATCCCAGGCGATTTCATCGCCCTTGGATTGGGGAACAGCCGTGTCGGGGGACTGTTGGGAATCGGCTCCCACCTCGACGGAACAGAATCCGTCGTCAGTCTCTGTCATCTCGACGGAGGGTTGTGGCCGGAGATCGGCAGCCTGGTGTTCGCCGGTGTTTCTGGCGGGCTCGTTGAATCGCAGGGGCAGGCGTCGCGATTGAGTGAGAGCGTCGAGAACCTCTCCACGCGTGATCGGCGCTGCTGCCGCCCAGGCGCCCCGCTGGAGACTGGCGTCGGCCAGGTGATTCAGGCAACGAGGTGATCCGTCGCAGACGATTGCCAGGAGTTCGATTGCCTCGGTGGTCATCACCTGCCGGGGGTCTCCACCGGCAAAACGAATTCGCGAGGTGAGGTAATTCTGTGACTCGGCCCGTGTCAACGGTTGCAGGCAAGCCTGCGCGCGGACGCGTTGGTAGAGTCCATCGAGCTTCGGGTCGGCGAGTCGTTCCTCGAGTTCGGATTGGCCGGTCAGGAGGAGTCGAACCAGTGGACGGCCATTCGAATCCAGGTTGGTCAGTCCTCGAAGTTCCTCAAGGACCGGAATCGCGAGCCGGTGTGCTTCATCGACCGCCAACAACACACCATCCTTGTGGTCGGGGAGGCCGAGAATCGCATCCGCGACGGCGAGTCTCAGGTCCTGGTCGTCCTGTTGTTTGAAAGGATGGCCCAGGGCATGGAGGATGGCCTTGTGCAATTCTCGAGGTTGGTCGAATTGTCCTGTCCGCAGACAGATTCCGACCAATGACGAGGTCAGGTCACGGGTCATGGCCAGCGTACAGATGGTCTTTCCAGAACCTGCCGGTCCGGTCAGGACGGCAATGCCCTGGCCGGATGTCAGGCAACCAGCCAACTCACCCAACTGGGTGCCAAGATCACCGTAGATGACCAGCGCTGCTGGGTCCGGTGAAGCGGGGAATGGGGCGTGAGCGAGTTTGTAGAATGACTCGTACATGGCGGGACACGGGTTTCTGTCGAGAGAATGGACCGAGACGATGGGCTAAACGTCGTCGGACGCGGGAACCTGATAAATCGTTTGACAGCCGGGATACCCAGTTCGCTATTCGGTCCCCTGGAGGCGTTTTCTTGAGAAACTTCATCAGAATCGTCACATCCCTGTTCCTGTCGTGTTGTTGCGGGACTGTGGTGTGGCCAGATCAAGCCGAGACTTCCTCTGGTGTCGTGCCGCGGGTAGAATTCAAGCGTGACCGGGTCAGGTTGGCCCGGAACTGACAATTCCGCACGGGTTGCGGCCCTGTTTGATGGGCCGTTGGCATGTCCGAAGCGATCATTCTGTTCGATGATCCCGAGGAGATACGAACACTCCTTGGGGCCCGGGACGAGCACCTGCGCCGTGTGCGGGATTCGGTCGGGATCGATGTTGTCTTTCGCGACGACGCGCTCAGGCTCCAGGGTGACTCCGAATCGGTCGATCAAGGCGTTGCGGTGATCGGCCGACTGCGAGAATTGATCAACAGCGCGGGAGAGTTGCGTGCTGACGATGTGCTGAAAGTCCTGGGGCAGGACGTTGCAACCAGCCGGGTTTTCGGTGATTCCGAGGTTGCTACGGGACTATCGCCGCCGGCCGAGGAGTTGGGCGATGGTCGGATCGAGTTGTTCGAGGCGGCCAAAAACGTCCGGCCCAAGACGCCGGGGCAGGACGTGTATGTCAGAGCAATTCGTCAAAATGACCTGGTGTTTTGCACCGGGCCAGCGGGCAGTGGCAAGACCTATCTCGCCGTTGCCATGGCGCTCTCGGCTTTGAGATCAGAACAGGTCCGCAAGATCGTGCTGGTCCGTCCAGCCGTCGAGGCCGGCGAGAAACTGGGGTTCTTACCCGGCGACGTGACAGCCAAGGTCAATCCCTACTTGCGTCCGTTGCTGGATGCCCTCGCGGATATTCTCAGCTACGATCAGGTCAAGCGTTACATGGAGCACGATGTCATCGAGATCGTTCCGTTAGCGTTCATGCGAGGTCGCACGCTCAACGAGACATTCATCATTCTCGACGAGGCTCAGAACGCCACGAAAACCCAGATGAAGATGTTCTTGACCCGGATGGGCCAGGGATCAAAGATCGTCGTGACTGGCGATACCACGCAGGTCGATCTTCCTGACCACCTGGCCGGTGGCTTGCCCGATGCAATCAATCGACTGCAGATGATCGACGGAGTGGATGTCGTCAGGCTGCAACCGCGTGATATCGTGCGTCATCGGCTGGTCACTGAAATCGTCACGGCCTACACGAAGAACCCATCGAACGGACAATGATCCAGGCCAAGGCCTGGGCGAGGATCAGTCGAGGATGTCGTGGTTCGGTCACAAATCGTCACGGACGGTTCGCGCCGCCGAAATCGGTGGCACGTCCTCACGGATTGGCTGGTTGCGTCGGACACTGGGTGACCGAGGCGTGCAACTGCGATTGTTGATGTGTCTGGGAGCCATCGCGGCGATGCTGGTCGTCGTCGAGGGATGGCGTTCGCCGCAAAAGTGGCGGGTCGGTGACAGGCCCGTGGCGGGCATCGCCGATCCGGTTTCGCAGGGTCGCGGTTGGCTGGTGGAGCCCGGCCAGGCGATCGACCCGGGGACCTTGTCCCGGATCGAAACACTTCACCGGCGACAGGGAGCTTCGCGGACCGCGTGGCTGGTGCGAGGAACGACGGTGGTCGTCCTGTTGTTGGTGCTGGTGGTACTGAACGGTGCCTGGTTGTTGCGGACCGAGCCGGAACTGGTGCGGCATGCGGGACGATTGGGAGTCTATCTGGCCAGCCTGGTTCTGGCAGTTGGCCTTGGTCGGTTGCTCTCTCACGATCCCTGGAGAGCCGAGATCATCCCGCTGCTGGTGACGGTCGTGGTTTTCGCGATCGCCTGGAACCAGGTCGTGGCCATCGTCACAGCGCTAACACTCTCACTGCTGTTGACTCTCTCTACGGTTGTTGACATCGGGCATTTCATCGTGCTGTTGTCGGTGTCGGTGACTGCCATCTTGCCACTCACCCAGGTCTCGTCACGGTCGATCCTGATCAAGGTGGGGTTCTGGGCAGGTGTGGTTTTCGTGCTGGTTGGCTGGGGCACCGTGACGATCACCTCAGCGGTCCCAGTTGGTCAATCCTGGGACGTGGCGGTGTTGTGGCCTGCAGGGCGAGGTTTTCTGTGGTGCCTGGTGGCGGGATACCTTGTCGCCGGAAGCCTGCCCTTTATCGAGTCCACCTTCGGGGTGGTGACCGATATCAGCCTGCTGGAGATGGGCGATGTCTCACATCCACTGTTGCAGGAGCTGGTGCAGCGAGCTCCGGGGACCTACAACCACTCGATCGTTGTCGGCACTATCGGCGAGGCGGCAGCCGACCGAATCGGTGCCAACGGGTTGCTGGTGCGAGTGGCGGCGTACTTTCATGACATCGGCAAGATGCTCAAGCCCGAGTACTTCATCGAGAACACGACGGAGGAAACACTCAGCCGTCACGAACAACTGGCGCCAGCGATGAGCACGTTGATCATCATTGGTCACGTCAAGGATGGTGTTGAACTGGCCCGGCAGCACAACTTGCCGCAGCCAGTGATCGATTTTATCGAACAACATCATGGCACGACCCTGGTGGAGTATTTCTTTCACGAGGCCGAACGGCAGGCGGCCGATGATCCGGATTACCGCACCGATGCGCTGGAATCGTCCTTCCGCTATCCCGGACCACGTCCCCAGACTCGCGAGGCGGGGGTGATGATGTTGGCCGATGCGGTCGAGAGTGCCAGCCGGACGGTATCCGATCCGACTGCCAAGCGGCTGGAAAGCCTGGTGCATCGGGTGACGATCAACCGGTTGCTTGATGGGCAATTCGAGGAATGTGGGCTGACGCTGAGCGAGCTTCGCAAGATCGAGGAGTCGCTGACAAAATCGCTGATTGGCATCTATCACGGACGAGTCACTTACCCGGAGCAACGTACGGCGTGAACGCGAGTGACGACAACGATCCTGGAGCTGGACACGGAGCAGGTGGTCGAGCCGAGTGTGGCTGGAGCGTCGACGTGGTCGATCGTACCGGCGAGTGTCCGGTGAGCACCGACCGCCTGGCGGAAGTGGCCGAGGGCGTGTTGAAGGGCGAGGAGGTCCTGGAAGCCGAGATCAGTGTGGCGATTGTCGACGATATCGAGATGAGTGATCTGCATCTTGAATTCCTGCAAATCGACGGTCCAACCGACGTGCTCACGTTCCCACTTTTGGGTGACAGCCTGGTTCCCTGGCAAGGGCCAGTCGACGCACGGCGTGGCGCGGGGATGAGGATTGGTGGTGAGGTGGTCATCAGCCGTGATACGGCGGTCCGGGTGGCTGGTGAGGTCGGGAGCCTTCCGTCCGATGAGGTGGTCCTGTACCTGGTCCACGGGCTGTTGCATCTGTGTGGTTACGACGATCTTGACGCTCTGCAGCGCGAGCAGATGCGTCGTCGCGAGGCCGAATTGCTGGATGTGCTCGAGGTGACGGCGAGGGTCGACGGGTGAACGAACAATTCGCTTTGCTGCTGGCAATGTGCGGGCTGGTGGCACTGGCATCCCTGGCGGACAGCAGCTTGCGGGCGTTGTCCCGCAGTCGTCTTGAAGCAGTCTGTAGCGGGCGAGGACGGCCCGAATTGTTCGGGATCATTCTGGCTCGACGGGAACGGGTGCAGTTGGCTGTCACCTGTGTTCACGTCTTGAGTCTGATTTGTGCTGGGCAGGTGGGCATCTCCTGGGCCTGGCTTCCAGGCGAAAGTGTCGGAGATGACTGGTCACAGGTGGGGCGAATCGTTGTGGTGGCAGCGGCCTTGTTGCTGACCTCGGTGGTGCTGCCGTGGGCCGGCGGCCGGGTGTGGGGGGAACGGTTTCTTGTCCGCAGTTGGGGTGTTCTCTCGCTGCTGACATTGGTCCTGGCCCCGGTGTCGATGGTCGTCGGGCAACTGGATCGGCTGTGCCATCGAATTGCCGGTCGCCCCGAACCGGTCTCGGGTGACCTGGCCGCATTGAGCGATGAAATTCGCAGCGTGGTCGACGAGGGACAACGAGGTGGGCTGATCGAAACGGCAGCCCGGGCGATGATTCATCGTGTGATGGAATTGCATGATGAGGATGCCGCGGCGGTGATGACGCCACGGACCGACATGATCTGCCTGCGGGTCGATGCGTCGCTGGAGGATGCCCGGCGGCAATTGCTCGAGGCGGGCCACACTCGTGTGCCGGTAATCGGTGAGACGACCGATGACATTGTCGGCATCCTGTATGCCAAGGACATTCTCGGACATCTCAAGGTCGACATCGCCTCGGCCCCTGGAGGTCTGCGTGAGGTCGTTCGAGAACCGTTCTACGTCCCCGAGACCACCGGGATCGACACCCTGCTGGAGACCTTGAAGCACGAACAGGTCCACCTGGCCATAGTGCTTGACGAATATGGTGGCGTTGCTGGATTGGTGACTTTGGAGGACATTCTCGAGGAGATCGTTGGGGAGATCGAGGACGAATACGACGTGGGTGGCGGAGATCTGGTGCGGTCGATTGAGCCGGGGGTGATCGAGGTCGACGCGCGGGCCCATATCGACGATCTCAATGAACGTTTCGGCTACGGGATGCCCGAGGACGAGGACTACGACACGCTGGGAGGATTCGTGATCACTCGTTTGGGGCGGATCCCGGTTCCCGGCGAATCGCTGGATTGGGAGCAATGGCGATTCCACATTGACGCCGCCGATCAACGACGTGTCAGGCGGTTGCGAGTGGAAAGCCGGGGTGTCGACTCTTTGGAGCCACCGCCAGAGCCGGAGACGAACGAACCTGGCTCGAGTTGATCACCACTGAGCGTTGGGGCCGGCAGGGACGGGCACCCGGAATTCACCCGCATCATGTCCCCGCTGGTGTTCCTGTTGCACTCGACTGATGGCCTCGTCGAATTCATCTCGGCTGCGAACCTGTTGAAAACGATGCCTCAGCGCCGGCCGGACTCGCATTGATTTCAGGTACCAGTGGATCATCTTGCGAAAGCCGATGATGGCTTTCATTTCGCCCTTCTGCTCAACCAGGTATTCGAATTGTTCGAGCAGCAAGGCCAGTCGTTCGTCGAATCCACCCGGCGGATCCCAGTGTCCGGTCTGTTCCCATTGGACGAGTTGGCGGAATATCCAGGGGTTTGCCAGGGCGCCACGGCCGATCGAGATGCCGTCACAGCCGGTGGTTTCCAACATCCGGGACGCGTCCTCGACACTGAGGATGTCGCCGTTACCGATCACGGGGATCGAATCGACTGCTTCGACGACCTGTCGAATGCCATCGAGATCGACTCGTCCGCTGAAACCTTGTTCACGCGTGCGGCCGTGTATGGCGATTGCCGCAACACCGACGGCTTCGAAAGCGCGGGCGAACATCGGGGCGGTCAACGACTGGTCATCCCATCCCAGCCTCATCTTGACCGTCACCGGTAGCGAGACTGCTTCGACCACGCTGCGAACCAGTAAGACGGCATCGTCAGTCCGTTGCATCAATCCGGCGCCGGCGCCCAGGCCAGCCACCTTGGGGACGGGGCAACCCATGTTGATGTCTATCGAGTCGAGTTGAAATTCCGATTCCAACAGCCGGGCGGCATCGGCGAGGTAGTCGGGTTCACTGCCAAAAATCTGGATCGACAAGGGTGTGTCTTGTGGACACGTTTGTACCAGTTCCAGGGCCTTGTGCCGACGAGCCAATAAGCTGCGGGCATTGACCAGGTCCGTCGTACACAATCCGACGCCGCCCACGCGACGGATCATTCGTCGGAATGGCAGGTTGGTGAAGCCGGCCAGCGGAGAGAGCAGGAACCGCGTGGCCAACGGGAGTCGGCCGTAACTCAGTTGTGCCGGGACGGAATCAGGTTTCCCGTTCGGCAGATCACTCATCGCAGGCTGATTCCCAGGTCGGCTTGGCATGCCGTGACGACCTGGGCCTGGGCGTCCTCGATTTCCTCGTTGGTCAAGGTCCGCTGGTCGGATCGGTATCCGATCGTGACAACGTAGGACTTCTTGTCGGCCGGGATTTGCTCTCCCCTGTATTGACCACCGAAGGAAATACTGTCCAGGAGTGGTCCCGCGTTGTCCTGGACCACGGCTTCGAGGTCATCCCAGGTGATGTGTTCGTCGAGCAGGAAATTGAGGTCTCGTTCGATCGCCGGAAATCGCGGGAGTTCCTGGAATCGGCGGGTCGTCTCGACAGCTGATTCGATGGTGGCGAGGTCGAGTTCCACGATGGTGACCGCGTCACGCAAGTCGAGCGGATCGGTGGCTTCGCGTGTCAGTTCACCGAGGCAGCCGCAGGGAGTGGCATCCAGGAAGAGTCGGGAGCCTCGCCCCTCGACAAAACCAGGCAAATCGAATGGCTTGGCGGTCAGGCGAGAGTGTGGGGCCAGTCGGGCCACGACCATCTCGCACACTCCCTTGAGTTCTCCGAAAGAGCGACCGGTGATGGCGGTGACACGCGTTGGTTCGGATCCGTCGGCACCGGGGCGGGCTTCCAGGTACACGTTGGCGATCTCAAAGAGATCGACGCCAAAGGTTCCGTGGCGTTCATTTTCCCGGCGAGACTGTAGCAGGCTGGGCACCAGGCTCTGCCGCAACAGGTTCTCGTGGCGACGCGAGGAGTGTTCAACTGAAAGCGGTTCACGGTCCGGGTCGGGCCGGAAAAGTGAGGACAACTCGGCCGTGATGAACGACAGGGTCATGGCCTCGTTGAAGCCAGAGGCGCAGAAGAGATCCCGAAGCGTATTGGTGACCTGGTCTCGGTGCGTGGGTCGCGAGAGTGTCAGTGGAACGCGATTGTCTTCGGGAATCCGGTCGTAACCCCAGATCCGGGCGACTTCCTCGATCAGATCAATTTCCCTGGTGAGATCTCGCCGCCAGCCGGGCACCGTGAACGTGGCACCATCGGTGTCGGCGTCGCCGGCCAGGGTGAGTCCGAGTTGTTCGAGGATGGAGCAGATGTCGGCCGCCGGAACGTCGACGCCGAGCACACGCGGGACCTGGGCAAAGCGGATGGAGACGGATGTGGGTTCTTCGGGGGGCGGATCACCGGCCCAGATGAGGTCGTCGAGCAGTTCGCCGCCAGCCAGTTCGAGTATCAATTCGCAACAGCGACGGCTGGCGGTGTCGAGTCCATGCGGATCAATGCCTCGTTCGAAGCGAAACGAAGAGTCGCTGAACAGGGAGAGGTTGCGAGCGGTGTTGCGGACCGAGAGGGGAGCGAACTCGGCCGTTTCGACGAGCACGGTGGTGGTCGTGTCGGAGATCTCGGTCTCGGCCCCCCCCATGACGCCGGCAAGAGCCACCGGCTTTTCGGCATCGGCGATCACGCACATTCCCGGGGCCAGGGTGTAGGTCGTGTGGTTGATGGCCTCGAATTCTTCACCGCCGGTTGATTCACGGACGACAATCCGGCCTCCGGCCAACTTGTCGAAGTCAAACGCATGCAGGGGCTGTCCAGTTTCCAGCAGCACGTAGTTGGTGATGTCGACGATGTTGTTGATCGATGCGATTCCCACGGTGGCCAGTCGACGGACCAGCCAGTCGGGGCTGGGGCCGACACGGACCCCGCGAAGCACCCGGGCCGTGTAACGGGGACACAATTCCGGAGAGTGGATCTCGACCGATGTGGCCTCGGTCACGGAATTCTCGGACGTCGGTGGTTGCGGGTCGGGAGAGTCGAGCGGGAGGTCATACAGCACCGAGATTTCTCGGGCGACACCGACATGGCCCAGGCAATCGGGACGATTGCTGGTCACCTCGAGATCGATGGCCGTGTCGTCACCACGGGGCTCAACTCCCTCGAGATTCAGCCCCGACATGGTCAGCCGCGTGGTCAAATCCTCAAGCGGCATCTCCAGTGAGACGTACTGCCCGAGCCACTCCCAACTGACGATCATCGGCTGCCTCGTCTCTCGCCTGCGTGCCACCAAACGGCTAATCTAAGCCCCGTTCCGGAGTATGAAAAGGGTATCTGGAGCGACTGCCGTCGTGCTATTCTTTCACACGAGGGGTGATGAGGGACTGGCGAGACCGTCAACGGCCGTTCGAACCCGTGAAAAGACAGGGGAGCGTGACAGATGCCACGGGCGATTCGATTCAACGACCGGACCAATCTGACCAGTGGAATCGCTCGCCTGGGTCAGAGAATGCAGCGGCAGGGCACCGTTGCCGAGCAGGCTCACGATGGGGACACGCTGATCGTGAGTGCCGTCGGCGACATCGGTGTCCGGCTCCTGGGGATCGACACCGCTGAGATCAGTTTCCTTTTTCCCGGGACGACCGAGTTCGTCGGCATTGAAGACGAACGATGGAAGAGCTTCCTGGCCGCCCCATTCGACAAGAAATGGCCGCAGTTCAGCAAACCCCTCCCTGAAGGATTGCAGCAGTTTTTGAAGGCCCGGCTGCATGACGACGCGTCAGAGAATCATCATCGCCATGCTCGTGCGGCGGAGGTGGCCCTGGAACGAGAAATCACGGCTGATCTCAAGGTGATGCAGAAGACGATTGAAACGTTCCAGATGTTCATGGTCTTCGGGTATGAGATCATGGATGGCTATGGTCGCTTCCTGTGTTTCATCAACCGCAATCAACCGAATCGTAATAAGCCGGCTCCGCGTCCATTGAGCTACAACGAGCGGTTATTGAAACTCGGCCAGGCCAGTCCCTATTTCATCTGGCCCAACGTCAACCCGTGGCGGAAACAGGATTCCATTCTCGAGGCGGTGCCGGATCCGAAGGGCATGAAACGCCAGGCGTTGTTGGACCAGTCACTGGGCCGCGTGCGGCGTGATGTGGCTGCTGCCCGGGCGGCTCATCGCGGGATATTCGACGCCACCAAGCCGTTGCAACTGGAGCCATTTGAACTGAGGTTTCTCGCGCGGCGGTCTCTCCCGTCGCGATGGGTGATCGACCTGGACGCCGATGATGGCGTGTTGCGACGACCTGAGAATTATTATCGGATTCCCAATTCCGAGGACCGGTTGTTCGTGTCTCCCGAGCACGTTCCCCTGTTTGTCGAGCGTGGCTGGAAACGTGAAGCGGTTTCCTGAGGCGTGAAGCGGGACCGGTTCCAGGAGCGTCGTCGTGGTCACTTCTGGTTGCGAGCGTGCGGGTGTGCTCGCTCGTAGGTCTCACGCAGTCGCCTGGTGCTGACGTGAGTGTAGATCTGCGTCGTGGTCAGGCTCTTGTGTCCAAGCAGTTCCTGGACACTGCGGAGATCGGCACCCCCGTCGAGCATATGGCTGGCAAAGCTGTGCCGGAGCGTATGAGGCGAGGTGAGTTGGTCGAGCCCGGCGGCGGCGATGTGTTTCTCCAGTAGCCGGCCAACGCTGCGGGCGGTCAACCGGTGACCGAATCGGTTCAGGAATACGGCGTCTTGTTCTGCAGGGCTGATGTCCGATGCGGGTCGCCGCACCTCGAGCCAGTTCGACAATGATGCGGCGGCAAATCGTCCGATCGGTGCGATTCGCTCCTTGCGGCCCTTTCCCCTGACCCTCACGATGTTGCCGTCACGGTCCCAGTCCTCGAGATTCATCGCAACCAGTTCGCTGACCCGTAGCCCGGCTGAATAGAGCGTCTCCAGAATTGCCCGATCTCGCAGCCCGGCTGGCTGGTCTTTCGACGGGGTTTCGAGAAGCGCGGCGACCTGTTTGGTGTTCAGGAAGTGCGGCAAACGTCGCCCCTGTCGGGGAGTACGCAGCGCCCGTGCCGGATTGGATTCGACCAGTTTTTCGCGACGACAGTATTCGAAGAAGCTCCGCAGGCTGGCCAATCGCCGTGCGACGGTACTGCGGGCGTACCCCCGCTGGTGCAGGTCCGCCACGAACGCACGCAGTTGGCCGATCGAAATGTTCGCAGGGGCTGGCAACCGGTCCTCGGACGACCGGAAGAACCGCAACAGGTCGGCCAGGTCCGCGCCGTACGACTTCAAGGTCAGCGGCGATGCGTTCCGTTCGATTCGCAGGTACCGCAGAAAGCCCTCGATGGCTGTCTGCATGAGAATCCTCGATTCGTCAGGGCAGGCGGCCGACTCCACGAAGCCTCAGACCGGGCATCGGCGCCGACTGTGGCGGAGTTTCCGGAGAGGGTGACGGTGGGGCGGTGGTTGGCGACGCAGAAGCCGCTGCCGCGGGACTTGAGGACGAGGAGACCGCCGATGTGTTGGCGATCGTCTCTTCCTTGAGCCGCCTGACTTTCTGGCTGAGCACAGCGGCGTCATACCAACTGAAGCTCAACTCCTCGTCAGCCGCGTATTGCCCCAGCTTTTGCAGGACACTCTCGGTGCTGTCGTCATCGTAAAGGAAGACGTAGCGCTCCGAGTTTTTCACCAACGCCAAGACGTTCATTTCACGTTGCACGTGCCGAGTTCCTTACCCGGGTCGATTTACCCCAGAGTTCTATCGGTCACTACACGTGGTAAAACCCGCGTTTTCTTCGGTGTAAGGCACACAATCGAACCGGTAGCCCCTAGAACCGATACAATCGGACCAATCGAGCGTCCTGGGTGGTTTGGGGGCAAGGCTTCCGGCTGATTGAGGTGACCGTTAGGATGTTCGGGTTGTTGGTTCGGAAAAATGGCGAAAGACCGTGGAACACCTGATTCCTCGCGAGTGGTTCCAGGATCTGCACTGGGCGGTGCTACTGGGCCTGGTTGCGGTCTCGATGTTTACCCTGATGATTGGCGCGGATTGGCTTGTCGAGAGTGCCAGTTCACTGGCCCGGCGTCTGGGAGTCCCGCAGATCATCGTCGGGGCGACAATCGTTAGCCTTGGGACGACCGCCCCGGAGTGCGCCGTCAGCGTGATGGCGGCGTGGGAAGGCAATAGCGGCCTGGCTTTGGGAAATGCTGTGGGGTCGGTCATTGCCGACACCGGGTTGATATTCGGCCTGGGATGCCTGTTGACCCGGCTGCCGGTCAATCGTTTCCTACTGGCGCGGCAGGGATGGGTACAGTTTGGATCCGCCGTTGTGTTGGCCGGCCTCTGTTACGGGCTGTGGCTGGCTGATGGTGACATGGCGGTGGTGCCCCATTGGGCCGGTGGGATGTTCCTGGTCCTTTTGGCGTTCTACATGGTTGTTTCGGTCCGGTGGAGCCTCCAGGACGAAGTACAGGAAGCCGAGCCTGATGTGGACCCGGTTGCCGAGGCGGAGGATGACAAAAAGACGACTGGAAAAGTGGTCGTGTTGTTGGGAGTGTTGTTGGTCGGAGCGGTGGTGGTGGTGGCCAGCAGCCACGTGCTGATCGAGTCGGTCGAAGTGATGGCCCGGCGGCTGTCAGTCCCGGACGTTGTATTGTCAGCAACACTGGTGGCCTTTGGGACGTCGTTGCCAGAACTGGTGGTGGGTATTACCGCGATCCGACGTGGTCACCCCGAGTTGCTTGTCGGCAACGTGATCGGTGCAGACGTGCTCAACGTGCTGTTCGTGATCGGTGCGTCGGCGATTGCTGCCGAGTTGCCGATTGTTGACGATTCGGTCACCGACGCGTTTGCCCGGGAAATATTTCTTCGATTGCACCTGCCGACAATGTTGCTGATCCTGGTCATTTTTCGCATGTCGATTTTCCAGGCCATCCGGGTGAATACGTTTCAACGCTGGATGGGTGCACCGTTGTTGTTGTGTTATGTCATGTTCGTGATCATCAATGCGCTCTACGGCGGTGGTGCCTCATGAGCCATTCATCGCAGTCGATGGACCCGTCATCGGTTGTGGACTGGTTCGGCTCGCAGGTTCCCGTCGACGACTTTGTCGGTCGTCGCGTGCTGGTAATTGTCCCGGACACCACCCGGACGGCACCGCTGCCGTTGCTGTTTGGAGGCGTGTACCGGCGGATTGGTCCGGTGGCCGAATCCATTGACGTGATCGTGGCGCTGGGAACACACCCGGCGATGAGTGAGTCGGCGATCGGGGAAATGCTGGGACTGGGAGAACTGGAGGGGTCCGAGTCAATAGGGCTGTACAACCACGAGTGGGACCGGCCGGATCGATTGAAACGTATTGGCACATTGACCGCCCAAGACACCGCCGCACTCTCCGGCGGGCTGCTGTCGGAGGACGTCGCCGTCGAAATCAATTCGAGAATCGACGACTACGATGTGCTACTGGTTCTTGGCCCGGTGTTTCCGCACGAGGTGGTTGGTTTTTCGGGGGGCAACAAGTATTTCTTTCCGGGAATTGCCGGGGCGGAGATCCTGAATTTTTTCCATTGGCTGGGAGCCCTGATCACCAACTCACAGATTATCGGCAAGAAGCAGACACCGGTTCGTGAGGTGGTTGACAGGGCCGCGGCGATGATCGAGGTGGAGCGTCGTTGCGTGTCATTTGTTGTCGGGGAGGACGGTGGCGTCCTGGATCTCTTTTACGGGACTCCCGAGTCTGCCTGGTCGAGTGCCGCTGAACTGTCCAATCGGACTCATATTCGCTGGAAATCCCACCCGTTTCACACGGTGCTGTCTTGTGCGCCACCGATGTACGATGAACTGTGGGTGGCAGGGAAGTGCATGTACAAACTCGAGCCGGTTGTAGCCGACGGGGGCGAGTTGATCATCTACGCCCCACATCTGACCGAAATCTCAGTGACTCATGGCGAGTTGATCAAGCAGGTGGGGTACCACATCCGGGACTATTTCACGAGCGAGCCGGAACGGTTTGCTGATATCCCTCGTGGAGTTTTGGCTCATTCGACCCACGTTCGCGGTGGTGGACGAATGGTCGACGGTGTCGAGGTCCCCCGGATCTCGGTGACATTGGCGACGGCTTTGTCCGAGGAGATGTGTCGGAGCGTGAACCTGGGTTGGCGCGATCCGGCGACGATCGACGTCGATTCGTTTGCGGATCGAGAGGACGAGGGAGTGTTGCTCGTTCGGCGTGCCGGTGAGTATCTGCATCGTCTCGAGGAGAAACTGGCATGAGTGCTCCGGTGAACGATCTTGCCAGCCGACTCGATTTTGCGGTGGCCCTGGCCGCAGAGGTGGGGGAATTGATACTGCGGTATTTCGACGACCCGGAACTCACCGTCGAACGGAAACGTGATGAGACTCCGGTGACGGTTGCCGATCGTCAGGCGGAGCAGTTGATTCGTGACCGCGTGGCCGAAACGTGGTCGGGTGACGGAGTGCTGGGCGAGGAGTTCGACGAGACGGCGGGGACCAGTGGGTTCCGCTGGATTCTCGATCCGATTGACGGGACCAAGTCGTTCATTCATCACGTGCCGCTGTTCGGTACGTTGATCGGACTGGAACACGAGGGCCAGATGGTGGCCGGAGTCTGTCGGATGCCAGCTCTCGATGAGGTGGTTTTTGCCGGAGTTGGCCTGGGCGCCTGGTGGCAGCACGGGGCAGGCCAGCCGCAGGAAGCCCGTGTGTCGACTGTCGATCGACTGGACGAGGCACTGTTTTGCACGACCACGATCACCGGATGGAGAACGACCGGTCGCCAGGAGACGTTCGATCGTCTCTGTGCCGCGTCAGGACTGGTCCGGGGCTGGAGCGACTGTTACGGCCACCTGTTGGTGGCGACCGGTCGTGCCGACGTGATGGTTGATCCGGAGATGAATACTTGGGACGCGGCGGCGCTGTTGCCGATTCTACAGGAGGCCGGTGGTCACTTCGTGACGCTGGATGGACGGGCGGTTGTCGATGGTGGCAATGGCCTGAGTGTCAATGCCGAGATACGCGATGCGGTATTGAAGGTGATTGCTGGTACCGAATGACCCGGTTGGGTTTTTCAGAATCGAGTCCCAGCAGTTAGAATGTGAGCGGAATTGCCGGTTGGTGACGTCACCTGATGCAACTGATCAACCCCGCCATCATCTATGGACTTGGCCTGGCTGCTGTGCCGGTTCTCCTGCACATGATGCTACGGGCCCGGCCCAAACCTCACCTGTTCCCCGCGCTGCGTTTGCTTGAGCAACGGCGGCGGCACAATCGCCGGCGATTGCGGCTGCGGCACATCTGGTTGTTGCTGTTGCGGATGGCGTTGATCGTGTTGGTCGTCCTGGCGGTTGCCCGTCCCAAGTTACCGGCTGCCGACTATTGGCCACAATGGCCGGGCGAGGTGTTGGGGTTGGTGGCCGTTTTCATCATCCCGTTGATTGTTTACCGGGTGGTGATTGGTCTCTGGCGTCGTCGCGAGTGGCCGAGGCACGTGCTGGCGACCCGTCGCTCCCTGTTGCGTGGAGGGCTGGGGGGGCTGTTGCTGTTGTTGTTGGCCTTGTGGTCGCTGGGTTGGTATGGACCCCGGGTTGGGGCCGAGGCAACCAATCCGTCGTTGGGCGCGGCCCGCAATGCACCGGTTGCGGCGGTCTTCGTTTTCGACACCAGCCAGAGCATGGAATACCGTCATCAGAGCAAAACTCGGCTCGAGGTGGCCCAGGACATCGCCCTGGAACATCTGGACCGTCTCCCGGCCGGGAGCCAGGTGGCAGTGATCGACACCGCAGTCGAATCGGCTCGTGGTGTGTCTGCGGATGGAGATGAATCTCCGGCGTCGGCTGGTCGCTTCGTAATCTTTCAGTCCAGCCCGGTGGCCCTGGGCCGCCGTATCGATCAATTGGCCCTGCATTCGGTCAGTCGTACGCTCAACGGTTGCATCGAAAGTGGCCTGTCCCTTCTGGAGTCGCATCGCGAACGTGAAGTGGGTCGGGCGGCTGGCGAGGACGGATATGTCCGCGAGGTCTACGTGTTTACCGACCTGGCTCGTGGCGCCTGGTCACGGGGAACCGCCGACGCGGGCCGGTTGAGTCGGGCAGTGGAAGAGTGTCCGTGGCTGGGAGGTGTTTATGTCGTGGATACGGGGGTGGCCAAACCGGTCAACACCGGAATCGCCTCGTTGGACCTCTCGCGACAGACAGTCGCCGATGGAGGAGCGGTGACAATTACCGCAGCAGTGAACGGCACCGGGCTGAAAGGTGAGGTGGCTCAGACGGTGGATCTGGTGGTCCTCAACGCCGCCGGTCAACGTGTGCCTCGTGGGTCGGCAGAGGTCAAGCTGATGGGTGAATCGGAAGCGACAGTCAGCCTGGTGGCCGATGGGCTCACCGGTCCATATGTGCAGGGAGAATTGCGGTTGCGTTCGAGCGACCCATTGGCTGCCGACGACGTGGCATTTTTTACCGTGGCGGTTGCCTCGGCTCCTCGCGTCCTGCTGGTCGCGCCGACGGCAGCGGAGGCGGCCTACCTTGTCGAGGCCCTGTCTCCACGGCAAGAGGTGGAGCGAGGCAAGGCACGGTTTCGCTGTGATCATCTGCCCCCCAATCGATTGTCCGATGCCAAACTGGCAGAATACCGGGCCGTGATCCTGATGAATGTGCCCGAGATTCGAGACGAATCGTGGAACAACCTGGAAGGGTTTGTCCAGGAAGGAGGCGGGCTGGGCGTCGTCTTGGGCTCGAGCGTCCATTGGCAAAAAGGTCGTGGAGTGAAGCCATCCTCCTACAACACCGCCGCTGCCCAGGCCGTCTTGCCAGCCGCGCTGGATGTGTCACGAAAGTTCACGCCACCCGAATATCTTGATCTCCGCAACACGACCCATCCGGCTTTGAAATTGTTCGCGGATCTTGGAGGTGCCGGTGACCTCGTGTTACGAGATGTCCGGTACTACTGGAGACTGAAAGCCACCGTGGGTAGCCAGGTGGTGTCTCGCTTCACCGGAGATGCTCACGATCCGGCGTTGCTGGAACGCGGGTTGGGCCGCGGGCGTTCGCTGATGTTGGCCACCGCCCTGGATTTGCGCTGGCAATGGAATGACCTGGCCCGTTCGGACTGGTACGTGGTGCTCGTCGATCAACTGGTGGGTTACCTGGCCCAGCGTTCCGGCGAAGCTTACACCTACGAGGCGAATACCTCGCTGGCGATCCAATTGTTTCCATCGCGACCGGTTACCGAGTTCTCCGTTGTGACTCCCGATGGCAGTCAGCAGCCGGGCCAGTCCCGCGACGGCCAATCGCTCACGATCGATGTGTCCGAGTCCCTGGGGCATTACCAGGTGCGAGGTCGGGGTGATGCGGCCGAATGGGGAGCCGGATTCAGTCTGAATCTGGATGCCGCCGAACGCGACTTGACGAGACTGGGGAGTGAGGACCTGGACGCGTTGCTGGGTGCTGATCGTTACCAGGTCGCCCGCGATCTCGAGGAACTCGAACGCCGGGTCGGTGATATGAGGGTGGGGCGAGAGGTGTTTCCGCTGGTGCTGGTTCTTCTTCTCCTGGCGTTTTGCTGTGAACACCTGGTCGCCAACCGGTTCTACGACACCGATCGGGGAAGCCAGGCGAATGTGGCCGGAGGCCGTGGATGATCCGGTTCGATATGGCACCGGCCTGGCACTGGTCGATGGTTGTGGTGGTCATTGTCGCCGTCATGGGGATGATCATCTGGAGTTATCCCCGTCGTCTGCGCACCGTGTCACCGGGCGCTGCCAGGCTGCTGCTGTTGCTTCGGCTCGCCGTGGTCCTGGTGCTGGCTTTCACGATGTTCCGGCCCAGCCTGCAACTGGTTGAACCCGACAGCAGACCGCGGGTGCTGGCCGTGGTGATGGATCGTTCCAAGAGCATGGGAGTCGCGGACGCGGCCGGTGGCAAGACACGTCGGGAGGCACTGGTCGAGACGGTCGCGGCGAATCGGGATCAATTGGAAGAGGTTGATGGGAACATCGAGGTTCGGTTTTTCGACTTTGACAAAGAACTTGTTCCCTTGGAACTGAGCCGAGATCGGTTGCCGGAAACTGAAACGACTGGTGATCAGACGGCGATGGGCAGCGTGCTTGAGAAAGTGTTCCAGGAGGCTCGAAATCAACAGATCAGTGGCGTGATCCTGATGGGGGACGGTGCCCAACGGGCGATCGCTCCGTTTGATCTTGATCCGCGTCGTGTGGCGCGACTGCTGGGAGACCAGGGCTTGCGTGTGTACACCGTTCCTTTTGGAGCTTCTGGAGCCAGCGACAATTCGCTTGATGTGGCTGTCGACGATTTGCTTGTTGATCGAGTCGTCTTCGAAAACAAGGCGGTGATCGTTCGAGCGCGGGTGCGGCTGATGGGAGCGGCCAATCGTGATGTCACCGTGCGGCTGAAGGTCGAGGATCGGACCGGACGGACGGTCGGTCAGTCGGGGCCGATGGTTCAGCCACCACCTACGGGGCGGACGTCTCCGATCCGGCGGATCACGACCACCCAGAATGAGGACGTTCGTCAGATCGAGTTGTCTTTTGTTCCCACCCGGGCCGGAGAATTCAAGATTGCCGTCGAGGCCGATGGCCTTCCCGGTGAGGTCCGTCAAACCAACAATCTGCGCCGGTCGTTGATCAGCGTTCGACGCGGTGGGATTCGGGTGGCCTACATTGATCGTCCACGTCCCGAGATCCGCAGTGTTCAATTGCTGAGGGCGTCGGAGAAGATTCAGCTTGAGACTCATATCGTACGAACCGGACCAGGAGGGCGAGCGGCGAGCCTCTCTGCGGATCTGTTCGCACCCGACCAGCATGACGTCTACATTCTCGGGAATGTTCCAGCCAGCACGCTTGGCCGTGATCACCTGGCCAGCCTGGCGGCGCGGGTTCGTGAAGGAGCGGGCTTGCTGATGCTGGGGGGATTCAGCGCTTTCGGTGCCGGGGGCTACGCCAACACGCCGCTGGATGCCCTGTCGCCGGTGGCGATGAACCCGGCCGAATTGCAGGGTGCCGGGGCGATCGAGACCGATTTGCACTTGATGCAGGATGTTCGGGTGGTCCCCACCGATGCCGGATTGGCTCATTACATCATGCGGATTGCCGACAACGGGGAGGCGAATCGGACCCGTTGGGAGGCGTTGCCGCCATTGGAGAAAGCGAACCGGATCCGGCCCAAGAACGAGTTCATTGATGTGCTGGCTCGGGATTCCGATGGGAATGCGATGCTGTTGTCGGCCGATACCGGAACGGGCCGGCTGATCGCCTTTGCGGGCGACTCGACCTACTTCTGGTTCCAGTTCGGGTATCGCGAAGTTCACCAGCGATTCTGGCAACAGATGATCTTCTGGTTGTCACACAAGGAGGACGACTCGGACCAGCCGGTTTGGGTTCAGGTGGAACCTCGGACATTCAATGCGGCTTCGGAAGTGCCGTTGCGGTTCGGGGCGCGTGACACGGAGGGGCGGCCGATCGACGACGCCGAGTTCCAGGTCCGGGTGGTTGCTCCGGGCCAACGTGAGGTCCAGCTGAAGCCGCGACGGGAAAGCGATGCGTTTTCCGCGAGGTTTGCCGAAACGTCTGATGCCGGAGATTACTGGGTCGAGGTCAATGCTCGTCGTGACGGCCAGGTGATCGGATTGCCGGCTCGGGCCAGGTTCTTGATCGATGCGCGTGACCTGGAACTGGATGACCCCGCCGCAGATCCCGGGTTGTTGGAGCAGATCTCTCAACTCAGTGGTGCCGGGCGATTTGCTCCGGAACAGTTCAGCGAGGCCATCGAGCAACTGGCAGCCGAGCCTGCCGCCAACGGGTTGACCCAGGCCACCGTCATAGAACTGTGGGACAACTGGTACGTACTGGGGGTTTTCGTTGCCCTGTTGTCACTGGAGTGGTTTTTGCGGAAACGGCTCGGAATGGTCTAGTCCAGCCATTCGTCGTCTGGATCGAACTTGGGGAAGACGACGATCAACACTTTCATCGTGCCCACCGCGCGGTGCCGTGTGCCGGGAGGGATCATGATGCACTGTCCCTGGCGGACCGGAATCAGTTCGTCGTCGAGTTGCATCTGAGCGTCGTCATCGCACTCGAGGAAGTAGTACGTCTCGGTCAATCGCTTGTGGTAATGCAACTGGGCATCCGCTGAAATCTCGGTGACGTGGATCGTGCCCGGATACGATTCGATGTCCGCGAAGGCCCGTCGAGCCGTCCCACAGGGGCACTCGGTGCCGGGAATCTCGGCGAAATCGACAAGGTGGTAGTTGGCGGCTGTCCGGGACTCGCTCATGTCATGACTCGTCGAGGTGGGCGGGGAGGAACACTGACGCATTGTGGTGTCGAGGTGTATGGAGAGTCAACGAGAGCCGATTGACAGGCGATTTCCGGCACGGACAATGCGTTCCACCTGTTTGTACTGCTACTGAACTGCGAGGTGACCAGCCATGAGCGTCGTGCACACCAGTCGGATCGAGATCACCAGGCACCAGGGACCTCACCGGACTGCTCGCATTGAAGGGTTTGACGGGGTGCTTGATTTTGGGATCCACGGAGGCATCCGGGACTTCTATGCTCAGAAGTACGGGCGTGAATTTGGTGGGCCCGAGTATCCTGCCACCCTGGACCACATGATCGCTGGCGTGGCCGGGTGACTGACCGGGTCCCTGGCAGCCGCGCTGGATGCGCGGTCAATTGTGACGTCAGAACGGTTGGTGGCATCGGTTGAGGGGGACATTGCCGAGGTCGAGGATGTCTTGCGGATCACGGTGATTCGATTGCATTTTCAGCTTGTGGCCGACCAGTCCATCGATCGCGACGCGGTGGATCGGGCCCTGGAGACATTTTCGGCGAAGTGTCCGGCCTACCAGTCGGTTCGCGGTTGCATAGAGTGCAGTTGGGACCTGGAGATCATTTCCGGGGATTGATCGCAAAGCGGGTGATCAGTTGTTGGTGGTCGGAGTGTGAACTCCAAGCCGTGTGGCAATCGACGAAGCCGACCCGGCGGTTTCCCCAACACTGGTCCAGGTCGAGCAGTGGTAGCGGGAGCGGCCATGTGGGGCGGAATCCATTGCCGGCCGCTTCCCACGCGTTTGTGAGCGAGAGACGCCAACGGTCGAACCATGCCGAGTCCGTCGGCGTGTTGAAATCACCCGTGATGAGAACCGGCTTGTCGGTGATGGTGGTGGCCAATTCGTGAAGTTGTGCCAGGGCTTGTTGTCGCGAGACCCAGGGGGTGCTTGTGACGTCGGCAAGAATCAGCACCAGGTCGTGGCCGCGGCAGCAGACGTCGAATTGTCGAAAACGGACGGTGTCGGCCAGAGATCCCGAGCGGGTCTGGCGGACAGTGCCGTTTCTGACCAGGACGAGCATGCCGCTGCCGAGTCCACTGGACACGTGGTTGGGGAACCTGTCTTGCCAGAACCGATCGAGTTCCGGTTCTGTTGGTCCGGCTTCGACGAGGCACACCATGTCGGTGGGTTCCCCGTGAATGGTCTGGGCGAGCCGGTCCCAGCCGGCCTGTCCGTGGTCGGTGTTCCATGTCAAACAGGACAGCGTGTCGTCGGAGAGGCCGGCCAGAGGCGGGTTGGAATGGGAGTTGACCGCCCAGCCCACCATCACGATCAGGCCGGTGGCGGCGACCGGGCTGGTCCACGGTGACCGGTTGCGGAGCCTCAGGCCACCGGCCATCAACACCAGCAGGCTGGCCAGCACCGGCCAGGGTGTGGCATAAAACATCATGCCGGTGGCCGGCAGCGCATCCCGGACACTGAGCCGGACAGCCAGCCCGGCCAATCCCGTTGCACCGGCCGTCGTCGACAATGCCGTGCCCAGCCACGGCCGTGATCCTCGCGGCTCACGATCACTCATGAGTCGCCGGCACGCTCACGGTGACCGCCGAACTCTCGCGGTGATGGGAGGTGCAGGATCATTCCAGTGTTTCAGCCAAAATGGCATCGGCCTGCCCCCGCCGGTAATCCTTGATTTGTTGTCTGAGTTCGGGGCGGCTGCCAGCCAGGATTGCGATGGCCAACAGCGCGGCGTTGACGGCTCCGGCCTTGCCGATGGCCAGTGTGCCCACTGGGATCCCCCGGGGCATCTGTACCGTGGCCAACAGGGCGTCCATTCCATCGGTGGCCCATCCCGTCATGGGGACGCCCAGGACCGGCAGGACGGTGTGAGCGGCACAGACGCCTGCCAGGTGAGCGGCTCCACCGGCTGCCGCGATGATTACCTCGACTCCTCGTTCCTCGGCTCCACCGACGTATACCGACGTCTCTTCGGGAGTTCGGTGAGCCGAAAGCACGCGGCACTCGTTAGCGATGCCAAACTGGTCGAGCATGTCACGGGTGTGCTGCATCGTACTCCAGTCCGACTTGCTGCCCATCAGGATATTGACCAGCGGGGTGTCTTGTTCACTCATCTTGGTAGTCCATCTCTTTCAATTGCAACTCGTGTGTCCCGGGAGACAATCCCCGGTTTTCGGTCCAGTGTTCTCACGAACGCCTGCAGCCTACTGACACGTCACGACGACGGCAAGATTCCCGACGCATTGCCGCTCGTCGACGGCCTCCTTAGAATCGGGCTGCTGCCAGTTGAGGCTTCAAATGGTTCAAGGAAGTGGGCGTGTCTTCGGTCATCGTCTTGGAACAGTCAGACCGGTTTTGTCGTGAATTGAAGACCGAATGGTCACGGCAAGCCATCCCGGGGGGTGGTGTTGGCGAGATCGATGAAATCGAATCGGCCGGGAGTGTATCGGAAGTGTTCTCGCTGGCCGATTCAAGCCGACGTGGAGTGGTGGTGGCCGACCTGGCGGCAGGACAGCCCGACGTGCTGCGTTTGTTGGAACGATGGGACCGGGGCTGGCCGATCGTGGTGATTGGATCACTGGACACCGGAGAATTGGAATGGCCGCTGAGAGAGTTGGGGGCGACCACCGTGCTTTTCGAGCCGGTGACCCCTTCTCGGCTGCTGGCAATGTGTCAGCGAGTGTTGAAGAACGTGACAGGACCGTCCGGGCTGCATGGCCCGACGAGGGGATGAAATCAGACGATGAACGATGTGACAGTGCGTGGCAAAGTTGAAGCGATTATCGATCCCGAGTTGGGACGTTCGCTGGGGGAATTGCGAATGGTCCAGTCGGTGGAGGAGGTCGATGGAACCGTTCAGGTGACCATCGAGCTGCCGACGACGGCGTATCCCGAACCGGAAAGGATCGAAAGGCTCGTCGGTGAAGCGGTTGGCGAATCGGTCGACGTGGGCTTTGAACGGACGGTGCGTGGGTCGAATTCGGGGGGGAAGATCGGCCTGAAAATTGCCAACGTGATCTGTGTTGGTAGTGGCAAGGGCGGGGTTGGCAAGAGCAGCGTTGCCGCGGGGCTGGCATTCGCGCTCAAGGCTTCCGGAGCACGTGTTGGACTGATGGATGCTGATGTGTATGGCCCGAGTGTGCCGCATCTTTTGGGAGCCAGTGGAGAGCCGTCGGTGGTCGAACAGGTTGGATCCGACGGGGAGCCCGTGCCTCGTATTCAGCCCCTGGAAGTCGATGGGATTCGATTGATGTCGATGGGGTTCCATGTCGAGGAGGACCAGGCGGTGATCTGGCGAGGCCCCTTGCTGCATCGCACGTTGACCCAGTTTTTACAGTCTACCGACTGGGGTGAACTGGATTACCTGGTCATCGACATGCCGCCGGGCACTGGCGATGTTGCTCTGACGCTCTCTCAATTGCTTTCGCTGTCCGGCGCGGTCATCGTCTGCACTCCGCAGCAGGTTGCGCTGCTCGACGCGCTCAAGGCTGTCTCGATGTTCAAACAGGTTAAGATTCCTGTGCTGGGGATGGTCGAGAATATGACGGGCGATATTTTTGGCCGAGGTGGAGCGCGTGACAAGGCGTCGGAGTTGGGATTGCCGTTCCTTGGTGAATTGCCAGCTGACCCGGAGGTGAGGATACGTGGGGATGCGGGCCGGATCAGCACATTGATTGCCGACGACAGTCCGGTACGAGATCAATTGATGTCGATCAGTCAGAAGGTGGCCATCGAGGTGGCTCGGCAGGTCACATCCGGGACGGGGCTCCCCGACCTGGAGATTCTCTGATTCCTGGTGCGTCACCTCCGGATAGGACCTGCCTTGGCGTTGCCCGTGGCGACTCCTAGAATGGATTGAATGGCGGTCGCGAAACCAAACGCGTGGCGTTGGATTGAGAGTCCGCCGATTGGGGATGAGTGACGGGAGACGTCGGTGAGCGACGAGCTGTACGACGAGTTGATCCTGGATCACTACGAGTCGCCGTATCATCGCGGCCAACTCGAGGCGCCCAGTTGTACTCACACCGAGCGGAACCCGTTGTGTGGTGATCGAGTCCAGTTGCAGCTGCAAATCGACTCGGAACAACGGATCCAGCAGGCATTTTTTGACGGCGAAGGGTGTGCGATCAGCCAGGCGGCCGCTTCGATTCTTTGCGAACACATCGAAGGGATGACGCTCACGGAAATCGAGGCATTTGATGCTCCGGCGATGCTCGACTTGCTGCAAGTCCAATTGACGGCCGTGCGACAACGTTGCGGATTGCTGGGATTCAAGGTGCTCAAGACACTGGTCTATTCACAGGACGCTGCCACCGGCGCCTCGGCCTGATCTCCACTGGCGAAACGAGCCGCGACAAAAAGGACCGAGGAGCGTGGAGACCATCCGTGACGATTTTCCGATCCTGAACCGTCCGTTGGCGGACGGCACGCCGCTGGTCTACCTTGACTCGGCTTCCAGCGCCCAGAAACCGCAGGTTGTGATCGATGCGCTCAGTGACTGTTACGAGCGGTATTACGCCAATTCGCATCGGGGTGTTTACCAGTTCGGTGTTCAGGTGGATGAAGCGCTCGAAGGTGCTCGTGAACGGATTGCGAGGCTGATTGGAGCGGAGCACCCCGAGGAAGTGGTTTTCACCTCGGGCACGACCATGTCGATCAACCTGGTGGCTCAGTCGTGGGGGCGGTCACAGTTGTCCCCGGGTGACGAAGTGCTGGTCAATGAAATGGAGCACCACGCGAACCTGGTGCCCTGGCAGCAGGTGGCCACTCAGACCGGGGCCGTGCTGCGACACATTCCGATGACCGATGATGGTCGTCTGGACCTGGAACGACTCGACGAATGTCTCACACCTCGCACCCGCCTGGTTGCAGTCACGGGGATGTCCAACGTGCTGGGAACGGTCAATCCGATCGAGCGGTTGGTCGAGGCGGCTCGTGCGGTGGGGGCATTGGTACTGGTGGACGGGGCCCAGAGTGTTCCGCATGCCGCCATCGACGTGTCCAATCCCCAGGTCGATTTTCTCGCCTTTTCCGGCCACAAGCTGTATGGCCCGTCCGGTGTCGGCGTGCTGTACGGGCGTCGTGAATGGCTCGAACAGATGGACCCGTTTCTGTTCGGGGGCAATATGATCAGCGAGGTGGGGCTGACCGAGTCGAGTTGGGCCGAACTGCCGGCAAAATTTGAAGCCGGTACGCTGCCGGTGGCCCAGGCCATCGCGCTGGGCGTGGCAGTTGATTATGTTGTCGGACTGGGGTTCGACGAGATCGGGCGTGTCGAGCAAGCACTGCTGGAAGAGGCGCAACAGCGTTTGAGCGAGATTCCCGACATGGTGATTCACGGGCCGGCAATCGAGCACAAGGGGGCGATTGTCAGTTTCAGTGATCAGCGGGTTCACCCGCACGATATGGCCGAATTGCTCAAGCGAAAAGGGGTGGCCGTCCGGGCCGGGCATCACTGCACGATGCCACTACACAGCCGATTGGGGGTCGTTGCCACGACCCGCGCCAGTTTTGCTGCATACAACGACTCGTCTGACGTCGATGTTTTGGTCGATGCCATACAGTACGCACGCAAGACCCTGCGGCGCGACTGATTCACCAGGGGTGGACCCGGAGATGGCAACACAATCGTCAACAACTGACTCGGCAGAACGATTCCTCAGTCGTCGTCGTGATTGGTCGGCCAACAACGTGGTCGGCTTCATGATGAAACAGGCCGTGGATCATCCCGAGTGTGTTTCGCTTGCTGCGGGACTGGTTGATCCCCAGACACTGCCAGTCGAAGCGACCAGCCGGGCGGTTGAGCGAATGATGGGTGATCCCGCGCTGGCCCGGTCGAGTCTGCAATACGAAACGACCGAGGGGTCCCAACGGTTGCGAGACCTGTTGCTGGAGTACCTGGCCGGCCTTGAAGGAGTGACGGCCGACACGCTTGGACTGAAGATCGGCCGTGACCAGTTGGTGTTGTCGACCGGTTCTCAACAGATGTTGTCGCTGCTCTGTGAGGCCACGCTTGATCCGGGCGATATCTGCCTGATTGCCGACCCGACGTATTACGTGATGCTGGGAACCGTCAACGGCCAGGGAGCTCGTGCGGTTCCCATCGAGTCCGACGAGGATGGGATGCGGGTTGATTCTCTTGAGCGAACGCTGGATTCGCTCGACGCAGACGGTCAACTTCAGCGGGTCAAGATGATCTACGTCGTCAGCGATTTCGACAATCCACGCAGTGTCAGCCTGGCCACCGATCGCCGACGTCGATTGGTGGAAATCGCGGCGGAACTCTCTGTGCGGCAGAGGGTCCTGGTCGTCGAGGATGCGGCTTATCGCGAGTTGTATTACGACGGTGTGTCCCGGCCGAGCGTGTGGAGTTTCGATGAAGAGGGTGAGACGGTGGCCCTCGTTCAGACCTTCTCAAAGTGCTTCTCGCCAGGTTTGCGGGTGGGATTTGGCATATTGCCTCGTGACCTGGTCGGGCCCGTTCTGGATCTCAAGGGGAATCAGGATTTTGGTTCGACCAGCTTCAGCCAGCACCTGCTGGCGACAGTGCTCGAGGATGAGCTGTTTGCCAGCCACGTGGAACACTTGCGTGATGCCTACGCCGTCAAGCGAGACGCGTTGGTGGAAGCCGCCGCGGTGCATCTTGGTGACGTCGAGGGCGTGAATTGGCTGGTCCCCGACGGCGGACTCTATGTCTGGTTGACCGTTCCGGAACACGTCGACGCGGGTTTTGATGGTGCGTTGTTCAATCGGGCTGTCGAGGGTGAACAGGTCATGTATGTGCCCGGTGATCTTTGCTACATCGGTGTGGACGGCGTGCGTCCGCGGAACCAGTTGCGATTGAGTTTCGGTGTCGAAAACGTCGATCGGCTTGCCGATGGAATGGCGAGACTATCACGGGCGATCCGGGCCGAATTATGACGTCGCAACAATCGGACGATTGGCGAGCCGTGGCCTCGTGGGAAGTTCTGGAGGTGCGGGCTGCCATGCTGGTAAGGCTCCGGCGTGTCTTTGAGCAGGTGGGGTTCCTGGAAGTCGAGACACCGTTGCTCTCCAGGGATGTGTGTGTCGATGAACACATCGAGCCTTTTGTTGTCCCGGGGCCGGATGGTGACACGGAGTTCTTTTTGCAGACGTCTCCGGAATTTGCGATGAAACGGCTGGTTGCCCAATGGGGGCGGCCGATCTTCCAGGTGACCCGTGCTTTTCGATGTGGCGAAACCGGGACGCGGCACAATCCCGAGTTCACGATCGTCGAATGGTATGAGCCGGGGTCGACCTATCTACAGCAGATGGACCTGGTGGAGAGCGTGGTGCGTGGAGTCGCCGAAGTGCCCGCCGATGCACCTCCCTGGATTTTGGGAGAGGGCAGCGGCGAGCGGTTTGGGCGAATAAGTTACGACGAGGCCTTTGACCGAGCCATCGGAGTTGAAGTCCTGGGACGATCGACGGCTGAAGTGATCGAGGTGGCGCGTCGCGAACTCGAGACGGTTCCCGACGGGTTGGACGAGTCGGATCGGGATGCCTGGCTGAACCTGTTGTTGTCCGAGCGTGTGGAACCGACACTGGGGCGAAATCGCCCGGAGTTCCTCTTTGATTACCCGGCCAGCCAGGCGGCCCTGGCGAGAGTCCGCCACGGCGAGATCGACGTGGCAGAACGGATGGAATTGTTCATCGATGGCCTGGAAATCTGCAACGGGTACCAGGAGTTGATTGATGCCGACGAATTGGCCGCGCGAATGGCGAGCCAATCTCGACGACGCGTTGCCGCCGGCCGTCGTGGCCTGCCTGTGACCAGCAGGCTGGAAATGGCCCAACGAGTAGGATTGCCCGATTGTGCTGGCGTGGCCCTGGGATTTGACCGCCTGGTGATGCGGACGCTGGGACTCGAGCGAATCGAACAGTCGTTGGTGTTTCCGTTTGCCAGAGCCTGACCCGTCAGCGAGGCAGGTTGATCGGTTCACGACCGTTGCGAGTGGCCAACGCCTTGAGAATCTTGAAGTCGATGTACTTGTCGATCGTTGTGGCCCGGCCATCGACGAATCCGAAAACAACGACGTCGGGATGCCAGCTCCCGAACCCAAAATAATGGATACCCTGGTTTGTCCACCATGTGTCGAATTGTTGCGGCTGGTTGGCGACAAGACGGTCGGGGACATTGTCGTTGTTGTCGTCGGCGACCCGGGCACAGCAACTGTAGCCGTCACCCCAGAGTCCCATCAGTGATTCACCGATCAGGATGGTGTGGGAGTCGTCGTCCTCGACATCACGGAAGGTGATCCGGCTGTTGACGTACATGGTGCCATTGGTGCTCCGGGTGCCCATGCAGGCGCGGTAGGTCGAGTAGCCGAATCCTTCGTTGGTGGCCGATCGCCCGGGCCGCATGGAGGCCAGGCGAGCGCTGCCACAAACATAGGAGGACATCTCTCGCGTCATCTTCATCATGTTGTTCGGACTGGTTTTGAGTTCCTTGAAGTTGATCTCGGTAGTCCCGCCGGCTCCCATCTGGGGCAGGATCAACGCCTGCCAGCCCCAGTCGAACGACATTCTCCATTCCTGGAACCGTGCCGGTTGCGGGCCGAAGACGAGGTTTGGTCCCTGTGGGGAGAGTGGAATCGGAAGCTGGGTTTCCTCGGGAAAGGAAGCGGCGATGGTCTGGGAATTGCCGGATGGGATATAGCCGGGAGGAAAACTGTGGAACGAGTCGGCGTAGTTGTGGATCGCCAGGACCATCTGCTTCATATTGTTGATGCACTCGGTGCGACGAGCCGCTTCACGAACCTGTTGTACGGCCGGCAACAGCAGTGCGGCCAGCACCGCGATGATCGCGATCACTACCAGCAGTTCAATCAGCGTAAAGCCCGACCGTCGTGCGGCAGGAAAGGACTGTGAGCGAAACCTCATGCCTTCAGCTCCTGAATCGAGACTGATAGGGGCAAATGGGTCGCCAAAATGGAGGAATTTGCCCGCTAACCAGAGACTACCAGTGGTTTCAACGGCTTGCAATACCGCCCAACGGAGCCTTGTCCAGGAGGTGCCGCCGCTGGCCTAAGTCGTTTGCCGGTCTGGATTTTCCACCCGATTGGCCAATTGGGACTGGGTGAGAAATGATTGCCAGGCAGTGTATTTCTTTGAGGTGACCGCTTGGGGCAGCAGGAGGCTCCGGTTCGGTTTGCGGGGCGGATTGGCCAGCGTCATCCCGGCCTCACGTGGCGTGCGGCCTCCCTTGGTGACATTGCACTTGAGACAGGCTGAAACGATATTGTCCCAGGTCGTTTGGCCGCCTCGACTCCGGGGGACGACATGGTCGAGACTGAGTTGTGATGATGGGAATCGCCGCTTGCAGTACTGGCAGCAGTTGTGGTCTCGCAGAAAGATGTTGTGGCGATTGAACTTGACGACGTGCTGGGGGACCCGGTCGTATCGCAGCAAGCGGATGACCCGGGGCACTTCGACACAGAAACTGACCGAGTTGATCCAGTCCTCGTCGTCGTTGCGTTCTCCGAAGGCCGTCTTCATCTCACCGGTTTCTCGCCAGGATTCGAAATCGTAGGAGCGGTAGTGACCGTCCTCAACATTGACGATTTCGGCGGAACCCTTGATGAGCAGGCAGAAGGCACGGCGAGCGGTGATGATCTGGACGGCAACGTAGCCCCGGTTGAGCGTGAGAACGTGGGCCTGGAGAGCCGAGGCACTCGCCGTCACCATCTGGATTCTCCGTGTTTGCCGTCTCTTGAAGGGCGCGCATTCTAGGCGGCTCGTGGCTCGTTCTTCAACGCAATCGGCGGTTAGCAACCGCCCAGCCAGGGCAGTGGTGTGGCCGCAGCGGGCAACCGAAGCAGTTCGACGCTGGTCACCTGGTCGTGTTCACGCAGGGCATCAAGCGATTCGTCTGTCGGAGGTGAATCGAGATTGAGCACCACCAGTGCGTCACCACCGGGCTCGAGCCGTTCACGGCCCAACGACAGGTGAGCGATGTTGACCTCGTGTTGACCCAGGACGGTTCCGATGAACCCGATCAATCCGGGAATGTCCCGGTGGACAATCACCAGCAGGTTGCCGTCGAGAAACGCATCGAGTTGGAATCCATCGAGTCGGACCAGGCGGAGAAACTGGTTGCCGAAGACCGTGGCCGAAGCGGAATGAGTTCCAGATTCCGTTTCCAGTGAGGTGCGGATCAGCGTCGAGAAGTCACCCGCCTCGGAGGACCGTGATTCCGTGATCTCGATCCCCCGTTCGCGAGCCATCCACTCGGCGTTCACGAGATTGACTTCGGCGTCGAGTGCTTCGCTGAGCAATCCGGCTGCAAAACTGGCGGTCACCAGTCGCGTACTTTTTTCGCTGACCTCGCCCCGATACTCGATCCTGGCCGATCGCACTCGTCCGGCACGATTCAGCTGTGAGAGCAGCAGGCCGAGCCGATGTGCGAGGTCGAGATGGACACGGATGCCGGCCAGGTCGGTGGCCGAGATCGGTGCCATGTTGATTGCGTGACGCACCTCGCCGTTGACCAGGAAAGCGGACAAGATGTCGGCGGCCTCGATGGCAACCGACTCCTGGGCCTCCTGGGTAGAGGCTCCCAGGTGGGGGGTGGCCAACACGCGGGGGTCGCTCAGCAGGGGATGGTCGCCGGGTGGTTCCTGTTCAAACACGTCGATCGCGGCACCGCCCACGTGTCCACTGGCGAGTGCATCAGTCAGCGCCTGTTCATCCACGATGCCGCCACGGGCGCAGTTGATGATCCGCACCCCGGCCTTCATCGCGGCCAATCGGTCGGCATCGATCAGGCCACGTGTTTGGCTGGTCAATGGCGTGTGTACGGTCAGGAAATCACACTCCGGCAAAATGGTGTCGAGGTCCTGGTACAACTCGATGCCCAGTTCCGTGGCCCGTTCCGATGAGAGGAAGGGGTCGAAGCCGATGACTTTCATCTGCAATCCGCGAGCCCGTTGGCAGACGGCCAAGCCCACCCGGCCCAATCCGATCACGCCGAGTGTCTTTCCGGCAAGTTGGGTGCCGACAAATTGGCTGCGAGCCCATTGTCCATCCCGGAGGCTGTGGGCAGCTGGGGCGATATTTCGAGTCAGCGCCATAAGCATGGCGATCGAGTGTTCGGCGGTGCTGGTTGTGTTTCCAGCCGGAGTGTTCATCACCACCACGCCGGCCCGCGTGGCGGCTTCGAGGTCAATGTTGTCCGTCCCGACCCCCGCACGTACGATCGCCCGCAGGCGTTGCTGGTCTTCCAGGGCCTCGGCGGTCAATTCCGTGCCGCTGCGAACGATCACCCCGTCTGCCCGGGACAGGGCCTCGCGTAACGACTCGCCCTCAAGGCCGTTGCGGAGATCGAGTTCGATGCCGTCCTGGTGACGCAATACGTCCAGGCCGGCATCGGCAAGCGGATCGGCGACCAGGATGCGGAGCACGACTTGTTGCTCGGAGGAATAGACCAGCTTTCGGTCGGTCCAGTGCCGGCCGGTCGAGTCACTAGAATAGTCTGTCGCCCGTTTTCCTCAAGGATCGATTCTTTCTCGATGGCCGCTTTCCACGGCCCGGAGAGTTCCCGATAATCGATCGGTGAGATCGAACGGCGACCAAGATCTGGATTTTGTGGTTCTGGCGAAGAGACGACATGGCTTGTGAAAACGAAATCGAGATCCGTGTGCGGTACAGCGAAACCGACGCGATGGGGTTCCTGCACCATTCCAACTACTTCAGCTACTACGAAATGGGCCGTACCGAGTTGTTCCGTTCGCAGGGAGGGGACTATCGGCAGATGGAGGCGGATGGACGATTTTTCGTGGTTGTCTCGTTCGAGGCGCGATACCACAAGCCGGCTCATTACGACGACGTTTTGCGGTTGGTGACAAAACTGGTCAAGGTGGGGGCGGCAAAACTCGAACACGAGTATTCCGTTTTTCGCGGAGACGACCTGTTGGCAACGGCCCGTTCGGTACTGGCTTGCGTTGATCGGGAGGGGCAGGTGCAGAGGATCCCGGCGAACGTGGCCGCGACCGTCGAATGAGTTCGACTGTGAGCCAGGACAGTTTGGCCGGACACCGGATGACTCCGGTTGCCGGCCTCTTGAATTTCCCGGGGTGCGTGGCGAGACTAGTTTGAAGGTGTTGGCTGCCAGGCGGCTGACCAGGTGAGCGGGGGGGGATTGCAATGGAATCGGTTCAGAACGCGGCGGAGGTGTTTGACCAGGTCTACCTGGACATTCGAGCCGGGTTGCTTGTGCTCGGGGCATCTCTGGATCGGATCGATCGTTCGGATGGAGCTGGTGCGGTTGGTGCCGACGAACGACGGGAGCGGATTCGACAAGGGCTGGAGATTCTGGCCGGCCCGGGACTCAATCGTGCCGAACAGATCCAGGTCCTCTTTAGTGATCCCTATCAACCCGGTTGGAATTCTACAGGTTCGGCCGAGACGCCTGATTCATCCGGCGGCGACGCCTGAACCCGACGGAGTAGAGAGATGTATTTCTTCGACCCACACGTCCACATGATCTCTCGTGTCACCGACGATTATGAGCGGATGGCTCGAATGGGTTGTGTTGGGGTCAGCGAGCCGGCTTTCTGGGCCGGTTTCGATCGCGGCAGTGTTGACGGGTTCCGTGATTACTTTCGACAGCTGACCGAATTCGAGCCGACTCGTGCGAGCTGGTCGGGAGTGCAGCACTACTCGTGGTTGTGCATCAATGCCAAGGAGGCTGAGAACGTCGAGTTGTCGCGGGAAGTGATCGCGATGATTCCCGAGTTCCTGGACAAGCCCGGTGTACTGGGGATTGGCGAGATCGGGCTGAACAAGAACACTCCCAACGAATGCACGATCTTTCGTGAGCACGTCGAATTGGCCATGCGGACCAACGAATTGATTCTGATCCACACGCCCCACCTGGACGACAAGTACAAGGGCACTCGGATGATCGTCGACATGCTGTTGGAAGACAGCCGGGTGGATCCGGGCCGGGTGTTGATCGACCATGTCGAGGAGCACACCGTGGGAGTGGCCCGTGAGGAAGGTTTCTGGTGTGCCATGACGCTGTACCCGGTGACCAAGTGCACTCCGTCACGAGCTGCTGACATCATCGAGATGTACGGCGACGATCGCATCATGGTCAATTCGGCGGGAGATTGGGGGCCGTCCAACCCGACGGCCGTTCCCGATTTCATCATGGAACTGCGGCGTCGTGGTCATGCTGAATCTCAGATCAAGAAGATTGTCTATGACAATCCGATCGAGTTCTTCAGTGGGAGCGAGCGGTTCGAGTTCACTCCGCCGGATGTCTTTCGCGAGAACGCTTCGGCCGGCGTGGATTCCGAATAACCCGACGAGCCCTGGCTGATGACTCGCCCGCTGGTCGTCCTGGACATCGTTGGACTCACTCCCTCGATGATTGGCCAACACACGCCTCACCTGGCGAGCCTGGCGGGGCGCGGGTTCGCCTGCCCGTTGGGCACCGTCCTGCCGGCAGTGACCTGCTCGACACAGTCCACCCTGTTGACCGGGCTGTTGCCACGAGATCATGGTGTCGTGGCCAATGGCTGGTACGAACGGGAATTGGCCGAAATATTCTTCTGGCGGCAATCCAATCGCCTGGTGGGTGGGGAACGCGTGTACCAGGCGGCCGGTCGCCTGGACACCGAGTACACGACCGCCAAGCTTTTCTGGTGGTACAACATGTACGCCCCGGTCGACTGGTCGGTCACGCCGCGGCCAAGCTACCCGGCCGATGGCCGCAAGGTGATGGACAGCTTCAGCCAGCCTGCCGATTTGAAGGATCGGCTCCAGGCCGAATTGGGGACATTTCCATTGATGCGGTTTTGGGGGCCGGGCGCCAACATCGCCAGCACTCGCTGGATTGCCGATGCCACGATTCGGATTCTCCAGTGGCATCGGCCCTCGCTGACACTGGCCTACCTGCCGCACCTGGATTACAACCTGCAGCGGCTGGGGCCCAATGACCCGGCGATCGATGGAGATCTCGCCGAGGTCGATGCTGAGGCAGGACGTGTGATCGATGCGGCCGAGGACAGCGGCGCCGACGTCGTGGTGTTGTCGGAATATGGTATCACTGGTGTCGACCGCCCGGTGGCCTTGAACCGGGTGCTGCGCGAGGCGGGATTGTTGTCGGTTCGTCGCGAACCACTGGGCTGGGAGACACTCGATGCGGGTGGGTCCCGGGCTTTTGCCGTGGCCGATCACCAGGTGGCCCATGTCTACGTCCACGATCCCGGTGACGTGCCACGGGTTCGTACAATTCTCGAGGCCATTGACGGGGTGGACCGGGTGCTGGGGCGTGACGAACAGGTCGCGGCAGGACTCGATCACCACCGCAGTGGAGAACTGGTCGTGGTGGCCTCGGCCGGGGCCTGGTTCACGTACTATTTCTGGCTCGATGACAAGCTGGCACCTGACTACGCTCGCACGGTCGACATTCACCGCAAGCCGGGATACGACCCTGTCGAATTGTTTGTGGATCCGGAACTGAGATGGCCGGCCTTGCGGGTGGCGGGACGACTGTTGAAGAAAAAACTGGGCCTGCGGTACTACATGGACGTGATCGGACTGGACGCCTCGATTGTCCGGGGCAGCCATGGACGGTTACCAGTGCCCGGTCGCGAGGCCGAGGAGGGGCCGGTTCTGATCGGCTCCTCGACGGCGGTCGCGCGAGACGCAGTCGAGATGACTGAGGTCAAGCAACTGCTGCTGGACCTTCAGTTTGGCTCGTCGGGGGGCTGAGTCGAGGCTACTTCAGCGGCTTGACCCGCAAGTTGCGGTAGTAGATGACACTCTTGGGGTCGTGCGCCTGCAGGGCGAAGCTGCCGGAACTGATCTTGCGGCCGCCCTGGACGCCCTTGGGCTCGGTGTAATCGAGCACCGTCTTGCCGTTGATTTTCACCACGATGTTCTGACCGCGGACGATGATGTGCTGCTCCCACCACTTGTTGTCCTTGGCGGGGGTCTCGTAGAGCTTGACGACGCCCCAGAGGCTGCCGGTCTTGACCGGGTCGCCGTGCGAAACGTTGACCTGGCTCTCGTAGCCGGTGCCGGGGAAACCGGTCTCCTGGTACTTGGTGTGGAAGTAGATGCCCGAGTTGCTGCCGGGCGTGGTCATCACCTCAGCCTTGAATTCAAAGTTCTTGAATTCCTTGATCGTGTACAGGTGGCTTCGTGGGCCGTTGGCCACGATGTTCCCGTTTTCGATCTTCCACTTGCCCTGCTTGGCGTCACCGATCTTCCAACCGTCGAAATTCTTGCCGTTGAACAGTGAGATCCAGCCGTCCTTGTCCTCGGCCGATCCGGCAAACGGGGTGAGCAACAGGGCGGCAGCAACCAGCAGCAGCGTGGTGATGCGAGGTGACATGACGGCGTCTCTCCGGTGTGCGATTCTCAAGAAGATTTCCCGGACAATCGGGACAGCCGACACTGTATCGGCCGTTCGCCAGGCGGGCAACCGGTGGCGGTGCCCGTCACTTGCCGGGCGGTTTCAGACCCTTGATCCACGCCACCACGTCCCGGAGGAGTTGGGGCGAGAGTTCTTTCTCAAGACCTTCGGGCATCAGCGACTTGCCGTTGGAAACAAGCATGTCGATTTGTGAGCGCGGCACGATGTCTCGCTTGCCCTCGGCTCGTGTCAGGGTGACCGAATCGGCGGTTTCGGCGGACACGATTCCGGTCAAAACGCGGCCCTTGGTGGTGACCAGCGTGTAGGTCATGAAGTTGGGCTGGGCTTCCCGGTTGGGGTCGAGAATGTTGATCAACAGGTCGCGGGGCGACTTGTTGCTGACGCTGTTGAGATCGGGGCCGAGTTTGTGGCCGATGGTGCCGACCTTGTGGCAGGCCGAACAGAGCTTCTTGAAGACCGCGGCCCCGGCTTTGGCATCACCGGGCTTGTCCAGCGCCGGGGTGTAGCGGGCGATCACCTTGGCGCGGTTTGGAGTGGCCGCACCCGCAAGCAACTTGGCAGCCCGTGCTTTTAGACTCGCGTCCCGATTGTTGATCAGCAATTGGCGTTTCTCGACCGTCAGGTCGGCAATCAGCACACGGCCGGCCGCGACGGCATCCAGCAGCAGGCCGGCAGAGGCAGGCCGCTGGACGAGAACGTCGACGATGTCGGATCGCAGCCGGGGACTGTGGCCCTTCCAGTTGGCCAGCAGTGCTGTCCAGGTCTTCGGGATGGGGTGCCGGGACAGTGAGGCGACGGCTGCCCGTTGCAGGGCCGGAGGATCTCCGGGCCCCAGTCGGCTTGCCAGGGCGGGGACAGCCACCGTGGCGGGGGCAAATCCGAGCAGTTGTGCCGAGGCGACGCGGTCGGCAGCCGAAGAGGAGGAGCTGGCCATGGTCGTGACGGCCTGGCGGAACACCTGTTTGGCGGAGGCACGGAGCGGTGCCGGAGTGGCCTGGTCGGCCAGGACCCCCAGAACCGATTGTCCCCGGCGGGACAGGCCGTTCCCCAGGCCGGTCAGCAATTCGGCCCGCCGTCGCGACGGGTGTTGTTCCTCAAGGAGCAGTCGCAGAATCGAGATGGCTTCGGCGGGTTTCGGATTGGCACCGGCCAGCCGGGCGAAGTCGCTCAGCCACGTCGAGGAACCGTTCTTGGCCAGGAAGACCTTGTCCCGCAACAACGTCTGCAGCAGCTTGTTTTCGAGTCCCAGGCTCGAGCTCATCACGGCGAACCTCAGGTGGTTGTCGGCGGGGGCTCGCTTGGCCAGCTGCGACAGTGGCAGTTGGCGGTGGGCGGTCCCGACTGTCCCGAGACTGAAGGCGACCTGGTAGCGGACGCGTGGGTCCGGGTCACCGGAAAGTCGTGCCAGGGCCGGGCGAAAAATGGCACCATCCAGTCGGTCTTCGGCCAGCACAATTGCATGTTCACGGACACGCGGTGACGGATCACCGAGTGCAGCAACCAGGACCTTGTCCTCGAGGGCCTCCAGTCCGTGGAGAATCCAGAGCGAGTGGGCTCGGGCCAGTGGGTGAGCGGAGTGCATGGCGGTTTTGATCAGCAAGGGAACCGTCTTGCGGTCATTTCGTTCCCACAACAGTCGGTGTGCCGTTTGTCTCGTCCAGCCGTTGTCGGAATCAAGAGCTTTGATGAGGTCACGGGAGTTGGCGGTGGCGAGTTTCACGGGCTTGGGTTGTTTCCACTTCGGGGGGACCAGTCGGTAGATCCGCCCGCGGTCGTCTCCGCTTTCGAGCCGCAGGTACTTCTTGATGTCCTCGGGAACCGAATAGGGATGTTCGATCGTCTCGCGGTACATGTCGAGAACGTAGAGCGCGCCGTCGGGGCCGTTGACGAAGTTGACCGGACGGAACCAGTTGTCTGTCGATGCAATGAACTCGACCTTCTGGTCGGCTCGCCGGGCAATGAATGACGGGCCCGACGGGGTCATGGTCTTGCGATGGACCAGGTTGCCACCCACGTCACCGATGAACGCATTGCCGCGAAACGCTTCCGGGTAGGCGTCGCCGTTGTAGATGGTGACACTGGTGGCGGAAGTGAAGAAACCGATGGCGAATTGTTCGGTCCGCGGAAGCCTCGCTTTGATCCTGGGGTCAGAGACCCGTCTGCGGGTGCGAACGATCCGCCACGGTTCGGCACTGCTCTTGCGGTAGACCGGAGCGGCGGCTCCTCCGGCGGCGATCGAACGGATTGCTGCCGGAGGGCTGAGACCGGGACGGCGGGACAGGTAGCGTCTTGGCAGCACGATGTGCTGGATGTGGTTGCTGTTGCTACAGACGAAACGGTTGCCCCAGGCGTCAAAACTGTTGCCGAACTGAACTCCTCCAGTCAGGGCACGCACATCAATTGTTCGGGGGTCAAAACTGATGTCCTTTCCGCCGAGCGTGAGGACGGTTTGGCCCTTGTGTGACAGTTTGCCGCCGTTACGACCGGCGGCCAGCGTGATGCGATTGTCGAGTCCCCATTTGAGGTTGTTGGCGACACTTTGAACGTTTTCACGACCAAATCCCGCCAGGACGTCTCGTCGGATGTCGGCAACACCGTCGCCGGTGGTGTCCTTGAAGTAGTGCAGCTTGGGGGGGGCGAGCACGAACACGCCGCCGTCGTAGCAACAGACTGATGTCGGCCAGCGGATCTTGTCGGCGAACTTCACGCTGCGGTCGAATCGTCCGTCTCCGTCGGTGTCCTCCAGCAGCCGTACGATGCCGGCGTCGGGTTTGCCGCCTCCCTGGGGATTCAAACGGGTCGGTTCCTGGGAGAACGGATAGCCGTGCATCTGGGCGACGTAGAGTCGGCCGTCGGCGTCGAAGCAGGCGTCGACGGGGTCGGCAACCAACGGTTCGCTGGCGACCAGCTGCAGTCGGAATCCATGTTGCAGGGTGAATGTGGTGAGCGCCTTGTCGGGTTCAACCGGTGGAATCCGGGGCAATTCCCTGGCCAGCGACTCTTTGTCCTGTGTGGCCCGAACCGGTTCGGATGTTGCTGCTGGGTCCGTGATGATTCCCAGTAGCAGGATAGCCGCGGCAGCAGTCAACATTGGGTGCGTGAGACGAGGCATGTGGATCACCAGTGAAGTTGTTCGGCCCGGAAGACTGGTCCTTCAACACAGGTCCGACGGTAATCCCAGTCTCCACCATCGATACGGACGCGTGTGACGCAACTGAAGCAGATGCCGAAGCCACAGGCCATCGGGGTTTCCAGCGAGGCCCAGCACGGGGTCTCGTGCTGGGCGGCCACGGCGGAGACGGCTTTCATCATGGGTTCGGGACCGCAGGTGAACACCGCCGTCGGTTCGTTGTCATCGGTGTAGAGTTCTTCGAGCAAATCGGTGACCAGTCCGTGATGCCCGTGGCTGCCGTCATCGGTCGAGATTCGGATGTCCAGCCCGGGGATTGAAAACTCATCGATACCGGCGAGGTAGTCGGACGAGCGAACTCCGTAGCAGAGTGTTGCTTGAGGGGGTGGCGACACGTGCGGCCGCGGTGGAATCCCGTACTGTTGCAGGCCGAGTGCTTCGCGAGCGACTGCCAGAAACGGTGTCTGGCCAATCCCGCCAGCAACCATGACCAGGTGCCCTGCTGGTGTGTCGGGAAAACCGTTGCCCAGGGGACCCCAGATTTCGACCTGGTCGCCGGCCTTCCAGTCGACCATGCGGCCGGTCAATTTGCCGATCACGACGTAGCCGAAATCAATCCCGGTCGGTTCTCCATTGTCGTCGTTGACAATGTCGAAGAGGGCGAAGGGGCGGCCCAGCAGCGGGTCGTTGCAGCCGGGCTCACGCACCATGAAGAACTGGCCGGGAATGATCTGTCGTGCCAGGTCGGGGCATTCCAGTCGCAGGCGATACGTGTCCCGGGCCATGCGGACCTGTTCGACGATCCTGGCCGTCTGTTGGCAGGCGTCGGGGACCAGGCCGGGAAGAGGTGTGTGAGCAGCCGCATCCATGGGCAGGTCATTCTCAATGAAGGGGGCACACGGCTCGCGGGCGATCAGCGACGGCGAGGTTGGTTGCGTCCGCGACGCTTCCTTCCGGCCACTTTACTCGATCGGCGTCGCGATTGCCTCCGAACGGTCACAGGTGTGCGGTCGCCGTCAATCAGTTCCCGGAGCGACTTCAACTCGTCCAGTCGAAGCCTGCGGTGTTGGCCGAGACCGAGTCGGCCCAGCTTCAGTGGGCCGAAAGCCGTCCGCTCGAGACTGATCACCTTGTGACCGATCCGAGCCATCATCCGGCGGATTTCCCGGTTGCGTCCCTGTCGCAGTTCCAATGACAAGAAGGTGCTCTTGCCTCGAGTTTTGAGTTTCCGCGCGGCGTGGACTTTGAAGTAACCATCGGAGAACTGCAGTCCGTCTCGCAGCGTCTTGAGTCCCTCGCGAGTGGGAATTCCGACGACCTGGACCTGGTAGATCCTGGGAACCTGGTAACGGGGATGAATCAGTTGGTGTGCCAATTCGCCATCGTTGGTGACCATCAGCAGGCCCTGGCTGTTTTCATCAAGCCGTCCCACGCTGAAGAGCCGTGAGCCATTGCCCGGGAACAAGTCGATGATCCGGGGACGCCCACGAGGGTCATTGTTGGTGCACAGGTAGCCTCGCGGCTTGTTCAGTAGATAGTACTCAGATCTTTCGCTCTTGATGGTCTCACCATCCACGACGATTTCTTGTGTCGTCGGGTCGACACGAATTCCCAACTCGTTGGCGGCTCGTCCATCCACTCGAACTCGCCCTGCCAAGATCAGCGCTTCACAGGCGCGACGTGAACCCAGTCCGGCTCGTGCCAGCACCTTCTGAAGCCGTATTCCTTCCGGAGTGGTGTCCTTGCCGGGACGATTCATCAACGGGGTTCCTTCGGGGTTTTGCCGTTGTCCTGTTCACGGTGTCCGGCCAGCGTTTCGTAGTAGCGTCGGACAAGTTCAGTGTAGCGGGTCGGAGGGCGTTCGCGGCCAGATTGAGACAATCGCTGACGCAGCGCCGGCGGCAGGTTTCCCCAGGGGGCTTGTTTGAGTGATTCCAGCCTGACGGTGCCTATCGCTTTCCCGACCTGGTGTCCCGGGCCGCTTTGACGGCCCGGGTGTGATCCGGGAGAAGTGGTGGTGTCGGTACGATTCATCGGCGAATCACCGGGGACCTTGCTCGTGTCCGGTTGTCGTCTGGAAGGGGAAGCGGCCGTCTTGGGTCCGTTGGCGGTTGATTCTCGTGGGATGGCGATTCGGGTTCGACTGAGCCATTGGTCGAGTTGCTCCAGAATCCGGTCCTGGCGTTGCTGTGTTTGAGGGCCTGGATCCCGGCGTCGCAGAGACTCGGTGGCCGATTGCATCTGCCTGGCAATAGCCTCCAGGGTTGGCTGCAGCGTGGCCTGGCCGTCGGTGGGGCCTGAGATGTGCCGGGTGGTCTCGGTGATGGACTCCTGGCGCCCGACGAGTTCGCGGAGTTCTTTCAGGAGCGGCCTGGTCCACCGGCCGGTGTCCAGGCGTTGCTCCTCGAGTCCCCTTGTCTGTCCTGACAGTTGTTCCTGGAGTGTCCTCACTCGCTGGAGGTCCTGGTAGGCTCTGCGAATCTGTTCGGCGTCGAGTGTGGTGGCTATCTGGCGTCGTTGTTTGGTGACCAGTCGTTCCAGCAATTCGAGTTGCTCGATGGCGGTCGCCTGGAAAGTGGAGACGGTTGGCTTGGACTTCCCGATGGCCTCAATCGCGAGTGTCATTGTATCGGCCACTTGACGGGCCCTGGCTTTGCCCTCGGGCAATCCAAGAGGTCTGATCATGTCGACGATCTGTTGTGCATTGCGGCACAGGCCGGCTTGTCGTGTTTCCAATCGCGGCCTGTTCGGTCCGGGGGTGGGCTGGCCATCGTCGCGGCCCGTATCGATTCGCAGCGCCGACTGCGCCTTGATGAGTTGGCGGATCCGGATGAGCAGGTGGTCGATCCGGGACAGGTTGTCCTTTGCGGTACTTGTTGCATCGTCCTGGAGCGACCGTTCCAACTGGCCGAGTTGTTTGAGAATCTGCTGTTGGTTTTGCTGGGCTTCGCCGATGTGGTTTTCCCGGATGTGGGCAGCCGACTCTCTCATCGCTGCGACGGTTCCGGACTTGTGAAGGATGTCGAGTGCGAGTTTCAGCCGTTGAGCAGTTTGCTGGGCTCGATCTTCTCCTGGGTGTTCGGGCTGAATTCGACGTCCAAGTCGATCCAGTCGCTCGGCCAGGGTGTGTTGTTGACTGGCCATCCTGCGCAAGTCGGCCTGGTGTTGCCTGGCCAGTTGTTGAGGGGATTGGTCGAGCGTCTCTTCGGGACGTGAGGCTGTGTCGTCGAGCAGTTGTTGTTGTTGGTCAATGATCTGGCGGGCTTCGCCGAGTCGCTCACGCCGATCCTGGGACGGAGCGACAGTCTCGACGAGTTGGCCGAGGACAGTGATCACGCGAAGCTGGAGATCGTGGATTGTTTTGAGGGTGTGTTCGGGATTCGTGGTGGGAGTCGAGTCGAGTTGTCGTCGGGCGTTGGCGAAAGTGGCTTCGAGTTCGGGAATCTCCTGGGTGCTCAGATCTTCCAGGCTGTCGATGATCCGCTTGAGGTCTCCGATGGCACCACGGTCGTCGATCCGATTGTCTTTCCGTTCCTGCCGCATGGCTCGAGCGAGCGTGGTCAAGGCACTGTCGGTCGCTGCCAGTTGTGCATCGAGTTGCTGCTGGTTGACCTCTGTTGCCAGCAGGGTCTCGCGATCGCCCGGACGCAGGCGGCCGGTTGTTTCGCACTGGATCGAAAGCAACTCGACCTGTGCCGCTGTCTGCCGCTGGCGATGGAGAACCCTGGTGAGTTGTTCCAGCAACACAGCCTGTCTGGCATCGAGTTGATCGCGTTTTGCTGCGAGGCTGACGATAGAGATGGTCCGGGTTGCCGAACGTCCAATTCGAGGTCCCTCGACGTCACAGGTGTCGGTCGCTTCGACGTGGACGTCGAATTCCATGCCCGCCACCAGTGATTCATCTGCCAACTGCCATGAGAAGTCGATTTGCAATAGCCCCTCACCGGGATGAGGTCCGTGCAGGAGAATCCTCTTTTCAACGGCACCAGGAGCGTTGATCGGGCGGATCACCAGGTGCACATCGGCCAGTCCCAGGTCGTCGTGGGCCGTGATGGTCAGTGGCACCTGGGCTTGAGGAGTGACGAGAGTGTTGCCATGTGGTTCGACCATCTCAACTTCGGGCAACCGGTCCAGTCGTCCCCGAAGTTCAAATTGCTCGGGACGTTCGACGGTCAATCCCTCGCGATCGACCAGTGCCAGGAACCAGGTGGAGACTCCGGGGGTCTGAATGGTGAATTCCGTCGTGAGATGCCGACCATCGCTGGCTATGGAAACTGGCAACGCGGGTTGGTCGCCACGGACCAGGGTGGCCTGGCGAATTGGTTGATTGATGACGGCGGTGATCGTGGCCCGGGTGCCGATCCACGCTTCGATGTCGCCGTGTCCTTCGGGCAATGCCCGGGTGCTTCTCGTCGTGTAGGCGGGGGGATGCAGGGTGACCTGGAGGGATTCGATGAGCGGAGGGGGGATGATCGCCAGGGGAATCCACGGTGTCTCGTCGTCACCGCCCCGGGCTCGGAACTCCAGGGCTTCAAACCCCTCCGGCGGGACCAGGACACTCGAGCCAATGGTGGTGGTGTCGGTTCGAGGCGAGCGGTCCAGCGATTGTACCGCCAGCAAGCGGGCGGCATCACGCCGGTTGGCGGCGTGACGAAGTTCGATTACCGAATCGTCTGGCAGATCTCCGCGGGTGTTGATAACGCGCAGCGGAATGGATTCGCCTGCCGGTAGTCTCACACCGCGGCGGTCGTTCCAGGATGCCGGTGCTTGTGACGAGTCGAGAAACTGGAGGTCCACTTTCCGGGGCCATTGGTCGGCAGAAAGAACGAAAAGGCGACTCAGCCCGGTGTTGACGTCGAGTGGATTGCCAGCGGCCAATGCCAGTCCCACGACGATGGATCCGGCTGCAAGCAGTACCGGAATGTCAGCGGTCCTGCGTTCGATCACCGTGTCGATGTCGACACGGTGCAGAGTCTCGACCGCTGAATCGATCACCCCCTGTTTCAATGTCGCCGATCCTGTTGTCGGAGCGTTGTGATCGTGGACAAATTGGAGACCGCTTGAGAGTTGGTCCCGAAGGACAGGGAATCTCTGCTCGATGCGGGCTGCCAGCGCCAGGTCGCTCAAAGGGGCTGACAACGGAACGATTAGCCAACGCCACGTGGCAGCCACGTGGACCAGAAGTACTCCCAGCAAAAGCAGGCCGCGTTGCCTGGTGTCGTCCAGGTGGATGAGCCAGTCCAATGCCACGGCGACGGTGGTGCTGGTGATGCTCGCCGACAGAACCAGTCCGATTCCTCGCATGAGCAGCACCCGGCGGGCACGGCGGCGGAGTCGCTGCAGAGGTGCCAGAAAAGGAGCATTCATGTGCAGAGCGAACCAAAGACGGAGCGTATTGCGGCGATCATACCAAGCGTGATTTTCTTCGCCAGAGCCACTCGACGGTCAACGCTGTCACGAAAATCACCAACAATTCCCATCGGTTCCAGAGCCGTATGGGGTCATCGACTCCCAGTGCGACAGGGTCACCCGGTGGTAGCAGTTTGTCGAGATTTCCCGCATCTTCGACGTTGACGGCGAGCCCCTGGGTTTGCTGGGCGGCCTGAGTGAGTTCTTCAATGGCCACGGCCCGTTTGCGGAATTCTCGGTCGTCGAGAACGACGCGATAGTCCGTTGCGGGAGGCGCTTCACTGAAGCCGGGCGACCGGACCCAGGCGTGGTAGTTGCCAGGCCCGGGGTTGGTCACGGTTGCGGAAAAGAGGCCAGCGCCACCGTCAACTGGTTTGAGCGAGATGTCTCGAGGGGTTCCGCCCTGTTGTTCGACTCGGACGATCGGGGATTGCTCAACGTCGGGCACGGCGGCTGTCGCGAAGAACCTCAATTGGAGTGTGGTCGCCTCGCCCGGAGCGTATTCCGTCCGGTCGACAGTCAATTCAGCCGTGCGTGTCTGGCCGAGCAGACGAGCCCGACCGAGCAGTCGGATTGCCTGGATCCAGTAGCGGTTGTGCATCGCGTGTCCGTGCCGGAGTCGCCAACGCCAGAGTTCATCGGTTGCATGAAACAACACGCTGCCGGCTCCGTACCGCTGGAGCAGGACGGCCGGATGAGCGGGCCCGTTGGCAGTGCCGTTGGTACATTCCAGTAGCACGACAGCTCCGGGTTTGGTTCGAGGGATTTCCAACAGCCAGTGCAATGGAGGAAGTTGACTGACCTGCAGGCCGATTTGTTTGAGATCTGCCCGTGAACCGAACAGGGGTGTCGTTTCGACCGCGGTGGTCGTCAGGCGTCCTTGCCAGGGGCCGGACAGTTCGGCGGGGTCGGGTGCCCGCAGGGTGGTGAGGTCAACCGGGACGAGATCTTCCAACGGTGTGTCCCGGTAGGCGATCGGGTTGTGGTCGGTTCCGGCAATCAGGATCAATCCGCCGCGGGCTTCCCGGACAAAATCCCTCAGGTTCTGCTGGGTGCCCTGGCTGAGGAATCCCGGGTCGATGTCTCCGAGAATCACCACGTCGAATTCAAACAGTTCGTCCCGGTCGACCGGGAAATACTCGTGGGTGGATGGTGCGTCTTCGACTGATTCGGGGTCCGCGTCCTGCAGGACACTGGCCAGCGCGATGCCCGGGTCACGGGACAACAGTTGCTTGAGGAATCGGAACTCCCACCGCGGTGTCCGGTCGGCCAGCAGCACTCGGATTCGTTCCCGCCGCACACGGATCAGTCGGTGGTGGCGGTTGTTCTCACGGTTGGTTTCGTTGTCCAGGGGGGCCGCCTCGATGGTCAGAAGATGGTCTCCTTCCCGCTGGGGAATCCAGTTGAGTTCGACCGATTGTCGCTGCCCATCGCCTCGCAGGAGCACGGTTTCTTCGGCCACAGGTTGTTCATCACCTTCGAGAGTCATCCGGATTGTGGTGGATTGCCCTGCCAGGCCGTAGGCTTGCAGGTCAACCTGGATGGCCAGGGGGTTGTCGATCAGGGCGATGTCGTCGACTTGTGGTTCGAGCAGGTGAAGGTCGCGAGCCGGCAAACGGCTGCCCACGGCAACGGAAACCAATGGCACCAGTTGTTGTCTCGCGGCAGGTGCAGCCGCCACGAGACCATCCTCCGAGGAGGTGCTGGGGATTCCGTCGGTGACCAGGACGATCGCGGCGGGCGGTTCGCCACGGAATTCTTCGAGCACCTGGCGGACGGAGGGACCAGGCCGCGTGTCGGTGCCTGATGCCGTCAGTCGTTGAATTCGCTCGACAATTTGTGACGGCGTTTCATCGGGCAGGCTGAGTGGCCGGGCCTGGGTGTCAAAAGCATAGACCCGAACCTGGAAACGTTTTGATATCTCCTCGAGCAATCGTCCCTCATCCTGGGTCAACAGGTTTTTGGCGAGGTTGAGCCGTGTTGGTCGTCGGGTGCCAGCCAGTTGAGCGATCCGACGACCACGACGAGGTGCTTGGTAGCGGTCTTCCAGTCCCATGCTGGCCGACGTGTCCAGCAAAATCGCCACCACCGGGGCCCCGGTTCGCTGGATCAGGATGGCGGCGTTCGTCAGGCACAATAGCACACAGGCGGTGGCGAGCAGCCTGGTTCCGATCAGCCCGAAACGTGTCCTTGAGGGCAATCGTCTGGTGTCACGCAGATAGATCCAGACAACCATCACCAACAGGCAACTGCCCACGAGTCCGGCCCACAGTGGGGACCACGAGCCAGGCCAGGGCAGTTCGAAGGACCATTGCCAGCGGGTTTCCTGCCCAGGGATTGCCGGGGGCACACCAAGGTACCACTCGAGGAACTGCTTCATGAAACTCTGGACCGATCAAGGCTCGTTCCGACGCGGTGTCACCAACCAGTATACGGGGATGGTTGATAGACGTTGGAGTCGGAATCGCTCTTGTTGGCCAGGCAGAGCTGAACTACATTCCCGCCTCGCACGATCTGCTGCGAATGGGGGGCCATGGATTACCATCTCAAACCGGTCGGCAAGACTTGCGCACACGGTGGCGAACGTCTTGAACCGAACACTGTTTGTGTCTCGGTCTTGGTGGAGCGAGACGGCGAACTTGTCCGGCTGGATTATTGTGAAGCCGACTGGCCGGGGCCCCCACACGGGGTTGTCGGGCAGTGGCGTTGCCTGGTTCCCGAGCCGGAATCGAGTGGGGTCAGGCCATTGGATCCCGATGGCCTGATGCGTTACTTCGAGCAACTCAGTGAGCGGCTGGGGAATCTGTCCGACGGTCATCTCACCGAACATGCCGACCCGACCGATCAGAAATTGCGTTACGTGCTGGCGCTCCTGTTGTTGCAAAAACGTCGTCTCAAGCTGGATGGCTCCCGGCTGGTTGGAGACCGGGAGGTGCTCGAGTTCACGGGAGCGGGAGGCGAGGGGCAGTTCGACGTGCCCGATTGCAAGTTGGCCGATGATGAAATCGAGGGACTGCAGGATCAGCTCAATGAGCAGATGCAGCACGAGTGGAGCTAGCGGTCGCCGGGTTCGACTGCTGTTGGCCTTGGCGGTGTTGTTGCCGTCGGTGGGGTGTCGTGCGCTGTGTGAACAGGTCCGTTGGTGCCCATACTGCCCGCCCGAGTGCCAGTTGTCCGAAGATGCGACACCGCAGCAGGTGATCGCTCACCTGAATGAAAACGCGGATCGGGTGTATTCGTGGAGGTCGACATCGGCCAGCATTCGTGCGCGGGCCGAGGGTGGCTTGCCGGTGACACTGTCTGCCAACATCGCGGTCGCCCGGCCTCGGCAATTTCGTTTGCGGGCCACCTTGCTGGGAGCCAACGAAGTCGACCTGGGGTCCAACGCCGAACGTTTCTGGTTCTGGATTCGACGGAGTGAACAACCCTATGTGGTCACGGTGGGCCACGACGATCTGTCCCAGGTTCGCAAGCAACTCTCGTTGCCGTTCGAACCCGACTGGTTGATCGAGGCCCTGGGCGTGTCGCCGTTGGCCGAAGGGGAATGGAGCGTGGCGGATTCACGGCCAGCTCAACATCGCCTGACGCTGGTTGCCGAGCGACGTTCACCTCGCGGGAACATGGTTCGACGTCGACTGGTCGTGGACACCTGCCTGGGGGTCGTGGTCGAACAGTCGTTGTACGACGAGACCGCTCGCCTGATCGCGGTGGCCAAGCTGTCGGACCATCGTGCCGACCCCGAGACTGGAATCGTCGTTCCACGACGAATTGAGCTGGATTGGCCCGAGGCGGAATTGTCGCTGGTGGTCAGGTTGAAGGAGGTCGAGATCAATCCGTCACCGATCCCGGCGTCGACCTGGGAGGTCCCGCGTGGCCTGGGCTCGGGACCCATCGATTTGGTGACTCGCCGTCTGCTCCGCTAGCCGTGCAATTCTCTTGCGGCGGTCAGCGTGTTTTGAAGCAGCATGGCAATTGTCATCGGCCCGACTCCACCAGGGACCGGGGTGATGGAACCTGCAATCTCGGCAACCGGCTCGTAGTCGACGTCTCCGACCAGCTTGTCGTCAACACGATTGATGCCGACGTCGATCACAACTGCACCGGGTTTGACCATCTCGGCGGTGACGAAACGGGCCCGGCCGATCGCGGCAACCAGGATGTCGGCAGTTGCAGCAATTTCCGGCAAATTGCGTGTGCGACTATGACAGAGGGTCACCGTGGAGTTGGCCCCTTCGGCTTTTTGCACCATCAGTAGCCCCATGGGCTTTCCAACGATGTCACTGCGTCCGAGCACAACGACGTGTGCTCCGGAGGTTTCCACGGCTGTTCGTACCAGCAATTGCTGGATTCCATGGGGGGTGCAGGGCAGGAAACGGGGACGCCCCTGGGCGATGAGTCCGACGTTTTCCGGATGAAAACAGTCGACGTCCTTGTCGGGAGACACGGCGTCCAGCACGGCCTGCTCACTGATCTGCTCAGGTAGTGGCAGTTGACAGAGGATCCCGTGGATCTGGGGATCGTTGTTGAGTTGTCCAACGAGGTCGAGGAGTTCGTCCTCGGACGTGTCCGCATCGAGTCGATGCAGTGTGCTGGCGATACCAGTCTTTTCGCAGGCCCTCTGCTTGTTGCGGACGTAGACTGCGCTGGCCGGGTCGTCACCGACCAGGACTGCTGCCAGGTGAGGGGTGACGCCGCTGCTCGCGTGGAAGGCGGAGACGTCGACCGCGAGTTCCTCTCGGATGGTTGCTGCGATCGCCTTGCCATCAATAATCGTCGCCGCCACGTGTGCCCCTCCCGGTTGATTTCCGCTGGAGTCCATTCCTCGGCCGGTTGTCGGCGAGGCCGTCGGGCAGTTAACCAAACGACGTGGGTGGCAACAAGTCACCGGCGGCCAGGAGGCCCCGGTAGGTTGCGTGCAGGCCCCACAGCACCAGCCCGGCACAAAGACCGGCGACCATGTCGTCGGCCACGATTCCAGTGCCGTCGGGGAGCCGTTCGGCCTGGACGATCGGTGGCGGCTTGAGGATGTCGAAGATCCTGAAGACGACAAAGCCCGTGGCCAGCCACACCAGGTCTGTCGGCAACAGGCCACAGCCAAAGACGAGGGGGACGGCGACGATTTCGTCGAGAACCACCTGGCCGGGATCCTTGAGGTCCAGGAGTCGGCACGCCCGCGTGCAGACAGGAATCGCGGCAGCGGCGGCGGCCAGGGTTGCCAGCAGGCCCAGGACGGGCAGTCCGGGCGATGAGTCGGTCGAAAAAGACTGGGGGAGCGAGGCGACCACCCAGGCCCAGGCCAATCCCAGTCCGCTGCCGACGGTGCCTGGAGCCCAGGGGGATCGGCCTGTCCCCAGCCCAGTGGCCAACAGCAGTACCAGGTGTTCGGTCAGGGTGCGGGGAAGTTTGTGGTTGTCGTTGCTCAACTGTTCAGCCCTTTCGACGGCGAGTATACTCACGTCTTACCAGTGAACTCACTCCTTCATCCACACGGAAACTCGCTCCTGATGTCTGACGAGGTGAAGCTAGACAAGACGGAATTCGTCAAAGAGGACAGTCGACAGTTGCGCGGCACGATCGCCGACGAGTTGGCTGAGGGTGAACTCGACCATTTCAGCAAGGACAATGCCGGCCTGCTGAAGCACCACGGGTTGTACCAACAGGACAACCGGGATGCACGCAAGCAAAAGAATGCCGATGGGACCAGGCAGGGCAAGGCATTTATGTTTATGGTCCGCACACGGATACCCGGCGGACGCGTGCCAGCCGATGCCCTTTTGGCCGAACTGGACCTTTGCGAGCGGTACGGCAACCAGACGTTGCGGATCACCAGTCGCCAGGGACTGCAGTTGCACGGAATCATCAAGGACGATCTGCAGGAGACGATTCGGGAGATTAACCAGACGCAACTGACGACCTTCGGGGCGTGTGGAGATATTGAACGAAACGTGATGTGTTGTCCCGCACCGTTGCGACACGATCCGGTCCACGACCAGTTGCAACTGACCGCGGACGCCATCGCCGAGGAACTCAAGCCGCGTACCACGGCCTACAGCGAGATCTGGCTCGAGGACGAGGAAGGGAACCGCCAGGACGTCACGGAGTTCACTCCGGTCGACGAACCGATCTACGGGGCCCGGTATCTGCCACGAAAGTTCAAGAGTGGTGTGGCGTTGCCCGAGGACAATTGTGTCGACATTCTCACGTACGACCTGGGGCTACTGGGGATCGTCGAGAGTGGGGGCCTGGTTGGTTACAACGTGTTTGTTGGTGGGGGACAGGGAGTGACCCCGAGCGCGGCCAAGACGTTTCCGACGATTGCACAGAAGATGGCCTTCATCGGGGTTGATGAAGCGGTGGACGTGGCCCGGGCACTTGTCTGTGTCTTCCGTGACCACGGCAACCGGAGCGATCGCAAGACGGCACGGCTGAAGTACTTGCTGGCCGGCTGGGGAATGGAGCGGTTCAAGAGTACCGTCGAGGAGTATCTGGGCCGGGCGCTGGCGGAACCTCACCCGGCTGATGTCACCGGGGTCGAGGATCACCTGGGCTGGAATGCACAGGGCGATGGTCGCGACTTCCTGGGAATTTATGTCGAGAACGGTCGCATTCAGGACACCGAGACGGACCGGACCAAGTCGGCCTTGAGAACGGTCGTTGAGAGATTCCGGATGCCAACCCGGATGACGGCGCAGCAGAACATCCTGCTGTGTGACATTGAATCGTCACAGCGTGATGAGATTGACCGGATCCTGGCAGATCACGGGGTGGTGCCGGCCGAGGACCGATCCGGGATTCGGCGTTTGTCGATGGCGTGTCCGGCCTTGCCGACGTGTGGTCTGTCGATCACCGAGAGCGAGCGGGTCATGCCCGGAATTCTTGATCAACTCGAGTCCGAATTGTCCCGCCAGGGGCTCGCCGAAGAGCAGATCACGATTCACATGACCGGTTGTCCCAACGGATGTGCCCGCCCGTATTCACCCGACATCGGGCTGGTCGGCAAGACCATGGGCAAGTACACGCTTTTCCTGGGCGGAAATTCGCTGGGGAGCCGGTTGGCGTACAATTTCCGGGACCTGGTTCCCCTGGAGGAAATTGTGCCCACCCTGTCTCCGGTGCTGGCCTGTTTCCGTGAGGAGCGTCTCAACGGCGAGGCATTTGGTGACTTTTGCGATCGCAAGGGCCGCGACGAGTTGTTGGCGACACTTGGTCCGATCGGCGAAGGGGAGTGAGACAAGTGCAACTCTCCGGTGATGTCGTGGCGGCCCTGATTGATCATGCGGTGTTGGGGCCGGCACAGGGAGCAGTTGATCTGGAACGAGGGTGTGCGGTCGCCCGGCAACTGGGCACAGCCAGTGTGTGTTGCAAGCCGGCCTGGCTGAGCCGGTGTGCTGAACTGCTGGATGGATCTCCGGTCCTGGCAAGCACCGTGATCGGATTTCCTCATGGAGGCCATTCGACGTCGGCCAAGCTGGCCGAAGCCCGCCAGGCACTGGCCGACGGTGGTGCGGAACTCGACATGGTCGTCAACGTCGGACGGGTTCGCGATGGGGCGTGGGATGTTGTGACAGAAGAGATTCGCAGCGTGCTCGATGTGACCCGCGGGGCGGGTGGAGTGTTGAAGGTGATTTTCGAGACCTGTTATCTCGAAACCGAGCAAATCCGGCGGTTGTGTGGCGTGTGCAGTGAACTGGAGGTCGATTTCGTCAAGACGTCGACGGGGTTCGGGACAGCTGGTGCCACACTCGAACATGTGGAATTGATGCGACATGAGTGTCCCGAGCGGATCGGGGTGAAGGCGTCGGGAGGGATTCGTGATCTGGACACTTTGTTGTCCCTGGTCGAAGCGGGTGCGACGAGGATCGGTGCCAGTGGCTCGGAGGCTCTTGTTGCGGCCGCACGAGAACGATTTGATTCGGCATCGAGTGATTGAGGAGATTGTCCCAGATGGCTCATTGCCTGGTCACCGGTGGTGCCGGATTCATTGGCAGTCACCTTGTCGAGAGATTGTTGGAACGAGGAGATCGCGTTCGCGTGATCGACGACTTTTCGACCGGCTCCACGGACAATCTGGCTGGGATGGCCGGGCATCCGAACCTGGAAATCCGGGACGGATCCATAACCGATCCCGCGCTGCTCGAGGCATCGGTTGTCGGCATGGACGCAGTCTTCCACCTGGCTGCAGCCGTGGGTGTCAAGCTGGTGGCCGAGAACCCGGTGCGGACGATTCACACCAATATCTATCCCACCGAGTTGTTGCTGCGGTTGGCCAGCGAGGAGCAGTTGCCGTTCTTCCTGGCGTCTACCAGTGAGGTTTATGGTAAGAATCCCAAGCCAACATGGTGCGAAGAGGATGATCTTCAACTGGGACCCACTTCCCGACCTCGTTGGGCGTATGGCTGTTCCAAGGCGATCGACGAATTCCTGGGCTTGGCCTATCACCGGCAACGAGGTTTGCCGGTGGTCGTGGGACGTTTTTTCAACGTGGTGGGCCCCCGACAGGTCGGGGCCTATGGGATGGTGATCCCGAGATTTGTCGAACAGGCTCTTGGTGGTGGGCCCGTGGTTGTCTACGACGATGGGAGCCAGGTTCGCTGTTTTGCTCACGTGCGAGAGGTTGTGTCGAGCATCCTGGGGCTGATGGATCATCCCGAGGCGGCTGGCGGGGTGTTCAACATCGGCGGTGACCAGCCGGTCTCTGTTCGGCAGTTGGCCGAGAAGGTGGTTGCCAAGATTGGTGGTGAGATCGCAATCCAGCACATTGCCTACGGTGAGGCATACGGGGACGATTTCGAGGACATCCAGCGGCGAGTGCCGGAAGTCGACAAGCTCGAACAGACCATTGGCTCAAAACCGAACATGACGCTTGACCAGATTCTCGACGACATTATTGCCTGGAAGCGTTCGGCAACCGGCGAAGCGGATCAGGATCGTTCCTGACGGAGACAACTGACGTGGTCAGTGTGGACGACTCACGGTTGACCGAGTTGGCAGTCGAGCCGCCGGAACGGCTGTTCCCGGTTCTGGATCGTGCCGCAGCGATGGCACCGTTAGTCGTCTTGATGGCCGTTCTGCCCGGGTTGACCTCACTGGCGGTCGTGCCACTCGAGCGGGCGGTTGTCGGGGTGGAGGCATCGCCACCACCGGTCGCGGACCCGGAAATCCGGTCGCCCTGGGGGCGGTGGGTGGCTGCTCAGCCATGGCGTGACTGGCTGTCTCTGGATGGCTTGCCGGCGAACTGGTTGCCGGTTGTTCCGGCTTATCTCGCGTCCGTGGCCCTGATCTGGATGGTCTGGCACGCGGCCCGTGGCCTGTTCGGTGCACGCACCGGGTTGCTGGCCGTGGTGGCGGTGTGTTGTCACACGCCGGTGGTGATGCTGGGACGGACGCTTGAGCCATTGGCGTTGTCGGCGGTCGTTGCCACGGCAACGGTGACGGGTTTCGTCGCTCATCTGCAACGCACCAATCGTTCGCTGTCTGTTTGTTTGCTGGTCGCTGTTCTTGGCCTGGCCACGACGTTATTGCTTGCGGCGCCGTTGGCCTGTCCCGTGGTGGTGCTGCTTGTGACGGCTGTGATCTGTCATCCAGCCGGTGAACTTGGTGTGTGGGGAAACGGAACTGCAGTCACGAGAACTCCTGTTGCCGGTCGTTGGCACGGACCAGTCTCGGTGCTGCTGGTGATCGGTGGCGCTGCGGTGTTGGTGAGCACGTGGGAGTTGAAAGTTGTTCAGTCGTTGACGAACTCGGAGACGCTGGTTGGGATCAGTCGCGGATTGTCCGGTTGGCCTGTGCCGATCGACAGGTTCGACTGGCTGAGGACACTGGGGTGGCTAGGTGGCCCTCTGCTGCTGGGCATTGTCGATGTGACTCGGGATGTTTTTGGGTCCGATCGTGAGCGGCGGCCGGTGGCGGTGCTTGCGATGGCCTGGGCGATGCTGGTGCCACTGGCTATTGGGTTGGCCGAGTCCGGGTACCCACTGCGTTTGGCCGAAGCGTTCGTGGTGATCCCGCTGGCAGTGCTGGTTGCTCGCGGGGTCGAGTCCATTTGTGATCGACGCGTCACGGTTGGCCCGGTCGTGGCGGCGACGTGTCTGAGCGGATGCCTGGGGGCAGATGGCCTACTGGGCAGGATGCTGGGGCAGTTCGTCGCGGGGGCGTGGTGGCAATTGGTGGTGGTGCTGATGATGGCGATTGCCGTTGGCACGGGGGTGTCCTTGTCGTGTCGAGACAACGAGTTGTATCGACGTCGGATCTTGATGGGTTGCCTGGTGTTGGTGCTGGTGTCGCAGGTGATCACCGGATGGTTGCAGGTTCCGATTGAGGCTCTTGACTCTCCAGCATTGGCGGAGAATTGACCGGATTCTGCTTGACGTGATTTGGCGAAAGACCTATTGTCCCGCCGCTCACACGGGAAGCCAATCGCTCCCGGGAGCAGTTCGAGTCCTTCGCCCCCCTGGGACCGGCTGTTCCCGGGACTTTTCTTGCGCAGTTGACGAGGACAACGCATTGGCGATTAGCGACAACACCGCACTGGTGAACTGGTCCTATCGGATGACGGTGGCTTCGCTGTGTTGCGGCCTGTTGTTCGGCGGTGTCGGTTGCGACGACAGCGTGGAGTCGGAGGCAATTCCGGCGGCCCGCTCGGGGCAATTGGCAGCCCTGGGACCGGCACCACGAGACGCACTTCTCGAAGCACTTTCGCCCGCCGGTGGCAACGTGCTGGGAGCACTGCAATTGCTCGAGGCCGACGCCCAGCGACGCCGTGAGGGCCGTCCCAACCGAATTGACACCGATGAGCCCGTGGTTCGAATTGTCGAAGGGGATGAGGGGACGGTTCGAGAACTGTACCTGCAAGGGATTTATATCACTGACGAGGGGCTACCAAAACTGGCTGGGGTCAACGGCCTGCGGCGGCTTCACCTGCACAAGGCACCAGTCAGTGACGCCGGGTTGGAACAGTTGGCCGGTTTTCCCGATCTCACAGGACTCAGCCTCGGCCGATTGGACGTGACCGAAATGGGACTGGCCCACCTGGCCAAGTTCAAGTCGTTGAAGAGGCTGGTGGTCGAAGGACCACGGATCAGCAATGACGGTGTGCGACGGATCGCGGAACTCTCGCAACTCGAGGGACTGGGACTCTCGGGCCTGGGGATTACCGACACGGCAATCGAACCAATCGGTGGCCTGAAAAAACTTCGCTTGCTGAGTCTCTCGGGCACCGCTGTCGGAGATGCAGGCCTGGTGCACGTGGCGGAACTCCCGCGACTGGTGGTTCTCAATCTCTCTGAGACACGGGTCAGTGACCAGGGGCTGTCGGTTCTTGAAACACTCAAGACACTCAAGCTGCTGCGGCTGGACCGCACCCGCGTGACGTCCGACGGGGTGGCACCGTTGCGGCGGGCTTTGCCCAATTGCAAGATCGCGGTCAAGCTGGTTCAGTCGCCATCGTCACGATGATCGGTGTGGATGGTGGTGTCGAGAATGACCATGGGCGAATCACCCGCCGGGATCAATTCGGCAGGAATGCCGGCGGGGATGCCAAAGTGGTCATGCTGTTCGACCGATCGTTCAAAGCCCCCGATTCGGACTCGCCCGTGACCTCGGGCGACAGAAACGATCCGGAAGCGGATGTCATCGAAGACAAGCCGATCGGGACCGACGCGAGATGCCGCCAGTTCAAGTCCTCCGGTTCCGTCACGGTCGGTGGCGGTGTGCGGGATCAAGACATCACGTGCGGTGGCTCCGGGTGACGCGAGCCGGTCGAGTTCTCGTTCGAGATAGACCATCTCGGAAAAGTTTGGCCCTTCCCGTGGGACCAGTTCCAACGTTGCGACCGGTTCGGTCTTCGCCTCGACGTCCAGGAAAACGCCCCAGCCCCCGTGGTCCAGCGAACCGAAGATGAAAGGGACGTGGTGTGGAGTCTCACTGGTGTTGACCCAGCCGTGCCCGGTCATTGGCGGGATCGGCATCGCGTAGCCCTCATCACACTGGCAGCGGAATTCACCGAGAACGGTTTCGCCGTGAGTGGGTTCGTAGCCCAGGTGGATTTCCACTCCGCGGTGATGCTGGTGGGTGGGCACGTTCCTCTCGTCCCCAGCGAGCCACGCAAGGTTCCAAGAATGGAAATCGCCGTAAACCAGTGGCACGATCACAATGCCGAGGTTGGGGACGACAAAGCTGGCCTGCTCGGGGGCGTGAGTGTCTCGTGTGCAGACCAGTCCGCCACTGTTGCTGATCGTCTCGATCGTCGTTTGGAACAGGGTGGTGATTCTGGTCACGTGAATGTTGTGGGCGCTGGAGCTTTCGTGTTCGAGGCTTTCGAGGACTCTCAGGACACCCGTGTGGTAATGGTGGAACGTGGAGATGACGGCACGGTAGTCCTCGGGGACAGGGTCCATGGCGAGGTCGGCGAGATCGGACAGGGCGTCGATAGCCCGTTGTCTCCAGGCGGTGGCTTCACCGCCGGACGGCGGTTGGTCCTGGAGTGCCAGCCGTGTGGCGTGAAATGTGCCGATGACCTGCCCGCGATATCCATAGCAGTACAGCCGGGCACGGGCGACGTCGTTCGCCGTGATGCCCGTGGGGTTCCGGTTGGCGCTGTGAGATCGCCTGGCCCGGTCAACCAGTTCCGCGTAGGCGGCGTCCATCCGCATCGCCATCAATCAGTTCTCCCAGGAAGTCGTCGGCCAACATGTCGAGATCAAAATGTGGGGACCAGCCCCAGTCGTTTCGTGCAATCGTGTCATCGAACCGGACCGGCCAACTCTCGATCAATTGCACCACCTCGGCGTCTGGAGCGAATTGCAGTCGTGCGCCGGGGACGCGTTTCGAGATGGCACGGCAGAGTTCACCGGCCGTGGGCGAGAGGGCCTGGAGATTGTAGACACGTCGGGTCAATTGCCCGGCGGGTGCCGTGATCAATTGTTGCACCGCCCTGAGCACGTCCTTGACGTAGATCAGCGATGGTCGCGTTTCCGGGCGGACCCGGAAGGTGTAGTGGTTCGTGGTGGCGGCTTCCACGAAGCATCGTGACGCGTAGGCGCTGGCGGCCCCCGAAGGAGCAAATCGGGAAACAACCACCGGTAGCCTGAGGCAGCGAAAATCGAGTCCGAATCGGTGGTGGTAGTAGACTCCCAGGCGTTCGACACAGGCCTTGGTGACACCATAGAGTCCTGTCGGCCACTGGGGCTGGTCGGGCGGGACGACCTCGGGCAAGGGGGCTCCGTAAGCAGCCACGGAACTCGGAAAAAAGATGGAACTGACGCCGGTGGCCAACGCGGCCTCGAACAGTTTGAAGGCTCCGTCCATGTTGACCTGCCATGCCCGGGCCCGGTCTTCTTCGGATTGGCCGGAAAGCAGGCTGGCGAAGTGAACAATCCGGTCGGGGCGGACCTTGTCCAGGACCAACTCGATTCGTTCCCGATCGCTGATATCGACAACGTGGTACTCGTGGGGCACGTCTGGAGCGGCCGGAGGCAGATCGACCAATACCACGTGGTGACCGGCATTGGAGAACTCGTCACTCAACTGACGAGCCAGGTTGCCGGCTCCGCCGGTGATCAGGATTGTTTCGTGAGTCATCTCGTCGACCCTCCTGGTCGTCTCGATCCTCTTGGCGGTGATGTACCGCCGGTCCCCGTTCTCAGCCGGCCTCCAGGGCGGGCAGCACTTCGCCGGCAAACAGGTCGAGGCTGTGCAGCCAGTCGTCCTTGTCGTCGAAGTCGTGAGCCACCAGGACCAGCGTTCCGAAGTCTCCGATCTCGTTCCGCAACTCCCGCAACTGGCGAGTCACTTCAGCAGGATCACCTGCGATGATCACCTCATCGAGGAAGTAGTCAAGCGTCAATTCTTCATCGAGTTGGTCCGGTGACCGTTTCCAGAGATCCAGGGCATCACCACGTCGGGTCAATTCGATGATGTACTCGATGCAACGTCCCATCGAATTGACTCGTGCGCGGGCCTGTGCTTCTTCTGTGGTGTCGGCGACGTAGATGTTCCGGGAAACGCACCAGTTGGCTGGGTCGGGCTCTGTTCCGCCCTCGCGGCAGCCGGCTGCATAAGTCTCCCAGTGATTTTTCAGAGTGTCTGTACCGACCATGTGGTGACTGATCGGCTGGAATCCGCGAGCAGCCGCCTTGCGGAGCCCGACGGAGTCGCGGCTGATGCAGGGAGTGAAAATGGGAGGGTGGGGTGTTTGCAGCGGGTGATGGATTCCACTGAGACCCATCTCGGGGTCGAGCGTGTCGGTCAATTGAATTGACCAGAAATCGCCGTTGAACTCGTAGGGCGGATCGCTCGTCCACATTTCGAGGATCACGTTGATGGCTTCGACCACGCGGCGACCAGCCTCTTTCGGGTCGACACCGAACATCTCCATGTCGGTCGGGATGGCTCCCGGGCCGAAGCAGACGTTGAGCCGGCCGTGGGAGAGGTGGTCCAGGAACGCGAGACGGCTGGCGACATGTGCCGGGTGGTGGTACTGCAGGCAAACCGGGGCTGGGCCGATTCGGATGCGCGAGGTGTCGCCCAGTACACGGGCCAGGAAAATCTCGGGCATCGCAATGTTCTCGTACGTAGACGAGTGATGCTCACCCACCCAGAAATCATCGAATCCGAGTTCTTCACATTTGACTGCCAGTTCGACGTCTTCATCGAAGCACTGTGCCAGTGGCTTCTCCGGATCATGAACCGGCATGACGAACATGCCCAGTCGTAGTCTGCTGTTGGTCATTGGCCTTGTTTGTCGTGTGGAAAACGGTTCGCTGGCAAGTCGGCTGTCCAATGCATCAGAAAATGAAGTTTGCCATATTCGAGTGACATCGAATTTTTTGTTCGGGTGTCGCCCGGGAAAATCCATCAAACGTGCCAGGTGGCATCAGCATAACCGTGTCGCTTCACGAGTGCGAATCCGGCGATCGTCCAGGAGTGCTTTCGGAAATTCCAGAATGGTTCAACAGATCCTCTGCTCGACACCTGGCAGAGTCGTTCGATCCTTCCTTTGACCAGGTCGAGTGATCCACCCAATCGCTGCGGTGAGGGCGTCGAACGCGTTGTCGAGGATTACTCTCTCGCGCCGGGGTGGACTATTGTCCGCCCGACATGTTGCCCCTCTCGCATCATTTCGATCGAGGCCCCCAGTTCCTCGAGCGTCACCTCGTGGGTGATCTCGTCCAATTGAGGAATGGCCCAGTCGCCAGCCAGTCGATTCCAGAGCGAGTCGCGGAGTTCAGTCGGACAGCCAGCCGAGTCGATTCCGGCCAGGGTGACGCCTCGGAGCAGGAACGGA
>CAZYAZ010000021.1:47914-70317 GCA_964646205.1 uncultured Planctomycetaceae bacterium | reverse complement strand
AACATCCCGTTTCCTGGTTGCCCCTTGATCTCGATTCCGAGTCCCACGAACTGTCCATCGATGTTTGCATTGAGATCCGCGTAACGGTCTGGAGTCAAGCATGCGCTGTAGTCGTCCAGTGCGTTGCAACCCCCAAAGACGTATTCCAGAACCACGGCGGAGGACCGGAGGCCGAGTGTCGTTTTGGAGTGGTAACAGACCTCGCTGACGATTCGGTGGGCTTCTGCAGAACTACGGATCGGCATGTTCCAGTACTTGTTGAACAAAGTTTTCCGCAGCGAAGCGATGGCGTCGGTGTTGTTTCGTTTGCTCGTGGGAAGGTGCTGCTCGAGAAATCTCTGGTTTGCCAGCGAGAGGTAGAGACTTTCGGTTCCATGAGCGACGAAGGATGTCATCGTGACGGGTTCCACGAAACTCGATCGGACGCGAGTCAACAGGTCATCGAAAATCCCGATGGCGTCGCGTTGTGGTAATCCGAGCAGTTGCTGGCGGAAACTCCTGTCTGCGTAACGGTGTTGGATGCCACACTGGATCCGCGCACGTCGGAGGCCGTGTTTTAATTCGCTGGTGTCTGGCCATTTCTCGACGGCCGATCGGTAATGCGAGAGGGCATCGGTCCACTGCCGTCCGATTTCGAGTTTTCGGCCAGCGGTAATTGCCGTTTTCGATTCTGTGGGAGTCTGCGCAGCCAGTGGAGTTCCGGCCAGCAATGTCATCGCCGCCAACCAGAAAGCGGTTCGCACAAGACGGTCAAATCTAATAGGCCAGGGGCCTGCCGCTGGTCGCATAGTGGCTAATCTCCCCACGTATTGAGGTCGCCGGATGAACGTGTTGGCGACTCAAAAAAGACTACGCCACGATTCGGACTTGAGCAAATTGCCGGAAAACAACGTTCACGGAGTAATCGCTACGTCCGTCGTTTCCCTCAACGTGCGGTTCGGTCGTGCCGACGAGGGGGGGCGGGGCGAGTTTGCGGTGCGTCGGTCAGGCGGAACTGGCCAGTTCGTGGAGCTGCCGCATTTTTCCGGGGAACAGTGGAAATGCGATTTCGGGTGGTTCAAGTTCGGGGTGCCACATCTTCTCCCACTCGTAACTGTACCACCCCTCGTAGCCGCCCTTCTCCAGCAGTTGAAGGCATTCAACCACCGGGAATTCGCCACCTCCGAAAAGTACATAATCTGCGTGCCTGTGGCCGCTCATCAAATTGTGGGCCTGTTGGGACGCGTGGTGTTGGTTTGCGTCATTTTCAGCCGGTTCGCGGCTGACGGAGTCTTTCCAGTGGGTGTGGCGGACGCGGCCCGCATAACGTCCGAAAGTCGTCGCCAGCGGTTCGCCATAGAATCTCCATGGATGATGTGTGTCCCAGAGGACTCCCACTGCCGTCGAGTCGACCTGATCTAGCAACTCGGCGACGAGATCGGATTGAGAAAAATCACCATGAGTCTCGATGATGACTTCGAGGTTGAGTGTGGCTGCATATTCGCCGAGCACCGCCAGGCCTTCGGAAACCTGTTGGATTGTCGTGTCTCGCCCAAGTTCATCTCTGACGACGTCACCGAAGACCCTGACAAAATCGGCTTCCAGTTCCGCTGCCATGTCGAGGTAGGCCCGGCCAGTCACGCACTGGCGAGCTCGCTCTGTCGCATCGGGCGAATCAAATGCAACAGATGAGGCGAGGCCACAGACCCGAAAACCAGTTTCGGAGAGTTCCCGGCGGCGTTGAGGCAGTCGAGCCGTAGAAAGGTCCGGAACGGCCAATAGGTCGGTTTCTCTTTCGACCAGTCGGATTTCTACTCCATCGAAACCGGCTTCCTGGCCACGGGCTACCATTTCCGAAAAGGTCCAGTCTGGGCAGCCAATGGTGGAAAAACAGGTGCGGTTCATCTGGCTGGCGTTTTCGGCGTTGTGGGATTGGTGTCGATACTTCTGGAGCCACTATAGAATGAGAGTCAACCGACGGCGAGGTGACGGTGATGTGTAGCGACGCGGTGTCGAGATGGTTGATCGGGGCGGCCGATGTCGAGGTCGAATTCCAGGCGCGGGTGGCTCGGGCTTACGAGGACCTGGCGACACGGGACACTGTTGTCGATTACCACGCGTGGGTTAGTGAGCAGTTCGGGTTGGACCTGTCGAGCGAATACGGCGGACAACCGATCGGAAATCCCTGGGGCAAGGCGTCTGGTCAATTGTCGATGACACCGCAGCAGGTTGCCGACGATGCGGCTGCGGGGTTGGGATATGTGGTTCTCAAGACTGTCATTGCCGAGTCAGAGGAAGGCACCCAGTCGATGTCCGATTGGGCTATTCACGAGGCTCGAATGCAGGTGGAGCCTGTCACGTCATTGCGTGGCGTCAGCGGCTGGACGGTCAGTTGGAAGGGGCGGGGTTGGTGGGGGACTCTGGATGAGTATCTGGAGTTGATCCGTGCCGCGAGATTGGTGACCGTCGGTACGGAGACGCGAATCGTGCCGTCGGTGAAATACCATTTGCCCTCCGGGGGCGAAACGGAGTGGCTGGAGTCGGAGTACCGTTACACAACCCGCCGGCTGCTTGCGGCGTGGGAGGAGGTGGGGACGGTGGGACCGATGCAGATCGAGAAGGATTTCAGCCCGACTCTGGCAGGGAGTGACCGCTCAAATGTCCGGGAAACCGTTGTGGGCTGGTTGCGGCGTGTGCCGGGTCTGGTTCGTGGGGCGGCCGGATCCGAAAGGGTGGTGGTGGGGCTGAAATTGTTCAATGCCCTTTTCGACGATGCGTTTCAATTAGAAATGTTGCGGGCGACCCAGGGTGGGGCACCGGGCGACACGGCTGATTGGCTCGTGTATGGGAATCGGTTGTTCGATCCGGACCGCGTGTTCGAGAGTCATCGCGGGATCGCCTATGGGGGTGGCGACCTGAGTGACCGGAATCTCCGGATTCTCGGCAGGTTCTTGGCCGAAACTGGTGAGTCAATGCCTTCGATTGCGGCCACCGGTGACATTTGCAGCGGCCGGGTTGCACTCGAATACGCTCTGCGGGGTGCAACTAGTTTTCAACTGCACACGTTTTTTCAGCTGCCATCCGAGCAGTACGCGTTGCGCAACGGCAGTCGTACCCAGAAGGCTTTGCACGAACTGTACCTGCATCCGGAAGACGGGCTGGTCGTGTGGCTGCGTCACCTGGCTGGCCGGTTCGGCCTGTCGACATCCCCAATACGACTGCGGGACCTGGTCGGTCTCGGTCGCCCGGGATAAGTCGCCAGTCGAACCTTTTTTACAGGGTCCAGCCTTTCCGGTATTCGCGACGGACGATTTTCTTGACTTCCGGGGCGTTTTTGGGAGTCAATGTCTTGGCATCCCATTCCACCTTTTTCTCGGCCCAGACGGCAAGGTTGCCCAGCAACACGACCTCGGTCAGCGGGCCGGCGTATTCCGGGAAATTCGAGCGGGCGGGTTTCCCACTCGTGATGGCACGAGCGTATTCGGTGAAGTGACCGGGAGATTTCTCGAAATCGACTTTTGGTTTGTCGACACCAATGACGGTGTTGCTGTTGCTGGCGTAGTCGCCGGGCGAGAGCAGCATGCCCTTGTCTCCAATCAGCAGCGAACCGGTACGTGGGACCTTTTGGTCCTTGGGGAGCAGGTCCTGTGACGGCCGCTCTCCACCGTCATACCAGATCATTTTGACCGCATTTCGCTCGCCAAGCTTGGGGAACTGGTAGGTGATGACGCTGGACTTGGGGAAACTGTCCTTGTTGTGGCCGGAATTGGTGGCTTCCACCGAGATCGGGTCTCGCAGGTTCAAGGCCATGAAGGGCATGTTCATGGTGTGGCAGGCCATGTCGCCCAATGCACCCGTGCCAAAATCCCACCAGCCACGCCAGGCGAAGGGGTGGTAGCCATTTCCGAAGGGACGTTCCGGTGCCGGACCCAACCAGACATCCCAGTTGAGGTGTTTGGGCGGTGTGGCGGCCTTGGGGCGTGGTCCACCCTGTGGCCAGACCGGGCGATTGGTCCAGACGTGAACTTCTTTGATCTGCCCAAGAACACCGGATTGGACAATAGCGGCGCCTTCGCGAAGTGTGTTGGACGCGGTGCCCTGGTTGCCCATCTGGGTCTGCACCTTGTTTTTTGTGGCAATCAACGCCATTTGCCTCGCCTCGTAGAGGCTGTGCGTCATCGGCTTCTGGGTGAAGCAGTGTTTTCCGAGTTTCATTGCCATCACGCTGGCGGGAGCGTGGTTGTGGTCAGGCGTACTGACGGTGACGGCGTCAATGCTGTCAGCCATTTCCTCGAGCATCACGCGGTAGTCGGTGAACTTTTTGGCGTTTTTGAATCGTCCACCAGCCTTGTTCAGGGTGTTCTGGTCGACGTCGCAGATGGCAACGACATCTCCGTGGCGACCGGCGTCGGCGGAGTCACTGCCTCCCTTGCCGCCAACTCCCACGCAGGCGAACCGGATTTTCTCGTTAGGCGACTTGGGGGCCGCCCAGGATTCCTGGTCGGACGCGACCCAGAATGCGGTTCCGAGTGCCGCGGATGTGTGGAGAAAATCCCGACGCGTCGAGTTGGGGGTGGTCATGTCGATCGTCCCAGAACGGATGTGAATCTAATGGTGGCAAGTGCGATGCCGCTTGTGACAACACACGGGAATGATAACACGGTGGGTGAGAGGGCAACAACTGGCCTCGCCCCTGTTTTGCAGCACTCGGCAATGGATTTGCGTTGAGTGTTGTCCGGGAACCGGCAGTCGTTGCCTTGCCAGGTTCTCACGACTAAATTGGGGCGATCGACCGGTTCGGGCCATGTCGTCCGACAGTTTTGCCTCCTGCACACTTGTACCGTGTGCTCTGTCGCAGGGTGAACACGCAATGAGACGTTTTGTCAGGCTCCGAACATGTGGGTGGCTTGTGGCCGCTTCAGCGTTGGTTGCAGTTTCCGGTTGTCCGTCGGATGCCGACATGTCCGGGGGTGACGGAGCCGCGGTCGGACCACCTGTCGCCACATCGGACGCGGGAGGTTCAGGCTCCCCCGGTGGCCGCAGTGCCGAGCAACAGGCTGAGCAAACACAAAGGGAGCAGGCGGCGGTCGACGCGATCAAGGACGCCGGAGGCCGTTGGACGCGACTTGATGGCGCAGTTGTCTCGGTGGACTTGACTGAATGCCCATTCACCGACGAACAGTGCTCTTTGTTGGCAGGCCTCGTGGATCTTGGTGATTTGAAGATCTGGGGAGCCAATATCGGCGACGAAGGGATCGGGGAACTGGTCGTATTGAAAAAACTCGAAAGGCTCGGGTTGGAGAACACCGAGTTGACCGATGATGGGTTGGCAAATGTCGCAAAAATTTCGACATTGAAGTCGCTCAATCTGCGACGGTGTTCAAATGTCACCAATGACGGCCTGGCTCATCTCACTCTTCTTGAGGGGATTGAGCAACTGCACCTGCTTTACACAAACATCAGTGATGACGCGTTGGCGCATTTGTTGCCGTTGAAAAAATTGAAGTTGGTCGATATCCGGGGCTGTGTTCTTATTTCCGATGGTGGGTTGGTGCATCTTGGCCAGTTGAAAACACTGCGAAGTCTGAAATTGCGGAATCCCCAAGTCACCGACGACGGGTTGGCATCCATCTCGGAATTGACAGGCCTGACGTCGCTTGTGTTGGAGGACACGGCGATTTCAGATGCTGGCCTGGCTTCTCTGGCCGGAATGAGCAAGTTGCGTGAAATCAACCTGTTTCGCACCGGTGTGTCGGACAAGGGCCTGGGCGTTCTGGGTGGTATGCCGGGACTCAAGACGGTGGTCCTGCGAGACACGGCTGTCCAGGGAATCGGGTTGAAAGTGCTGGCCGGAGCCAAGGGGGTCGAGCGGATTGATCTCAGTGAAACGCTGGTCGACGATGCAGGGCTGGCGAACCTGGCCACGCTGGACCAGTTGAAGAGGTTGAACCTATGGTCCACTCAAGTGACCGACGAGGGGGTCAAGCACTTGGCAGGGATGGCGGAATTGGAGTGGCTCAATCTCGATTCAACCGGAATCGGAGACAAGGGGGTCGAGGCTCTTGCGGGCCATCTCAAGTTGCAGACATTGAATCTTTCCAGCACCAAGGTCAGCGATGAGTCGCTCAAGAGCCTGTTGAAATTGTCTGCGCTGAAACAACTCAACCTCAGCTTTACCGATGTGAGCGAGGAAGCCGTTTCGGAATTCCGCAAAGCGATGCCAACTTGTGATGTCGTCCGTTGAAGTTTCTGTGGGCCTGACAGTGTGGTGGTGCCACCGCTGGGAGTTGGGGTATGTACGCGGAAACGGCCGGCTGGCTGTTGCAGCCCGCAGGCTCTGACGATTCGCGTGTGACGGAATCGCTCGCCGGGATGGGGTTTGTTGACCCATCGACGGCGATGGCCGATTGGCGAGGCCTCGTAGAACTCGCAGGCGGCTCGGTGCTGTCAGTGGGCTTGCTCGAGTCTCTTCTGGGCACGATGGGCCAGACGGCTGCTCCGGATCTGTCACTTCGAAATCTGCGTCGTTGTTTGAGTCAGTGGGGCGATACTGCCGGATGGTTGGCTTACCTGGAAGCACGTCCCCGCGCCGTGGAAATTCTTGTTCGCCTGTTTGCCAACAGCGAGTTTCTCACCGGGCTATTGCTGAAGCGGCCAGATTGTCTCAAGCGGTTGGCCGAGTCGAAGTCGCTGGCAGAAGTCCGTAGCCGCGACGAATTTCTTGCGGACATGAATGAGGCGGCTTCGGCAGACGATTCTGGCGGGATCGACGCCGTGCGGAGGATTCAGCGGTGGGAACTGCTGCGGATCGCGGCGTGTGATTGTTTTGGTCTGATGGATCTCCGCCGCGTGACGCTTCAGTTGTCGCTGTTGGCCGACGCGACGATCCAGGCGGTGCTAGGGCTTGTCGGTAACGAGTCGGCCGACGGGTCAGCCTTGGCGGTGATTGCCTTGGGCAAACTTGGTGGGGAGGAGTTGAATTACAGTTCGGATGTGGACCTTTTGTTGTTGAGCGAAAGGCAATCGGTCGAGACTCTGCGGATTGGCCAGCAACTGGTTCGCGAGTTGGGGCGGATGACGGCTGAAGGGTTCCTGTACCGGGTGGACATGCGATTGCGTCCGTGGGGCCGCTCGGGGCCACTGGTGGCTGAGGTGGGGGCCTACGGGGACTACCTGGAGACGCACGCGGCACCTTGGGAATTGCAGGCCCTGGTCAAGGCTCGTGTGGTTGCGGGAAACGACCAGTTGGGGAACCGGGTGCTGGAGGACGTGACGCGGTTGTTGCGCGAGCGAGGAGCGGTTGCGGGGGGAGGTGAGACGGTCAGAGAGATGAAGCGAAGGATTGAGGCCGAATTGCCACGCGACGTTCGGAAACATGGTGAAGTGAAGTCGGGTGTGGGCTCGATTCGGGACATAGAATTTGTCACTCAATTTCTTCAATTGCAGCACGTCGAGCAGCATCCCGAAATCCTGGGTGCCAATACGCTCCGATCTTTGGCTGCTCTGGCCGCTGCGGGCTGCTTGCGTGCCGATGAGTATCGCAAATTGTCCAGTGGCTACCTGTTGTTGCGTTCGATCGAACACTCACTGCAATTGATGCACAACAAGCAGGTGCACACGTTGCCCGGTGACGAGGGCGAGTTGTCGTATCTTGCCAGGCGGTTGGATTTTGCTGACGCCGAACAGTTTGCGACGCATTATGTAGGGCACTGTCGTGAAATCCGGGAGGTGTTTGACCGGATTCTTGGTGGGCCGGTCGAAGAGGCTCAGGTGGGGCAACCGGAGGCATTTAGCGAGCCGCTGTACCTGGAGGTGTTCAGCGCCGAACAGAGGTCTCGGCACCAGATGTTGTTGGAGGAATTGGACCGATTTGGAACGGTGATGGTTGAGCCGGTCTGGTTGGAGGCCGGGCGGGCCGAGTTGACCCTGGTCTCATTTGATTCCCGGGAGTTGCTCGTGGCCATTTGCGGGCTTCTCGTGGTCCACGGAGTGGATATCGTTAGCGGGCACGCCTTCACACAGGATGTTCCCGGCGGACGGTCGCGGTGTGTCGATACGTTCGAAGTGCGTGTGCCGGTTGCGGCGGACTGGGATTTGTTGTGGTCGCAGTACCACTGTGACCTCGTGGAGTTCGTGGAGGAAACCGCTGCCGGCCACGGAGAAGACGTTCTGGCAAGGCTGACCGATCGCGTCGCTCGCCATGTGACGGCGGTCGAGGACCCGGGTGGACGATTGCTGCCGGTTGAGATCGTGGTGGATAATGACGTGTCCGGTTCCGCGACAGTGCTGACGATTCAGGCCGACGACACCGTTGGATTCCTCTACGAATGCGCCCATGCGCTCTCGCTTGCGGGGATCGAAATCCGGCGACTGGTGGTTGCAACCGAGGGCAATCGTGTTCGCGACCGGCTTCACGTCGTGGATGTGTCTGGAAACAAGTTGACAGATCCAAGGCGGGTCAGGGAATTGCAGACCGTTGTGGTGTTGATCAAGCACTTCACCCACCTGTTGCCAAAGTCCCCCAATCCGTTGTCTGCCCTGAGGCAGTTTCGTGAGTTGCTGTCGGATCTGTTCCAACAGGAGGACTGGGCCGCACAGGTGACCTCACTTGAGAAACCGGAGGTGTTGGCGACCTTGGCGAGAGTTCTTGGGGTGAGTGAGTTTCTGTGGCAGGATGTGTTGCGATTGCAGCAGCAGACGTTGTTTCCCCTGGTGACGGACGTGGAATTGATCCAGCGGCCGCGAGAACGATCCGAATTGTTGCGAGAATTGTCGGAAGAGATCGATGGATGTTGCGATTGGGAGGCTCGTGTTGCGAGTCTCAATGCGTTTAAAGACCGTGAAATGTTCGTAGCCGATATGAGGCACATTGTCTGGCCGGATCGTGAGTTTGGTCAGTTTTCTCGTGAACTGGGCGATGTTGCTGACTGCGTGGTCGCACGAGCCTTGGAAATCTGTTGCCAAGATGTCGCCGGCAAGATGGGAGTTTTGCCACCTGGGCGGGTGTCGATTGTTGGGTTGGGAAAGTTTGGCGGCCAGGAGTTGGGGTTTGCCTCTGATATTGAATTGGTGTGTGTTTACGATACGCACGCGGATGAAAAAACAGACGTGTCGGCGGTCGCAGAATTCTACCGGCGGGTCGTCGAGCGATTGCTGGGAGCAATCAGGTCAAATCGGGCCGGTGTTTTTGAAATTGATCTTCGTTTAAGGCCTCATGGCCAGGCAGGGCCGCTGGCAAGTTCGCTTCAGGCGTTTGCTTCGTATTACCGCGACGATGGGCCGGCGTGGCCATTCGAGCGGCAGGCGCTGGTCAAACTCCGGGCGGTTGCGGGAAGCCAATCCCTGGGAGCCGAACTTGAAATGCTCAGGGACAATTGGCTCTACAGTGATGGGGCGTTTGACGTTGCTGCGATGAGAGCGATGCGGGATCGACAAGTGCGTCAACTGGTGCGGGCCGGTTCGTTGAACGCCAAACTCAGTCCCGGCGGCCTTGTGGATTCGGAGTACCTGGTACAGGGCTGGCAGTTGGAGCATGGCCATCGGTTCTCCGGGGTTCGGACGACCAATACACTGCAGGCAATCGACTCGCTCCACGACGCCGGGGTGCTGAATCACCAGGTCTGGTCGTCGCTGCGAGGAGCCTACGTATTTCAGCGGCGGTTGATTGATTCCCTGCGGGTGGTTCGGGGTGATGCGCGTGACCTCACAGTCCCGGACCGCGATACGGCGGAATTCATGTTCCTGGCCCGACGGCTGGACATCGATGGCGGACCGGACGGATTGGCCCGAGCGATTGACGAGAATGCCGGTTTCGTCGAAAGCCTGGCTGCGGAACGGGATTCCGCAGACGGCTGATCGCGGAGTAGCACGCCGTTGTCCGTTTGCAGACTTTTGAGAAAGTGTCTGTGTGGCCGAGGTGGATTGTGTCGATAGCTGGTGAAGTGTTACTGATGTCTATTGGCAACGTGTCGCGGAACAGTGGATCCCCCAGTTTTCCAAGAGTGACCATTTTGCCGATCCGGTAGACGTAGCCATTCGGTTGACAGGCCGATTTCAATTCAATTAAATGATGGTTGATGCGACGCGACGTCGAAAGTTGCTTCGGTGAATCCGAGGCAGCAAAGCAGGTTTCCGAAATGGTTTCGGACTGGCCGACGACTCAGCGAGATCATTGAATCGGGAGACAGTTGGATGAAGAAGATTTTGACACTCGGCGGTGTGGCGGTTTTGGCGTTTGCCTTCATGGCAGCGACAGAAGCCGACGCCCGACCGCAGTACCAGAAGGCGTTTCTTGGCAAATACAAGAATGTCAAGGCTGCCACAAAGGCCAAGTGCAACACTTGTCACCGTAAGAAGAAGACTGGTGAGAAGGGCAAGCCCCGTAACGATTACGGTGCCGCAATGGCGAAGAACCTTCCGGCCAAGAACTGCAAAGTTGTGGCCAAGATCGTCGAAGCATTGACGAAGACCGAGAAGGTCAAGGTTGCCAAGGACAAGAAGGAAACTTACGGGGATCGTCTGAAGGCTGGGAAATTGCCGGCCACTCCCGCGAAGAAGTAGTTTTTGTTTTCGCGGCAAGAACGATCGTCTTAAGTAGACTGATCAAAACGGGAGAACACCAAACCGGTGTTCTCCCGTTTTTTTTTTATGGTGTCAGTTGGATTGTCCGATGGCCTGGGCGAAAGCGGATAGTTGCGGGTCGTCGGTTGATCGCATGTGGTCGAGGAGCCGGGCTCGCAGGCGTGCCAAGGTCTGGCTGTGTTGTGGGTCGGTGGCCAGGTTGTGTTTCGCGTCAGGGTCGGATTGATAGTCGTAGAGTTCTTCCGGGACGCGTTTGAGAAACAGTTGGACACGTGCCGCAATCTTCGGATTTGAGGCTGCCGCTGTTTTCATTGCCTTCATGGTCAGTCCAGCCTGCGATTCATTGCGAAAGACAGTGGTGCCATTGCTCCAGGCGTTGAAGATGTAACCGTAACGTCGTTCGATGACCGAACGCATCGGGTATGCTCGTTTTCCCGCGGTGCGATTGATGTGGGTGATGACGTGATCGCGATCGGCCTGTGATTGACGGTTCAGCACGGCGCGAAATGAGCGTCCGTCGGACTGTGGCAATTGAGGAAGTCCAACAGCGTCGAGGATTGTTGGTGCGAGATCGATGCCGGCAACCATGTGCCGCTGATCGTGTTGGCCGGGACGGACAACACCGGGCCACCTGATGATCCAGGGGGTTCGAGTCGAGTGCCGCCAGCAGTTTGTTTTCGCAAATGGCAGTGGCATGCCATGGTCGGAGAGAAACATGACAAGCGTCGATTTGCTGAGATTCGCGTCATCCAGGGCCTTCAGTACGGCGCCGACAATCCTGTCGGCCCGGTGCACGGAAGCATAGTACTGTGACAATTCTTTCCGGATTGCCGGGAGGTCCGGGAGGAAACCGGGGACAGGGATCTGGTCGGGGTGATAACGGCGAGGGATGGGGGCCAGTGTGAGTTCTTTTTGTGGAACGGTCTTGTTCTTCGTCTTTTTGTTTTTTCGTGTTTTTCGGATCTTGTTGCGTTCCTGCTGACTTCCGGCAAACGGGCGGTGGGGGTCCTGGGAGTTGGCCATCAGGAAGAAGGGTTTTCCCTCAGTGGCAGCCTGTTCGAGAAAATCTTTCGTGTGTTTGTAATAAAGGTCGGGGTTGCGACCGGTCCCGAGATTTCTGGCGGGGACGACGACGTCCCAGTGCTGGCCTCGGGTGGGTACGACATGAGGCACTTTGGCGAGAATGCCCGTGTGGTAACCGGATCGCTTGAGGGTTTCGAGGAGCGTGGGGACTCCAGGTTTGATGGGATCAAACCCGAGTGCTCCGTTGCGGTGGGGGTAACGCCCCGTCATCCAGACGGCGCGGGTGGGCTGACAAATGGCGATTGTTACGTGCCCGTGTTCGAACCTCATTCCCTGGGATGCCAGCCTGTCAATGTTGGGGGTGATTCCTTTGATCGGACAGCCATAAATTCCCACCGAATCGCAGTTCATATCGTCAACGGTTATCAGCAACACATTGAGTGGTTTGGCCGGGGGTGAAGGGGCCGCGGCCGTGGCGTTGACTGTGCTCGATGTCACCGCGGCAAGGGCGATTGCGGACACGATGAATTTGAGTAGCCGGGGGTGTCTTGAACAACGGGGCATGTCGAAGAATCCGATTTGAAACCAGTGAGATGACCACGACGGCAAGGATAACACGGGCCGGGTGGGCAGCAACCGGGTGTCATCGTAGGATGGGGTGTCCCGGCATCCTCGGAAAACGGGCCGGCTCCCAAGTGTCATTATTCGGAACAAGAAATGAACTGTCTGTGTCGAACTGTTCTGTTGTCCACGGTGTTTGGTGTGATCGCGGTCACCGCTCGGGCCGGTGACGTTTCGAAAACCGTGGAGGTGCCGGAGGCCGTCAAGACGTTGAAAAAGAACCTGTCGACACTCGATAGTCATGTCGTGGGCCGGCCGGACCCCCCCCTGCCCTACACCGTCGAGCCGATTTACCCGAAGTTGAGCTTGGACAATCCGATGTTCGTGATGCTGCAGCCGGGGTCGACTCGGCTCCTGTTCATCGATCGCGGGGGAAAGCGTTTGTGTAGAACGTTTGACGATCCAGCGACGGGAAAGTACGAGGTGTTGCACACCTGTGAGGGCATCCAGTACAGCCTGTGCACTCATCCGGAATTCCTGAAAAACGGCCGGATCTACCTGGGCGGGGACCGCAAATCAAAAACGCCAAGTGGAAAGGAGTGCACGGTCATCGAGTTGACGCTCGATCCACAAAAGGGGTTCGCACTGGTTGATAAAGCGGAGCGGGTCATTCTCAGTTGGGACTCGAACGGCCATAACGGCGCGGCCATTGGCTTCGGCCACGATGGGATGCTCTACATCACCTCGGGCGACGGGACCTCCGACTCGGACACAAATCTCACCGGCCAAAAGATGGATTTGCTTCTGGCCAAAGTGTTGCGAATCGATGTCGACAAACCGGCAAAGGGAAAAACATATTCGGTTCCCACGGACAATCCGTTCGTGGGACAGAAAGGGGTGCGGCCGGAGACATGGGCCTTTGGATTGAGGAACCCGTGGCGTTTGTCGGTTGATCCGCTCACCGGCGACATCTGGGTGGGCAACAATGGACAGGATCTGTGGGAGCAGATTTACCGTGTTCAGAAAGGGGACAATTTTGGCTGGAGCGTTTACGAGGGGTCTCATCCCTTCTATTTGCAAAGGGAGTTGGGGCCGGCGCCGCATGTGAAGCCAACTTTCGAACACCCGCATTCCGAAGCGAGGTCGATGACCGGTGGTGTGGTGTACACGGCCAAATCGTTCAAGGATCTCTACGGAGCCTACATCTACGGGGATTATTCAACCGGCAAGATCTGGGCCGGGAAGATGGATGGCGAAAAGGTCGCTTGGCACAAAGAAATAGCCGACACGACCCTCCAACTTGTGGGCTTTGGCCACGACGCGACTGGAAACATGTTGCTGGTCGATTATCGGAAACCGACAACGTTTTATGCGTTGCGGCGTTCCCCGGTCGCCAAGTCTCCTCGCCAGAAGTTTCCCCGTCGACTTAGCCGCACCGGTTTGTTCGAGTCGGTAAAAGGGCACAAGGTCCATTCCGCATTGATTCCCTACAGTGTCAATTCCCCCCTGTGGTCCGACGGAGCTCACAAGCAGCGGTACATCGCACTGGCCGTTGTCCAGGACAAGCAGGGGCTTCGCGTCGTGCAGAAGGTCAACACGGGGAATGAGACTCGCGGTTGGTCATTCCCCAATGGGACGGTCGTGGTCAAGTCGTTTGGGCTGAGTATCGCCGACCCGAACAAGGCCGGCCGGGGGACTGGTTTGAAACGCTGGGTGGAGACGCGTTTGCTGCATCGACAACAGGGAGAATGGGTTGGGTATTCGTACCGTTGGAACGCCGAACAGACAGACGCGGTCCTGGTCAAGAGTGGTGGAAAGGACCAGGAGTTTGACGTGCTTGGAGATGACGGCGAAGTGCGGAAACAGACCTGGCATTACCCGTCGCGTTCAGAGTGCATGGTGTGCCACAGTCGCGCCGCGGAATACGTGTTGGGACTGTCAACGGTCCAGATGAATCGAAATCACGTTCACGGAGGCGCCGCAGTCAATCAACTGAGCTTGCTTGCGGAGTTGGGTGTGTCTTCGGTGGCGACGGCAGACGAATTGAAGGCGAGGTTCAAGAAACAACTGGAGGATGATGGGGCGGACGCCGCGGCGGTGAAGCGAGACGTGGCCAAGTACAAGCCGGAGTTGCCTGCGGGTCACATGCTGGCAGGTCGCCTGCTGACCAAGGGCGCCCTGGTCGATCCTTACGTTGACGGCGAAAGCCTCGAATTGAGAGTCCGTTCGTACCTGCATGCCAATTGTGCACAGTGTCACGTTGCCGCAGGCGGTGGGAATGCACAGATCGAACTCAACTTCGCGACTCCAATCGCGAAAGCCAAGCTGCTTGACGTGAAGCCCCTGCACGACAGTTTCAAGTTGAAGGATCCACGGCTGGTGGTTCCGGGTGACCCGAAACGGTCCGTGTTGTTGAAGCGACTTGAAATTCGCGGTCGCGGCCAAATGCCCCAGCTGGCGACAAAGTTTGCCGATCGCAGGGCCGTGTCGCTGGTTGAAGAGTGGATCAGGAACCTTCCCGCACCAAAAGCCGAACCGGAGAAATGAGTGAAAGCCGGCTAGGGAGCGATGGCTTTCGGCGCCAGGCAAATCACTCGGCCGTCGGTGGTGGAGAGGTAGAGACGGCCGCGAGCGGCCACGAGGCCATCCCAGGTGGGTAACGCATCCACGGTTGTTCGAGCCAGCGTCTTTCCGTCGTTGGCCGATACGGCCAGCAGCACTGCTCCCTGGCTGCCTTTCAGGGCGGCATCCTGTTTTGCCAATTTGTCCTGGATGGTCTTGGCCTTTCCGACAAGCAGGCGGAATGATTCCTCTTCGTCGACCAGGTCCGGTGGTCCCATGACGAACAGGGTCGAACCGGCCTTGGTCATCGCTCGGACAATGAGTGGAATATCACTGGTCCAGCGAGGCTTGACGAAAGAGCCAGCCTGTCGGCCCGGTTTTCCGGTAAACCGAAGCGCCAAACCACGTTGAGATTTGACCGTCTTGACACCCGAGATTTGACCGTCGTGGCCATGCTTGGTTTGGTCGCGAGCTTTTCCGTCGTCAAAATTGTAGTTCAGAACGAGCCGGGCGGCTGCCGTCTTCGAACTCGTGGGGTCGTCATGGTGTGCGGCTATCTCGGAGTCAGTCACTGACCCGAAGAACAACCGCACATCGTCAACTTGTCCCGTTAGTGAAAAGGGGCTTTTGTAGGTGCCGACAGCACCCTGGTCGTCGCCACCGATTTCCATGGACTGGATCGGATCGGATTTGAGGAGGCCGGCTGACTTGGCCGTGGCATTGGGTTTTCCATTGAGAAAGAGCTGCATGGATCCGTCGGTTTTGAGGCGGCCGGTCAGGTGGACCCAGCGACCGGTGATCGTGGTCGGACTGGTGGCGATTGCCAAAGCGCCCGCGTTGCGGACCAGGAAGCGGGGCTTGCCGTTGACGACGATCAGGGCAAAGCCGGCGGCCGGACCGCCCCGTGCGACGACAACCCCATTTTGTCGCTGGACGCGAACCCAGGCCTGGATTGTGAGAGGGGTTCCCTTGGGGTTGAGGATGGGTGTCTTGGGGACATGGACCATCGATGTGTTGCCACGGCGGGCATTTTTTCTGGCGGTCTTTTCGTCGACCGACGAGCGAGCTTCTTGAGGCGGAGTGGACGGTGCCGCAAAGAGTTGGTGTTCGATTGTCGTGGTCCAGCGGTAGTACTGCGGCTTGCGTCCGAATCCGAATATCGTCTCTCCATCAGTGACGAGCATCCGGCCAGACGGAGTGAATTTTCCGGCTTGGTGATACCCCGCGTGTCCGCCTGCAAAACTTCGTCCGAAGACCCAGTACGCTCGGTGGAAGTAGGTTCCATCCAGAAAGCCCATCGGGGCGAAGAGGTGCGCGTTTTTTCCCTTTTGAACCGAGCCTTGCACTGCCGGATTGCCCGAGTGCGGTCCCATGGCCAACCGTTCTCCATCGAACGAAAAAGCCTGGCTTCGCATGAAAACCCGGTCGTCGGAACAGGAGAGAATGTCGGGAAGGCCGACGGGCATCTGGAGGGTCTGGAGCGTGGACTGTAGATTCTTGCCGGTGCGGGGATCCTTGTCGTCCATCACTGTTTCGGAAAGTTTGTAGCCGGTGCGTGCGTCGAGACGCAACATCCGCAGGCCACCATCCAGGTAGGTGGATCGGCCCGAGACCGTGTAGACGACACCGTCCCGCAAGAGAACATTGCCGTGAACAGGCCATGTTGATTCGAGTTGTTCGAACGCCATCATTCGACGGTCGGCTGGAGCCGCTTGAAAACTCCAACCCAGTTTGCCGTCACTTGCCCGTAGGCAATGGACTTGCCCGTCAGCGGAACCGAACAGGACACGAGGCCCCGAGATGGTGGGAGGCGAATCGATTCGGCCACCGACCGTGTGGGACCACAATGCCTTTCCGGAACTGGCGTCCATCGCGTGAAGCGTGTGCCGGTCGGTCTCTGCGACGTAGAGTCGGCCGTCGGCGACAACGACACTGGTGAGGCGTCCTGAGAGTTTGGCTTGCCATGCCGGGGCAAGGTTGGGGGAGACCGCCGAAGGTGTGGAACCACTTCGCCCGCGATCATGACGATAGGTGGGCCAGTCGGCGGGGTTGGTCGTGGTGGAGGCAATTTTCTGCAATTCGTCGAACGCCGGCCCTCGCCGCAATCTCTCCTCGTCGGAGAGTGGCTTGGGGCGACGGCGGGTGGCCGTTTTTGGGGCGAGCACATTGAGCCCGTACAGCTTGGCTTCGGGGTAGCACGCGCAGTTGTGTGGTGGAGCATAGAGCAGGCCGTTGCACGGCATGATGCCGTACAGGCAGCCACCTCGGACCCAGTGGTGGATGTCCCAGGCCTGTTTCTGTGGATCAACAAACTCGATGCCGGTCCGTGAGGGGAGCAGGAAGCGGTCGGTGGCCTTGGCGATGTAACAACGGTGGTGGAACCAGTATGTCTCGACGTTCGGAGAAAAGGATTTGACGATCTTTCCGGTGCGTGGGTTGCGGCCGGTGTAAACGCCCGTGTCCTTGGTGCGAGTGGTTGGCGCCGACCATACGAGATTCTGCATCACCAGCAGGTCCTCGGGAGACTGGTAACCCGATTGGTCATGGGGAGCGGTCCAAAGAAGTTTTCCCGTTTCGGCGTCGAGGGACCGCATGGTGCGGTCACCGCCGGCGAACAGGATGACGTCCTTGTAAAGAACGAGCTTGGGTCCGAAATTGAAGTTGATTTTTGTTTTGACCGGGCCGACTGCTGACCAGGCGGTTTTGCCAGTGTCCCGGTCCCTGGCCACGATGTTTTCGCCGTCGTGGTAATAGACCCGCTTCGGCCCGACGACCAGTGTCAACGGAGCGATTCGCGAGCTAACCTGCCACGCTTTCTTTGCCGTGGTGGCATTCCAGGCAACCAGTCGACGTGGTTGGCGGTTCCATTCGAATTGTCGCGCGACTCGCCCCTGGTCGCCGAGGTTCAATTCCACGTTGTATTTCACCAACGCCGAGTCGCCATCGTTGACCATCGCAAACACTGAATCGTTGTTGACCAGCATTTCTTCGGTTCCGGCACTGTCCGGAAGGTCGTGCAGCCGCCGGCCAGTGGCTGCGTCGATCACGCTCAGTGGAGCCTTGAGTCCAAGCGTGACGTAAATCCGGTTTCCGTCGGTGACGAGTCGTCTTGCGAGTTGAGTCGGGCCACTCTTGAGGGGCCAGAGGTGGCTGTGCCAGTTCTCGAATGGTTGTTTCCAGAGGATGGTCCCGTTGAAGGCGTCCCGGGCGACAAGTTTCCAGTCGGGAGGCAATTGGATCGAGACTCGAGACCCCTCGTCCATGATGTAGAACAGTCGGCCACCGCCGGAGACCATGGCGCTCATGCTTGCCATGCGATCGTGGTGCCGCGACCATCGCGGGCTGCCGACCCACTGCATGTGGCGCGGCGGGCCGACCTGGGTGTCGTGGGCCACCGCATTGCCACTGGAGTCATGCAAGTAATGGGTCCAGTCGTCGATGTCGCCCGGACGGGGTTTTTGATGACGCGTCCATCCGGCGGCCGAACGTGTCATCAGGACGCCCTGGGGAGCGAGAATCCGGAGCATCTCGGAGCGAGGGATCCCCTGGGCGTCGTCGACGATCAACAGATTTGCCAGTCCATCAACAAGTGGCAGTTCACTGCCGGCCAGTCGACTCGCGGTGACATGCCCATAAACACCCCGTTCGAGCAAGTGTTTTCGAGCGGCATCGACCCCAGTGGCATCACGATCCAGTCCGTGCACCTGGTAGCGAGGGTTGATTCGCAGAGCACCGGTGAGTTCGCCTTTCCCGCAGCCAAGGTGAATCACCAGGCCGCCCTGAACTCCGGATTGTTGGATGACATCGGCGGCGTCGGTGGGGACGGCTGCCGCAAGAAAGTTGCATGATGCCGTGACAACGCCGAATGTCAGGCTGGTCAATAGGAGTCGAAAACTCATCCGGGTGAGCATGGCGGCAGCCTTGTCGAAAGGTGGTGAGTGTGTGGGTTAGGCCAGGACGCCTGTGTGGATCTCGCCGTGTACGTTGGTCAGGCGTCGTTGAATCCCATTGTGGTAGTAGGTCAGACGCGTGTGGTCGATGCCCAGCAGGTGGAGTAGTGTGGCATGGAAATCGTGCCAGGGCATGGGGTGTTCGGCGGCCTTCCAGCCGACGTCGTCGGTCGAGCCATGGGAGCTCCCACGTCGTACGCCGGCACCAGCCAGCCAGCCCGCAAACCCGTAACGGTTGTGGTCGCGGCCTGGGCCCACGGCGTTGGCGGCTGATTGTGCGAACGGTGTTCGCCCAAATTCGGTGGTGAACATGACCAGTGTGTCGTCAAGCATTCCTCGCCGCCGGAGATCCTTGAGCAGTGCCGCAACGGGGCGGTCGATCCGGGACGCCTCGAATCCGTGGTTTTGCCGTACGCTTTCGTGAGCATCCCAACTGGCCCGTGGGCTACCAGCGATGGGGCCTCCCGAATAGATCTGCACGAACCGGACCCCCTGTTCCAGCAGGCGACGCGCCAACAGGCACCGGCGGCCGCAATCGGAGGTGGTTTTGTCGTGAAGTCCGTACATGTCCTGGATATGCCGCGGCTCTCCCGAAAGATCACTGACTTCCGGAACAGATGCTTGCATCTTGGCGGCCAATTCGTAGCTGCGGATACGGGCGTCCAGCAGGCTGTTGTCGGAGTTGTCGGGGGTTCGTTGAGAAAGCGAAGCGAGGAAGCGTTTGACAGCCTCGTCACGGCCTGGAGGCTGTTTGGTTGCTGGAAAGAGATCGCGGACAGGTTGGTCGCCACCCTGGAAAACGATCCCCTGGTGCTGGGCCGGCAAAAAACCACTGCTCCAGTTGCTGGCCCCTCCGTTTGGCCCACCACGGGCATCGGGGAGTACCACGAAGGTTGGGAGCGATTGCGACTCGTTGCCGAGTCCATAGGAAAGCCAGCTACCGGTTGAAGGGAAACCGTTGGCTCCGAAGCCACTGTTCAAGAAAAACAGGGCGGGCGTGTGATTGGCAGAATCGGAGACCATGGACCTCAGCAGCAGGAGTTCGTCAGCCATTCCCGCGATTTTCGGGAACATGTCCGAGATCCAGAGTCCACTTTCGCCTCGCTGTTTGAATTTCCAGTCGCTGCGTCGGAGCAGGCCGACGCGACCAAAAAAGATGTCGGGTGTTTCGTCGGTTTTTAGCGACTGGCCGTGGTGCCGGTCGAGTTCTGGTTTGTGATCGAACGAGTCGACGTGACTCATGCCACCGATGAGTGAAATCTGTATGGCACGGCGTGCTTTGGGTAGCGTGCCGGGAGCGGGAGGGGCAGCGCTGGCCGGGGTGTCCGATTGCAACATTCCGGCGACCGCGGTGGCGGCCAAACCGTGGCTTCCCCAGTGCAGGAGTTGGCGTCTATCGAAAGTCTGGTAGTCGGGAATCACGTGCTACTCGATGATCACGAAGTCATTGACGTTGAAGAGCCCGCGGCACAGAGCGTCCAAACCGTGTTTTCGGACAAGTTCGCACGAGAGGCGGTGCTCACGCTTGTTGGGGGCACGCTGGATGGCGAGTTGCCAGGCTCGGACCACTTGCTTCTCGACACCGTTGCCGGTTTCCTCGGAAATCCGTTGGGCCATGCGGGTTGCCATGCGGAGAATGAAGGGGTTGTTGAGCAGGCTCAATGCCTGTAGCGGCGTAGTTGTCACATTGCGCGTGGGGGCGGCCGTCGAGGGGTCGGGGCAATCAAAGGTGTCCAGGATCGCGGTGCGGCCACCACGGGGCGTGAACCGATAAATGGTGCGTCGCTGCAGGGCGGGGTCGTCGCGGTCGACCGGTTGGTAGTAGGTGGTTCCATTGTTGGGGACGATTGAAACGTCCTCGAAACCTGGTCCACCACGTTGAGGATTGAGTTGGCCCGCGACCGCAAGGATGGAATCGCGAACAACCTCGGCCTCAGCCCTCCGCGGAGTCATTCGCCACAACAGCCTGTTTTCGGAGTCGATTGCCATTCCGGCCGGACTGGATTGCGATCCCTGTCGGTAGGTGGAGGAGAGAAGGATGCGTCGATGGAGCGACTTGAGTTTGTATTTGTCCTGAGCAAACCGAGACGTGAGCCATTCCAGCAATTGGGGGTGGCTGGGTTTTCCACCGTTGAAACCGAAATCGCTGGGCGTGGTGATGAAACCCTGTCCGAAATGGTAATGCCAGATACGATTGACGATGACACGGGCGAAAAGTCCGTTACCCGGTGCAGTGATCCAGTCGGCGAGTTTCTTGCGTCGATCGGCGTCGCCGGAGTTGGAGGCGAGTTGAAACTCGGCGGGAAGTCCCGGCACGGCCGCAATTCCCCCCGGCTTAACGACGGGGCCGTAGTTGGTGACACTGCCTCGGATGTGGACTTTCATCTCCGAGGGCTGGCGGGGCGTAATGGTGTAGAGCTTGGAACGCGTTTTCTGGTTGAGTGTCTGTTGTTGGGCCAGGAGTGGGGCGAGTTGCGTCTTCAACGCAGTGTGTTTCTTGCGTTCAGCCGTGTTCATGGCGGCAAGCAATTCGCGGACCGGTACGAAAGAGCTCGGTTTGCCTGCCGAGGCTGCGACGGCTTCCGGTGACAGTGCGCGATCGTACAGTCGGGCTTCAAGGATACGAGCGGAAAGCATTTTGTTGCCTCCCACGGGTGCATGCCGCAGGCCAAAAATTATCTCAGCTTTCCCAGGAGCGTAGCGCTGGAAGCCAGTTTTGTAGGGTTTTCCATAAGGCTGGCCATCACGGTATCCCGTGATGGTGCCGTCGGCCCGGTAGGTGATTGCGAAATGGACCGGTGTGGTGGTTGCCCGGGATTCTTGCGGAGCGTTGAATGATTTCGTGCGGACGAAGCCATTGCTGCCAGCCATCCATTGCCCAGCCTCGCGTTCCCCAAAGACGATTGAATCGAAGACAAGCCCACCGGGGGTCTGGATGCTGATCGCGCCACCCCCACGCTGGGTAAGGTTGTCGAGTTGAATCCAGGCTTCGAGAGTCTTCTCAGCAAGTTGAGTGTCGAGGGGCGCAGTCTGAACGTAGGCCGTTTTGCCGTTGAGAACCAATGCGCCGTTTTCGAGTCGTGCTCCTCCAACCGAGCGACCGTGAAGTTTTCCGATTGTGTCGCGGAGATCGTCGTCAAATTGCCATTCGGCAAATGGGCGAGGTCGACTGGATCGATCGTCGTCGCTCGGAGAGTCCTTGCGTTTTTTTAGGATCTGTTTGCGGACGGTGGTTTCGATGGCACGGAGTTGCGTTGTAAGGGCTGTGACACGTTTTGTCACAACGGCCAACTCTCCGGCGACGGTCGAGTCGGCGACTTCACGTTCTCCATGATTGACGCCATCCAACGCGGAAATGATCCGGTAGTACTCGGTCGTTGGGATGGGGTCGAACTTGTGGTCGTGACACCTTGCGCAATTGACCGTGAGGCCCAGGAACGTCTGGCCCACGCTGGCGGCGAGATCCTCCAACTCGTCTTGCCTGGCCAGAAGCTTCATTCGTTTGCTGCCTCCAACGACAGTGTTGTGGACACCCGCGACGAGAAAACCGGCGGACGCGGCCCCCTGCCGTCCAGGCAACAGAAGGTCGCCGGTCAATTGCAGGCGAACGAAACGGTCGTAAGGCATGTCCTGGTTCAACGCGTCGATGACCCAGTCGCGATAGGGCCAAAAATTTTTCCGGGGGCCATTTCGTTCAAATCCATTGCTTTCTCCGAAGCGAACGACGTCCAGCCAGTGGCGTCCCCA
>CAZYAZ010000021.1:0-47814 GCA_964646205.1 uncultured Planctomycetaceae bacterium | reverse complement strand
TCGGTTCCGGCGCGGGTGGTGGTTGTGTACCGGAAGCGATCGATCGGATCTGTGCCCCAGCGAGCACCTTGAAGAATCCACTGCTTCAACACTGCCTGCTCGTTCTTGGAGAGGCGTTTCTTGGGTGGCATTTCACCAGCGACCACACGCTTCCAGGCCAGGCTGGTGTCGAGGCGACCGGAGACAAATGCGGGGCCAGTCTCGCCACCACGGATGGCGCGGCCGTGGGTTGTCAGGTCCAGTCCCCCCTTGGGGGATGTGCCGCTATGGCAGTCCAGGCAATGGGTTGCCAGCAAAGCAGCTACCGTCTGGTCAAAATCGATTGGACGGGTGGGGTCGGCGGACCGTGTCGTAGACGCCAGGGCGAGGACCATTATCCCGGCGAACGCCAGCTTGAGGAGTGTGGTGCGTGTCATCTGGGAGGACGATCGAATGCGGTGTGGGGCTGTCGAAGTCGGTGTCCATTCTTGCCGATCCGCTCCGTGAGTGCGAGTGGATGATACAGGGGGAGACGACCGCAATGCTGTTGCGGAGTTGGATCCGGTGTTTCGTCCCGGGGATGCTGTTGGTTCTGTTCACCGAGTGCCAGGTGCTTTTTGTTGGCACGTTGAGAGAACTCGCTGACAGTCAAGTGGGGCCAGAATGGCTCCCGTCGAGTTGATCTCTTTAGCGGTTTTCTCCACTGTCGGAAGTTGTCCGCGTAGTGATGCTGGCGAATGGCTGGGCACGAAACGTGGTTGGTCGGACTGGCTCATCTTTTCAAAGGAACCACCGGAGATGTCCACAGTATTTGTCAGTGGCCCGACTGGGTGCATCGGCGCTGCCACGGTTGTGCACTTGCTGGAGAATGGGGTCGACGATGTGGTGGGGTTCAGTCGGCGCGAGGATTTTAGTCGAATTCCTCGGGAGTACCACGATCGGATCCGATTTACCGCTGGGGATATCACCGATCCGGAACAGGTCGCCTCAGCGATCGTCGCGGCGGCACCGGTGGCGATCATTCACCTGGCGGCATACCAGACCCCCGACTGCCAGGCCCGTCCAATGGAGGGCCTGGACGTCAACGTTGCGGGGACGGTGAACATGTTCCGTGCTGCGAGGCAGTTGGGCGATTCGCTCCAGCGTTTCGTGTACGCAAGTTCGGCGGCGGTCTATGGCCCGCGTTCGTTGTATCCCGGCGCCTCGGTGACGCCAGATTCGGCGTATCTTCCTCCGAACCTGTATGGGTATTGGAAAGTGGCCGGGGAAGGCGTGGCCCAGGCGTTCCATGCTGAGACTGGCGTGTCGACGGTCAGTCTGCGGCTGGCGACGACTTATGGCCCGGGCCGGGATCTCGGGTTGACTTCGGCTCCGACGACGGCGATCAAGGCTGCGGTGTTGAAGCAGACTTACCGGTTGCCCTATCACGGACGGGAGCATTTCCATTTTGTCGAAGATGTGGGAGCCGGGTTTTCCTTGTCGGCTATCGATCCGTTCAACGGTTACGACGCGCTGAATCTGCGTGGACGGACGGTGGAGACCGAGTTGTTTCTCGAGACACTGCAGAAGGTCTGCCTGGAAGCCGGAATCTCAGAGTTCGACATCGCCGTCGAGGACGACGCCACGACCATGCCGTTTGTCTGCGATCTCGATGCAGGCAGCACCGTCGAATTGTTTCCGCGCATGCCGTTGACCTCGCTCGAGGAAGGCCTCGCCCGATCAGTCGCTCGGTTCCAGGCCATGGCCAGTGCGGGCGAATTGCCTGGCTTGTAGTTGGCAAGGAGTTGGCCGGTGGACAACAGCAGCCCTCCCACCCAAAAGGTGGGCTCCGGCTGGGTGTGTGTCAGTGGGTGGCTATTTTGCCTGGGCCAGTGCGGGAAGGCCGTAGGGTTCTCGGTACGACTTGCCCAGCAGTTTGTCGGCGGCCGGATTGCCGAGGAAGCGTCCGGCAGTGCTGTCGAAGGTCAACGCGCTGTTGGTGTCGTAAGCGATGTTGCCGAAGTGGACCAGTGCACACGAGAGGTGAGCTGCTTTGGCGTTGGCTCGTGTGGTGGACCGCCTGGTGCGTACGGCCGACAGAAAGTCGTCCATGTGCTCGGCGTATCCTCGCTGGCCTCGCAGTTCCTTGCCTTCGGTGGGACCACGCTGGCTCTTGGGACCCAGGAACGTGCTGAAGGCTCCTCGTCGCGAGAAGATCATGTAGCCCTTGGTCCCGTAGAAGACGTTGCCGTTGTCGAACCCGTGCATGCCGTAGGCTGTGAACGGATAATTCTCGTAAACCATCACCTTTCCGTCGGGGAATTCGTAGCGGACCATCATGTTGTCGGGGTAGTCAGAACTGTGGCCGTGAAGAATCATCCGGCCGCCCCCGGCTGAGACCTTGCTCGGCAGAAGGTCGTTGCCCAGTCCCCAGCGGGCCATGTCGATATCGTGGATGCCGTCGTCACCGATCTCACCGTTGGCGTAGTCTTTGAACCTTCGCCACGACACGTGAAAGCGATGGGGATTGAAGGCTCGCTTGGGAGCAGGACCCAGCCAACGCTCGTAGTCGACTCCAGCCGGTGGTTTGCTGTCGGGAACGGGCTTTACGACGTTCCGTGTTTCGGCGGTCCATGCTCGCGCGACCATTACCTCGCCAATCAGTCCGTCCTTGAGCAGCCCCTCGGCCTTGGCTGTGACGGCACTGCTGCGCATCTGGCTCCCTTGTTGGACGACACGGCCGTGACGTTTTGCGGCTTCGATCATCATCGGCCCCTCGTTGAACACGTGGGAGAGGGGCTTTTCAACGTAAACGTCCTTCCCCTGTGCGAGAGCCGGTAAGCCGATCGGGGCGTGCCAGTGGTGCGGCGTGGCAATGATCACCGCGTCGACGTTGGAATCATCCAGGACGTCTTCGAATTTCTGTGTCGTCCGCGGCGCGTTCGACTGAAAGTTCCCGATGATGTTCTGCTTGGCGCGAATTTGTCGGGGATCAACATCGCACAGCCACGAGAAGTGAACATCTTCCCGCCTCTGGACCAATCCCGTGACATGGTGTCCCATGATTCCCCCGCAACCGATGATGCCCAACCGGACGGTTTTGGATTGCGGCTTGCCAGCAGCGTGCGCTCCCACGATGCCGGTTGCGGCCACAGCGGTGGTCGTGGTTGCGGAGTGTTGGAGGAATTGTCGGCGATTGGTGTCGTTAGTCATGGTTGTGTCCTATCAGGGACCTTTTGGGGATGGTCTTCAAGCAAAGGCAGGCCATAGGGAGTGAACAGGAACATCATGCTGCCGTATCCGGTCTGTCCATTCAAGTTCTCTGTCGGCAGGTTCTTGATTCCGGCGGCGATCAGGGTTTTCAGAGCCTCTCGGCCGATCCGCTTGTGTTCGGGATTTCCGGTGAGTTTTGACTCATACGCAATGGCTTGGGCGATGAGCGCGGCCGGAGAATTTTGTCCTGATGGTGGAATGTGCCGCATGTGTTTGCAGCTTGTGGTGCGGTAGGCCTTGTGCTTCTCATTCCAGCAGCCACGGATCAGCTGGTCGATTCCGGCGGACAACCCGACAAGGACTTCAGGGTCGCCGGTGGCTTCGTGGTAACGAGCCAGTCCGCTTAGGGTCAGTGCCAACATGTAGGCGTTCTGGCCGCGACACCGTCCGGCGTCACTGGGTTCGCTGCAGTGTCCGAATGCCAGCTTGATGACCCAACCTCGCTTGGGGTCGAGATGTTGCCTGAGTCGCCGCCATTGGCGGGTGGCGGCAGCGAGGTAGGCCTGGTTGCCGGTGGCGTCCCAGGCGGCCATCATCATTTGCAAAGGCCAACCGATTCCACGCAGATGATCGGTGTAACGCGTGGGGGTCCGTCGGGCCATGGCGTCGGAAACCATGACGGCGACCTCCTGTGTTCGGCGGTCGCCGGTCAGCAGGAAATGATCAAAGGCGCCGCCAATCCAGTGATGGCCCAGGTCCACGAGGCCCAACTGGTAGGCGCCTTTCATGACGAGCGGTGCGATGTCGTGGTATTTTTCTCCGTCGTACCGGCCGTAATAACCACCGGTGTGTCCGACCGCATGAGCCCAGATCGCGCCGGGTTCGATTTGCCAGCTGCCGCCATATTCGCGTATCGGTTGGTTGACCGCATGAACGACATCCACGTCGATCAGATGGCGAGCCGCCATTTCGGCCTGGTCGAAAAAACGGCGGTCCCCGGTTCGAAGATACTGTTGAAAGAAGCAACGGGTGGTGTCGTATTCGAGATTTCCCCAGGAATCCCAGGGGATTGAATACCAGTCGCCGAAATTGAGGAGGCCAAATTCACGAACCTCGGCCTGTCCGTGCATGTGTTTGTCGAGAAAACCAGAGAACCACTTGTCGTAGTCTGCTGTCGGGCCGGGCCGGGCGGGCGGCAATGCACCCAGGACTCCCGTGGCAGCTATGCGCTCGGGCGAGGCTTGGGCGAGCAGTCGTTGCTGGAGTGATTTGAAATGTCTGTCGAGTTGTGGCGGGTCAGGTTTTCCGGGGAGAAACGTCGCCCACATTTCATGTGTCTTGGCGACGCCGATCTTGAAGGAGTATTCGCCGTTTCGAAGATAGTAGTACAGTTTGGCCTCGTCGCGAATTGGGCGCCCATCGTAAGTGCCCTTGGGGAATCCGGGGAGAATTCCCACCGAGAGGCCTCCTTGACCCACAGCGAGGGACTTGGGCCAGTTTTGCCAGAAGTGACGCACTCCTACGGCAATGCCAGCCTGGCGGTTCCAACTGGCCGCCCAACCAGCCGCCGTGCGGCCTGCCGGCTGGTCGTTGACGTGGAAGCGGCGGTCGTCGACCTGGAACAGGCGGGTTGGTTCTTTCCTGGCACCCTCGAGGTGGTAGGAAGCGGGGTCTGTCCCTGCCAGTGTCCAGCCACAATTCAACGAGGCGACCTGGCTCATGGTCTTGGCGGTGTTGTCGTTGATAAACGTGTAGTCGATCCGGATGTCCGGTTGACCGCGGAAGAGATGCAGTCGAATGATGTAACGGAAAAAATGTCCCTGTTTGTTCTTGTGTGCGCCGTCAAGTTTCAGACAGGTTCTCAGCGGACCCTGTTGTTCGCGGGTGATCTGGAGAGGTGAGCGGTGGGCGTGGAAACGATTGCCGTCGGGTGTGGTGAGGATGAGGCCGGGGGAGTCGGCGTGGGTGATCCTTTCGGAGTCGGTGTACCGCCCGTCGTTGTCGCGGTCGAGCCAGATTTCGCTGAGTGGGCGGAAGTTGGTGCGGTCCAGGTGCATGCGGAGCTTGCCGGTATCAACGGTCATCCCCTCGTAGCCGTCAGTGATCGTGATGGGATCCTTGACTGTTGGCCGGGTGACACCCGGGCCATATTTGACGACGAATGTCGTTGTGGCGTTGGCTGCAAGGTTGGCCTGGAAGTCCAGGAGCAACCACTTGATGGAACCGTCGGGCCATCGAGACAACGCTTCCGTTTGTAATGGAACCGTTGTTTTCGCGGGGCCGGTCGTGAGAAGAGTGATGGCGTCAGCCGATCGTAGTTCGCCCTTCCGAAAAGGAACGCCGGAAGTGATCGGGGCCTGTTTCCTCGCGATGCCGGCGGGCTCCTTGATGGTAAGCGAGAACTCGGCCGCGCGGGTGCCGCCATCACCGAAAAGCGTCGCGGCGAGTGTTAGTGCGAGAGCTAGCTTGTGGGGATCCAGCATGTGTGGCTCTGCTGTTGAAGATATTGCGATCCTACAGTGTTTTGATACTCCAGTCAGTCAGGGGGCGGCTTGAATGGTTGCATTCTTTCGAGACCATGGAGATCATCCTGCGTGGTGAAGACAGGTGCTGGACGGTATCGGAGCATGGCGTGGATGGCTGATGTGATGGACGTCCAGTGTCCGGCGTGTGGACATCGAACGCGAGTTTCCTCCGACAGCGTGGGGCGACAGGCGCGTTGCCAATGCGGATTCACGTTTCCCGTGACGGTCGCGGTTTCGGCTGAAGTCGATCACAAATTCGGCGAAAGCGATGACGTGTCGCCGCCGCAGACGACATACAGGCCCGGTGGGGCGGTGCCAGGTGCAGGCAAGACAGCACGGCCGACAGGGCCGTCGGTTGGGCAGGGCGCTGAATTGCCCTTGGGAATCGAACGCCTGTTGCAAGCGGATGAGACAGTCTTGTTTGCAGAGCAGCCCCCGGTGTCGGTGGCCCGGATTCGGGGTTTGCTCAAACTGGTGGCCGTTGGGGGGCCGCTGTCCCTTTGGGTCCTGCTGATGATGGCATCCGGGCAGGGAGGGGCCGTGTGTGTGGGGGTTGCGGCATTGGGCGGGGTGGGCGTGGTGTTGCTGTTGAAGTACCTTGAGTGGCGGAATCGTTTTTATGTGATCACCAATCGCGCGACAGTGGTGCGGACTGGGTTGGCGAAACGATGCGTGACGCTTGTGCCACATCATTCCGTGGTGACAATCAGCATCGAGACGGGTTTTGCTGATCGATGGTGTCGTACGCGAACGGTCCGTTTGACGACCGTCTCGGCTGGCTGGACCCGCCGGGGAGTGCTGTTGGACGGAAGTGCCCATGCGGATTACGCCGTGTCGTTGCTGGGTCCGTTGATGTCCCGGCAGGATGATTTGCTGTGAGTTGCGATAACAGGAGAGAGACTGATGTCTGAGACCAGTTGGGTACTTTCGAGCATCGAGCGTGATGTGCACGTTGAACGATTCAAGATTGATGACGACGACGTGAAGGGGACCCCCAAGGGGTGGTCGGTCCGAAAACGAACGTTGCGAGGTGGTCGCCGGGAAGGCGTCGAGCTGATTGAAATCAACAACGGTGCGGTTGAGATTGCCGTCGTGCCGTCACGCGGAATGGGAGTCAGGGACGTGGTGGCCGGGGACGATCGGCTCGGGTGGCACGCACCGATCCAGGGGCCGGTGCATCCACGGGACGTCGACCTGGGTGAACCCAGTGGGCTGGGATGGCTCGACGGTTTCGACGAATTGCTTGTGAGATGTGGGTTGGAGAGTAATGGTGCTCCAGAATTCGACGAACAGGGGCGGTTGCTGTATCCATTGCATGGCAAGATAGCCAATCAGCCGGCAGACGAAGTGACCGTGGCAGTGGATCGTCGGCGAGGTGAAATTCGAGTCTCGGGGGTCGTCGACGAAATACGGTTCCACTTCCTGAAGGTTCGGATGGTGTCGACGCTGGTGACTCGATTTGGGGAGTCTGGGTTTCGAATCGAGGACGAGGTGGAGAATCTTTCGGCGTCGCCGGCGGAAATTCAGATGCTCTATCATTTCAACGTTGGTACCCCTTTGCTGGATGCGGGATCGCAACTCGTGGCACCCTCGTCGGAGGTGGTGCCGCGAAACGATCATGCGGCCAAGGATGTTGAGTCGTACGCCAATTACCAGGGAGAGGAGGCCGGCTACGAGGAGCAGGTGTATTTTCATCGGATGAACACCGCGGGTGATGGTCGTGCCCGGGTTTTGCTCAAAAACGCCCATTCCAGTGCCGGGGTGAGCCTGCTTTACGATGCTCAAAAGTTGCCCTGTTTTAGCCAGTGGAAGAACACGACGGCGGTCGTTGACGGTTACGTGACAGGTATTGAACCGGGGACGAATTTTCCCAATCCGAGGACGTACGAAGGGAATCAAGGACGGGTTATAAAACTGCCCGGAGGGGCCCGGACGACGCTCGGGCTGGGTGTGGAATGGCACCGCGATGCCGCCTCTGTCAGCGCTGCAGAGATGGCCGTAGCGAAAATGAAAGCCGGGCGAGAGACAAAGGTGTACCCAAAACCACAAAAAGGGTGGTGTGACGACGCGTGAACGGACTGGGGAGAAGTGAAACGCGGTGTGGCGGATGTAGCTACCAAGTGGAAAACAAAATGGCCCGAATGGATTACTGGTGGGAAATGCCACGATGGTGCGCCGTGGCTCTTGGGTTGGCGTTGGCAACGAACCTGTCGGCCGCCGAACCAGAGAGGTTGCGGCAATGGGGGCAATGGCGTGGGCCGCTGGCGACAGGTGTGGCACCGCATGGCGATCCGCCGATTGAATGGAGCGAGACGAAGAATCTGCGGTGGACAGCCCGGCTGCCCGGGTCTGGTCACTCCTCCCCCATTGTCTGGGGTGACCTGGTGTTCGTTACGGCCGTTGTGCCACAAGGAGCAAAGGTTGAGCCGAAGGCGGATCCGGACCCTGGCGCCCACGACAACCTGCCGGTTACCCGGGCTCATAAATTTCTTGGGCTCGCGTACAGTCGATCAACCGGTGAACTGTTGTGGCAGAGAACTCTCGCCGAAGAACTTCCGCACGAAGGTGGGCACCACACGGGTAGCCTGGCGTCTCACTCGGCAGTGACCGACGGGAAGCGGGTGTTTGCGTTCCTGGGGTCCCGCGGACTTTATTGCCTGGGCCTCAAGGGGAAGGTCGTGTGGAAAACACGGCTGGGCAAGATGGCGACGAAACACAATCACGGCGAGGGAGCGTCGCCGGTTCTGCATGGGCGAACACTGGTTGTCAATTGGGATCACCAGGGGCAGTCGAAAGCCGTCGCATTGGATTCGCTAACCGGTAAGACAAAATGGGAAGTCAAACGGGACGAGGTCACGTCGTGGTCGTCACCAATTGTGGTGGAACATGAAGGGCGAACGGTGGTGGTGATTTCCGGCACAAAGTTCCTTCGGGGTTATGACCTGGAGACCGGCAACGTGCTGTGGAAGTGTTCCGGATTGTCGAACAACATCGTTGCCACCCCGGTGTATGGAGACGGGATGGTATTTGCCGGGAGCAGTTACGACACCCGGATCATGATGGGGATCAGGCTCACGGGTGCTTCTGGAGATTTGAGCGGCAGTGATCACGTGGCCTGGAAGACCCGGCAGCGAACCCCCTATGTTCCCTCCCCCCTGCTCTTCAAGGGTGGGTTGTATTTTTTGCGACACTACCAGGGGATCCTGACGCGACTTGATTCGCGGAGCGGTGAGGAAACGACCGGGCCGTTCAGGCTCGGTGGTGTGAACGACATCTACTCGTCGCCTGTGGCGGCGGCCAACCGGATCTATATCACCGACCGCCGTGGCGCGACGTTGGTCATCAGTGGTGATGCCAATCCGAAGTTTTTGGCCCGGAACGTTTTGAACGACAGCTTCAGCGCTTCGGCCGCGATCGTCGGACGCGAGTTGTTTTTGCGGGGAGCTAGGAAGCTTTACTGCATTGCTGAGCCGAAAGCCGCGAAAAGCAAAACCGAAAGGCCAACGGGTGGCTAGTACGGTTTGGAGCGTGCGATTGGAAATCCGACGGACCGTCACGCGATGATGTCGTGGATCACCCGTCCGCCCACGTCGGTGAGTCTGAAATCTCGCCCGGAGTGACGGAATGTCAATTGTTCGTGGTCCAGTCCCATCAGGTGAAGGATGGTGGCGTGTAGGTCCCGAACGTGAGCGCGATTTTCTACTGCACGCATTCCGAATTCGTCGGTGGCACCGTACCGGTATCCCGGTTTGACGCCTCCGCCGGCCATCCAGACGGTGAAGCCGAAGTGGTTGTGGTCGCGGCCCGGTTTGTTGGCCGTGACATCGGTTGTCGGGGTGCGGCCGAATTCACCTCCCCAAAGGACGAGTGTCTCGTCGAGCAAACCACGAGTTTCGAGGTCGGTGAGCAACGCGGCGATGGCCCGATCACATTCGAATGCCTTGGGCCGATGGTCGTTGATGTCGGTGTGGTCGTCCCAGGGGATGTCGGGCGCGAATGCCAGTTGGACGACCCGGACACCTCGTTCAGACAACCGGCGAGCTATCAGGGCGCCTTCGGCAAAGCCGCCATATTTTCGTCCACCGGCAACACCCTTGGTGGGCTCCGGGCCGATTCCGTAGAGGTCGTGAGTGGCCTTGGATTCGCGGGTGATATCAAAGGCTTCCGGTGCGGCGAACTGCATTCGGAATGCGAGTTCGAGTGACTCGATACGAGCTTCAAGCGCCCGGTCGGCGCCGGAACGACCGAGCTCCAAGCGGTTCATCCTCTGCAGAAGATCAAATTGTCTTCGTTGTGAGGGCCTGGTGAGTCCAGGGTTGTCGATGTTGGCCAGGACGCGTTTGGGGTTGAAGTTGTGAGTGTCGATGAAAGTTCCGGAATGAATGCCGGGAAGGAAATTGCTGCTCCATCCGGTTGGTCCCGGACGGGGGTCGCCATTGTGACTGATGACGACGAAGGCCGGGAGATCCTGGTTCTCGGTTCCAAGGCCGTAACTGAGCCATGACCCCCAGCTGGGGCGAGTGGGTTGATTGGCCCCGATGTTCATCATCAGCAAGCCGGAGATGTGCTCGGGGATGTCGGTGTACATCGAGTGGATCAGGCAGAGCTTGTCGGCATGTCGTGCAACGTGGGGGAAAAGTTCGCTGATCCAGAGTCCGCTTTGTCCGTGTTGTTGAAAACGGTAGGGGGAATGCAGGATCCCGGTCGTTTTTCGTTGGGTTTTGAGGTCGACAGTTGACGGCCGTTGCCCCTCGTATTTAGCCAGGAGGGGTTTGGGGTCAAACGTGTCAATGTGTGAAGGACCCCCATTCATTAGTAGATGGATGATCCGTTTGGCGCGTGGCGCGAAATGGGGAGAGTGTGCCGTCAGCGGAGCGGGTGCATCCTGGCCAAATAATTCGGCCAGGCCGATCATCCCAACGCCCGCGGTTCCCTGGCTGAGCATCAACCGTCTGGAAATCGATGGTGGTGTGGTCACGAGGAAAAGATCCAGTTGGACGGGTGTGTCATGGACGGAAAAGGAACTCGTTGGACCCCAGGAGTGCCTGGCAATACTGTTCCCATCGTGTGAGTTGCTCGTCGCCGCGATTGTCGGGTGTTTCTCCGAGGAAGTCGCGGGCAACCGCCAGTTCCCGTCGGGATGCTTCTCTCGCCATGAGCAGCTTGAGCACACTTTTGATTCGTTGATCGTGGGAGGAAGTTCTGGTTGCGACGCGAGCGGCCAGTTGTCGGGCGCGGGCTATTACAAAGGGGCTGTTGAGTGCAAAGAGTTGTTGTTGGGGAATGGTGGTCGCTGTGCGGCCACCGCTGCTGGTCCTGGGGTTGGGGAAATCAAAAAGTCTGAGCAACTTGTCGGATTCAGTCTGAACGTCACGGTGGACGGCCGCATAGATGGTCCGGCGTGAAGCCAGGAGGAGGTTGTCGCTTGCCGGGCCGCCAATTTGATTGTCCAACGCCCCCGACACTGCCAGCATGGAATCTCGCCAAGCTTCAATGTCCAGACGGATTCGTGGCATCCGCCATAGAAGGTGGTTGTCCGGGTCGATGCGGGTGTGCAAATCGCTGGATGTCGTGGAGAGTCGATAAGTTGCAGAGAGAAGGATGTCACGATGGACCTGTTTGAGAGACCAGCCAGAGTGAATCAAACGGTGTGCGAGCCAATTGAGGAGTTGTGGGTGAGTCGGAGTGTCCCCCATTCGGCCAAAATTGTTGGCAGTTCCGACGAGGCCGCGGCCGAAATGGTGTTGCCAGACCCTGTTGACGATCACTCGTGCGGTCAACGGGTTTGCGGGGTCGGTGATAGAGCGAGCCAGTTCGAGCCGGCCACTTCCCGAGGTGAACAACGGCCGGTTCGCTCCGGCGAGGATCTGGAGGAAACGTCGCGGCGCTATTGGGCCCGGTTTGCGGAGGTCGCCACGCAAGGCGATCCTCATGTCCGAGTTGCCAGTGTCCTGGACCGAGTGGGAACGTGGGAAACGGAGCAACGCGTTGCGTTGAGCGGCTGCCAATTGATCAGCGACACGTGAGGCCAAGGCTGGTTTGTTGCTCTTCTTCGCGTCAGTCAGTTGTTTGACCATCGCGGCGATACTTGCCTTGGTCTGCGAGTAGTCGTCCTTTTGGTCGGGCGCGACGAAGACGAGTTCGTCGACGTAGCCGGTGTTGTTGAAGATTCCAGCAAGCGAGTAGTAGTCCGCGGTTGGGATCGGGTCGAACTTATGGTCATGGCACCGAGCACAAGAAACCGTTAGCGCCAGGAGGCCTCGTGTGACCGTGTCGATCCGGTCGTCGAGTGTTTCAGCTCGGGCGATGGCAATTCCATCAGGAGTGCCCCCGTCGTCCTGGTACATCATTCCCAGGGACAGGAGCCCGACGGCGATGACGCCGTCCCGCCGAGCGGGGTGTGGGAGGAGGTCTCCGGCGAGTTGTTGGATGACGAACTGGTCGTACGGAAGGTTTGCGTTGAGAGCCGACACGACCCAGTCGCGATACTTCCACGCGTGGGGTAACGGACGGTAATAGAACTCTGTTCTCAATTGATCATCGGCGTAACGGGCGACGTCCAGCCAGTGTCGTCCCCAGCGTTCTCCGTAGGCTGGACTGGCCAGGAGGCGGTCAACGAGACGTCTCCAGGCGTCGGGACGGTCGTCGGTGGTGAAGTCGTTGCATTCGCGGACGGTTGGCGGCAGGCCGGTGAGGTCCAAAGTGATGCGACGAATCAGTGCCGTCGGTGTGGCCCCCGCGACAGGCGTCAGATGTTGCGCTTCAATCCGAGCGAGAATGAACCGGTCGATGGGGTTTTGTGGCCACGCAGTGTTTTGAACCGGAGGTTGGCTGGGACGTAAAATTGGCTGGAAGGCCCAGTGACCGCGAGCTTTTGCCCAGTCGATCGGCTGTGGCTTTGCATCGGCGGGCGTGGAGTCCGTGCGAGGATCGGGAGCACCGCGCTGGATCCATTCGCGGAACAGTTGGATGTTGGCCTTGGTGAGGACGCCTGCCGGAGGCATGGCAAGATCCTCGTCGGTGTATTCGACGGCACGCATCAGTCGGCTCTTTGTGGGTGACCCCGGGACGATGGCGACTCCCGAGTCGCCACCCTGTTTCCAGCCCGATCGTGAGTCGAGACGGAGGCCACCTTCGACCGGTTTGCTTTGGCTCGAATGACAGGAGTAACAATGCTTGACGAGCAGCGGACGGATCTTGTTCTCGAAGAAACGCTGGTTGTCTTCGTCTGTCGGTGCACTGGCCAGGGTGGAGTGGCCAGACGCCAGGACGGCGAAAGTGGCTGCCAGGGACAATGAGAGATGTGAGAGCGGCATGACTGCTTGTCGTGGCCCAATGGGTTTCGATCAGGTTACATAAGCCAGGCAGTACTTCGAAAGACGAACCTCGATCTTTCGTCGTGGTGGTGGCAGGTCTGGGGTGGCGTTAGAATTCGCGACAGATCTGGGAATTCCGGTTCGGCCGAGGAATTGGGGAGGGCTGATGTCCAATCGCAGGTGTGTTGCGGCGTGTTTGGTTTTTCTGTTCGCAGGTGGTGATGCGATGGGCTCGGACAAGGCGGTGCGGAATATTTCGGTGGCCGCGGTCTCGTTTGTTCCCAGGAAATTCGACCTGGAAAACAATGCCGTCAAGCTGGAGCAGATGTTTCGGCGGGCGTCGGCAGGCGGGGCCCAGATCGCCGTGGCACCGGAGGGGATTCTGGAAGGCTACGTGGTCAACGAGATTATCGCGGGGAAGGCCGCGGTGGACGACATGAAGCGGGTGGCCGTGGAAATCGACTCACAGTTGATCAAGCGGTTCCGGAAACTGGCACGCGAGTTGAAAATGTGCCTCGTGTTCGGTTTTGCTGAACGGGTGTCCGGGGACGTTTTCAATTGTGCTGTGTTCATCGATCACAAGGGGGAAATCTGCGGCAGATACCACAAGATGCAATTCGCCGAGGGGTATCATCCCAGTTGGTGGTTCAACCGGCTGGGGAGCCGCAGCCGAGCGTTCGACACCCCTTTGGGTCGTTGTGGGATTCTCATTTGCAATGACCGCTGGAATCCTCGGCTGGCAGAGATTCCAGCGTTGGACGGAGCTCAATTCCTGGTGATTCCCTCATTCGGGTCCCGGTCGGTGGCGCAGGATCAGGCGGTTCTGGCGAGGGGGAAAGAAAATGGCTTGCCGGTGATCGAAGCCAACGTTGGTGTGACACTGGTTGTGAACCAGGGCAAGATCGCTGTGGTTGATCGCCAGGAGGAAAACGTGACCTTTGGGATGATCGCTGTTGGACCCCGTGTCAAACGGTCGCGTAAACAACGGGACAAAGTCGAACGCGCGTTTCTTGAGTGGCGAAAGACCGAGATGGTTCGCCGTTACAACAGGACGCAGGCGCGACTGAAGAAAGACCGGGGAGAATAGCGGGTCGGGCGAGCGGTCACTTGGCCTTGGCGCACATGACCCAGATGGGCGTCCCGCCAGTCTTGTAGATCTTGATCGGTTCCAGTGCACCGGTCTTCTTGTTGATCCGGTAGGTGTGCAAGTCGTTGGAACGTTGTCCGCAGGCGAAAAAGTACCTGCCCTGCAGGTCAATACACGTGGCCCGAGGGTGGTACCCGGTTGGGTAGTGCCCCACGATCTTCATGTCACCGGTCTTCGAGTCAATGGCGACTGCGCAAAGCGTGTCGTCGGGTTTTTGCCCCTTTGCCAACTCGGCAGTGCAGCGATTGGACACGTAGGCGAAACGTCCGTTGGGAGTGATTTGAATGTCCGCGGCATGGCTGGACGGCTTGTGGCCGGGGGGGAGTGTCGAGAGCGTGGTTTTGCGGGTCAATTGACCGGTCTTCTTGTCGAACGCCCATGCGGTGATGCCACCACCGTTTTCGTTGGAGGTGTACCCAAAGGGAAGTTTCGGATGGTGCTTGTAGTGACGCGGTTCGTGGTAGCGGTGGTCTGTGTCAGGCCCATCTACAAAGGGTGGGTCATTGGCGACCAATTTGCCGGCTTTTTTGTCGAGGACAAACTGGTAAAGCCTGTTGGGGGATGTGTGAGGGACGTAAACGAACTTGCCGCTGAGATCCAGTTCGATGCAGTGGGCCGTCTTGGCGGTCTTGATATGCGAGAGGAGTTTCGATGTGGCGACTCCATCTTTGATGCTGTACATCGTGACGTCACCAGCACCGTAGTGGGCCGCGAGCAGAAAACGTCCGCTGGGGTCGACCTGGATATAGGGAGGACGGGACGTGATCTTGGCGGTGTCGATCAACTTGAGAGTGCCGTCCCGGTGGCGTTGGTAGGTGGCGACTCCGGCGGCGTTTCCTTCGAGACCCGTGACCGAGGCGTAGATGAACTTCTTGTCCGGCGAAAAGGCCATGGCGCCGCCGTTGCCAGGAAGATCAACCGAGAAACGCTGGGTCAGCCCCCCCGTGTCCTTGTCGATCTCGTACGCGACGATTGTCTTGTCGGCCGTGGAGGCGAGATAGAGGAGTTGGGCGGCCGCGGCTGTCGAACTCAGGGCGGTGGTCATTGCAAGGGCCAGGCAGGTGAGGGTCAGGTGACGCATCGGGTTGACTCCAGGGTGTGTCGGCAAGTTGGACGCGTCGTCATTGCAGCGTGACGGGAGGCTGGACGCAAGTGGTCGAGGGTGCGGGCCCTGTGTTGTGAGGTCCTCTCTGGCGACTCTAGGCGATGACCCCGTCGAGGACCTCGCCACCAATGTCGGTCAATTGTCTGAGTCGTCCAGCGTGCAGGTACCGGAGTTCCTCGTCCTCGAGTCCCATCAGGTCGAGGATCGTCGCGTGAACATTTCGGATTGGGATCTGTTCTTCAGCGGCACGCAGTCCGAATTCGTCGGTTGCGCCGACGCGGGCTCCACCTCGAACGTTACCGCCAGCCATCCACATCACGAGAGCCCAGGAGTTGTGCTCACGTCCCGGGCTGCCTCCGAGGTTGCCGTTGACGAATGGAGTGCGGCCCATTTCCGAGGCCCAGACCACGAGGGTTTCATCCAGCAACCCTCTTTGTTCGAGGTCAGCCAGGAGTGCGGCCACTGGACGGTCGACTTCCTTGCTGTGGCGGATCATTCGCCCCTTGACGTCGCCGTGGTCGTCCCAGCTGTACGGGTTGTTTTGCACCCCGTGGATCAACATCGTGTAACGCACGCCGTGTTCGACCATTCGCCGTGCCAGTAGGCATTGTCGGCCGAAGGCTGCCGTGGACGGGTTGTCGAGTCCGTAAAGGCGCTGGGTGTCGGCAGTTTCCCGGGAGAGATCGACGACCCCCGGGGCTCTCGCCTGCATTCGGAAAGCCAGTTCGTAGGCGTTGATTCTCGCTTCAAGGTCGCCAGCGTCGTGACGGCTGTCGCGGTGACGGCGGTTGAGGTAAGCCAGCAGGTCGAGTTCCTTCCGTTGACTGGGGCGGGTGAGCCCCTTCGGGGAGGAGAGGTTGAGGATTGGTGTTCCAGTGGGGCGAAGCAGGGTTCCCTGGTAGGCGGCCGGCAGGTAGCCGTTGGCCCAGACGGCTGCTCCATTCATGGGCGCTCCCCGCGGGTCCTGGATCACAACATAACCGGGCATGTCCTGGTTCCCGGTGCCCAGGCCATAGGTCATCCATGAACCCACCGAGGGGCTGCCCGGAAATTGACTGCCGGTTGTCACGTGCAGCGTGGACGGGCCGTGATTCTGATTGTCTGTCTTGATCCCATGGATGAAGGCCAGTCGATCGGAGTGCTCACGGAGGTGTGGGAACAATTCGGAGAAATGGTGTCCGCTGTCACCGTGTTGCTTGAACTTGAATGGACTGCCAACGATCGAATGGGGAAAGGTGAGTCGGCCCTGGAGTTCACCGGTGATGTTCGGGATGCGGTTGAGCGGTTTTCCGTGCAACTTGTTGAGTAACGGCTTGTGTTCAAACGAATCAACCTGGCTGACCCCACCTTGCATGAACAGGAAAATGCAGTGCTTGGCGCGGCGTGGTTTGTGTGGTGCCTGGCCGGCCAGTGGGTTGGCCAAATCACCTTCGGCCCGTGCGGCGGCTGCGGTCAATCCGGTCAGGGCCAAGGCCCCGAGACCGTTCCAGGAATGCGAAAGGAAATCGCGCCGGGATGACCGAGGCAGGTCGGGGGGCATATTGTGAGGCATGGTGTAAGAGACTAGTCGATATAAACGAATTCGTTGCTGTTGAGCAGGACGCGGCAGAGGCCCACGAGTGGTTCCGAGGTCGCCGTGGTGAGGAAATTGCCGAGCCGCGTTTTCTCTTCCGGCGAGGGGTTGCGCCCGTAGGCGACCTGGAAGGCAAGCGTGAGTTGACTGCCGGTGTCGTCGCCGGCCTGGGTTCGTATCCGCTTGGCGAAATGGCGGGATTCCTGGTTCACAAAAAGGCCGTTGTACATGGCCAGGGCCTGAAGTGGCGTTATGGAGGCGCGTCGCTTGGGACGGGATTGTTCGCACACCAGGGCGTCGAAAGCCTGCATGAACGGCATGCTGAGAGAACGTTGCTGGTAGATGTATATGCTCCGTTTGCGACTGCGCTCGTCGTCGTGGGTGAACCACTTGCTGGAGTTCCACTTGACGCGTTCACCGACGTCGTCGGGTAGCATCGGGAAAATGGGAAGTCCAAAGTGCTCGGGGTTGAGTCGCCCGCTGGCAGCCAGCACGCTGTCCCGGACGGCCTCGGCCTCGAGGCGACGACGCCGGAACCGCCAAAACAACAGGTTGCTGGGGTCCACCTTGTTGGCCTGCGGGTTGTCCACCCGGGAGGCCTGTCGATAAGTTGCCGAGAGCACCATCAGTCGGTGCATCTTCTTTTGACTCCATCCCCCGTCGACAAATCGCTTGGCCAGCCAGTCCAGGAGCGATTCGTGGCTGGGGCCTATTCGTAGGGTCCCAAAGTCACTGGGGGTTGCAACAATACCCTGCCCAAAATGCCAGTGCCAGATCCGGTTGACCATCACCCGGGCTGTCAGTGGGTTGTTGGGGCTGGCGATCCAACGCGCCAGTGCCATGCGGCGACTGCGTGTCGGCCAACGTTTGAATGGGTCGAGGCGAATGGGGGCAGGGTCCTGGTGTCCGGTGACGCAACTGAGAAACCCCGGTTTCACAACCTTGCCTGGATTGTTGTATTCGCCGCGAATCATGATCCGTGAGGTGGGGACTCCCGGTTCGTACGGGGGGCCGAATGCGTGTCGTAGTGACATCGCCACGGGCTGCAGTCGTTTGATGTCGCCCGGAATAGCCCGCTGACGGATCGAAAGCATCCGGTAGCGATGACGTTCCTCGTCGGTGATCTGTGTTGCGTTTGGGTCGCTGATCAGGCTGGCCAGCGATTGTTTTTTTCGAGCCGAGGGGTAGACGGCGGTGGTGATGAATTCTCCGGAACCACCTACCTCCAGTCCGTAGCCCTCGCCCTGATGTGTGGCGGAAAAAACGGTGACAAGGGTTCCTTGCTGGTCGTCAACGAAACTGGCGGCGGCTAGAGTTCCCTTGAGGAAAGACGTGTCAAAAAGGACCGCGGCGGCCTTGCGAGTGCCGAGTGTTGCGAGTCGAGGCTGGAGTGTCTCGGTGGGTTGCTTGAGCGATATGCCGCCGACGCGGTCAGTCCACACCGGGGTGCGGAGGCCGGGCTTTGGGTTGGGGCTGGCCGGGTCGGCATCAAGGTCGGATGCGTCAAACCAAAGGCGGAGCCCTTTTGACGGTGGCGAGGTCGGCCCGGAGCCGGGAGCCTCGTACTTGTTGCGAATCCAAAGGTGCAACTGCGAACGTTCGACGGAGGTCAGCGAGTGGTCGTATATCAGGATGTCTCCAAAAGCTCCCTGGTGACCAGCCTGGCGCGGTTGGCCGGTTCCGTTGGTGTGTTGGCCCAGCGTGATGTGGGTTGGGTTGGCCAGATCGCCAAACCAATGGCCGCTGTTTGAACCCGAGAGGGAGTCGAGTTGTCGTCCCGTTTTTCCGTCGGTTTCGAAAGACCATGCGGAACCGTTGGAACTGGCGACCACGGTGTGCCGCGATCCGTCGGCCACGGGTGTGCTGTCAAAGAAATAGTTGTTGCCCAGTCCACCGCCCATGGACTGGAGTGCAAATCCGGCTGGAGGGGCCAGACGTTTGCCGAGATCGGCCGAGAGGCGAGCGAGTTCCTGCTTCACTGTCCCGGCCTCTTTTTCCAGGGAGGCCAATGAACGTTTGACCCAGTCTGCTTCACCCTTGCGGTAGAATTTTGCCGGCAGTGAGCCACCAATCTGGAAACCATCGCCTCGCAATGGTGCCGGGATGGCGACGGTCGCAAAGAAGGCCTTCATCCGATAGAAATCCTCGGTGGGTATCGGATCGTGTTTGTGGTCGTGGCACTTGGCGCACCCAACCGTGAGTCCAAGGAAAACCGAACCGACCGTTGCGGTGATCTCGCTGAGCATTTCGTGGCGGGTTTCGTCGCCACGAGGTTCCGTGAACGGGGCAAGCCGAAGGAATGTCATGGCGACAATTCGTTCGGGGTCGGGTAAGGGCAGTTCGCCTGCCCCGAGGACTTCTGCGAACTCGTCGCCGGCCAATTGCTCCTTGATGAAAAGGTCATAACGCTTGTCGCGATTGATGCTGTCTATGACGTAATCCCGGTACCGCCAGGCATGTGGCAAATCGGGGTCACCTTCGTATCCGGCCGTGTCCGCGTAACGGGCGAGGTCGAGCCAAAAACGTGCCCAGCGTTCTCCATGCCGGGGGTCTTTCAGAAGGCGGTCAACGACAGTCTCGTAGGCTCGGGCCGACTTGTCGGCGAGGAACGTCTGCCGTTCTGCCGGTGTTGGGGGTAGGCCGATGAGGTCGAAATAGACCCGCCGCAACAGGGTTTCTTTTGATGCGGCTTTTGCGGGAGAGAGCCCGTGCGACTCAAGTTTTGCGAGGACGAACCGGTCCAGCGGGTTGCGACACCACGAGGTGTCCTTGACCGTCGGAGCAGGAACCCGTGCGACTGGCGTGTACGGCCAATTCTGTTGAGCCGGCAACGGCGTGGAAAAACCAATCGCAACGGCCAGGAATAAAAGAAACCTTGTCATCGTGTCGCGAACCGCCGTGTTTTCCTGAAAATACATCGGGTGGGCAGACTACAAGTTCTCAGTGTCACACGTAGAATGCCCAACATCAATCTGTGGCCTGTGATGGCCGCAGGAAATCTTGCGAAAAATGAGGTGGGCACGATGCGTTACGGAGACTGTCGCTGGGTCGACATCGACGCTCTGGACAAAGAGGGGGTCGCCGTTGTTTGTCCTATAGCTGCGTTGGAGCAGCATGGACATCATTTGCCCTTGTTGACCGACACGTATTTGGCGACCGAAGTGGCCGACCGTGTTGAAGGGGCGTTGCCTGACAAGGTGTTGCTGACGCCAACCTTGTGGGTGGGGGCGTCGGATCATCATCTCGATTTCCCCGGTACCGTCTCGTTGCCAAATTCACTTTATGTTGAGGTGATCAAGAATGTTGTGCGCTGTTTTGTCAGTGCCGGATTCCGTCGGATTCTGTTGCTCAATGGTCACGGTGGGAACATAGCCCCGGGGACGGTGGCCATCACCGAATTGGCAAACCAGAGTGATGAAATCGATGGGCTCTTGTTGGCTTTGTCGAGTTACTGGGACCTGGCCGGTTTCAGTTCCGAGACGACGTCGCTGGAAACACCGATGGTCTCGCATGCTTGTGAGTACGAGACGTCGATGATGCTGGTCGTCAACGGTGAGACGGTGCATCCCGAGGAGGCCAAAGCGGGCGACCCGGTGATCGATACACCGTTTTACCATTCGGAACTTGGCGGCCGTGCCACGGTGGCGGGCCGTTTCCATCGTCTGAGTCCGACCGGGGCGATGGGGTCGCCGGAACTGGCCACTCCAGAAAAAGGCGAAGAATTGTTGGCCCTGGCGACGACTGAGGTTGTGAAATTTATTGAGGAGTTCCTGGGATGGGATCAACGCGTCGTTCTGAAGCCGTGATCGGGCTGGTTTTGGTCTTGGGGTTCGCCGGGAGCGCTGGGGCCGCGGCTCCGCTTGGCGCCGTGGACGGATTGTTCGATGCAAGTCAGCCCCGAACGCTGGGGCTCGATAAGCTGGCGTTCGCGGAAACGGTCCTGTACCGGGCAACCGAGAGGACCTACCGTTTCTGCCACCATCCGAACCTTGTCCGGCGGGGGGATGAGGTGTGGTGCATGTGGTCTAACGGGCGTGTGGGCGAGGACGAACCGGGACAACGCATCCTGTTTTCGAAAGCCCGTGTGGCGAATTTGAAGAAATGGTCTCGGCCACAACAGCTCGCCGTAGATCCAGCGGGTCGTGGCGCCTGTGTTGCGTCGGGATGGGTGGTGGACGGGGCTCGTTTGGTGGCATTGTACACAATCACCGGGGGGACAAATTTCGACCCCAGGACGGCCCTGTTTGCCCGCGAGGCCAAGGCGTCAGGTGGTTGGTCCAAGGCGAGGAGACTGCTGCCGGGATTCTTTATCGCCGGTCCGGTACGTATGGCCAACGGAGATCTGTTGATTGCGGGTGAACATGTGGGCGACGGTCGGGCGACGGGTCGGATGGCGTTGTATCGAACAACGGCACGCGATGGGCTGTCCGGTTGGCTGCGGTGCCCGATTGCGCCGATGGACTTGAAGGTGTTTGGGTACACCGAACCGGCGCCATATGTTCTCGGAAATGGTGTCGTGGTGTGTCCGTTCCGAAATTACAGCGGGGTGTTGTATGCCAGTGAAAGCCGTGATTCGGGTCGAAGTTGGTCGGTTCCGACGGCAACAAACTTTCCGGATTCATTGGCACGTCATGCAACAGGTCGGCTGCCCGACGGAACCGTGTTTCTGATAAACAACGCGTCGGCAAAGCGACTCGATCGTTCGATCTTGACGATTGCACTGAGCCGCGATGGCCGGAAGTTTGGTCGCGCTGCAGTGATCAAGAACGAAGCGACGAAAGTTCGTTTCGAGGGCAAGCACAAGTTGGCTGGCTGGCAATATCCGCATGCAATCGTCGTGGGCGATGATCTGCTTGTGGCTTATTCGGTCAATAAGGAGGACGTGCGATTGGCTCGAATTCCACTGGAAGCGTTGAAGGCATTGAAATGACAACTGTGTTGAAGCGTTGTCGAGACAAACGGTTGCCCACTGGTGTGTGGTGGTTGGCCGTGGTGACCTGGGGGCACCTGGTCACGGGTCCGGCGAGTGAGCCTGCCTTGTTCGCGGACGAAAAGCCACAAGAAATATCGAATCGTTTTTCACGCGAAGTTCGGCCGTTCCTGAAGACGTTTTGCATTGGGTGCCATGGTGGAGAAAATCCCAAGGCTGAGTTGAATCTCCAGAATTGGTTGAGCGTGCGGGCAGTGGCCACGGACGCACGTCGGCTCGAACTCGTGCTGGAAAAACTGGTCGACAAAACGATGCCTCCCAAAAAATCACGTCGGAAGCCCACCGGAAAACAACGGGGGATGGTTGTTGACTGGATACAACAGTTGCAGCGGGTCGAGGCGGATCGAAACTCGGGTGATCCGGGACCAGTTCTGGCCAGGCGATTGAGCAATTCGGAATACGACTACACGATCCGGGATTTGACCGGTGTTGATATTCGGCCGACTCGGGAGTTTCCACTCGATCCGGCAAATGAATCCGGGTTCGACAACAGCGGTGAAACCTTAGCCATGACGCCCGCGTTGTTGAGTAAGTACCTGGGCGCGGCTCGACACGTCGCTGATCACCTGGTTCTGAATCATCAGGGGATCTCCTTCGCTCCGCATCCGGTGGTGACGGACACGGATCGTGACAAATATTGTGTCCAGCGGATTGTCGAGTTTTATGCCAAACAGCCAACTGATATTGCGGACTACTTGGTGACGGCATGGGAGTTCGACAGCCGAAACGTGTTGGGACGTGCGGGCGTGTCATTGACCGATTTGGCAGTCAAAAACGGAGTCAGCCCCGGGTACATGGACAAGTTTTATCGCTTGTTGTCCGGTAAGGCCGAGACCGATGGCCCGGAGACCGGGCCGTTGTTTGGATTACGCAAACGTTGGCGCGCGATCCCTGTGGCCGTCTCGCGGGCGGAACCACAACCAACAAAGGAACTGAAATCGCTGGCAAACTGGATTCACAGTGAACGAGAGCGGTGGGAGATTCCCGAATTGACCATTGTTGCCAGGGTGGTGCAGACCGGTTCGCAATCCATGGTGCTGATGAAAAACCGGACGCTGGCTTCGAATCGTATGAAAGGACTACTGCCGCCGAATCCGAACAAGGAACCGGAACTCAAAAGACTGCGGCAGTCAGTACGCGAATTTTGTTCCGTGATCCCAGATGCATTCTATGTGTCTGAGCGAGGGCGAATGCATCTGAAGAAAAAGGATCGAAACAAGGGGCGGTTGCTTAGTGCTGGCTTCCATTTGATGACCGGTTTCTTTCGTGATGATCAACCTTTGTATTCGCTTGTCCTTGATAAGGCCGGGCGCAAGGAAATCGATCGGTTGTGGAGCGAACTTGATTTTGTGACCGGGGCACCGCAGCGGCAATTCCGCGATTTCGTGTTTTTTGAACGGGCCGAGTCTCCCCGATTCATGAAGAGCGAAGAATTTGACTTCGCACGATCCGAAGACAAGGACATCACCAGTGTTGAAAAGATGAAGAAATTGACCGACGTGTATGTCCGAGTGGCGAAAAGTCGGGACGCGTCGCCGTTGGTGATGACAGAAATCAAGCGGTACTTTTCGCAGATGTCGACGAGGATCAGACGAGTGGAAGTGGAGCGACGGGACGCTGAGTCCGGTCAATTGCAGGCGGTGCTCCGTTTGGCCGGTCGGGCCTATCGAAGACCTTTGGAGTCGATTGAACGTGAAGACCTGCTGCGGTTTTACCGCAATCAACGCGAGAAGCACGGCTTGAAACACGAGGAGGCTGTGCGAGACCTGATCGTGGCCGTTTTGATGTCGCCTCAATTCTCCTACCAGGTGATGGCCGCTGTGCCTGGGAAATCGACGACCGCGTTGACCGGTCACGAGTTGGCTAGCCGTTTGAGTTATTTCCTGTGGTCGAGCCTGCCAGATCAACGGCTTCTGGACCTTGCCGGAGATGGGTCGCTGCACCGCCCCGAGGTGTTGCGGCGAGAAATGAAACGGATGGTCGAAGACCAGAGGAGTGACGCGTTGGCTGTGGAATTTCTTGGCCAATGGCTCGGTGTGCGACAGTTCGAACAATTCAATGCGGTCGATCGAAAAAGGTTTCCAGGCTTCACTGCCGGCGTGCGTCGGGCGATGTACCAGGAGCCGTCACGGTTTTTTGTCCACACGTTGAGGACGAACGGGTCGGTCCTGGAGTTGATTGATGGACGTCACACGTTCGTGAACAAGGAGTTGGCCCGGCACTACGGTATTCCGTGGCCCGGCGGGACAGTCGAGGGAGTGTCGGATCGTTGGGTGCGGGTCAAGGATGCAACGTCGTTCGGGCGGGGAGGGCTGCTTCCCATGGGGGTGTTTTTGACCACGAATTCCTCCGGTCTGCGCACCAGTCCGGTTCGGCGTGGGTACTGGGTTGTCCACCGTCTACTTGGTGAACACATCCCCCCTCCACCACCGAAAGTGCCCGATCTTCCAGCTGACGAGGCTGATCTTGGTGAGATGACACTGAGAGAGGTTCTGGCGAAACATCGCCAAAATCAGTTGTGCGCCAAATGCCATGCCCGGTTTGATTCATTCGGATTGGCGTTTGAAGGGTATGGGCCGGTGGGGCGGCGGCGAGAGGTTGATGGAGGCGGTCGTCGTGTGGACGTCCGAGCAGAATTTCCAGGCGGTGGTGTCGGTGTGGGTTTGGAAGGCCTCAGGCGCGAAATTGCGACACGGCGGCGCGATCAGTTTGTGGCGAATGTTGTTCGACGGCTGTTCGTCTACGCGTTGGGACGCCGGGTGATGTTGTCGGATCGCCGGGCGATAGAGGGAGCGATCCTCGCCCTTGAGACGGGAGGGTTTGGGGCGCAACTGCTGATCGAAAAGATCGTGCTGAGTCCACAATTTCTCCGAAAGAGAGATCGGGAGTTCCAGCCGCGCCGCTAGGGCGGGTGTCCGGAACAGGTTGCCGTGTTTTTGGTGGGCTGTGCTATAGTGTCCACCAGGGGTGATTGGCAGAGACAGCGTGTGGGAAGGCGAAGAAGATGATGAGCAACGAACGGAATGCGACTCACCGGCGGGCTTTTCTGCAAGGCGCTGGCGTCACGATGGCTTTGCCGTGGCTGGAGTCAGTGACCGCTCTGGGGGCCGTGAAAGCCGATTCGAAAAGCCCCTATCCCAAGAGGTTTGCCGCGTTGTTCATGGCCAACGGAGTGAATCCGTTGCACTGGTGGGGCAAGGAGACCACCAACGGTCTTGAACTCGGTAAGAGTTTGAAATCGCTGGAACCGATTCGCAGTAAAGTCAACGTGATCCACGGGCTGTTCAACAAGAATGCAACGGGCGTTGGGATCCATCCCGGCCAAACGGGGAACATCTTGTCAGGTGTTTCACTGAAAAAGGGGGCCGTCATTCGTGGCGGAGTCAGCGTTGACCAGGTGCTGGCCAGGGAATTTGAAGAGGAAACGATTCAGCCGAGCCTGGTGCTGGGTTGCGAACAGCCGATTACCGGGTATCACGAGACAAACTTCTCGATGGCATACAGTTCACACATCTCCTGGCGAGATGTGACCGCCCCGGTTCCGATGGAGGTCTACCCGTCTCTCGCGTTTGACAGCCTGTTCGACAATCGCGGTAGTCGTCGAACGCAGAGTGTTCTGGATCGGGTGAGAACACAGGCGGCCGGCCTGAGGCGGCAGGCCAGTTACCTTGATCGGGCCAAGTTGGACGAGTATCTGACCAGCGTGCGGGAAATTGAACGCCGGATCGAACGCGTTCGACAACTCAAGGACAAGGCGGATGACAACGCCAAGAAAGCGAACAGCCCGTTGGTATCGATGCCGCGTCCAGATGACGGTCTGCCCGAGGATATTCGTGAACACATGCGGTTGATGTGTGATGTGATTGCCCTGGCGTTTCAGACCGACAAAACGCGTGTTGCGACGTTACTACTGTGCCGGGACATCTCGGGGTTGTTTTATCCCTTCCTCAACGTTCGGTTGAATCATCACACGTCGTCACACCACGACCACTCGGACGATTACGAACGAGTGTCGACGTATTACTGTGACCAGTTGGGTTACCTGGCCAAGAAACTTGACGCCATGTCCGAAGGTGACGGGACGGTCCTGGACCATTCGTGCCTGCTGTTTGTGAACAACATGTGGTCGGGAAGCGCACACGATTCGACCAAGGTGCCACTGATCCAGGTCGGTGGGTTGGACGGTGCGATCAAAACCGGCCGGGCTCTCGATTACCTGGAACGGGGCGATGAGAATCGGAAGCTCTGTAGCCTGTATCTTTCGATTCTCGACGGCATGGGAGTCAGGGGAAATCACTTCGGTGACGCTGACAAGTGTCTCGAGGGGTTCTAGAGACGCGGAGACAGATCGATCGTGGCCGACCCGTTTCCGCAGATTGTCGTGAGTTCGACGGATCTGGATCTTCCCGTTGACCAATCCGGTGGATACGGGCGTTTCGCCGACTTTGAGCCAATTGCGCGCGGAGCAAAGGCGGAACTGCGATCTTGCTGGGACCCAGTTTCGGGCCGCCGCGTGGCGATTAAAACCCTGCGGGACGAGTTTGCTCGAGACAAAACCGAGCGCCGGCGTTTTCTTCGCGAGGCTCGGATCACCGCCCAACTCCAGCATCCCAACACCGTTCCGGTTTATGAAATCGGACGGTATGACGGGGATTGCCTGTATTTCACAATGAAGTGCATTGCCGGCGAAGATCTATTCAAGGTGTTGCAACGTCTTAGCTGGAAGGACCAGGTCACCGAAGTCGCGTACCCGCTTGAACGGCTGGTTGAGGTGGTGATACAGGCCTGCCAGGCCTGTGCATACGCACACGCGCATGGTGTCGTGCACCGCGATCTCAAGCCGGAGAACATCTGGGTGGGAGCTTTTGGTGAAGTGATCGTGTTGGACTGGGGAGTGGCCAAGGTGTGGGGGGCGTCAGCCGTCGACGTTTCGGAAAACGAAGCGGGGATGGGGGATTGGGAACTCGACCAGGAATTGACGCCATTGACCCGGATCGGCCAGCGACCGGGTACACCCCTGTACATGTCTCCGGAACAGGTCCTTGGAAAGCCGTCGCTGGACGAACGATCCGATATCTTTAGCGTCGGTGTGGTTTTGTACGAGTTGCTGGTGTTTCGGGAAGCGTTTCGTGGCCGCACGGTCCGGCAGACGTTTGAAAACATCTTGCACGACGAGCCCACTCCATTGCTGGAGGCCGCCGGCGACCGGGTGATCCCCGAGTCACTGCAGGCGATCGTGGATCGGGCTTTGGCCAAGGAGCCGGCCGATCGGTTTCAATCAATGGTGGAACTGGTTGATGCGCTGGATTCGGTCCGCGGCGGCTTGCTGTCCGGTGACGATGGAGGCATCGGTTGACATCCTCTCGCAGCGGGAGAGACTACCGAGGCAAACGTTTGAGAACCATGTGAGGAGGGTGCGATGCCCGAAGCTCGATTCCGGATGTGTTTGGCCCTGGGAATTGTCGGCGTCGTGGCTTCTTTTGGCCAATCGGCGACTGGAGCTGAGGCACAGGCCGCAAAGCTGAATGTGTTGTTTCTGGTCTGCGACGACCTGAACTGCGACATGGGTTGCTACGGACATACGCAGGTCAAAACACCCAATATTGATCGGCTGGCGCGGCGGGGAGTTTTGTTCTCGAGCGCGTTTTGTCAGTTTCCTTTGTGCGGACCCAGTCGGGCGTCTTTTTTGACCGGGATGTACCCCGATCAAACGCTGGTGCGGCGGAACGCGATTTACATACGCGAGCACATCCCGAATGTCGTCACCCTGCCCCAGATGTTTCGGCGAAATGGATACTTCGCCACGCGGATCGGAAAGATGTATCACTACAACGTTCCGAAACATATTGGCACAAGTGGCCACGACGACCCGTACTCCTGGAACCAGACGTTCAACCCTCGTGGCCGAGACGTGGATGATGAGTCGAAGATTTTTAGTCTTCGCAAAGGCCAATTTGGAGGAACTTTGAGTTGGTTGGCTGCTGAAGGGACTGATGAAGAACAAACCGATGGCATTGCTGCATCAATTGCCATCAAGCGACTCGAAAAGCATTCCAGGAATGGAAAACCGTTTTTCCTTGCTGTTGGTCTGTATCGGCCACACACACCATATGTTGCGCCAAAGAAGTATTTTGAGATGTATCCGACGAAATCGATCCGGGTCCCGAAGGTTCCCAAGGGCTATTTCGAGACGCTTCCCAAGGGGGCGCGTGACACAATCTTGAGAAAGAAAGACCAGGTCAATCTTCCCGACAAGTTGGCTCGCGAGGCGATCCAGGCGTACTACGCTTCCATCACGTTTGCCGATGCGCAGATTGGAAGAATACTCGCGGCACTGAAACGGACAGGGCTCGACAAGAACACGGTTGTGATGTTCACCTCCGATCATGGTTATCACATGGGTGAACATGGTCATTATCAGAAGACAACACTTTTTGAAAATGCCGATCGCGTTCCGCTGGTGATCGCCGGGCCAGGTGTGACTGCCGCCGGAAAAACGCATCATGGCCCGGTGGAAATGGTCGACTTTTATCGAACGCTTGGCGAACTGTGCGGCCTCGAAGTGCCCGGAACAGTTAGTGGCGTCAGCCTGGCGTCGGCGTTGCGAGATCCGAAAACCAACATTCGGACATCGGCGCTGACCCAGTATTCCAACGGGTACAGTTTGCGGACGGAGCGTTTCCGTTACACGGAATGGGGCAAGGACGCCGCTGGCGGGGCCGAACTTTATGACAGGGCCAAGGATCCGGGGGAGATGGTGAATTTGGCCGGGAGTGTTGAAGTGAAAGCGACGCAGTCGGAATTGTCGAAAGTCTTGCGTCAACGAGTAGCCGCCGCGCAGGAAAAACCCAAGGGCTTGATTCAAATTCGCTTTTCCAATCGAAGGCGAGTGCGATGAACCGTCGAGTCACACGGTGTGTGGTCCGCTTTGTGTTCGCGGTGGCGTCTGCGGTGGCCGTGGGGGAATGTGGTCTGCCGCAGGTTCCTGACGGGTTCAAGATCGAACTGGTGGCCAGCGAACCGTTGGTCCGAAACCCCTGCGCGATGGCCTTCGATTCACAGGGCCGAATGTGGATCGGGATGGGGCCGCAATACCGTAACCCGAAACCGGACACTCCTGGGGACAGTGTCTTTCTTCTTCGGGATACCGATGCTGACGGGAACTATGACAAGCGGCAGGTCTTTGCCACCGGGTTGAACAGTATCCAGGGCCTGGCATGGCACGGCCGAGATCTTTGGATTGCCAATTCGCCAGATCTGACCGTCGTGCGTGATGAGGACGGTGACGGTGTGGCGGACAGGTATGTCCGTGTCTATACAGACCTTGGCAATCTCGAGCACGGGCTTCATGGGCTCCGCTGGGGGCCTGACGGGCGGCTGTACATGTCCAAGGGGAATTCCAAGGGTTTGACTCGTCCCGGGCGGTTGGCTCCCCTGCCCTTCCGTGAATTGTGGGGCGTTGAATCGCCGGCGGGTGCGCCGGAGTTTCCCAGTCCACGTGTCTCCAACGCTGCGGGATACAAAAAGAACTACCACGATCCCAGTGACGATTGGGGCCGCGAGGGCGGTGTGTTGGTGTGTGACGACGGTGGTCACAACCTCGAGATCGTTTCGCGTGGGTTTCGGAATCCCTGGGACATTGCCTTTGACAGCGGATTCAATTTTCAAGGTACGGACAATGACCAGAATGAGGGGGACCGTGTGTTCAACCCCTTCTTCGGATCGCATTATGGGTGGGGACATTCCTGGAGTTCGCACTGGAGTGGAAAAGATCACTTGCCGACAGCGCGAATTAGTGGGCCTGTGTTCCACGGTTCTGGTACGGGAATGACGTTTTATGACGATCCTCGGTTTCCCATGCCGTTTCGGGGGGTCTGGTTCTTCAACGACTGGTTGCGAAGGACGACTTTCTATTACCGGCCGCGGTGGAACGGCGCGTTGCTGGAACCGGAGGGAGGCGAATGGAGGGAATTCGTCCGTGGCGGCAATAGTTTGTACAAGCCGACGGATATCGAAGTCGGACCCGATGGGTGCCTGTACATTCTCGGGTGGGGCAATGAATACGGAGCCGTCTTTGACCAACAGGGGCAGCAAACCAACGCGGGACGTGTTTTTCGGGTTTCCTGGGAGAAGCGGACGCCCGTCACCAGTTCACCGACACCTCGCGTACAGAAAATGTCTGTTGACGCCTTGGTTGGAGCCCTGGGGACTTCGATTGAGGCGAGACGGTGCGAAGTTCAGGACGAATTGATCCGCCGTGGTCGGAAGGTTCTGCCGTATCTGGTTGAGTCATTGAATCAGGGCCGCAATACTCAACGCGTCGAGACGTGGGTTGCTTGGGCAGTGACGCGAATTGAGTTGGGCGACGTGTCCATTGATCGTCACATCGCGAAATGGGTGCTTTCGGAGCGTTCTGTCAATCTTCGGGTCCAGGCGCTTCGTGGTCTGGCGTACAGGGTTCGAAAGGTTGCTCGGCGCCGGGTCTTGCCCCGCGAGGTGGTCGCTGCGTTGTCCGACTCGGAACCGCGGGTTCGTTTGGCGGCGGTCCTGGCGATTCGGCGGGCTCGCCAGAAATCGGCTTTGCCGGTATTGCGAGGCCGTTTGGCAGTGGAGGCGGACCGGATTGTGTTTTACGCGGGATGGCAGGCACTCCGCTTGTTGGCATCGCCGTCGGCATTGAAGACGGACCTCGGACACCGGTCCGGGGGTGTTCGCCTGGCGGCTTTGCTGGCATTGGCCGAAGGGAACAGGTTGCGTGCCGACACGGTGAAGCCTCTGGTCGAAGATAAGGATCCGAGGGTGCGAGGAGTTGCGGCTTTGTGGATGGCTCGCGGGGCGGGTAAGCCGCTGGTGAGAGTGACGCCACCGGGTGGGGAATTCCGGGACCGTGTCGCCGTCGCCGTTGAGCCAGGAGTGAAACCCAGCCGTGTGTATTACAGCCTTGATGGGACGGTTCCCACGATGCGATCGCCGGTGTGGAACGGATCGCAGGTGGTTTCACGTAGTGTCGTACTGAAACTGGCTGTATTTGTCGGTGAGCAACGCGTGGGGCCGGTTGGCGTCTACCGGTTCACACGATTGTCGGCAATTGAATCGGCAAGTCGCAGTGGGGTGATTGCTGCGAGGGCCGGGAGTGGAAATCCGTACAGGATTGTGGATGGAGGTCTGTCTGTCGGAAGCCGCGTTTACACCGATCGTACATATGTCTTCAAGAAGATTCCGGAAGGGTTTCGGGGTGCATTGATTGTCCAGACGTCGAACGAGGATTCCTCCTCGAGGGCAGCAAGGTTTTTGGAGATCGACACCGTGATACCGGTCACCCTTTTTGTGGGGCATGACACTCGCATTCCAAAGCCACCGTCCTGGATGGCCTTGGAAGGAGCAGGTGCCTACCAGCGGACGGACGCATTGGTGACAACCAGTGACGCTGTGTTTCGGCTGTACGAGCGAAAGTGGCCGGCCGGGAGGATCGTTGTTGGCGGAAATACCGACGATGGCCTTGGTGAAAACAAATCGAATTACCTGGTTGTTGTCCGTCCGGCCGGTTTGCGACGGCTGGAACGTGCCACGACCGTTGCTGCTGTCCTTCCACACCTGGCCCAAGGGGACGCGGAACGTGGCAAAGCCTTGTTCTTTGCTACAGGTGGGGCGGGGTGTTCAAAGTGCCACCGGACCAATGCCAAGCAGGGACTGGGATTCGGACCCGACCTGGGCAGTGTCGTGAAGCAAGCCGATCCGAAAAAAGTGGTGACGTCGATCCTCGATCCGAGTGTCGAAGTGAAGGAAGGATTTCGGATGCTTCTGGTGGTGACCGACGGAGGGAAAACTCACACCGGGATCCTGAAAGAGGAGACCGGTACGGCACTCACATTATTACAGCCGGACGGTGGCGAACTTGTTGTTCGCAAGGCGGAGGTCGACGAGAGACTCAGCCAAAAGATCTCACCGATGCCATCATTCGAACGGTTGCTAACGCCACGACAGGTTGCGGATGTGACTGCATTCCTGATGAGCCTGAAGCCGAAAACGTCGCGACAGGGTGACTAACGGCCGGTTGTGCGAACTGCTGGCAGTTGTGTGACCAGGCCGGCCTTGGTCCGCGTGAGTTCCTGGATGGTGGCGCGCCTGAACCGAGTGAGCCGTTTTCCGTGGTCCGCCTCAAGAGCCAGGTTCTTGAGTTCGTCGGGATCCTTTTTCAGATCGTAAAGTTCCTCGATCTGGTTGGCTTCCATTGTCCGGATGTACTTGTATCGGCCCTTGGCCAGTGAGACCCACCAGGGGACCCCTCCGGAATCAAGAGAGGATGACTGGGGAGGGATCGTGTTGGTGTCGTCTCCGTATTTGCGTTGGGTATAGATGGCGAGCGTGGGGTGATCCCATTTTGATCCGGGTTTTCGCAGTAACGGACTCAAGTCGTGGCCATGCATTTCCCAGGGAAGAGCCATGTTCGCGAAACGGAAGAAAGTCGGCACGAGGTCGACTCCAGCCACCGGGTGCCGGCAGATTTTTCCCTGGGGGATCCGGCCAGGCATGCTGACGATCAGCGGTGAACGGATGGTTCCGTCGTAAGGAGCAATTTTTCGGCAAAAACCGTGCTGGCCCCAGCCGAATCCCTGGTCGGATGTGAATACGACAAGGGTGTTCTCGTACTGTCCGGTGGCCTTGAGGGTTTTGATCAGTGTGCCAACTGATTCGTCAAGAGCTCGCACACCCTGGTGATATTGCCGAACCCAGTCGGTCAGTGTGTTGCCATGAATTCCCCTGGTTCCCTCGACGGTTTGCCCTCCGAATTGGCCTCCCTTGAGTTCCGGTCGACCATTTTTGTCTTTGACCCAATATTCGATTTTCTGCATGTAGTCCGGCTTGCCGGGCCGCGGTGGGAAGATGTCCTTGGGCGTGGGGACACGGATGTCGGGGTAAATGTCCAGGTGCCTCTTGGCGGGCGTGAATGGGCCGTGGACGGCACCGTAGCAGAGCCAGAGATACCAGGGTTTGTCAGCCTTGCGATTTTCGCCCTGGATATAATTGACCGCCCAGTTGGTGTAATTGTCAGTCGAGTACCCCTTGGTCAGGGTCGCTTTGCCACCGTTGGTTTCGATCAACTGGTCGTAGAAATAGTGCCCAGAATTGTTCGGGTGCCGAGGGCGGTTCCAGACAACCTGGTAATCCCAATCACGGCCAAACCCGGTGTCGGTGCCGGTGTGCCATTTGCCGATCTGCGCGGTCTGGTAACCGTTTTTACGAAAGACGGACGGCCAGAACGGAGCTTGTTTTGGGTCATATGTGCTGCCGGGATACTTGCCTTCCATCCGCAACGATTTGACTCCGTACGGATGGTGTCCGGTGAGCAGTGCCGCCCGGGACGGCAAACACCATGTGCCGATGTAGGCATGGGTGAATCGGATGCCTTTTTTTGCCAAGGCGTCGATATTGGGTGTGTCTGCAAATTTGTATGACTCGGGATAACAACTGACGGTTCGATGAGATTGGTCATCGGTGTAGATGAACAGGATGTTCGGCCGGGGCTTGGCTTCGGTGGTGGGGGCCGGGCCGACGGTGACGATGAGCAGACAGAATGTGAGAATACGGTTCATCAGGCTTCCTTGGGTTTGCCCCAGTGATCCCGGTAGGGGCGAGACATCAAAGCGTTGGCCTCCGGATCGCCAACGGCTTGTTCGGTTTTCGGGTCAAATTGGAACGATCGTCCCAGTCGTGTCGCGACGTTGCCCAGGTGGCATAGTGATGTGGTCAAGTGACCAAGCCCAATGTCACCGTTGGGGGTGTCGCCGGTTCGTACACAATGGACAAAGTTGGCGACATGTTTTCCGGCGTTTTGTTCACCTGGTGTCACGTTGACTTCGATCCGTCGGTTCCGCTCTCCGTAGACAGCGATTTTTCCACGTCGGCTCAGGAACATCTGGCCCTTGGTGCCGTAGAACTCCACTCCGCTATCAACGTTGTGAGGGTAATTGGTCGACCAGAGCCGCTGTTCGTAAACAAGAAGTTTTTGGTCGCCGGTTGCTCCGTTGCCGGGATACTGGAATGACACCTGTTGGGTGTCAGCGAATTGCTGGTCGTCGTCAAAGAAAAACTTGCCTCCGGCAGCGGCGACGGTTGATGGGTGCGTGTCGACACCGAGTCCCCAACGGGCGTAGTCGATGTCGTGCACACCATCATTGCCCATGTCTCCGGTGCCGAAGTGGTACCACCAGTGCCAACCTGAATGCGTCCTGTTGGCCTGGTAAGGGATGAATTCGGCGGGGCCCACCCAGTTGTTGTAGTCCAGGGTGGCTGGTGGTGTGCCGGGTTTGCCTTTGCCAATGTTCCCGCGGCGCTGGATATTCCACGCCTTGCTGACTTTCACGTCGCCGATGATTCCGTCCCGGAGCAATCCGACGGCATCAATCATCATTGGTGTGCTGCGTACCTGGGTGCCGTGTTGGACAACCCGTTTGTTACGCCGAGCCGATTCGACCAGCAACCGACCTTCGCGGACGTTGTGAGAACACGGTTTCTCGACATAAACATGCTTGCCGGCTTCGCAGGCCAAGATTGCTGCTGGCGCATGCCAGTGGTCTGGGGTGGCGACGATACAAGCATCAAGCGTCTCATCTGAAAGAACTTTTCGGAGGTCATTACTGGCCTGGACCGTCCCTCTCGCAAGTTTCTTACCGCGTTGCAATCTCGCCGTATCCACATCGCAGACCCAGGTCAGGGACACCCCCGGTTGTGACTGAAAGACTCCGGCGAGGTAGCTGCCGCGCCCTCCGCAACCGATCAATGCGACGCGGACAGGTTTCGTCGCATCGGCGTTAGCGTGAACGTAAGACGCCAAGGACAACGAAGCGGCCGCCGTCGAAGTGGCTTGAAGAAAATGTCGGCGAGTGGATGAGGGCATGGGTGGTTCTCGGAACGACCGAAATACGGGATTGGTGTCACTCGCCCAAATTCTACGACGAGTGTGTTGTGAATGTCACTTGGTGGGGGTGTGGTGGAGGTGCGTGTCCAAAAACTTATCGGCACGTGCACGAGAATCGGCGGGAAACGAGTGTTTGACGTCCGGGTAGGCAGCCTGGAGCGAGGTGGTGGCGGCGAAGAGCCGATAGACGGGACGGGCCGCATCAATCGAATCCAGTACACCTGTGTAATCAAAATCCCGGTCGCGTTTCGGCGCAATGGCAAGGAACGGACGTGGCGCGAAACTCCCGATGATTTCCGGGAAATCGAACGGGATTCGGTTGGCGTCGTTGCCGTATCGGATTTTTATCAAAGGCATGTAACGATTTCCGGTCCACGAGGGGACATCGTCTTTGTGGAAGCGGGTGAACCCACTGTTGGAAACAATCACTCGCAGGCGATTGTCGAACGCTGCCGTGAACATGGCGTTATGACCACCCAGTGAATGCCCGATGACACCGATTCGTGTTGGGTCGACCTGTTTCAAGGTCAGCATCAAGTCGACCGAACGGATGTTGTCCCAAACGGCTTTCATGCTCCCGCTGGCGTAACCGTGTCGGGACGCAAAGTCGTAATCCGATTCACCAAATCCCGGGTAGTCGGGCGCCAGTGTCACGTATCCACGGCGGGCCAGGTGAAGAGCATGGGCCAATTCAGGATTGCCAGCGATTCCCGCCGCTTCAAGTTTTCCGGAACGGTTTGTTTGTTGCAGGCAAAGGACTGCCGGGCCGGGAGTTGATTGCGGGGTGGCTTCGGGAAGGAAAAGGTAGGCCGCGACACGCCCGGTGCGATCGGTTTGATAGGTGATTTGTTTTCGCGTCAGTTTGCCGAGTCGAATCGATTCGACCAGGCGCATGTCGAGGGAGGTTTGATGTGAACGGTCGGGCAGACGGCCCATGACTTTTTGCAGGCCTTGCAGGATATGGCGGCGCCTGGTGTGCCAGTCTCGTTGCGAACGGATGGGGTGACTGTTTCCCTTTGCATCGCGGATATGCATCAACCCGACGTGATCGTCATAAGTCGTCACGCCGCGTTGCGGGTCCGCACAAACAGCAATTGCCTGGGAGACCGCGACGGCAACGCAGAGATGTCTGAAAAACGGCATGGGATGTCAGTCGACCGTGAAAGAGGTGTGGCACTTAAGGGAGGGGAGACATACTACGGAAACGCGGTGTGACATTCATCGCACGATGTTGCTGTGGCGTGCGGAATGGACCGTGGCGCGGTGGTCGGTCGGCGGCTCAGAGGTTTATTATGTTCGCCGGCCCTCGATCGGAAGAACTCGAAAAAAGGTCAGGCGATGACGCTGCATCCTGAGTCCGTACGCATGCTGGAGGAATTGGCCGCAATGGGCCTCCCTCCGATTTATACCCAGTCCGTGGCTGAGGCCAGGGAGCGGTTGGTCGCTGCCGAGGAGCCACTGACAGAGGTGGAGCTCGTTGTTGATGACCATTTTGATGGGCGGGGGGGGCCGGTGCGTGTCCGCCGTTATCACTCGCGAAATGAAATGGTCGAGCCGAACAATCTGGTCGTCTTTTTTCACGGAGGCGGTTGGGTGATCGGTTCGATTGAGAGCCATGAAGAGGTTTGTCGGAAACTGGCGAATTCGTGTTCGGCGGTTGTCGTGTCTGTGGATTATCGGCTGGCACCTGAATCGGTGTGGCCAGCTGCTGTCGACGACTGCATGTCGGCTTTGAAGTGGGCGGTCGAGTGTCGCCAAGATTGGGGGGTGAACGGAATCACCGCCGTCTGTGGCGACAGTGCGGGTGGAAATCTTGCGGCGGTGGTTGCCCAGCAGGCGCTGGCAACGGGGGACGGGCCGGTCGATTACCAGGTCTTGCTGTATCCCGTTACCGATGCCAATCTCGATACCCCGTCGTACCTCGAGTTCGCCGAAGGTCATGGACTCGAGCGGGAGGCGATGCGATGGTTTTGGCAGCAGTACATGGGTGGGCAGGATCCCACGCAACCTCTTGCATCACCGCTGAGAGCCAAGTCGTTGGCGGGGTTGCCGCCGGCGTATGTGGTGACGGCGGAGTATGACACCTTGCGGGACGAGGGGGATGCCTATGCTGTTGCAATGGAAGACGCCGGGGTGAGCGTGATACGAGAATGTGTTCCCGGTGTGTTGCACGGTTTTCTCATGCACGGCGACCGGTTTGCTGAGGTGGACGAGGTGATCGCGAGAGTGGGGCACCAAGTCCGCCAGCTAGGGGTGTCAAAGGCTACTTGACGTTGAGAGTTTTGAAGTAATCGAGACGCCGAGCAACCTGGCCTCCCGGAAACATGGGGTGAAGTTGATCCTGGGCGACCTTCAAACCGCGGTGGTCCTGGAGAAAGACCAACGTGTTGAGGACCAGTAGTGCTTCGGCTTCTGTCGGAACGCTGTTCAAAACGGCGTAGAGATGCGGCAACGGGTCCGGTTTGGTTATCCCAATTGTCGCCAGGGCTTCTGCGGCGCGGAGGCGAACCATGGGGTGTGGGTCCCGCAGGCACTCCCCGACTGCGACCGATAACTGGGAGGCCGGTTGTCCGATGAGTGCTACCGCCTGGCAGGCCCAGTAGCGGTGCCAGGGGTTCTTTGAACGCAAGTGGGTTGGGAGGGCGTGAAGGGCTGTCTCGAGCGGGGCCAACGGCAAGTCGGCGATGTCGAGCAAGACCGCGATTTCGTCGTGGTGGGCTCGGCCAAAAGTTATGGGGGCGTCGAGCATGTGGGTGACCTGGTGGCTTTCGGGGTAGAGGCTCAGGTCGTTGATCTTCACGATCTGTTTTCGGAGTCGGCCACGGAGGTCCAACAAGGTCTCCAAATGTTCCGGTTTGCCTGCGAGGTTGGCAACTTGATGTGGGTCGGACTGGAGGTCGAAAAGTTGTTCGGCGGGCCGGGGAAGGAAGAATTGTTTCTGCGCGGGGTTGAGTTGTCCTGCCTTGTTGAGCGCTCGCCATTCCTTGAATGCCAGCATGCGGTATCGATAGTTGTTCTGCAGGCCGTCCGGGTAGAACCCCTGGTAGTTGCGGACGTAGGCAAAACGGCCCTTACGTAGCGTGCGAACATGGTCGTACTTTTCGTCGAAACGGTCGGCATAACCGAAGGCCTCGTCCCGTGTGGCGAGAACGCGGGCTGGTATGCTGGGCCCCAGAAAGGGACGTCCGTCCACTTGGTTGTCGATTCCGAGGCCCGCCAGGTGCAGGACGGTTGGCCCAAAGTCGATGAAACTGACGAATCCGTCGAGCCGGCTGCCGGGTTTGTGGTCGACGAGATGGCGGAAGTTGTTGGGGATGCGAACCACCAGGGGGACGTGGAGACCACTCTCGTAGGCGTATCCTTTGCTGCGGGGGAGAACTCCACCGTGATCACCGAAGTAAAATACGAAAGTGTCCTCGAGTAGTCCGTCGGCGGTGAGTTGGGCGAGGACCCTTTTGACCTGTTGGTCAATGACTCCCATGCGGTCGAAATACCGGGCGTGGGTGTAACGAAACGTTGTTGTGTCGGGATGGTAGGGAGCCAGCGTGACGTCTTTGGGCGAAACGGTTGTGGGAGTTTTCAATTGCGACTTGGGGAAATGCAACGAACTCTCGTGCGATTGGCCAAAGGACTGCATGTGGAAGAACGGGGTCTGTTTTGTTGGTCGATTTCTCCATGACGCCTTGGCTGACGATGCGTTCCAGAGGCGCTTGATGGGGAACTTGAAGTTGTAGTCGGTCTTCCGGCGGTTCGTGGTGTAATAACCGGCTTGCTTGAGCACTGCCGACCACGGGAGAAAACCGGCCGGAAGAGTGGCCGGCTTGATTTTGCGGTGGTACTGAAATCCGCCGCGGGGAGCAAAAATACCTGTGGCGAGAGTGGAGCGGGCCACCGAGCAGACGGGACTACAAGAGAAGGCGTGATTGAAAACGAGTCCGTTTTGTGCCAGGCCGTCGATTGTCGGTGTCTTCCCGTTTTTGGCACCGTACAGCCTGAGGTAGTGAATCGAATTGTCCTCTGAAACGAGGAACAGGAAATTCGGGCGTTGGGCCGCCGGTGCCGCAGTGGCAGAACTGCCGGTTGTGATCATCGCCAGCAGAAGCAGTGTGAGTGCCGTCGACATACGCGTCATTGTGTCGGTCCGGGGGGAGTTGGAGTGTCGGGTGATCGGGTCAGGAAGACGGGGTGACCACGACACGAAGGTGATCGTTGGATTCGGCGGCGGCGACAGCTTGTTCGATGTCCGAGAGCGGGAATGCGGTGCCGGCCAGTGACAACGACCGGGCGGAAGGAGGAAGTTCGCTGAGAAACAAAAGTGCCTCGGAGAGGTCCTCGGGCCGATAATTGTGTAGCCCGGTGATGGTGAGCATTTTTCGGACAACGGATTCGGTGTCCAGTGGAAGTGGTGGGCTGTGAAAGACGCTGCCCACCAGGACGGCGTGCCCACCGGTGCGGAGCCAGCCGAGGGCGGATTCGACTGCGGAGGTGGCTCCCGACACGTCAATCGCTATGTCAGCGCCGCGACCGTTAGTGAGTTGACTGAGCGGTTCGGGCATGGCGTTTCTGGGTGGGTCGTTGTGAAATACCGTGACACCGTCGATCGACGCGGCGGATTCCAGTCGATCGGAATCAATATCGACCAACACGACCGCTCCGGCACCTTCCCGTAACGAATATTCCGCAACGGTGACTCCCAACGATCCTGCCCCCATTACAAGCACTGTTGCATCGCGTATCGAACCGGCTCGCCGGACGGCCGCCACCGATGTCGCAGTACAGCAATTGACCGGGACAACCTGGTGATCTTCAAGAGTGTCGGGGATCGTGAAGATGCTGGTTCCCGGCAACAGGCGGCAGTGGGTGGACAGTCCCCCCAATGGGCCGCGAGCTCCCATGGCGGAGTGCCCATATTTGACCAGGTGCTCGCATTTTTGCGGAAGGTCGTGGCGGCAGTAGAAACACTCGTGGCAAGACGCGGCGATTGTCCAGGTCACCCGGTCGCCGGATTGCAGTAGACGGCCGTTCCAGTCGTTGACCGGCCCGCCAGTTTCAACCACCACGCCAACGATCTCGTGCCCGAGTATGGCCGGTGTGTGGCAGGGCCTTCTGCCGGCGATCGTGTGCAGGTCGCTGCGACACAGGGCGCACGCAGTTACGGCGACAAGTACTTCACCTGGGGCTGAAGGTTCCAATTCGAAGTTGTTGGAAGTGAACCCGTTTCCCACGCCCTGGAACAGAGAGACAGTGCAGGAGTGGCTCATTCGCCGGGGCCTGTCGATGAAGGAGCGGGGCTGGTGAAGAAGTTCATTTGCGTGGACACCTCCTCGACAGCAATCAGAAGCCGGTCAATGTCGGCAGCGTGAATGTCTCCAATTGTACCAATCCGAAATGTGTTAGATCGGGTCACTTTTCCGGGATAGATCACGAAACCGCGTTGCTTGAGTGCGTTGTAGAATCGTTGGAAGTCGAAGTCGGAGACCGGGTCGTGGAAGGACGTGATGATGGGGGACTGCAAGGCGACAGGCAGGAGTGTTTGGAAGCCGATCTTTTGCATTCCGGCGACCAGTCGGGCCTGGTTGTCGGTGTATCGTTCGAACCTCGCGGCGACGCCGCCTTCGGCATCGAGTTCATCAAGCGCCTGGGCGAAGGCCAGTACCGTGTGTGTTGGAGATGTGAACCGCCATTTCCCGTCGTGCGTTTCCATTTCCTGCCACTGGTCGTGCAAGTCCAGCGCGAGGGAGCGCGCTCGGCCTGCGGTTGCTTCGAGGGCAGCTGTTCGAGCCACGACAAATGAGAAGCCCGGTACCCCCTGGATGCACTTGTTGGCCGAAGAGATGACGTAGTCGGCCGAGAGGCTCTCGAGCGACATGGGGTAGCCGCCGAGTGAAGACATGGCGTCGACGATGAATGAACGGCCTGCTTTTGCGACAACGTCACCGATCGCCTCGACCGGGTTCAGCATCCCACTGGTCGTTTCGCAGTGAACAGCGGCGACGTGAGTCACACCCGGATGGGCCCGGAGGAGAGTGTCGATCTCGGCGGGGTCTGCGGGTTGTGTTTCGTCAAAATGGGCGGGAACCGATTGGATCCCAAGTCGGCCGGCGATCTTGATCATCCGGTCGCCGTAGGCTCCGTTGGACACGACCAGCAGTTCTCCGTCAGGAGGGACGGCCGAACCAATCGTCGCTTCTACCCCGAAGGTGCCACTGCCCTGCATCAGGACCGAGGAGCAGTCAGGTGAGTCTGCGACGATCCTGACCAGGCGCTGACGGATGCTCTGCACGACGGCGTTGTATTCGGTGTCCCACGTGGAGACGTCGCGGTTCATCGCGTTTCGGACTCCAGGCGTGGTGCTCAGCGGGCCCGGAGTCAGGAGCAGGTAATCGGAATCCATGAGGTTGACCTGGATGGCTCAGGATGTGTGTTCGTCGAGCCAGGCGGGAAGTTCTGCGATCGAGGCAAGTGCAGCGTCGGCACCGGATTTCAAAAACAATTCACTGGCCCGGGTCAGGGCCGCTTCCTGGGAGGCCTCGTCAAGTTGGTCCCAATCGGCCTGGGTGAGGCCGACCTCGCTACCGGTTTGTGTGATCCCAACGGTTCGGACTCCGGCGTTGATCCCTGCCTGGATGTCTGGCACCGTGTCACCGACCTTCAAGACGGAACTGGGGGGAAATATTCCGAGGTGTTCCATGTTGCGGTAAATCATCCACGGGGCCGGTCGCCCAGCCGGCACTTCGTCGGCACAGACGGTGAGATCAGGTCGGAAGCCCTGGCTGGCTGCGGCTTCAATCGTGGGGTCGGCGACGACACGGGGATAACCGGTTGATGATCCCACGGTGATTCCGCGGCTTTTCAGCGTTTCGAAACATTCGATGACACCAGGGATGAGATCCGAGAGGTTCTGTGCCTGTTCTATCTGGAGCGGCAGAAACGACTCGTAGATGGTCTCGACGTCGTCCTCGGACCACTCGCAGTCGTGGTGAGTCCTCCATTGAGTGGCTGCCGTGTCGAGTTGAAAGAGGTCGCGGATATGGTCTTTCTTGTGAAGCCCCATTGGGCCGCGGATTTCCGCGTGAGTTAGTTCGACACCGTGTGCACGGAACGCTGCGTCAAAGGCGTGGACCGGGGCGAGGCTGCCGTAGTCCACGACTGTTCCGGCCCAGTCAAAGACGACAAGTCGGATTGGAGAAGCGTTGGGTGAAGGCTGCGAGATTGTCATAGTTCATTCAGCATTGAGGAGTCGATCAACGCGAGGAAATGGTCCAGGGGTGGGGTTTCCAGGTCGGGGTCTTTTGCACGGTCATCCCACTGCCGAAGTCGGACTGCAGCTTCACTGTAGGGGGTTTCCCGGAAGGCGGCCACTTCCAGTTCCGTGAATGGTCCTCCTTGCAGAGAGAGGCTCAGCTGAGAGGCCGGAGAAAGTTCGGAATGGTAGTTGGGGTCAACGGCACACAAGAAACGCTTGGCCGGAACATGCAATCGAATTGGTTCTGTGACGCACTGGTTGAACGCGTGTTCGGAGGCCAGCCACGCGGCACCGGCCTCTTCGTGGGTGTCGTCGATGCCTCGTTCAGCGCAATCGTCCCCGAAATCGTGCAAGAGGTGCCCCACGTCGTGGAGCAACGCAGACACGATCTCCGAAGCCGGCCGGTTTTGCTGTTGGGCCAGCTGGGCGGCTTGGAGTGCATGGTCGAGTTGGGTGACGGATTCGCCGCCGTAGAGGTCACCGCCGTGTTTGGAAAAAAGGCGTGCCAGTTGTTCGAGGATCGAGGAGAGAGAGGGCGTCGATTCCGGTGTGGCGGACATGATTCAGTTTTCCAGTTGCGTGTTTGGTGTCGCGGAGTCGCCGGGAGCGTTGAGAAGGCGTTCATTGAGTCGCCAGTAGCAGATGGCAGAGAACAGCCCCAACAGGGCAACGGCACAAAGGCCCAGAAATGCGGTGCTCCACCCGTAACGTTCGGCCAATATTCCGATGGTGTAACCGGAGAGAATTGCTCCTCCATACCCCGCAGCATCACTGAGCCCCGAGACGGTCCCGCTGGCGTGTTTTCCGCCGATGTCGAGGGCCATTACACCGGAGAGGTAACTGTATGGTCCGAGAAGAAAGAACGAGACCATACACACGAGTGAGATGGCCATCAGGGGGCGCCCTGAAAGGTTGATGGTTCCGAGCAGTGCCAACGAGATGATGAGGCCGCAGACGGATGGGACCATGACCCGACCATGACGTCCCCCCAGTCGGTCAGACAAAACTCCGGCGACCAATGCGGACGCGGCACCGACTAGCGGGAAACTGAGACTGGCTGCTGCTGCTTGACCTGGCGAGAGAAGCGCTTCCTCGGCGAGAAACGTCGGAGTCCAGAAATTGAAAGTTTCCCGGATCAGGGTGAGGCTGAAATTCGTGAGACAGACAGTCCAGAACAACGGGCTTCGCATCAATGGTCGTAGCAATTGCGTGAGAGGCACCCGGGTGTTGGGTTGTGGCGTGTCCCCGTAGATGTTGGTGGGGTTGGCCGAGGGTTCGGCGAGCCCAACGTGGGCGGGGGTGGGCTTGAGCAGGCGGGTGAGGCCCAGCCCGATCAGCGTGCTGGTGACCGCAGCGATCAGGAAGACGGCTCGCCAATCGTTCAAGAAGGACAGGTCGGGCTGGGTTTCCCCGAGGCGGATGACTCCGCCCAGATAGGCGCGTGTTGCCGCGTCGCCGGCAAGGAAACTGCAGGAGAGAAACGCCATGACGGTCGCGTGGCGAGAGACAGGGAACCAACGGGAGGCAATGTTGACCAGTGCCACCCATCCGGTGGATTGAAATAGACGGTTGGCAGCCCAGATGGCCGCGAACACGGTGACGCCAGCTAACGTCCAGAGATTGCCGGACAGGGCGAAGGCGATTGTGCAGACGATGGATGCGAACAGCCCGAACAGGAATAGTGGTCGGCCCCCAATGCGGTCGGCAAGAAGGCCGTTGACGACCTTGCCGAGTGCGTAAGTGGCGACTCCGGCGGATGCGATCAGGCCCATTCCCTCTTTGGTCAAGCCGCGGTCGGCGTATTCGGCCAGCAGTAAGGGGGTCGCAACCGAAAGATTCGAACGGCAGATGTAGTAGGCGGCGTAACCGGTGAACAGAGATCCAGCCGTTATCCACTGCCACCGTTTGCTATTCGAGTTTGAGGGCACGAAGCGGATCGCCAGAGAGTGTGAGGACGGGCCAGAAGATTCAGGCCAAGAGTTCGCGGAGGACCCGGCCGTGGACGTCTGGCAGTCGAAAGTCACGTCCGGCATGATGGTAGGTCAGTTCTTCGTGGTCGAATCCCATCAGGTGGAGCATGGTGGCGTGTAGATCGTGCACATGGACGGGGTTCTCGACAGCGCGGTAACCGAAATCGTCGGTGGTTCCGTAAGTCATCCCGCCTCGAATGCCTCCACCGGCCAACCAGACGGTGTAACCGTGGTGGTTGTGGTCACGGCCGGTCGGGTTTCGTTTCGCATCAAGTGGGATTTCGACAGCCGGTGTGCGTCCAAATTCTCCGCCACAGATCACGAGGGTCTCGTCCAGCAAACCGCGTTGAGCCAGATCGGTCAACAAGGCGGCGATTGGGCCGTCAGCCTGGCGGCCCAGCTTGGCGTGCTGGTCGGCCAGGTTTTCATGCGAGTCCCAGGGCTGGACATCACCATGGTAACACTGGACGACTCGCACACCGCGTTCGACCAATCGCCGCGCCATCAGCATCTGTCGTCCGTGGACGGTGTCGGTTGCGTAGAGTCTGTGAGTCGCCTGGGTTTCTCGTGACACATCCAATGCGTCTGTTGCTTCCAGTTGCATCCGGAAGGCCAGTTCGAAGGATTCAATCCGTGCCTCCAGGAGTGAATCGTCTCGCCGTGCACGGCGGTGACGTTGGTTGAGCTTGGAGAGGAGGTCTAATTGCTGGCGTTGGTCAGCCAGGGACAAAGTCTTGTTGCGAATGTTGGCGACCAGTTTCTCGACGTCCTTCTTTCGCGTGTCGAGATAGGTTCCCTGGTAGACGCCCGGGAGAAATGACGAACGCCAGTTGGAGAAATCGGCCACCGGCAGGCCGGGGCAGAGGGTGACAAAACCAGGAAGGTTCTGGTTTTCCGTGCCCAGTCCGTAGGTCAACCAACTGCCATAGCTGGGGCGAGACAGGCGTTCGTCGCCACAGTTCATCAGCCTCATGCTTTGTTCATGGTTGGGCGTGTTGGAGTGCATCGAACGAATGACACAGAGGCGGTCGGCGTGTTGCGATGCTGTCGTTTGGAATACCGAGCTCGACCACAAGCCGCTGTCTCCGTATTGCTGGAACCGGAAAGGAGACGCCAGTGCCACTCCGGTTTCCCGTTCGGTGGTCAGATTCCCAATAGGGATGGGGCGGCCACCGTGTCGGTCAAGCAGCGGTTTGGGGTCCCAGGTGTCGACCTGTGAAGGTCCACCGTTGAGGTAGATGTGGATGATGTGTTTGGCTCGCGGCGTGTGGTGGGACGCACGCGGTTCGAGCGCCGTCGACTTGGCCTCGAGCAGGCCCGGTAATGCCAATAGGCCGATTCCCGTCCCCAGCGTTGCCAGTGCATCACGCCGTGACACGATGGGGGCTGCGAGGCGGGGAAGATCAATCACTCGGGAGGTCCTCGAGTTGGACGACAGTTGTGGCCAACGCATTCACGGGGGTTGGCCGGTAAGGTGGCCGACAAGTCAACATAACGCCCTGCTCAACCGGCAGGAACTCAGGGAGTGAGTGTTTTGGGCGTTGAGAGTAGCCTGTACTGCGCATACACCGCAGTCTGAAACAATCGGAGGAGGTCGTGCTGGTGCGGTTTCGTAATGAAGTCGTGGACAGGTGAACGGAAAGGGCAGAAAGCGGCGGGAACGGACATGGCTTCATCTGGAACGGATGTCTGTGTGGCGTGACTCAGGAAAGATTTCGGTTTGTTAATCGACGAACATCAGTTCGTTGGTCATCAACAACACCTGGGCGTACTGAGTCCAGCCACGTGATGACGAGAAGGCCTGGCCGAGTGCGCGTTCTTCGGCAGTCGCGGGTCGTTGGAACGTCAACCGGTACAGCCTGTCAATCCGGTCGAGGGTTCGGTCAGGAAGCGAAGTGGCAGGTGGGGCGGTTTCACTCAATTTGGCGAGGGTTCGAGCGGTCTCGGTGACGAAGTCGGAATTGAGTAGAAAGAGCGCCTGCTGTGGCACAGTGGTGACCTGCCGGCGACCAATGGAACAGTCCGGGCTGGCAAAGTCGAAGTTTCGTACAACATCGGGGATGTTTTGCCGTTCGACAATTGCGTAGACAGTCCGGCGATGATTCTCGGGGGCGGTGATGGAGGTTGGGCGGCCGAACATTGAGGGGTTCAGCTGGCCCGAAACAGCCAGTAGCGTGTCACGGAAGGCCTCGAGGTCGAGTCGACGACGATTGGCTTTCCACAGGTACATGTTTGTGGGGTCGTCGCTGAGCTGTTTGGCGAATGTGTCCGTTTCTGGGACCAGTGAGCTTTGTTGCCATGTGGCAGAAGTCACAATCAGTTTGTGTAACGATTTGAGCCTCCAGCCCCCGCGGACAAGGTGGTCGGCAAGGAAATCCAGCAACTCCATCTGGACGGGCCGTTCCGACTGCAGTCCAAAGTCGCTGGGAGTCTGCACGAGCGGTTCACCAAAGTGATGCATCCAGATTCTGTTGGCCAGGACACGGGCAGTCAGCGGGTTGTTGGGTGACGTGATGGCGAATGCGAGATCACGGCGCCCCGATCCGTTGGGAAACGGCTTCGCCTGCTTTCCAGCCAGGACCTGAAGAAATCTGCGAGGCACGGAGCGCCCCGGAAGCGTGGGGTCTCCGCGACGGAAGATGACCGGCGAAAACAGTTCGTCGGTGTCAGTCAGTGACATCGCTCGAGCTGCCGCGTGCGGCGATTTTACAGCAAGGATGTCCAATCCCCTGACAAGGCCGCGAAACGCGTCCTTGTCTTTACGAGACATGTAGTACCAGGTTTGTCGAAGCGGAAACCAGACGGGACTGTGCTTGCCGATCAGGAGGCGGCGCAGTTGGTCAGTCTTCGGAAGCGTTTCGTCGGAAGCGGCCGCCTTTAGGACCCTGGAATAGATTTCCACAACGCCTGCCACACTTGTCGGAGGAGCCTGAGCCAATGCGAAACGCAACCGGGAATCCACCCCCTGCCGTTTCCATTTCGCCTGAAGTGCCTTCGAGATGTCGACGCGGAGTGTCCCCGGCCTTCGTTGTGCCACCAGGTCATGCCAGGGGCCAAACACCGGATCGCCAGGTCGAGAGTGGTCGGCGACAAGTTTGCGCCAACGGTGCAGAATCTGAGGGCGAAGTTGTTTTGGTAGTAGCGAGAGGAAAAAAATTGAGGTTTCGCTGATGTCCGGATCAGAGGTGGCGACCTTGAGAAGGTAGCGGTCGGTTCGTGATCGAGCGGTCGTCATCAACGACACGTGTTGTTGGTCGAGCATCGAATTGACCTGTTCCAGTTGCTTCTGGTACTCGGCCTCGAAGGGCAGCCCCTTTTTGTTCGGAGTTTCGATTCGCGGGCGTTCGACAGGCTCCGTGCTGCTGGCAAAAACACCGTATAGCGAGTAGTAGTCTGCGGTCGGGATTGGATCAAACTTGTGGTCATGACATCTTGCGCAAGCGACTGTCAGGCCCAGGAAGCCACGGGTGACGACGTCAATTTGATCGTCGATGATGTCATGACGGTTTCGGTCGAACATCCGGCCGAGCGTCAGGAAACCCAGGGCTGCGAGGGCCGGGGAGTCGTTGTCCAACCCAAGTTGGTCAGCGGCGAGTTGCTCTTGGGCAAAACGATCGAACGGCTTGTCCTGGTTGAACGAGCGGATGACGTAGTCGCGGTAGGTGTAGGCGAACGGTCGGATCCGGGTGTCGCCGTACATCAGTACGCCATCCTTGGTGTCCGCGTACCGGGCAACGTCCAGCCAATAACGCCCCCACCGCTCGCCGTAATGCGGAGAGGTCAAAAGGTCGTCGGCCAAAACTCCCAGGCCCTTCTGTTTTGCAAGTTCCTGTTGCCGTCGGTTGGGTGGAA
>CAZYAZ010000020.1:7137-71274 GCA_964646205.1 uncultured Planctomycetaceae bacterium | reverse complement strand
GTCCCGATGCGCCCGGGTGCCAGGCCCAGTTTCCTCCCTGGAGGTTTTCTCCAAAGAGGATCGTGTTGGAGTTGCCATCGCCAGAACTGATGAAGTCCAGGGACATCCGGAAGGAATCTTTTACAAAACCGACCGTCGGTGCACCCGTGGCTGGATCGTTCGGGAGCAGACCTCCGGCCACCCCATTGTCCGGTGCCCAGAAAACGCCCGTGGAGTGTGCGACTCGCGCGTTGTTGACACCGCCGTAATTTAATGTGCCGGCCGTCTGCAGGTTCGCGTTGACGAAGGTCGCTGCATTCATATAGCCGCCATTGCCAACGTAACTCAGTCCACCGCTCTGGATGAAATTGTTGTCGTCGACCACACAGGTCAGTGCTTCCACGTGAGGAATGTCGCCACCGGAAGCGACCCCACCCAGTGTTCCATTGGCCACGACCCGTTGCAGGTCATTCCGGTCCAGGAACGGCAGCAGTGCCACCGGCCACGGCCGTGAAATCGTCTTGTCGACAAGCGCTCCACTAATAATGCTCGGGTACCAGTCGTAGGCGCCCGGAAGGCGGCCGTTGCTTCCACTGGTGAAGTTCATGGTCGCGGCGGCGAGTTGCTTGAGGTTGTTGGCGCACTGGGTCCGTCGAGCGGCAGCCCGTGCGTTCATGATGGCCGGCATGATCAAGGAGGCCAGCACGGCAATGATCGAGATCACCACCAACAATTCGATCAGGGTAAAGCCCCTGCGGCGGGATGCGGTACGCGGATCCCGTCTGGTCATAGTTCTGGTCATGTGAATAACTCCTGGTCTGTTAGTCTGCGAAGACCCCCGCACATCAATTCTACTAGTGCGCGAGGTGCCTTCGGCAAGAAAGCATGGGAATCAGAGATAAAAAATCAGAGAAGAATCAAAAAGGCCCGCCTGTTTTGACGTTTAGGTCCGAGTCGATGAGGGACTCAAGGCTTGCCTCCTTTCTCCATTGTGTTGGATTGGCCCAGGAACGTGTTAGCAAAAATGTGGGGTTGATTGACCGGATTGTCCGGACAATGGATGCGGGCGAGAGCCCGTGGCCCTGGTTTGTCACTATTCGATGATTTGTGAGTGCAGGATGATCGTGTTGGGGTCGAGTTGTCCAATCCCACCGTTTGTGCCTGTTCCAATCGACAGGTCCCCGGGATTGGTGGGAAGGTGGGACGAATTCAGATGCTCGAGGATCCGTGAACGGTCGAGCACGAAAAAGGCCCGGTGTGAGGTGGCGTTCTTGAGTGGAGCCCCGATCCGGACGTTGCCGTTGAGGGGGTTCCGGTAGGCTTCGAACCAGCTGACCTGCAGGAAGACGTGGAAGACATTGCTGCGGGTGGTGGTGTTTCCCGCGATCTTGGACAACAGTCGCAGGCGGCTGAGTGAATTCGTCTGGGCATTGCCCAGTCCAAACAGTCGCCGACCCTCGATCCAGCCGTTGGTCGGATCGGCCTTGACGTCGGCCGGCAGCGACCGGAACAGCGTGTCCTCGATGCTCTTCTCTCCCCGGTAGATGAAGCCGAAGTCCCGGAATGGTCGAGACGTTGCGGTGCCGGGAAGAAACAGCTTGCTGAACGGGTCGAGACCGTTGCGGCTCTCGACGAACTCGTTCCACCGGTTGGCACCCAGGGTATCGACCATGAATGGCCGTCCGGTCAGCCCCTGCAACTGGGGTTCATCCAGCAGGGCCGCCAGCACCTCGGGATGGCGGATCGTGTTGAGGTTGATACGGCCGGGAACACGGAATTTTCTCTGGTCGGGCAACTGGGCGGATGGGAAATGATCGGTGCGTGTCAGGATGTTCGCGAAACTGAACAGTCGGTACCACCGATTGCCTGCCTGTGGGACTCCATTCGTCGTGTCCCGGGTTCGCAGAAATTTCTTGTAGCCGGCCGTATGGGTCAGAAGGCGATTGGAGGAGAGGTTGAGGCCTCGGAAAACCCCCTGGGAATTTGCGCTGTTCCAGGTCATGTCCGAATTGGTGATCTCCCACGGCGCGCTGAGCGGAATGCTGAGCAATTCTCCGATCGATGCAAAATCACGATCGGGATGGTTTTGCCAGAGGGGCGACGCTGTCGGGGCCGTGGGTTCCAGGACATTGGCCGCTCCGAGACTGTTGGTGATGTGGGTCAGTGGCAGGCTCGGGGAATTGTTTGGCCAGTAAGGCTGTGCCTGTCCGCCTCTTGGGTTTGAGTTTTCCGATGCTTGAGTCGTGCGGGCGTCGAATGGTTGCACGCGCTGACGGGCTCTCAGGCTTTTCAGCTCATTCCTGATTCTCGGCGGCGTGTTTCCGGCGGCGTCTTCGTCTCGCTTGATTGTGAATTCCCAGTCCTGCTGGGTCGTGACCGGATTCTGGAGCTGCTGTGATTGTGGGTCGCGTTTGTAGAGCATGCTGTCGACTTCAATCCACGGGTTGTCCTCGAGAGTCCCGTTGGTGTTGTTTGTCGCGGACACGTCGGCCTGGACGGTGAAATCGACGCGCCGCCTCGCGTGGAGTCGTCGTCTCAGCACAACTCTCAATTTCAGGTTGGTGGTCGCGGTTGCCGAGGGCACACCGGTCAACAGTGACCCTGCGGTGGGGGTCAGGTCGGTCCCCGCACCGTCGGTGATCCGAAATCGCTCTTTCCCGTGGAGGCCGTTCGACTGGGCGTGTTCCCTGATCAGGTCCAGCCAGTTGACGGCGGTTTGCCTGGGGGCGATCCGCGCCAGGTTGGCAGTGGTGTTCATGCTGCCGGGAACAAAACCCGGGTCCACCCAGAACTCGCTGTAGCGTGCCGTGGTGTCGGTGGCGACCAGGTTCTTGGTGTGTTCATCGGCCGCCGATCCGATCGTGAACTTGCGTCCGGGCAGGATCGGGGTGCGATTGTCCCAGAGGATGACGGAGCGCACCTGGCTGGTTGTGGGCGTCTGCGTGTCGGAGGGTTGCAGGATGATCTGCCAGTGACCGCCGCCGACGGAAACCGGGCGCGGGCTGGCATTGTGCAACTCGATGTAGGCGTAGTGGCGATCCTCGATGTCGCTGTGTGCCGTGGCGAGATGGTCCTCGCCGATCGTTCCAGTATTGTCGAGCACTTTCTTGGAGCGAATGGCCAGGAACTCGCTCAGGGTCAACTGTTGTGCTTCCACGCCGTAGACGACACCACGTTCCTGGCCGTCTTCCGGGTAGCGATAGTCGTATCGCTGGTGGCCAGGACCGTATGGGGTGTCCTCATCGCCGTTGAACGGGTTGTCGTCCGGGGTTGGTGGGACGGCTGTCGAGCTGACCATCCAGCCGTTGGAAAGATCCTTGTCGTACTCGAATTTCGTGATCACCTGATCACGATCGAGTGAATCGACGAGGTTGACGGCGAATTGCGCCATCTCGCGAAGCTGACCTTCGGTGTACATGGCTCGCTGGGCATTGGTCTGCGTGTGGTATTGGACGTTGTCCTGTCCCCCGCAGAACATGTAGAGCAGGACGTAGATGTCCCGGGCCATTCGTTGCCGGTCAACGCGGGCCCGGAATTCCTGTTCCATCTGTGGAGTGAGAGTAACGTTGTTGGTATTGGGCAACTGGCCGGCGTCCAGTTGGTAGCCGGTCCAGTCCCGGGGCAGCGCTGTTTCGCGGAACAGGTCGAGGATGCCGTTGTTGTTGAGATCCTCGGCGGGGTCGAGGATGTTGTTGTTGTTGTTGTCCTCGCCATTGTCGAGCACCCCGTTGCCATTGAGATCCTCCTCGATGTCGAGTTGACCGTTTTCATTCAGGTCCTCATGAACCGGATGTTCACCCAGTTCACGGTAGATGGGTTGACCATTGAGGTCGAGCACCGCGATGTGGTTCAGTGAGAGTCGCCGGAGGGTGTGGGTTGGGTCTTCAAAGGCCGCGATTGACAGGTCATTGGTTTGTTGCAGCAGTCGTCGCACCGCAGGTCGGAAGGGGTCGGCGAGATCATAACCACCGGGTCCGGGGGTGAAGTTCGGGTACGTGGGAGGAAACCACACCGGCGCGGTTGTGGGTGGTTGCCCGGGGGGCCTGGAGTCAAATTCCCAGGGACGGTTTCGGACAGTCTGGACGTTGCCGGTGGGCGGATACCGCGTCCTGGTCGCGTTGCGAGTGTCCCAACTGTCGACGGTGAACCGCTTGCGGATCTCCTTGGCCCGGTTGTTGATCGACAGGTTGTAGGAGAGGAGTGATCCGAGCCGGGAGCTGACACTGGTCGATTCGAGGTCCCTCTCGCTGCCCTGCAGGAAGAAGTTCTCCTCGGTGTTGAACAGGTTGTCGTTGCTGGTACGGTACCGGCTGTCGATCACCGATTCGTCTTCGTTGTCGACCAGGGGGAATTGATTGGCCGGGGTGTTGAGCATCAACGGGCCAAGCTGGCCGGTGATGGGACCGCTTTGAAGTCCGCGGCCCCACTGAACCGTCGGGTTGATTGTCGCCAGGGCATGGTATCCCGAGTACTGCAGCCAGTAGCCGGGGGTGTTGGAGGTGGTCGAGGCGTACAACAGTGGGTTCCACTGGTTGTTGAGATTGAGGCGATGCAGGGTTCCACTGCCGCGGAAGTCGAGCGGATGCCCAAAGGCGATTCGACGGGCACCGCGGGGCTGCATCACGTTCGCCGCCGAGCCGTAGCCGTGCCCCTCGAATGCGTTCCAGTTGTCGTCGGCGGCCAGGACCTCGGGAATGTCGATCTGTCCGTTGCCGTCGAGGTCGGTGAGTGGAATGCCCGGTTGCGGGAAGTCGATGGGGTTGTTGGAGCCGGCGTTGGCGGCCTGGATCAGTCGCTGGATGTCACCGTGGCGGCCCGGGAGAAATCCGAGCAGATTTCCCGAACCGACATCGGTGATCGGTCGCCCCTTGAGTGCGAACCACCACTCGATGTTGGCGTTCTCCTGGGGAGTTCTGGGCGCCTGTTGATGGAAGAAAATCTTCTGATCGGAAAACATCTCCAGGACGTTTCTGTCAACCGGCTGGTCGTTGGCTTTTGAACCAGCGTCCAGGGCCCACTGCGGGTTGATTTCTGCCGGAGTCATTCCCAGGTTCGATCGCGAGATGAAATGATCGAGCTGTCCGTTCAGGTTGAGATCCTCTCCGGGATCAAGCAGACCGTCGTTGTTCTGGTCTTCGCCCTGGTCGAGTCGTCCGTTGCCATTCGCGTCTTCGCCCCGATCCAGCTGTCCATCCCCATTGAAGTCCTCGGTGCCAAACTTCAGCTGGCCACTCCGGGTGCGGGCCAGGTCGATGTACCCGGACGTGTTGCCCGCGGTGTTCAAGTTGATCAGTCCATCGGCGTCGACAATGGTGAAGGCGAACAGTGGGACAGCCTTGCGGCCATCACCGAGTGACTGGACGGGGAATTCCAGGTCGAGCCAGACGGCCTCCTTGACACCATCCCCGTCCGGATCGGCATCAAGTTGATACCGGGGTTGGAGGGTTTGCTCCTGACGCGTGATCAGTGCCGTTCCATTCTGGCCGGAGTTGCCCGATCGCAAGACCCGGTAAAAGGAGTTGCCACTGTGAACACACTCACCGGCCCGGTAGAAGGTGTTCGGCAACACCGGCCGGACATCCCAGACTCCCATTTTTGATCCAGAATCGAGCACACCGTTCTGGTTCTGGTCCTCGTGAAGTTCGAGGTACCCGTTTCCGTTGGTGTCCTCGCCCTGGTCGAGCACACCGTTGCGGTTCTGGTCTTCTCCGGAATCCCACTGGCCATTCCCGTTGAGATCTTCAATCGGATCGAGCTGGCCATTGCCGTTGAAGTCTTCCTCGTAGAGCGTGAGCAGGCCGTCGCCGTTGAGGTCTTCATCGGCGTTGAAGGGGAAGGGGCCGCTGAGACCAAGTCGTTGTGCTTCCTGCAACGTCCGGACGTATCTCCAGCCGCGCCGGAAGGCGATGGTGTCGAGCCGGTTGTTGCCGTTGGTGTCTTCACCCTGGTCGAGTCGCCCGTTGCCATTGATGTCTTCGCTGCGATCGAATTGGCCGTTGCCGTTGAGGTCCTCGGCGGGGTCCAGCTGGCCGTTTCCGTTGAGATCCAGTTCGCGGAGGGTGAAATCAAAACGACTCGGGTGGGGTCTCAGGACGTTCCTGGCGGTGGAGCGGTGAGTTTCCCAGGACGAGGGTGTCTGGGTGACCAGTGTTCGCCGGTATTGAGGTCGAGAAAATGACGGGGTGCGGGCTTCGACAAACTGGTTGGGCAAATTCTGTCCGTTGTCGTTGTGGACGACGCCGTTGAACGAGAGGAAGACAGAGTTGATGTCCGGGGCGGTGAATCCGACATCTGTTTCCGTTCGTGGGAGAATCCCGAAATCGAGAAGTCCGTTTCCGTTGAGGTCCTCACCCTGGTCGAGTTGGCCGTTGCCATTGATGTCCTCGTAGATCGGCGAGTCGCTGATCTGCAGGTTGAGTTGCGACAGCGGGTCGGGGTTTCCGTCGTAGTCCTGGTCGGTCAGCACACTGCCGGGAACATTTGGATTGCTGATGACGTTGATTCCCTGGCCGTTGTGCGGGTAGAGGTCCCGACCAACCAGTCCGGGCACCACCGAGTGACGTCCCCCGTACAGGGCGCTGTTGGGTTCGGTGGACAGTCCGCCCAGCGCCAGCCGACTGATGGCGAACTGGGAGAGGACGTCACCGGAAGGGCGTGGCTGGGACCGCATTTCCCGCTCGACACCTGCCGAAAAGTTCTCGGCACTGGTCTTTTCGGATCCGGAAAAGACGACCAACGCCAGTCCCAGCATCGAGAGGATCGCCAGGAGGGCGAGCACGACGATGAGTGTCGAACCACGTCGCGAGCGACGGGTGGTCTGGTCACCGGTGGTGGTGTTGGATCGGATGTTCATGGGGACGAATCCTGCGTTCCAGAGTGGGCCCGCGGGAAGTTGGGTGTCTTCTAGTCGACGAGTGAATGGACGCATGTGAGTTGACGCATCAGGCCGCTGGTCTGGTCGCGAAATCGGATCGTGATCTGGATGGCCCGCAGTGGTAGCCAGTTGTTGATGACTTGCCAGATCGGCCCGGTCGTATTCATGGAACTGGGTTCCTGGACCGTGGCTCCCTCGGCGCCAGGCCAATCCGGCTCCAGGGGCGATGATGTGCCCGGCTGGATGCATCGCATCAAGAGCCGGCCACGGGGTTCCCTGGGGGGGAAGACATACGAGTTGGCCTGGTATTGCGTGTTGGGTTGCCAGACCGGAACCGGCGTGACGGGAAAGGCCCCGTGCAGGCGGACGTAATGCTGAAAGTAGGTCGGTCGGAAGGGAGGCGGGATGGTTTGGGAGGGATGCCAGGTATCAAAGACGCGGTTGCCGGCTGTCCCGTTGGGACCGTAGGCGGCAGTGGGTGACGCCTGGGGGGGATTGTTGTTTTGCGGGATTGGTTTCTGGGTGTTGTTGCTGAGGTTGTAGCTGTAGAGGCCGTAGTTCTTCAGAACTCCGTTGAAGAGCCGCTTGCGGTTGTGGCCCACGTCAACAAATTCACTCCACTGGTCATCCCAGACCTTGATGTCGAACGAGTGGACCCCGGTCATCAGGATGTCCTGCCCACGCCGGGGACCGCCACGGAATCCACCGAGTCCCGCTGGAGCGGATCCGACCACGCCGTCGGAACCAACGGCCAACTGGTTCTGGGTTTGGGTCCAGTTGGCCATGGGATCAAAGCCGGCAACCTGGGGGTAGGTGAAGTTGCTGTGGGATGTTTCTTCGTGGGTGTAGCGGCCGATAAAAAACGGGCGATCGTCGTTGGACCCGTAAAGACTGTCCGGGCCGGGTCCCCAGATGTACTCGCAGGGATTCCCGGTTTGGTGGCTGTGGCCAAAGCGATGCACCGGGCGACCCAGGGGATAGACGCTCGTGACGTCGTTACTGAACGCGGCCGGCGTGTGCAGCCTGGCGCCGGTGGATGTGTAGTGGGCCGAAAAGTCGAAGTCTCGCCAGAAATTGGCGGGCAGGTACGGGGACGGGTGGTTGGTGTCGAACATCTTTGTCGCGGCGGCGAGCGAATCGTCGATCGGTTGTTGTCGACCATTGGCGGCTTCATACATCAACAGCACGCGACGGTAGAGCACACCGTTTCTCAGGAAGTAGGAGACCTCGGCACCATTGGCGCTGTTGGGAGTTTCCTGCCGGTTGTTGCCGGCCACGCGGAACCCGGCGGCGCCGCTCGGATCGCGGACCAGGCCGTAATAGGGAGTCTGGTCGCTGCTCTTGCGGTTGAGATCGGCCCGGACGGTCAACTGCAGGACATCGTCAGCATCGTCATCGGGGTCATTTTCGGAGACGAAGAAGTAGCCCTGGCGGTTTTCCATGTCACGGTCCCGGCCACCGGCGGTTTCACCACTGGCAAAGGGAATCACGGTCCGGAACGTTCGTTTCTCGAGGTCGGACACGATGATTGTCGAGACCAGTCGGCTCCGCTGGTCGTTTCGGGACAGGCCACGGACCTTGGTGTTGATCCCGGCGGCCACTTCGAAGACCTGGGCGAACATCATCATCATCATCAGGACAAGCGTGACCGCCACGAGCATCTCGACCAGGGTGAAACCGCCACGTGCGCAACGTGTCCTCGCCGGAGTGATCCGGTGACAGGAAGGCGGCGGTTGAAATGGACTGGTCGGGTTCATTTATTTTGTGCCGAGGGGGAAGACGGCGATGATGCCCTTGGGAAACATCATGCCACCGGCAGTCAGAATCAGGGGGTCAGGCAGGGGGCGGTCCACGGTGAACTCGATGGCCCTATTGACCGTGTTCGGGATGTCGTACTCTCGAATGACGTTCCGGACTCGATACCACTGCCCGTGCTTCAGGTCGAAAACAAATCGTCCCGAGGCGATGGGAGGTTTTTTTATCTTGGAACTGTTGGAGTTGTTCCAGATCACCTTGAGGCTGAACCGGTCATCGGAATCGGCCCAGAAAAACTCATTCACATCGTCAATGACACCGTTTCCGTTGTCATCAAACTGGGCCACTCCGGGCTGGAGGTCGGCACCGACGGTGGACTCGACCTGGTAGAACGTCTCGTTGGATCGGCCGAATGGACGCTGGAAAAATACGACCAGGTCGACGGAAGCCGGAGCCGCTGCTCCTGGATGATTCGCCGGCAGGCCGCCGTGGGAGAAGCTGGGCTTGCGGACGGTCATCATCCAGGAAAACCGAGCGTTCTGGACCTCGACAATGATCTCGGTGATCCGGTTGACCGCCGCAGTATCGAAAACCAGCGGTCCGATCGTGCCTCCCCCGGACACATTGGGCGTGATCGCCGCGGTGAACGGAACGATCCGGACCTGGCTGTGTCGTCCCTCGGGGTCGATCAGGCTGATGCGAATTGGGACCCCGTCTATCACTCCGTTTCCATTGATGTCCTCGCCCGCGTCGAGCTGGTCGTTTCCATTGAGATCCTCGGCGTGCCATTGTTGCTTGACGGACTTCAGGTCAACCGAGGGGTCGATCACCAGTTGGAACTGGTTCGGTGCGAGTTGGTTGAACGTGGGCGTGGTCCGGAAAAGTTCGAGCCAGTCGTCACGTGATCCGACAACCGATTGGGCCTCGTCACCGATCACCGAATCGGGTCGAATCTGTCGCTGTTGGGGGTTCGAGGTGTGCGCGAAGTTCGTGTAGGGACACAGGCGATCCTTGTCCGATTCTTCAAAACCGTGGAACCGACGGATGCCGAACCGGAAGGACTGTGATGCCGGCATCGGTTGATTGCCCCAGAAACAGGCCACACCACTACTGGTTTGTGGGTTCGCCTGGAGAGTCTGGAAGTAATCGGATCGGGTCTGCGGAGTGTCCTGTGGTCCGATCCTTGACCAGCCCAGCAGGTCGACCGCATAGACGGTTCCGTTGTGTTCGCGATAGTTGCCGTCACCATCCGGATCGTGGATGAGGTTGGAATTCAAGGCGAGCACGGCCTCGGCGTTCTGTCTCAGCAGCGCCGCGTGGGTCAACTGGGTGGCCCGCGCGGAACTCAGGATCCCGACCGGAAACAGTGACGCCACCGAAAGGACCCCGATGGAGAGGATCATCATCGACATGAGAACTTCGGTCAGTGTGGCGCCGGTGGCCCGCGTCGACATGGTGGGACGATGACGGTTCATTCTGCGACCCTCCCAGTTTCAGCGTAATAAAACGGATCAGTGTTGCCGGTATCGATGACACCGTTGAGGTTGACGTCGATGCCGACGCTGGTTTCTCCGGGAAACAACTCGTTGGTCGTGACGTTGCCAGTGCGGGTGAACAGCGTGATGATCCGCTTGTCGCTCTCGTTTCTCGGATCCCACGGTGTCAGTCCCCGCGTGATGTCGGCCAGGTCATTGACCAGGAAGTGGACGACGCCGGCGGTGGCTGGTGGACCGGTCACCGAGCCCTGTGGAGAGAACATGATGTCCCGGTAGGTGGCACCGGTCATCCAGGACCACGTCGCGTTCGGTGGGCGACTGAATCCCAGGTCGATCACCACCCCATTGGCGAACTGAACCGGATCGACCGAGGGCAGCACCCTGGGAGTCAACGTCAATCGATAATCACCCTCATCAAACCTCGCGGCGACCTCCGTGGTGATGTGGTGCAAGACCGGATCGCGTTTTGGATTCGGCATTGGGTCGGCGAAGGGAGGGTCAATGACCAGCCAGTTGGTCAGATGCGGTGGTGGATGATTGGGGGCCTGGTGCGGTCCCAGCCTGTCCCAGACGGGAACATAAGGGGGCGTGTTGTTGGGCAGGTAGATGTGGTTGCCGTTGATGTTCTCGCCGGAATCGAGTTGTCCGTTGCCGTTGATGTCCTCTTCCAGGAAGTGGACCGTGTACCAGCGACTGCCGAGCTTGATCCGTGCGGTTTCGATCAGCAGGCGGTCCCAGCGACCGTTGCCATTGATGTCCTCGTTGGCATCAAAAACCCCGTTGCGGTTCAGGTCGGCCTCGTTGAGGCGGAACCATTCGCTGAAATCTCCATGAATGAGATTGGGCTGCTTGGTGAGTGCGTTGACGTGAACCGTGATGGTCCCCTGGCTCCAGTCCTTGCTGGCACCGACGTAGACCATGCTGTGCACCAGCGGGAACTTGTCGATCACACCGTTGCCGTTCAGGTCTTCTCCCACATCGAGTTGTCCGTTGCCGTTGATGTCCTCGAAACGGTAGTTGGCGGGATCGGTGAGATCGCCGATTTCGAAACGGACTCCTCGTGGCAACTGGCTGTAGGCGGCACGGTCTCGGGCACCCAGCAGGTAGCTCTGCAACTGCCTGGCACTGCTGCGGACTCGTTCGCCTTCCAACGCGACGTTGATGGATGTCACGGTGACACCGGCCAGGACCAGCAGCACGGTGATCACGACCAGCATTTCCACCAGGGTGAACGCATGACGATTGTCGTCGACATACGGTTCGCGGGTGCTTGAGAAGGAGACGCGCATCGGGCTAGTTGCCTCCCCTCTGGACGTTGTAGTTGGAGATGTTGTCGAAAAGTGCCGCGGCGACAATTGGTCGGGCCAGCCCCGAATGATCTTCTCCCGCGTCCAGTTGTCCGTTCTGGTTGAGGTCCTCATTCACGTCCAACTGGCCGTTGAAGTTCGGATGAGGTTCCTCGAGTCCCAGTTGCTGGTCGGCTCCGCAGGAGACCACCAGTGGGGCGTGCCAGGTCGAGGGAGTGTGGAAACGGATTTCCCCGAGGTTGGCCCCCTGTGCCACGATCCATCTCGCGAAAAGTTCGGTTGCCGATTCGTCGGGATCCTGTTCAAACCGTTGCGGGGACACCGTACCCAATATCATTTGAGCGGCATCCAACTGGGCGGGAGTCACGACGGTGCCGGGACCACCCTGGCGAATCAGCCGGGTGGGCCAGCGATAAAATCGCAATGGCTTTCCCCAGCCATCAACCAGCTCGGGCAGTCCGTCGTCATCCTGGTCAGCGAGTTCAGAACTGCTGAAGCGAATTTCGGATGCCGTGAAAGCACCCAGGTCGTTGCCGCTGGTCAGGACCCAGTAGAGGACCTCGGCACTGTCGGCTTCACTGACCACGTTTCCCGGGAGCGGTTTTTCGGTCTGGTTTTGTGGGAACGCCTGCCGGAAGATATTTTTCCTGGCCACGACCGGAGCGAGCCGACGGATTTCACGTGAGGTGAAACCGCCGGGAGCTGCGACCTGGATCAACCGCATGGCCTGGCTGATCTCGGACTGCTTCAGCTGGTAAGTCGCGAAGGCGCCACGGCGTTGCTGGATGATGCGGTGGATCTTGGTGATCGTGGCCTCGGTGGCCGTATGCCGGGCACCACCGAGCATGTTGCCGACGACCGCGGTGAAGACCGCCATCATCGAGGCGATGATGGTGATCACGATCAGGAGTTCGACGAGCGTGAAGCCACCGGGTTGAGACCCAGCCAGACGAGATCGCCCAGGACGGAGATGTGTGGTCTGTGGCTGCATGGGAATTCGGATGACCTGGGCCCGCAGGTGACAGAAGCGGTTGATGTTCTGGTGAGCCGGCTCCACGGCTGCTTGAACGCAGACGTTGGCCGACCGCCGAGAAGAAAAATGCGAACTATGGTTTCAGCCGACCTCCCGCGGAGAAGTTGGTGATGTTGTCGGCATCCTGTTCCGAAAGCTTCGCGGTGTCTTCCGGATCGTAGACCTCGGAGATCCCGTAGGGACAGAATTGTCCCAGGGCGTTTTCGTGAGGGCCGTATCCGGGAGAGATGATCTGGAACGACTTGGGGTTCCACCTGGGGCCACCGGGACTCTGGCGGTATGGCAAGTTCCGGTTCCAGACCAAGGGGTTGGCGGTATTGCCCAGTTGATGATTGAAGACGAACCCCCCTTCGGGGTCGTAGCCGCGGCCGTTGGCACTGCTGAGATACAGGTAGGGAGCGGTCTGGTTGTTCAGCGAGTCCCTGAAGTCGGGGTATCCGTCGGGAGCGTCGGGGGACCGTTCGTGTTCGTGCAGGCGGGCCGAGGGGAAGTCGAAGAACGGTCCATCACGACTCTCATCGGCCCCCGGTGTGATGGGTGCAAAGGGATTGAGCGGATTCTTGGAGAAACCGGTCATGGAGAACCTGCCGTTGACGTCTCTTTTGGGCATACCGCCCAGGAAAAAGACCAGGCACTCCGCACCCGACAGATGGACCTCTCCACCGGCATTGTTGCTGACACCGTCCAGGTAGTCCCTGGGCGCGTCAAACCGAAAACGGGGCCAGATGGCGAGAACCTTGGAACGGCTCTCGGGATCGCTGGCCCAGCCGGCAGCTGATTCGTGAAGGTGAAGGTGATCGGGCGGGTCGCTGCCAAACCGGGCTTTGAAATCGGCCAGGGCACTCTCGAGTGAACCGATCTCGACCTTGACGGCAGCCTCGTTGGTCCGCCTCAGGACACCTCCCAGGACCGGGACCAGGATCGCGGCCAGGAGCCCGATGATGACCATGACCACCATGATCTCGACCAGGGTGAAACCGGCGCGACGGCCAACGGCGGTGGGAGCGTGCGAAGTCATAGTGTGGTCTCTTGTGAATTGGCCCGGTGAAGGGAGTCCGGTTGGGCCCGCGGAAATCGCGTGTTCAGGAGAGCTCGTTGAGCAGCTTGACCAGGGGCATGAAGAGCGCGATGACGATGAATCCGACGATCAGTCCCAGCACCACGACCATGATTGGTTCGAGCATGCTGATCAGCCCGTCCACGGCGACGGCCACCTCCTCGTCGTACACCTCGGCCACCTTGTACATCATGTTGTCCAGGGCCCCGGTTTCCTCGCCGACGTCCACCATGTTGACCACGATGTCGTCGACAATCCGGGCTTCGCGCAACGGGACCGCAATCGCTTCACCCTCGCGGATCGACGAGTGGATGTTGTCGAAGGCCCGTTTGAAGACCGTGTTGCCCGCGGTGTCCCGCGCAATGGTCAACGCCTCGAGTATCGGGACACCGGAGGCGATTAACGTTCCGAGTGTGCGCATTGTCCGCGCGACAGTCGATTTCTGGATGATCTTGCCCATTAACGGGATCTTCAGCGCAATCCAGTCGATGACAAACGCACCGGTCTTGTTCTTCTTGATCAACTTGATCGTCAGTATGAAGGCGATCGGCGTGACAATCAGGACCCACCAGTAGGTGGCGAACCAGTCGCTGGCGTTGAGCAGGACGATGGTGATGTCGGGCAGGTCGACATCGAAGCCCTCGAAGATCTTCTTGAACTTCGGGATGATGAAAATCATGATGCCCGAGACGATGATGATGGCGACTCCGATCACCGCGATCGGGTAGATCATCGCTCCGATCACCTTCCGCTTCAGGCTCTGTGCCCGTTCCTTGAACTCGGCCAGCCGCTGCAGGATCACCTCCAGCGCACCACCGGCCTCACCCGCCTTGACCATGTTGACGTACAGATCGTCGAAGGCCTTGGGTTGCTTGGACATGGCTTCCGAGAGCGTACTGCCGCCCTCGATGTCCTCGATGACGCCGCTCAGCGAGTTTTTCAGTGGACCGGGTTTGGACTGGCCCTCGAGAATCATGAGGCTGCGGAGGATGGGCAGGCCGGCGTCCTGGAGAGTGGAGAGCTGACGGGTGAAGGTGCACAACTGCTTGGCTCCGACCCGGCCGATCGACATGCCACCGCCCTTGCGGCGCTTGGCAGGCTTCTTATCGCCCTTCTCCTTCTTCTTTTTCTTCTTGCGCCCTTCCTCGGTGATCTTGGTCACGAACAGGTCCTGCTCGCGGATCAGCTGCTGGGCTTCGGCTTCGGACTCGGCGGTGATCGCCCCGGTGACTTCCGCACCGGCGTGGTCCATGGCCTCGTATTTGTAACTGGGCATCGTGGTCCTACTCCACGTCCTCGAGTACGGTTTCGCGGACCACCTCGTCGATGGTCGTGACCCCGTCGAAGATCAGTTTCAGGCCGGCTTCCCGCAGGGAGGTCATTCCCTGGGTGCGGGCCAGGTTGCGGATGTCGTCGGTTGAGGCGTCGCTGGTGATCAGGTCGCGGATCTCGTCGGTCAGGTCCAGCAATTCGTAGATGCCACAGCGACCCTTGTAGCCCCCGTTGTTGCAGCGCTCACATCCCTTGCCGTAATAGAACTTGTACTGGCGAGCCTGTTCGATGGGCAGTTGCAGTTCCATCAGCAGTTCGTCGGAGGGTTCGAATTCGGTCCGGCACTCGGTGCAGATCCGCCGCACCAGCCGCTGGGCGAGGATGGCCTCGACCGTGGCGGTGATCAGGAAGGGGGGCACGCCCATGTCCCGCAGCCGCGTGATGCTGGAGGGGGCGTCGTTGGTGTGAAGCGTGCTGAAGACGAGGTGGCCGGTCAGAGCACTCTGCACCGCGATCTCGGCCGTTTCGTAGTCCCGGATCTCGCCGATGAGGATCTGGTCAGGATCGTGTCGCAGGATGGCCCGCAGCACGTTGGCGAAAGTGACCTCGATGTCGGGGTTGACCGGCACCTGCACCAGTCCGTCGATGTCGTATTCGACCGGATCCTCGGTCGTGATGATCTTGGTCTCGATGTCGTTGAGTTCCGAGAGCGCGCTGTAGAGCGTCGTTGTCTTGCCGCTTCCGGTCGGTCCGGTGACCAGCACGATGCCGTTGGGCCGCGAGATCATCGAGCGGAATCGCTCGAGCGTCTGGGGATCCATGCCGATCTTGTTGAGATCCAACTGGACCACCGTGCGGTCCAGAACCCGGCAGACGATTGCTTCACCGAACATCGTGGGCAGCACGCTGACCCGCAGGTCAACCGGGTTGCCACCGACGTTCAGTTCGATACGACCGTCCTGGGGCAACCGTCTCTCGGCGATGTCCAACTCGGCCATCACCTTGATCCGCGTGGTGATCGCGTTGGCGAGGTGGCGGGGTGGCGGGACCATCTCGTACAGCACGCCGTCAGCCCGGACACGGATCTTGAACTCGTCCTCGAACGGCTCGAAATGGACGTCGCTGGCCTGGTCCTTGATCGCCAGCAGCAACACCATGTTGACCAGCTTGCGGATGGGTCCGGAATTGACCAGCTCGTCCTCACTGCCGATGTCGTGTTTGCCGGCGAGGATGTCGAATTCCTCGTCGTCATCGGTCAATTCCCCGAGCACGTCCTCGATGGAATCTTCCTGGTCGGCGTAATGCGTGGAAATGCTCTCCTCGACGTCCTGCATGTTCGACACCGCGCCGCGGACGTCAAAACCCAGGAAGTTGCGGAGATCGTCCAGGGCGGCCACGTTGTGCGGATCGCCCATGGCGACGGTCAGCAGGTCGTTCTTCAGCGAGATGGGCACGATCTTGTAGATCTCGGCCATCGTCTGGGGCACCAGTTCGAGCACCTTCGGTGGAATGGTGGTCTCGCGGAGATTCACCACCGGCATGCCCCACTGCTCGGCCAGTCCCTCGGTCACCTGTTCGTCGGTCACCAGTTCCAGCCGGACGGCGACCTGTCCGAGGACTTCACCGGGAGACTGCTTCTGCTCCTCGAGTACGTCCCAGAGTTGATCCTCTGTGAGGTATCCGAGGTCGACCAGGATTTGTCCGATGCGTCTTGTGGCCATGGCTGATTGGGGCAGAAAAGGGTCCGGTGAACGTTGAACAGGCAAAAGACTGGTGTGGGTCTAGTCGTCGTCGTCCTCGTCGTCGAAGAAATCGTCGTCGTCGGCCATCTGGCCTTTTTCTGCCAGGACGATGCGATGAGTCAGGTCGTCGGGCAGGTTCGACTTGGTGATGACTTCCTCCCTCTCGCACAGCCCGTCTTTCCAGAGCTGGAAGAGGTGATCGTCGAGGAGCTGCATGCCGTACTTGCGGCCGGTCTGGATCGAGGAATTGATCCGGAACGTCTTGCCCTCGCGGATCAGGTTCGAGATCGCGGGAGTGACGACCAGCAGCTCGTAGGCGGCCACCCGTCCCTTGGGGATCTTGTGCAGGAGCTGCTGGCTGAGGATCCCGATGATTGCCGTGGAGAGCTGAACGCGGATCTGTTCCTGCTGGTTGGTTGGGAAGGCGTCGACGATCCGGTTCACGGTGCCCTGGGCCCCGGTGGTGTGCAATGTGCCGAACACCACGTGGCCGGTCTCGGCCGCGGTGATCGCACTCTCGATCGTCTCCAGGTCGCGCATCTCGCCCACCAGGATCACGTCGGGATCCATCCGCAATGCCCGCCGCAACGCCTCGGCGAACGAGGGAACATCGACACCGATCTCGCGCTGGTTCACCGTGCAACGCTTGTGCTGGTGGTAGTACTCGATCGGATCCTCGAGCGTGATCACGTGGTGATCCATCGTGTCGTTCATGTGGTTGATCATGCTGGCCAGCGTCGTCGTCTTGCCGCTGCCAGTCGGGCCGGTGATCAGGAACAGGCCGCGTGGACGGGTGAGCAGCTTCTTGATCGGCTCGGCCGGCAATCCCAACTGCTCAAAGGTCAGGAACAGGTTGGGAATCTGACGCAGCACCATCCCGATGTCGCCGCGCTGTTTGAATACCGCGACGCGGAAACGGGCCTTGTCGCCAAAGGCGAATCCAAAGTCCGTCCCGCCGACCTCCTGCAGTTCCTGCTGGTTCCGCTCCGGCGTGATGCTCTTCATCAGGCCCACCATGTCCTCGGCGTCGAGCGTCTTGGTTTCCAGCTGAACCATGCGGCCGTCCAGCCTCACGACCGGTGGCTGCATGGTCGTGAGATGCAGGTCACTGACCCCCTCGCGGACCACGGTTTCGAGCAATTTGTCGATCTGAAGTGTCGCCATCGACTTCCCTTTGACACGCCTGTGGCCCTCCAAGGCGGCGTTGACCCATTGTTGGTCACGACCCCGGAGGACTCAAGAAAGTGCGTTTTCCTCTGACAGTCACATTCCAGGTGGAAACCACCCGGGTTGTTCACCTCGATGTTCTGTTCGCCCGGCCTAGTGGCCGCCTTTTTCGAGCCGATGAGCTTCCCCGAGCGTCGTGACACCTTCCAACACCTTGTCGGCCGCGTCCTCCACCAGTGTCTTCATTCCCAGCAGGCGGGCCTGGCGACGGAGGTTCTGGGACGGTTCCCGACGGAAGGTCATTTCACGCAAAGTCGAGTTCATCGTCATCATCTCAAAGACCGCCTTTCGGCCCCGGAAACCCGTGTGTTGACAATGCTTGCAACCGGCTCCCCGCATGAAATTCGCTTCGGAAATCTGCTCCTCGGTGTAGGAGAAGTGTTCCAACTCGGTCGGATCCGGGTCGTACGGTTCGGCACATTTCGGACAGATCACACGCACCAGACGCTGTGCCATCACCGCCATCAGGCTCGATGCCACCAGGAACGGCTGAACACCCATATCCACCAAACGTGTAATAGAACTGGGCGCATCGTTCGTATGTAGTGTACTGAAAACCAAGTGTCCGGTCAAAGAAGCTTGAATTGCCATCTCGGCGGTCTCGACATCGCGGATTTCGCCGACAAGAATGACATTGGGTGCCTGTCGCAGCATGGCTCGAATGATCGATGCAAAAGTGAAGCCGATGCTGGTACGAACTTCGACCTGGTTGATACCCGGCAGCATGTACTCGACGGGATCCTCGGCCGTGATGATTTTTCGGTCGGGTCGGTTGAGTTCGCCGAGCGCGGAATAGAGCGTGGTGGTTTTGCCACTTCCTGTTGGTCCGGTGACCAGGAAAATCCCGTTGGGCCGGCGGATGATGTTCTGGAACCGGCGGTAGTTGTCTTCGGAGAATCCGAGGTTGCGAATGCCGATCTTGATGCTGTCCCGATCGAGAATTCTCATCACGACCGCCTGTCCCCAGTTTGTTGGCAGGATGCTGACCCGGAGGTCGAGTTCTTTCTTGCCGGCACGGGTTTTGATCCGCCCGTCCTGGGGTCGTCGTTTTTCGGCGATGTCCATTTTGGCCATGATCTTGATTCGCGAGACAACCGCGGCCAGCAGTCGCCGGGGTGGGCTGTCACGTTCGACCAGCACACCGTCAATGCGGTAGCGGACGCGGACCCGGTCTTCGAAGGGTTCGATATGGATATCGCTGGCCCGCATCGTGACCGCTTCGGAGATGACCAGGTCAACCAGCCGGATGATCGGGGCGCTGTCCTCGTCACCTTCCGCGGAGGTCTCGGCCTCGGTCACCTCTGTCTGGGTGAAATCGATCTGGGTTTCTGTGAATTCCTGCAGCATCGAGTCGACCGACTCGGTTTCACTCTGTCCGTAGTGTCGGTTGATGGCCGTCTGGATGGCTTCTTCGGGTGAAACGGCGACGTTGATTTCCCGGTTGAGAATAAACCGGAGTTTGTCGAGCACCTCGAAGTTCATGGGATCGCCGATGGCAACGACGAGGTTTTCCCCGTCGAGTGCGATCGGGATCACCAGGTGTTCCCGTGCCACGCTCTCGGGGACCATCTCGATCACCCCCGGCTGAATCTCGGCTCCATCGAGGTTGATGAAGTCAAATCCGAATTCGGCCGCCTGCAGGGCTCCGAGTTCACTGCTGGTCACATAGTCGAGCTTGACGAGGGCTTCCTCGGTCTTGATTCCCAATTCCGTGGCCATTTGCTCGGCATCGGCCAACTGGGATTCACTGATGGCCCCGTCGCTGACCAGTTTTTCGAGCCAATTGGCGGCCATCGTGGTCTCTTTTTAACCGGTATTGGTGGTGACAAGGGTTCTTCGTCGCACCCAACTGGCGCGCACATCTTCCCCGTTGGAATCATGGGACGCTGTTGGGAGGGTGTCAAGTACGCTCGAGCCTCCGGGAGGCAGTTGAACCGGGGCCCGGCATGCCCTGGTCGTTGCAGGCGTGAGGGTCGGTGGCTGCTTCGCTGTGTTTCCGACTCGCTACAATCGTGATGATCGGTACCGTCAGATTCCAATTGCCGTGGCCGTGGTGGCCGGTCCGAGCGGGGTCGTCGGCGGTCGGTGGTGGGTTGGGGTGCTTGCCGTTGGTCGTGCTGGTTCCCTAGAATGGCCCGCGTCGCGTCCGCTGACGGCGGATAAACGGGGCGGTAGCTCAGCCGGGAGAGCGCTGCGTTCGCAACGCAGAGGTCGGGGGTTCGAGTCCCCTCCGCTCCACTTCTTCGAATTCCGTTCCAGGCACATCTGGCGTGTGCAGTGGTTCGGTCTCCTGCTCCTGGCCCATCAGGCTTTCCATGACCACGATCACCGGTTTTTCAGTCCGCGACGTTCGTTTTCCCACCTCCGAGCACCTGGATGGCTCGGACGCGATGAATCCCGATCCGGATTACTCGGCGGCAGTCGTGATCCTGGAAACCGATCATCCCGACGGGCACTCCGGCCACGGGATGGCCTTCACCATTGGACGCGGCAACCAGTTGTGCTGCCTGGCGATCGAGGCGGTGGCCGAGAAGGTGGTGGGGCTCACGCTCGAGGAGATCACCTCCGACATGGCCGGTTACTGGCGATTGCTGACCGGCGACAGTCAGCTCCGCTGGGTGGGTCCGGAAAAGGGCAGTGTCCACATGGCCACCGCCGCGGTGGTCAACGCGACATGGGACCTGTGGGGCAAGGTGCGGGGATTGCCCGTGTGGCGGCTGGTATGCGAATTGACTCCCAGGGAACAGGTCGGGCTGATCGACTTCCGTTACATGACCGACGCGCTGACTCCCGACGAGGCACTGGAGATCCTCGAGCGGAACGAGCCGACACGAGAGCAGCGGATCCAGCAGATGCTCAGCGATGGTTTTCCCACCTACACCACCTCGGCCGGCTGGCTGGGCTATCCCGACGACAAGCTGCGGCGGCTCTGCCAGGAAATGACTTCCCGCGGCTGGTCACACTTCAAGATCAAGGTCGGCCGTTCGCTCGAAGACGACATCCGTCGCTGCCGGATCGTCCGCGAGGAGATCGGGCCGGATCGCAAGCTGATGCTCGATGCCAACCAGGTCTGGGACGTTCCGGATGCGATCGCGTGGATGGAACCCCTGGCCGAGTTCGACCCCTGGTTCATCGAGGAACCGACCAGCCCCGATGACATCCTGGGCTACGCCGCGATTGCTCGGGCCGTCGACCCGATCAAGGTTGCCGGTGGCGAGGCGTGTCAGAACCGGGTCACTTTCAAGCAGTTGATGCAGTCGGGTGGCCTGGGCGTGTGCCAGATCGACAGTTGTCGGCTTGGTGGTGTCAACGAGGTGATGGCCGTGCAATTGCTGGCCGCGAAGTTCGGGATCCCGGTCTGTCCACACGCGGGTGGAGTGGGGTTGTGCGAACACGTTCAGCATCTGGCGCTGATCGACTACATCTGTATCGGTGCGTCGTTGGAGAATCGTCTCGCCGAGTATTCCGATCACCTGCACGAACACTTCGTGTACCCGCTGGAGATGCGTGACGGTTGCTACGTGCCACCCGAGTCGCCCGGTTACAGCACCGAGATGAAACCCGAATCGCTGGACGAGTACGAATTCCCAAGCGGTTCGGCCTGGAATTGAGCCCGGAATCGCGCCGTGCCGGATCGCGGCCAACAGAGGACACCCGCTCATGATGCGCCGCCTTGCACTGCCGATCCTGGTCTTTTTGGCCGCCCTGCCCCGTGTTGTTTTTGCACAGGAGACGCCCGAGCAGCCGCCGTTGCGGGCTGCCGAGGATCGTCCGGTCGATGTTCGGCATCTGAAGCTGGAACTGGATGTCGATCTGAAAGCCAGACGCATCAGCGGAACCGCCACTCTCGATCTCGTGCTGCTCAGGCCGCTGACCACCGTCCGCCTGGATGCTGTCAACCACCAGGTCACCGCGGTCCGCGGTCAGCACGGTGAGGCCAAGGCGGCGGGGTTGGAGTTCGAGAACACCGGTCGTGAAATCCTCGTGCACCTGCCGTCTCGATCGGCTGCCGGCACCGCCTGGCAGCTGGCGATCGATTACTCGGTGAGTAACCCGGAGACCGGCCTGCACTTCTTTGGACCCTCGCCCAAGACACCCAAGCAGCCGTTGATGGTCTGGAGCCATGGCGAGCCGATTTCCAACAGGTACTGGTTCCCGTCACAGGATCACCCGGCCGAGCGTCAGTCCTCGGAGATCATCGCAACGGTCCCGGCCGAAATGGAATGCCTCTCCAACGGGAAACTTCTTTCCCGCGAGAAAATCGCCGGTGGCAAGCCTGGGCAGCAGAAAGTGCGGTTTCACTGGAAGCAGCAGAAGTCGCACGTCAGTTACCTGACCACGCTGGTGGTGGGTCGGTTCGAGGTGGCTCGCGAGCAGTGGCGTGGTCGGCCGGTGCTGTACTACGTGACACCCGACCAGGCCGCGGACACGGCCAGGACGTTCGGTCGCACCGTCGAGATGCTCGACTTCTTCAGTGACACGTTTGGGATCGAGTACCCGTGGGAGAAGTACGCCCAGGTGGTGGTCGAACAGTTCACCGCCGGCGGGATGGAGAACACCAGTGCAACGACGTTGTACCGGGGGGTGATGCACGACAAACGGGCGATGCTCGACAGCACGCCCGATCGTCTGATTGCCCACGAACTGGGGCACCAGTGGTGGGGTGACCTGGTGACGTGTCGCAACTGGAGTCACCTGTGGTTGAACGAGGGATTTGCCACATACAGCGAGGTGTTGTGGTACGAGCACAAGCTGGGGCGTGACGAGGCGGACTACCTGCTGTATTCCAAGAGTCGTTCGGGCCGGTCCGGTGGGGCTTTGACGCGGCCGATCGTCGACCGGCGTTATCCCTCGCCACGCAGCATGTTTGATTCCCGGGCCTATCCCAAGGCCGGTTGGGTGCTACACATGCTTCGCCACCGGGTTGGCGACGATGCTTTCTTCCGGGCGCTGAAGCGGTACGGCACTGTCTACTCCTACCAGGTGGCCGAGACCGGCGACCTGAGGCGGACGTTCGAGAGGTTGCTGGGCCATTCGCTGGAGCGATTCTTCTTCGACTGGACCGAACGACCCGCCCATCCGGTGGTGACGGTTTCCAGTCGCTACGACGCCGACACGAAGCAGGTTCGTGTCGAGGTCACCCAGGACCAGGACGGCGAACCGTTCGCATTTCCGCTGCGGGTCGCGTTTGTCGTGCCCGGTCTGTCCGAACCGGTCCGATTGGATCTGGCGGTGACCGAGAAACGCCAGGTGGCCTTCGTGCCGGTATCGTCACGTCCGACCCTGGTGCGTGTTGATCCGGAGTATTCGTTGCTGGCCGAGGTGAAGGAAAAGAAGTCCCGGGGTTGGTGGGTGTCCCAGTTGAAACGGGCTCCCCGGGTACCCGAACGCCTGCGTGCGGTGGCTCATTTTGCCCCCAGTCGCAGCGAGGCGGACCGGAAGTTGTTGATCGAGACCCTGGCCACCGACAGGTTTTACGGGGTGCGGGTGGCGGCGGCCCAGGCGGTGGGTCGCGTGTCTGATGACCTGTCGCGACCGGCACTGCTGGCGGCCCTCGAGCAGGATGACCCACGGGTCCGGGCGGCCGCGGCCACGGCCCTGGGTTCCTTTGGCAAGAACACGGGCGTGGCTGACGTGCTTGCCACCGCCTGGAACGAGGGGGACCCGAGTTACAAGGTGGAAGCGGCACTGCTCAAGTCGCTGGCCCGTATGAGGCAGTTGCCCCTGAAGACCCTGAAAAAGGCCCTGGCCCGGGATTCTCACCGGGAGGTGATCCGCCAGGCCGCGCTGGGGGCGTTGTCCCGTCACAAGGATCCCCAGGCGATCGAACTCCTGCTCGAATGGACTGCCCCGGATCGGCCGCGTCGATGCCGAATGGCGGCGATCCAGGGACTGGGTGAACGGGCCGCTCGTGGCAAGGCTGCCGATGAGGTCCTGGCCAGTGTCGTCAAGAGGCTGACCGAATTGCTGCAGTCACCGGGACCCCGGATCCGGGCCTCGTCGCTGCAGGCGATGCGGCGACTGGGCAGTTCGGCGAAGGCGGCCGAGGCAGTCGTGACCAGCCTGGCCGAACATGACCCCGAGGGGCGTGTCCGGGTTGCTGCCGAGGCGGCACTCAAGGCCCTGCAGACGGAAAAGACCGCGTCGGCGGAACTGGATCGGCTGCGGGGTGAACTCGGTTCTCTGAGAAAACGCAACCAGGACCTGGCCGACCGGTTGAAGAAGCTGGAAGCCAAGTAGTGCCCGCTAGGCCTTCTTGGTCATCCGGCTGATCCGGACCACGCCGTCGTAGTGAGCGGTGGCGAGATGGAGCCGATCGGGCGAGAGGTGCAGGTCGCGTGCCGAGTCCTTCATCTTTATCTGGTGGAACTCGTTGGCCTGCCCTTTTTTCCAGAAGTACAGGAATCCTCCGCCGGGTCCACCGGCCGCTCCGATCGTGATCCCTGTCGGATGCAGTGCCAGCCCCCAGGCCACCGCCCTGGGCTTGGCCTTGGCGAGGTGCTTGGTGGTTTCCTTGCCAGTTTTCCAGTCGAAAATGACCACCGACGGATTGCCGACACAGGCGAAGGCATTGGTCACGTTGGTGATTCCGCTGACGGCCAGTTGCTTGCCGTCAGCGCTGAAGTCGATTGCCCGGATCCCGCCGATGTCGGCCTTGAACCCGGTGTCGTACTTGTAGAGCGACTTGGCCTGGAGCCGCCGGCCCGCCTTGCCACTGGCCGTGTCCCACTCGAACAGGTGACACTTCAGGTCCCCGGAAACCAGGCGACTCCCGTCGGGGTGGAAGGCGACGTTGTAAACGTGATGCTGGTGTCCGGACATGGTCCGGACCGGTGACCCGTCGGCCATTTTCCAGAGTTTGACCAGCCGGTCGTTGCCGACGCTGGCCAGCAGTGTTCCATCGGGGCTCACGGCGACCGCCCGGACCCAGCCGTCGTGGGCGTCGACGATTCTCAACGGCTTGGGAGCCGTGGCGGCGGTGTCCCACCAGATCAGCCGGCCGTCGTAGCCCGCGGTGATCACCTGCGAACCGTCGCGCGAGAAGTCGATCCCGCGAACCCACGAGTCGGTTCCCGCCAGGGCCACTTTCTTTTTCTGCTTCGGGTCCCATCGCCAGACCTGGTAGTCCTGGGCGCCGTAGAAAATGTAACGGCCCGAGGGATCGTAACGACACGAGATCAGTGGATTGCCGTGCTTGAGTTCCTGCACGACGTGTGTTGCGGTGGCGTCGAGTGTTGTTGGAGCAGCCATGAACTGATTCTCTCCATGTCTCGCCCCGGGATCAACGCGAGAATGCAATCGCGACGGTTGGAGAACGCACAACCGGTGATGCTGGACATGTCGTCGCCGTGATGCCGTTCTATACTACGTTGATGATGAAATGGAGCATTTTGCCGCTTGTAGTCCTGGTACTGGTGGTCTCGGATCGCCTTCCGGCAGCCGATGACACGACCAAGAAGCCGACCGAGGCGCAACTGGAACACTTCGAGAAGGTGATACGCCCCCTGCTGGCGCGTCGCTGTTTTTCGTGTCACAGCAAGTCGGCCAAAAAGTTGAAAGCGGGCCTGCGACTGGACAACCGCAAGCGGGCGCTGACCGGAGGTGACACGGGACCGGCCCTGGTGCCGGGGAACCCCGACAAGAGCTTGCTGGTCCAGGCGATCCGTTACCAGGGCGACTACAAGATGCCGCCCTCCGGCAAGCTGCCTCCCGCGGAGATCCGGACGTTGACCGAGTGGATCCGCGGGGGGGCGGCGTGGCCGGAGGATGGTGATGGGAGCGTCGATCCCGCGGCCCCGTTTGACCTGGCTGCGCGTCGCAAGGCGCACTGGGCCTGGCAGCCGATCCAGGTCGACAACACGCCCGGGAGCCGGACCCTGCCCAAGGGGACGCCGGAGAAACTGGTGTCATGGGCCCAATCGCCGGTTGACCAGTTCGTGTTGAAACAACTGGTGGCCCGGAAACTGGCGCCCGTCGCCGATGCGGACCGGACGACCTGGCTGAGGCGGGTGACCTACGATCTCAGTGGCATGCCGCCGTCGGCGACCGAGGTGGATTCCTTCCTCGGTGACCGGACCGACAAGGCTCACGAGCGGGTCGTTGACCGTCTTTTGGCCAGCACGCGTTTCGGGGAACACTGGGCTCGCCACTGGCTGGACCTGGTGCGGTTTGCCGAGTCGCGAGGTCACGAGTCCGACTACGTGGCACCCAACGCGTGGGAGTACCGGGACTACGTGATCCGGTCGCTCAATGACGACGTGGCCTATGACCTGTTTTTGGTCGAGCACGTCGCGGGCGATCTCTTGCCGCGTCCACGACGTCACCCGGTGACGGGGGCCAACGAGTCGGTGCTGGGTACCGGGTTCTGGCACATGGGAGACTGGTGCCATTCCCCGGTCGATGTGAGACAGGATGAGGCCGATCGACACGACAACATGGTCGACGTCTTCAGCAAGACCTTCCTGGCACTGACGGTTGGGTGTGCGAGGTGTCACGACCACAAGTTCGACGCGATTTCGCAAAAGGACTACTACGCGCTCTCAGGATTCCTCAAGAGCAGCGGGTTCCGGCTGGTTCGGTACGAGACGATCGATCACAACCGCGAGGTTGCCAAGCGTTTGGCCGAGTTGCGACGGGACGCCCGTCGAAAGTTGTACGCGACCATCTCCGGGGAAGTCGGCCCGGGCCTGAAGGATTTTCCGGCCTATCTCCTGTCGGCACGCGACGTGATCGCATCGGGCAAGCCCGAGGATGGGGCTGCTCGTGTGGCCGCAGCCAACGCTCGCAAGCTCGGAGTGGAACGACTCGGGCGAGTCATCTCGCACCTGGTGGCGGCCGAGAAGTCTCCCGAGGACCCTCTGCACGCCTGGGCCCGGTTGTGTCGTTTGCCGGGTCAGCCGTCGGAAGACGACGTGTCGGCGGTGCTGGATCCGCTGCGAAAGAGTTGGGCGAATCGCCAGGCGGCCGGTGCCCGGGCGCTGGCTGGTGCCCGGCTCCTGGTCGATTTTTCTCGCCTCGAGGGGCGTCGGTGGCGGCAGGATGGTTCCTCGTTTCGCACCGGCCCGGTTGAACCGGGGGACCTGGTGACGACGGCGGATGCCGCGCGGCCGGTCGGACAGGTGTTCACCCGGGGAGGCGCCGCCTGGGACCGTGCCTTTTCGGGGCTGGCTGTTGCCAATGGGAGCGAGAACGAGAACGGCAAGCTGTCGGCCTGGATGCGGGCCGGTCGGACGATTCGCACTCCGACATTCGAACTGAAGACGGGTCGGTTGTGGTACCTGGTCTCCGGCCCCGGTCATGCCTTTGCCTCGGTCAATTCACACCGCCTGCTTCACGGGCCGCTGCATGGCCAGACCGTCATGAACTGGGACGCCGGCAACAACCGGCCGCGTTGGGTCCGACAAGACCTGTCACGATTTGCCGGCCACAGGGTCCACGTTGAGTTTTCGAGCCGGGGCGACAAGCCGCTGCAGTTGTTCATGGTGGTGGAAAGTGACAAGGCTCCCGGAGACCCGTTCGCCGGCGATGCGGTCGCAGCCCTGGCCACCCGGCTCGACGCCAAGCAGGCCGGCACGCTGGAGGCAGCCGCCAAGGCCACCACCACGTTGTTGGAGACAGCGTTGGCCTGGTCGAGAAATACAACACCCAACGATGCCCCGGCCCAGGCCGTGGTGCTCGAATGGCTCGTCGGCCACACGCCGTTGCTGGTGGCCGATCCGCAAGCCAGTGCCGCGCGGGTGGCGCAGGCATCCGGTCCGATCCTGGCCCAGGAAAAACGACTGGTCGGGACGGTGAAGAAAACATCCCGGCTGGCGATGGCCATGTGGGATGGCTCGGCGGTCAATCAGAATCTGTTCGTGCGAGGCAATCCGCACCAGCGGGGCAAGGAAGTTCCCCGGCGGATGCTCGAGGCGCTGGGAGGCCAGCCGGTCAAGGTGACCGATCCAGGTAGCGGGCGTTTGTCGCTGGCGGTGGAACTGGTTCGCGGTCGCAATCCCCTGGTGGCCCGCGTGATGGTCAATCGCATCTGGCACCACCTGTTTGGACGTGGCCTGGTGCCGACGGTCGACAACTTTGGAATCCAGGGCCAACCGCCCTCTCACCCGGAATTGCTGGACTGGCTGGCCGATCGTTTCAGTCGCGAGCGGTGGTCGATCAAGACGATGATCCGTCGGCTGGTGCTCTCCAGGACCTATCGCATGTCGAGCCGGCCGTCGCCCGAGGCGGTTGCGGCCGATCCGACCAACACCTGGCTGCACAGCATGCGGGTCCGTCGGCTGCAGGGCGAGGCGATCCGGGACGCGATGCTGAGTGTTTCCGGGCGGCTCGATCGGACGTATCTCGGCAAGAGTGTGCCGGTTTATCTCTCGCCGCACATGATCGGTCGAGGTCGACCCAAGAGCGGCCCGATGGATGGAAACGGCCGGCGGACGATCTATATCGGTGTCCGTCGCAATTTTCTCTCGTCGATGATGCTGGCCTTCGACACTCCACAGCCGTTCTCGACGGTCGGCCGCCGGACAAGATCCAACGTGCCGGCCCAGGCCCTGATCCTGATGAACGATCCGTTCGTGGTGAACCAGGCCGGCCTCTGGGCCAAGCGACTGCTTGCCGAGAAGAAACTCGACACCGGGAGGCGGATCGAGTCGATGTACCGCCAGGCGTTTGGTCGTCGTCCGTCCGACGAGGAACGGGCAGCGGCGAGTGGGTTCCTGGTCGAGCAGGGTCGCCGGTATGGGTTGCCCGACCAGCAGGGACCGATGGATGTCCGGCCGTGGAGCGACCTGTGTCATGTGATGTTCAATGCCAAGGAATTCATCTATATCAACTGAAATCAGTCGTCGGTCCCAACACGATCGCGAGTGACACCGGAGATCCGTAACGATGACCCACTGCCACCATTACCTGCCTCGACCGACGACCCGTCGGGAGATGCTGTTGCAGGCGACTCACGGCTTTGGCGGTGTGGCCCTGGCGACGATGCTTGCCGGTGACCTGTCCCCGGCGGCTTCGGCCGCGGATTCCGGTGGCACCAGGTCCCTGCAGCCCAGGTCGACACACCACGCGGCGAAGGCCAAGCGGGTCATCTTTCTCTACATGGATGGGGGTCCCTCGCAGGTCGACACCTTTGATCCCAAGCCGGCGCTCGCCAAGTACAACGGCCAGGATCCACACCGGGTGTTCAAGGTCGAGCCGACGCAGTTCAACAACATCGGAAAGGTCTTGAAATCGCCGTGGGCATTCAAGCGTTATGGCGAGTCGGGGCTGCCCGTCAGCGCGTTGTTCCCGACGATCGGTGAACACTGCGCCGATGATCTCTGCGTGGTGCGTTCGATGGTTGCCCCGTTCTCGGAACACACCAACGCGAATTTTTTCCTGCACACCGGAACCGGGTTGCAGGGCCGTCCGGCTCATGGTGCCTGGGTGGCCTACGGCCTGGGCAGCGAGTGCCAGGACCTGCCGGCCTATGTCGTGCTCAATGGCGGCCTGATTCCCTCGGGTGGCCTGGACTGCTTTGGGAGCGGTTTTCTGCCAGCGGCGTTCCAGGGTTCGGTGTTTCAGCCGGGCAACAGCCCGGTGGCCAACATCACGCCCCGCGAGTCCAAGCCGGGACTGCAGTCGGCCAAGCTGGCGCTGATGAAGCGACTGGACAAGAACCTGCTGGGGAGACTCGGCCGGGTGGACCAGGTCGAGAGTGCGATTGCCAATTACGAACTGGCGGCGCGGATGCAGATGGCGGTGCCCGATTTGATGAACCTCTCCGACGAGTCCAAGGCCACACAATCGCTTTACGGCCTGGACGATTCGTTTGCCAATACCCGCAAGTACGGCCAGTTGTGCCTGGTGGCGCGGCGGATGGTCGAACGGGGCGTGCGGTTCATCGAGTTGACCTGCACGGGTGGCAACGGTGATCGCTGGGATCAGCATGGCGGGCTGGTCGACGGCCACACCAAGAATTCACGAGCGATCGATCGTCCTGTGGCCGGACTGATCCGAGACCTCAAGCAGCGAGGCCTGCTCGACGACACGCTGATCGTGTGGTGTGGTGAGTTCGGGCGGACACCCTTTGCCCAGGGCAACAACGGTCGCGATCACAACCCGTTTGGCTTCACGATCTGGATGGCCGGCGGTGGCTCACGGGCCGGCCACGTTCACGGGGCGACCGACGAGTTCGGATACCACGCGGTCCAGGACAAGGTCGAGGTTTACGACCTGCACGCGACGATGTTGCACCTGATGGGAATGGACCACAAGCAGCTGACCTATCGCTTCTCGAGCCGCGACATGCGGCTGACCGACGTTCACGGCCGGGTGGTTCCGGAACTGCTCGGCTAGGTCGCCGGCGTGATTGGCCGGGGTTGGTTTCGCTGCCGGCGAACGATCAGGCAATCAGGGCGTCGATGACATCGCCGGCCACGTCGGTCAGGCGGAAGTCGCGACCATTGAAGCGATAGGTCAGCTGCTTGTGATCGAAGCCCATCAACTTCAGGATCGTCGCATGCAGGTCGTGCGCGCTGACCCGATTCTCGACCGCCTTGTAACCGAACGTGTCGCTGGCGCCGTACTGGGTGCCGCCTTTCACACCACCACCGGCCATCCACGTGGTGAACGCGTTCGGGTTGTGGTCACGGCCTTTGGCACCCTGGGAATCGGATGTCCGTCCGAACTCGCCGCCGTAGATGACCAGCGTGTCGTCGAGCAGGCCCCGCTGTTTCAGGTCGTCGAGCAGTGCCCCGGTCGGCTTGTCGACCGAGCGGCCACACATGCCGTGATTGACGCTGATGTCGCTGTGTGCGTCCCACGGGACGTCGTTGACTCCACCTCCGGGCGTCTTGGCCACGTCGGCAAAAACCTGGACGAACCGCACGCCCCGTTCGATCAACCGCCTGGCGGTCAGGCACTGGCGGCCATAGTCCTTGGACTCGGGAGCGTTCAATCCGTACGCCTCCTGGGTCTGCTTGGTCTCTCGTCCGATGTCGAAGGCTTCCGGTGCCGCCACTTGCATCCGGTAAGCCAACTCGAATGATTCCAGTCGAGCGGCCAGGTCACGGTCGAAGGGTCGCGTCTTGGCGTGCCGGTTGTTGGCGGCCCGCAACGCATCCAGTAGTGACCGTTGCTGTGGATCGGTCAATTCGCCGGATCGTTGCAGGTTGTCGATCGGCTTGGCCTGGCGGGGATCCAGGGCCGTGGCCTGGTAGACGCTGGGCAGGAATCCGGAACTCCAGACCGGGTCGCCGCCGCGGGGTTTCTTGCCGTGCATAACGACGTAGGCTGGCAGGTTGGTGTTTTCGCTGCCCAGCCCGTAGGTCAGCCAACTGCCCAGGCTGGGGAATCCCTGGCGGATGAATCCCGAGTTGAGTTCGAGAATCGCGGGGGTGTGGTTGTTGGAACGAGAGAAGCACGAGTAGATGAAGGCGATGTCGTCGGCATGGCGGGAGATGTTGGGAAAGATCTCCGAGATCCAGGCACCGCTTTCGCCGTGCTGATTGAACTTGAACGGGGATTTCAGGCACTTGCCGCTGGTGGTGAAGAAGCCGGTCTTGGGGTCGGCCCCGTCCAGCGATTGCCCGTTCCGTTTCTGCAACTCGGGCTTGTAGTCAAAGGTGTCCACCTGGGAGGGACTGCCGGTCTGGAACAGCCAGATGACCGCCTTGGCCCGGGGCTGGAAGTGCGAGTGGGTGGGGGCCAGGGGATTGGTCGCGTTGGACTCGTCGGCCAGCAGGCCCTCGGAATGCAGGAGGCTGGTGAGCGCGACGGAGCCGAAACCCAGGCCGGCCGACTCGAGAAAATGGCGGCGGGAGGCGATGTTGAAACCGGGAACGTGTTGCATGGTGAGAGTCCTTGTGCTCCGCGTGGGAACAGGTCGTGGTTCAGTCGCGTTGGGTCACTCAGTCGACGTAGACGAATTCATTGCTGCAGAAGAGCAGTTGACAAAAATCACGGATGGCCAGTTCTTCGGCGTTCGCCTGTCCCTTGCGTGAGGCGGCTTGCGACTTGATGAAGGCAACCATGGATTCTTTTTCGTTCGAATTGGGTGTCCGGGCCAACGCCAACCGGTAGGCGGAGGTCACGGCCTGCTCGATCGTTGTCTTGGCATCGGGTCGCACTCGCTTGGCGAAGTTGCCCGAGAGTTCTCGGATGAAGGGAGAATTGAGCATTGCCAGGGCCTGGGGAGCCACGGTGCTCTCGCTGCGTTTCCCCACTCCCTGCATCGCGTCGGGGGCATCGAAGAGTTGCAGGATCGGGATCAACTGGCCCCGCTTGACGGTCAGGTAGATGCTCCGTCGGTTGGACTTTTGGTCGAGCGATCCCTTGCCGTAGGAGTCGCGTTTCAGACGTCCACTGACTTCCAGCAGCGTGTCGCGGATCAGTTCGGCCTCGAGCCGTTTCGCTCCACGTCGCCACCACAGTCGGTTGTCGGGATCGATTTTCTCGGCATTCGCCGTACGACCGTTGGCTTGCATCCAGGTGTGGCTGGCCAGGATCAGCCGGTGAAGCGGCTTCAGTTTCCAGCCGCCGCGGATCAATTCTCCGGCGAGCCAATCGAGCAATCCGGGATGAGTCGGTCGTTCTCCCCGCGTGCCGAAGTCGCTGGGCGTGGTGACCAGCCCGCGACCGAAGTGGTACTGCCAGATGCGGTTGACGATCACCCGTGCCAGCAGGTGACCGGCCCCGTTGTCGGTGTCGGTCAACCAGCCCGCCGCAGCCACTCGTGACTTGACCGGCGACTTCTTGTCGGTGCCGTTGAGCCAGTGCTGGCCGTCGGCCTTGCCATTGATCAGGACACGCAGGAATCCGGCGGGTGCCTCTCCCTGCTTGTTGTCGGCGTTGCCGCGGGCCAGGAAGTAGACCTTGAAGGTGTCACCACCGAACTGGTAGCTGGTGCCCTTGACCCTGGCCGAGTAGACGGGCGTCATCTGCGGCTTGGGCTGGGTCTTGCGGTGGGCCACCACGGCGTCATTCAGCGGGATCCATTCCTCGTCGGTCGTGCGGTACCAGTTGCGGACGGCCGTCTTTTGCTTGGCATTCCACTTGGTGGAGGGAATCGACCAGGCCGCGATGACATCCTTGGGCACCTGTCCCCCGATCATGCGGAAGAAGAATCCCGACGGGCCACCAGCGTTGACGACCTTGATCACCAGTTCATTGCGGCCGGCGACCAGCGTGGCCTTGACCTTGTGCTGGTCGGCTTTGACACCACCCATGGTCTTCTTGTTGAGAATCATCGCGCCGTTGAGGAATGCCTTGATGGCGTCGTCGCCTCCGAAAGCGAATTCCACGGGCAGGGCCGAGGGTGATTCGATGACGCGGACCAGGTAGTTGGCCGCGTTGTTGCCGGTGAGCGTGTTGTGGATCTTGCCATCAGTCCAGGTGGGCTGGACCTGCCAGGAGACGGTTCCCTTGAGGAAGGATGTGCCGAGGTTGACTCCCGACTTCAACTGGGTCTCGGGGCCGACAGCTGTGTCGTAGGCCTTGTTGAAATCGGCGGCCGGGAAGGGGCCGGCGTGGTGCCAGTGACCAAACGAGGGAGTTGGTGGTGTCGAGGGACGCCGGGACAGCCAGTCGGCAAACCGGCCTGGCAGGCGATCCTTGTCCCAGGCCGTCACGGCATCGGTCAATGGTTTCAGGCTGGCGTTGTACTTGGATGTGGCGGCCGCGAAGGTCTCGGGACTGAGGTTCAGGCTGGTGTCACCAAAGCCGACCTCCTTGAAACAACTCACGAAACGGTAGTAGTCGCTTTGTGGCAGCGGATCGTACTTGTGGCTGTGGCAGCGTGCACAACCGACAGTCAGGCCCAGCAGGCTGGTGCCGAGTGTCTGCACGATGTCGTCAAGTTGTTCATAGCGGCTGCGTTCGCGTTCCTTCTGGGTCTGCTGGGTGGTGAAGGGGCCCGCGACGAGGAACCCGGTGGCGGCGACAGAATTGAGCGCCGTGTGGGCTTCTGGGGTTGTCTTCGCATTGGTCTGTGCCAGCAGGTCTCCGGCGATCTGCAGGCGGACGAACTGGTCGTAGGGCATGTCCTGGTTGAGCGCGCGGATGACGAAGTCGCGGTACTGGTAGGCGTTGGCCCGGTCCTTGTCGAAGGCGTAGCCATTGCTCTCGGCAAATCGGACCAGGTCCAGCCAGTGACGGCCCCAGCGTTCACCGTAGTGCTTGCTGGCCAACAGCCGGGTGATCTCGGTCGACCAGGCCGATTCGAAGTTCTTTTCGGCCTCGGCCAGAAATCTTGACTGGTCGTCTGCCGTCGGTGGCAGACCAATCATGTCGAAATGCAGACGACGCAACAAAATCGCCGGAGTGGCCCGGGGGTTGGGCGTGAGTCCCTTGGCCTGTTGCGCGGCACGGATGAACCGGTCGATGTCGTTTCGAACTGCTTTTCCATTGGCAATTGCGGGCGGCTTGACCTGGGCCAGCGGCTGGAACGACCAGTGTGTTTTTCCGGCCTCGACGTCGATGACCTGCGTGGCCACCGCTTTGCCGTCTCGTGGGTCGGGTGCCCCCAGTTGAATCCACTTTTCGAAATCGGCGACGATTGATGCCGGCAGTTTCGCCTTGGGAGGCATCTGGATCCCATCGTGCTTCAGTGCGGCCACCAGCAGGCTCTTTTTCGGCTGACCCGGCACCACCGCCGGTCCCGTCTCACCCCCCTTGCGGATACCCGATCGTGTGTCGACCTGGAGTCCTCCCTTGAGCATCTTGGTCGCGGCGGCCTTGGCCGAATGGCACTGGTAGCAGTGGCGGACCAGCACCGGTCGGATCTTGGATTCAAAGAAATCCAGCCCCTGGCGGTTGGCGGTTGGTTTGTCGGCGGCGTGAGCGGTCGTGGCGATCAGCAGGCCGGCAAGAACGGTGAAGGCGTAGCGGATGGAGTTCATCCGGGGTGTCCCTGGTGATGGTGTTGAGTGAGTGAAGAAGCCCGAAAACATCGGAAAACACCTATCATAGCGAATTGGTGAGACGGATTCCTTGGGTTTGAGGTCCCGGTCCCCTTTCCTCGAGCTCGCCCATCCCCTATATAGGATCGCTTGCTTTTGAGTTCGGACGTTGTTTTCGCTGTTTGCGGAGGCGTGTTCGGGCATCTCAGTTGCGGATTCTTCTCATCTCTGCCACGGCCAAACGCCGAGACAGACCGATGGTGATCCGAATAACTCCATCGGTTGACTTGCTATGATCACGCTATTTCCGCTGAGGCCGCGACACGCAATCGTGTCCTGACCTCCGCCGCTTCCCAAGAGGCTTTGCCTCCTGCGGTGTTGAGGTCTTCTGAGATACCCCGACGGGTTCAGGTCCGGGTTCGCGGTGTTTCCCGTGTGAATCCACCACTGTTCCCGCCAGACGAAGTGACACTGTTCTGAGTGATTTTGAGAGTTGTAACGACACCAGAGACGAACCACTGATCGATTCCCGCCAGCCCCGTGGCTGATCCAAGTAGAACCAGAGTGACGTGATGAGTATTGAGAATCTTCGCAACATTGGTATTTCGGCTCATATCGATTCGGGCAAGACCACGCTCAGCGAGCGGATCCTGTTCTACGCCGGGCGACTGCACCGGATGGAAGAGGTCCATGATGGTGGTGGTGCGACGATGGACCACATGGATCTTGAGCAGGAACGTGGTATCACGATCACCAGTGCCGCGACCTGTGTCGACTGGGGGGACCACCAGATCAACCTGATCGACACTCCCGGCCACGTTGATTTTACCGTCGAGGTGGAACGCAGCCTGAGGGTGCTGGACGGGGCCGTGCTGGTGCTGTGTGGCGTTGGCGGCGTTCAGTCGCAGTCGCTGACCGTCGATCGGCAGATCAAGCGGTACGGTGTGCCCCGCGTGATTTTTATCAACAAGCTCGACCGAACCGGTGCCGACCCCGTTCGGGTCTGCGAGGAGGTGCGGGCACGACTGGGAGTGACGGCGGTGTTGATGCAGTTGCCGATCGGCCTGGGTGATGACCTCGAGGGAGTGGTCGACCTGGTCACGATGCAGTCGGTGTACTTCGACGGCAACAACGGTGAGGAACTGCGACGCGAGGCGATACCCGAGTCGATGCAGGACGAGGCTGCGGTGGCTCGAGAGGAGATGCTGGAACAACTCGCGATGTTTGATGACGAGTTGATGGAGTTGTGCCTGGAAGACCAGGACATCAGCGAGGAAATAATTCACCAGGTCGTCCGGCGGGCCACGATCGATCTGGCCATCGCGCCGGTCTTTCTCGGATCTGCCTATCGCAACAAGGGTGTCCAGCCCCTGCTGGATGCGGTCGTTGGTTACCTGCCCTCGCCCAGTGACTGCGAGACCACCGCCTTCGCGTCGAATCAATCCTCAGCAAGCGGCCAGGCCGACGAGGCTGACGCGGCCGATGAGACCGACCAGCCGGAGGGAGAACTGGATTCGGGTTCCGAAGAAATCGTCGAGACGGGCCAGGAACAAGACCAGGACCAGAACGAGATTCAGTTGCAGCCGGATCCCTCGGCGACACTGGTGGCGATGACTTTCAAGATTGTCGATGACGCGTTTGGCCAACTGACCTTCACACGGATTTACCAGGGGACGCTCGAGCGGGGTGGAACCTACTACAACCAGCGGACGCGGCGCAAGGAACGCTTCAGTCGCATCTACCGGATGCATGCCGAGAACCGTGAAGAGGTGGAACGTGCCGAGGCTGGTGACATTGTGGCGGTGATGGGAATTGAGGCGAACAGTGGGGACACCTACGCATCGGTTCGCGATTTCTGCACGCTGGAGGGAATGTTCGTGCCCGAGCCGGTCATCGGCGTGGCCGTCCGGCCCCAGGATCGCCTCGACGAGGACCGCCTGACCCAGGCACTGCAGAGGTTCCGTCGCGAGGATCCCACGTTCCGCGTGGCGACCGATCCGGAGACCAACGAGGTCGTGATCAAGGGAATGGGAGAATTGCACCTGGAGGTGTACCTGGAGCGGATCCGGCGCGAGTACAAGGTCGTGGTCGAGTCAGGGGCGCCACAGGTGGCTTACCGTGAAGCGCCGACCCGTGCTGCCGAATTCAACTATCGCCACAAGAAGCAGACTGGTGGTGCCGGTCAGTTCGCGCACATCGTCGGACGACTCGATGTCTTTGACGGCACGGATGATGAGCCGTTCGAATTCGAGGACAACATCGTCGGCGGCCGAATTCCCCGACAGTACATCCCGTCGATCGAAAAGGGTTTCCGGGGTTGCCTGGAGAAGGGGCCGGTGGCGCGTTACCCGGTAATCGGCGTGCGTGTTGAACTTGATGACGGCTCGTACCACGAGGTTGACAGTAGCGACAAGGCATTTCAGACGGCCGCCGCCGCGTGTTTCCGCGAGCATTTCCGGAAGATGAAGCCAGTGTTGCTCGAACCGATCATGAACATCGAGATCGAGTGCCCTCGCGATTTCCAGGGAGCGGTCACCGGCGACCTGAACAGCCGCCGCGGGATGGTGTTGTCCTCGGATATGGAAGGCGAGATCTGCACGATCTGTGCCCAGGTGCCTCTCTCGGAAACCTTCGGGTACGCCACGGACCTCCGCAGTCTCTCGCAGGGCCAGGCCACCTTCACGATGGAACTGGACTGCTACCGACGGGTGCCGGCGAAACTGCAGGAAGAGATTGTCTCGGAACGTCGTGATCCGAAGAAGCCGGGAGGCGTTGGCACACAGTACAGCACGTCGGCCTAGCCTGGTCCGTCTCACACGGTGCTGATCAGTCGAAGAGTTCTCCGAGAGCCCTGGCGAGACCGGACAGGGGCCTGGCGACGGTTTTCAGCACCCGGTTTTTCTTCTTCTCTGCTGCTGCTGCGGCTGCCGCTTCCGCAGCCGCCTTCTCAGCGGCGGCCTTCTCCGCAGCCGCCTTCTCAGCGGCCGCCTTCTCCGCAGCTGCCTTCTCAGCGGCGGCCTTTTTCACTGCCGCTTTGATTGCTGCGACTCTTGCTGTCGCGTCCTTCACAGCCTTCTGTGCTGCCGCCGTGGCCTTTGCTGCTGCTGCGGTGGCCTTTGCTGCCGCTGCGGTGGCTTTTGCTGCTGTGGCTTTGGCTTCTGCTACTGTCGCCTTGGCTTTTGCTATTTGTGCGGCAGTCTTCTTCGCCGAAGCGGCCTTGGCTGCTGCAATCTTCTTGGCAGCAGCTTGCTTTGCTGCTTTTACTGCAGTTGCGGCCTTGGCTGTTCCTGAACCGGGCAACTCGCGGATTCGCAGGTTACGGAATTCGACCGGTGATCCCTCGCTTTCGAGCGCCATGAATCCAGCCGCCGGCTGGCAATTGGATCCGCCCGAGACCTCCTCACCGTTGACCCACAGTCGCACTTCACCGTTGATGGCTCTGACGTAGTAGTGGTTCCATTTCTCGACGCCCAGTGTCAGTCTCTTGCTGGGGAAACTTCGCCGACCATTCTTTGACACGGGTGCAAACGGTTTCATCTTGCTGGTGCCGACGGGAAACACGTCGCCGTGGCTGGTGAACCAGTCGGATTTCTTGCCATTCTTCTTCTCGTACCGGGTCTCGTATTCGAGATCCAGCACCTGGACCTCGATGCCGCCCCTGGGCAACTGTCCCGGTTTGAGTCCCGTGAAGGAGGCATCGGGAGCCCAGAGAAAAATGCCCGAGTTGCCGGCCGGTTTCATGTGTCGCCATTCGGCGACCAGTTCAAAGTTCTCGTAGGTTGTCTTGGACCGCGTCACGCCGACCGGCTTTCCGGTGCAATAAATCGTGCCATCCTTTTCACTCCAGGTGTCCTTGTCGCAGTTGACGTTGTCGAAGTCGGCCAGGGACAGGGACTTCCACCCGGCACCCTCTCCGTTGACGAAAGCCTTCTTCGCTGCGGGTGTTGCCTTCTTGTCCTGCGCGGTCAGGAAACCCGATGCCAACAGCAGGGCAACGGTGCAGATGGTCAGGGTGGTCTTCATCGGGTGAGTCTCCTTGGAGATCTGGAGTTGTGCATCTGTTGTGCGAGACTTGAAATAATAACCTGGCGGTGAGGGAAATGTTGTATCAGAGACACAGATGCCTGGTGCTCCTGAGCCACGCTTCGATAATCCGTGTCCCGGTGTGGCGGCCCGGCCAGTCGGGCTTGTTGAGAATCCGCCAGTTCACGTAGCCCCGGGCGGTGGTTGCGTCCTTGAGTTGCAATGTGACGTGAATCGGAAACCTGATACGAAATGGCTTGAGCCTGGCGGCCCGTTGGACAGCCTGGCGTGCTCCGGCGGTGATACGGGGAAGGGTCGTGGTGGGTGGATCCAGGACGACCGATCCGTCCGATTGCACCCGTTTGACCGAGACGGTGACGACATCGGCACCAAGCCAGTCGTGCGTCTCCTGGCACAAGCCGTCACATCCGGTGGCCATCACGATCGGGACACCGTGGTCGTGGCCGGCGACAATCGCGTAAGCCGCCAGTTCGCCGGCTTCGCGGCCGTTGAACACGTACCGTCGCCGCCGGGCACTGGACCAGGTGTGGGGCAGCACAGATTTCTTGGCCCCTTCCCGGGCATGGAATCCCACCAGCAAGACTCCCGAAAAACTGGAGTCGAGTCCATGCAGCAGTGGACCGCCGGAGGGGATCAACCGGGCCCTTGAATCCAGTCGGTCGCGAAGGATGTTGCGGTCGCGAAAACCGTCGTCCTTGACGTGGACCTCTGTCGCTCCCGCGGCGAAGCAACCCGCGACCGCCGCGTTGACATCATTGGTCAGCAGTTCCCTGAACCGTGGCAATCGTGGACTGTCGGCTTTCAGGTTGCGGGCCCAGTACTCGTTGACGCCAGTCGGTCCTTCACTGTCCACGGCGATATAGAACTTGCGGGCCCGGGTGGACCGGGATGTCTGCGGGCGGGGCTTGACCCCGGTGACGTGGACTTCCAGTTCTTCCATCAACGGCACATGAGCTCGTTTCTCGCGGGTTGCCAGGACCAGCCCCAGCCGGTTGTCGCCACGCAACGGGGGACAGTGCTTCAGGTCGATCTCGAATCGGGTTCCCGGCAGTTTGGCTCGCAGAGTGCCGGCCTTCAGCCGCCGGATGTGCTGCCTGGGCACGGTCGTCCCGTTCACGTCGACGAGCACCTTGTCGTTGTCGGTGACGTGGTAAATCCAGAAACGCAGACGGCCTTCGAGCAGTTCTCCCTTGCGGCCGTCAGCCACGCGGAACGGGTACACCAGCCGTTTCCCGATTCTCGCGTCGGTGAACAGCAGCGACGGGTTGTTCTTCTGGCCCAGTGGACTGGCGCCCTCGTCGTACCACGGGTAATTCCTCACCGGTGGCTTCCTGGCGGAGATCCCTTTTCCCATGGGGAGGAACCGGTAGGTACGGGGGCCGGCCCACACCTGCTTGCGGCTGCCGACGGCGTGGGTCCAGTTCTCGATCCGTTTTCTCTGCTCCGGCGAGGCGGTCACCTCGCGACCGAAGTGAATTCCCACGTTCCAGAACGAGATGCTGTCGGCACCGTAGGTGTAGAAGTTGGCGGCGGCCCCGCGGGCCTCGGCGGTGTTCAACAGCATGCTGACATAACCGGCCGCGTGCTTGCTTGACTGGGCGGTGCCGCGGTCCAGCGGGATCGGGGGGCCGGCCGAGAGCGAGCCGATCATGTTGCCCATGGTGACGATCGTGTCGACACCGGCCGGACGGGTGAATCTCGAAAACTCGTCGACGGGCAATTGCGGGTCGGTGTTGTTCCAGGTCGAGATGACCACGAAGTCGATCCAGCCCTTCTTGACCCAGGTCTCGATGTCGACCCCGGCCAGCCAGCAGGTGTGCAGCGACTCGGGGACGCGGATGCCCAGGGTCAATCGCTTGCCGTTTTTTCGTTTGCGTCCGGAGTTGTCCATCATCCGGCGAATCCGCTCGACGTATCGGGTCATGATCGGGGCCTTCTCGCGGCCCTTGTCACGGGGGAAGTGCTTGGCCCAGCGGACGAAGTTCAGCTCCAGCCCATCGACCGGATAGTCGGTGACGATTTCTTTCATGATCTTGATCCGGTGATCCCGAACCGCCGCGATCGAATAATCCAGTGCGGTTTCGTTGGTGCGACCATCGGGTTGCTTGATGACGTACTCGGGATGATCGATCGCGAATTGTGGGCAGAGGTCATCAAACTTGTTGAGCCTGGTGTGGTGCGTGTCGCTCATTCGGATCGCCGCCAGGACCTCCTTGCCCTTGGCCTGCATGTGTTCTGTGACCAGCCGCAGGGCGTCGGTGTTCTCTTTTTTGAGTGCCCGCATGGCGCGGATGTAGAGGTGGTCGGATGTCTTTCGCCTGGCCCCGTATTCCTCGCCCGCCTTCGTATCGAAAAAGCAGATGTCGGGAGTCGAGGCGAGGAAGACGAACGTGGAAAACGGAACGGCGGCCGTTTCGCGGTCCAGCCAGGCCTTGATGTAGGGGGCCGGGTCCTTGGCCGGAGCTTCGCGGAGCACCTGGGCGTCGTCGTTGAAGACCGTTCGCGGTGTTCGTTTTGGCGGATCAGCTGCCCCGGACTGTTGGACCAGTGTCCCGAAGGCCAGGAAAACGATCGGTGCCAGTCGGTTCACGTGGCGAAGTTGTCCAACTGCAGTCATGGAGAAGTTCCTGGTTGGGAGGATCGTTTCATGGACGAGGCCGGGGCGACAAACTGGTCGCTGGCGACCACCAGGCGAATCAGGTCGGCGAGCCGGGTTCCCTGTTGTCGGGAGTGATCGACGATGGCCCGGGCTTGATTGGAATCAATTGACCCGGACCGATTTCCGGTAGCGTAGACCAGCAGTTTTTCGACCAGGCAGTCCAGGAACCGGTTCTTGTCGTCCAGCAGCAGCCGTTTCAACTCGGCAAATCCCCGGAGCTTGCGACCGTCGTGGAGAACACCGGAGGTGTCGACGGGTTGTCGCTTGTCGTAGCGGGTTCGCCACTGGCCGGTTGGATCGAAGTTCTCGAGAGCGAATCCCAGTGGATCGATATGACGATGGCACACCGCACACCGTTTGTTGGATCGATGCCGCTCGAGTTGTTCACGGATTGTCGTGGCACCGCGTGTGTCGGGTTCGAGTTCGGCGACGCCGGCCGGGGGCGGGTCGGGGGTGTCGCCCAACAGGTTGCTCAGCACCCAGACACCACGAACCACCGGTGAGGTGACCGTGCCGTTTGAAGTGAGCGTCAGGATGCTGGCCTGGCCAAGCAGCCCACCTCGAGGAATGTCCGGGTCCAGTTGAACACGGCGAAACGTGGAACCCTCGATCCCCGTGATGCCGTAGTGTTGGGCCAGTCGCTGGTTCAGGAAGGTGAAATCCGCATCGAGGAACCGGGCGATATCGAGGTTGTTGTCGAGCAGGTGCGCGAAGAAACGCCGCGACTCCTCGCGCATCGCCGATTCCAGGTCACCCTGGTAGTAGTGCCGGAACCGCTTGGGGTCGGGTGGCATTTCACCCAGCTGGTCCAATTCCAGCCACTGACCGGTGAAGCCATCCACGAAGGCGCGGCTGCGAGGGTCGGCGAGCATGCGGGTCGCCTCCGCCGTGCGGACTTCCCGCCGGCGGAGCAGTCCTCGCTTGGCCAGATCAATCAGCCGATCGTCGGGCATGCTGCTCCAGAGGAAATACGAGAGCCGATTGGCGATGCCGAAATCGTCCAGCGGAGCCTGGTTGGTACGGACATAGAGGAAACCCGGTGAGCAGAGAACGGCCTGCAGGGTGGAACGAATGGCCGGTTGGAACGAGTCGCCGCGTGTCCGCAGTTTGTCGTAAAGCGCCAGGAACGGTTCGATGTCCTCACCGGTGACCGGACGGCGGAAGGCGCGGGCCGTGAATTTCATCAGCACGCCACGGATGTAGCCGGGGTCGTCGGGGCGGATCTCGCTGCCAAAGATTTGCTCATGCCCGGCCAGTGGCCAGTTGTCGTACAGCGGGCCCTCGACTTCCATCCAGAAGACCCGGAGTTGGGGACCGTCGTAGGATTTCATGATCGGTGCCCGGTTCTGGCGGGCTTCCGGGCCATAGCGTTTCCTGACCAGGTTCTTGAAAGAACCCGAGTGACCGTTTTCGAAGGACACGATCGGGACCTGTCCGGACTCGAACCGGGCACGTACGGTGAATGTCCGGGGTTGGTTGTCGGGAACGTCGACGATCCGGATGGTGCGTCGCGAACCGGCCTCGGCCGTTTTGCCCGGTGGGCCGACACGGATCTTCATCCGCACGGGGCCGTCGATCTGGCCGATCCCCTGGAACGACGTGTTCAGTGCGGTGGCGCGGACACGGATGATGTACTCGCCCTGTTCCAGGCTGGGGGCGTTCTTTCCATCGGGACGGAATTGCTGGAATCCGTCGCCGGTGCCGGTCACGATCTTGACGTACTCATCGGTTCGAAAGACCGGCCGGGTGGCCGTGCGGGGCAGGATCCGGTGCACCCGGACCTCGGGACGGGGACCGAACTTGACGCCGCGGTCGATGGCGTCGGCGGCCGCCAGCATGGATTCGCGCATCAGAGCGGGAGAAAACACCAGCGATCCGCCAACCGTGTCAAACCCGTCGGTCCGGTCGTCGTCCGGGAAGGCGTCGGCCGGGCTGTAACTGGTGTCGATCAGCAGCAGGTCACGGAGCGTGTTGTTGTATTCGCGGCGGTTGAGTCGTCGTACCGCATCGTTGGGCCGTGTCCTGAGCCGCCCATGTTTCTTGAGTTGGCCGGTGATCCAGTTGATCGTGGTGCGGGTTGCCGCCGTGTCGGGACGAGGTCGATCGCGGGGCGGCATGCGTCCGGATCGGAGTTGATCGAGGATCTCGTGCCAGGTTCCCGCCGTGGCCGGTGACGAAAAGTCGGGCTCCAGTGTGTCAAAGCGTCGCTTGTCTTCCTGCTTGTTTTTGCCGTGGCACGCGAGGCAGTTTTTCGAGAGGAACTGTCGGACAGTTGCCAGGTCCTGTTTGTCGGCGGCAGACGCAGCCGAGGAGAGCAGGAGGGTCGTGGCCACGACCAGTTGGTGGCTGATTCGTGATGACGTCATCGAGGATCCTCAGGCAAAGTCGTTCAATGTCCCTGTAGCGTTTCCGAAGGAATCGGTTTCGATTCCCAGCTTCTGGAGCATCGTCACGTACAGGTTGCACAGCGGTGTTTTGCCCGGTTCGAACTTCAGTGAGCGACCGTGCTGGAATCCACCACCGGCCACCAGCACCGGAAGATTGCGATTGGAGTGACTGCTGGCATTCCCCATGCCACTGCCAAAGAACACGGTCGTGTTGTCCAGCAGGGTGGCCCGGCCGTCGTTGGTCGCAGCCAGGCGATCCAGGAATCGGGCCAGGGCCCGTGAGTACTCGATCTCGATCAGTTTCAACTGAGAGATCTTTTCGGGGTCCTGGCCATGATGGCTCAGCGAATGGTACCCGTCGTTGACACCATCGATCTGGAACCGGCCGTTGCCCCCGGGAATGTGCACCGTGGCGATGCGAGTCGAATCGGTCTGCAGTGCCAGGGCCAGCAGGTCGAAAGTGATCCGCATGCCGTCCAGCCGCTTGTCGCCACCCCCGCTGTTGTTGCCCTTCTTCTTTCCCTTGCGGGCTCCGGCGGCGGCGGCCTTGCCGGGTGACGGCTTGGGCTGGGTCAGCCAGTGGCCGGCCCGTTTCAGGCGTTGCTCGGTCTCGTCGATGGCATTGAGGTACTCGCGGAAACGGTGACGATCGGCCGGTCCCAACTCGCGGTCGATGCGACGGGCACTGGCCAGGACCGCGTCCAGGATGCTGTTGCGGGTGTCCAGTTCACGGCGTCGTTGTTTTTGCTCGGCCGCCGACGTCTGGCGGAAGAGACGGTCGAACAGCAACTGGGGATTTCCGATCCCCTGGAGTTTCACGCCGTACCGGTTCCAGGACCAGCTGTTCCCACCGCCGATATCCAGCGGAAGCGAGGCGAAGCGGGTTTCCGAGCCGATTCGGTCTGCGGCGTACTGGTCCAGGGAGTACATGCCACCGCGGTTGAAGCTGAATCGCACACCGGTCAGGAATGCCTGGACGCCCTTGTGCCCGCCACCGACCCGGTGATCCAGGCCCTCGATGATCGTCCACCGTTTCCGGTGTTTCTGCAGCGGGCCGAGCAACTCGGGCATTGCGAAATCGCGTCCGGCCGATTTTGGGAAGAACGCGGGTGCGTGCATCCCGTACTCGGTTCCCACGCAAACCAGCCGTTTCGGGTCCGGAGTCCTGTCGCGTTGTGACGCCGGTGCGGCAAAGGACATCGCCTCGAGAAGCGGAAGTCCGATCGTGACACCGGTGCCACGCAAAAAGGTGCGGCGGTTGAGCCGAAGAGAACGAAGTGACACGTGAAGCTCCGGTTGGGCCCTGGTTCGGTGACGATCGTCCAGTTCTTGAACACAACAATGGTCCTTGATTGTAACTTCTGTGCCGCCCCATGGGGAACGGGCTGGTCGCAGACGGTTGACACGCATCGGGCCAGCGGGTGCGATGAGCGGCACCCGGTTGAGGACGAATCACGTTTGAGGATGCCCGAGATGTTGATTGGTTATGTCAGCGATGAACGCTTCATTGCGTTGCACGATGTGGCTGTCCTGTTCGAAACGGCCGATGCGGATCCCTTGCAGGTTCGGTCGTTGGCCGATGGTTCGGTGCGAGCGGATCTGCCTGCCGGGGACTATCGCGTGACATTTCGTCGTGATGGGTTCTCGGCCAAGCGGACCTCGGTCACCCTGCCGGTTGACGACCCGGTCCAGTTCCGGCTGCTGAGCACCTCGCTGGTGGGTTACATGTGGCCCAAGTGCGTCCGCTCGGGCGAAAAATCCGAGTACCGGGTTCACGCGTCCGAAGCGTATCGACTCGACCTGTTCCGTTATGGCTGGGAGAAGGAACCGGTCCGCACGGTGGGGTGGTACGACGAACACGGCCCGTTGGCCACCACCCAGGTCACTCCCGACGGCGATTACACCCGGACGGGCATTCGTTTCAACCACCAGGGATACAGCAACAATCCGCACCACAGACAGTACCTTGTCGGCCCGGAACGTTCGGGGCTGTATTACCTCCACGCGAGGACGGTTTCCGGTGAGTTCTTCACGTTTCCGTGGATCGTGGCTCCCGCGGAACCCGAGAACGACATCGCGGTGCTGGCGGCCAACATCAACTGGAACTGTTACAACAATTTCGGCGGTCGCAGCAATTACATCCATCCGCAGGAGCTGCCTTCCGAGCCGACCGTCAACGCGCGGCAGGATCTGCATCGTTACACCAGCGACCTGCACATGCACTTCTCGGTCGAGGACTACGCCCCGCTGTCTTTTGATCGGCCCGAGTTGTTCAATCACGTGCCCGAGCAGACCCGGATTGACGATCCGCTGGAGGGACGTTCCGAGTGCCACACGCTACCGGCCGAATGGCGGTTGTTTGGCTGGTTGGAGCGCGAGGGATTCGGGTACGACCTGTATGCCGAAACCCAGTTTCATTTTGAGCAACTCGACCTGGATGCCTACAAGGTTCTCATCATCAGCGCGCACCCGGAGTACTGGTCCCAGGAGATGTACTACCGCTTGAAGGAATGGGTGTTTGAGCGGGGTGGCAAGTTGATGTACCTGGGCGGCAATGGCCTGAACTGCGCGGTCGAATTCCTGGACGATTCGACGATCACGGTCCGCAACAGTTCCCAGGGCGGGAGTTCCAGTGATATGGCCAAGATCGACAAGGAAAGCCGGCTGGACGTGTACTACGAATCGGAGGCCAACCTGCTGGGGGTGCGATGCACCGAGGAGGGCATCATGACCGGTGCGCCTTACCGGGCCATCGACACCTCGCACTGGATTTTCGAGGGCACCGGTCTCTCCGACGGCGATATCTTTGGCGAGCGGTGCCTGCACGTGCGTTGTCCTGGTGGGGCCTCTGGCCACGAGACGGACAAGATGTCGCCGAGTTCTCCGCCCGGGACACGGTTGCTGGCCAAGGGACTCAATCCCGACGAGGGGGGCGCCGACATGATTCACCACGAGACCGAAAGTGGGGGCGCGGTGTTCAGTGTTGGCTCCATCAGCTATCCCTGTGCCCTGCCGGTTGACGAGAACATCTCGAAAATCACCCGCAACGTGCTCGAGCGATTCTGCGGTTGAAGACAGAATCGGCGTCCGTCCGTTTTGGATGCGTGGCTCAACCGCGGTCCGGGCAGTGTGTCCACCGGTCTGTTGGCCCAACACGGCACGGGTGGATACGATGCAGTCTCCATACGTGACGTAATTTGCTGGAGAGAGTCATGCGTCGTCGGACGTTTTCGGAAGCGGATTTCCATCGTCGTGAGTTCTTGAAGGCCGCTGCGTCGATCACGGCCTTGCCGGTACTGGGTAGCCAGGTCCATGGCGTGGTCCGGCGGCGGCTGGCGTTTGCCGATGATCCGTTTTCTCTGGGCGTTACCAGTGGGGACCCGACACCCGACGGTTTCGTGATCCAGACCCGATTGGCCCCCCGTCCCACGGAGGGAGGTGGAATGCCGGCCGCCAACGTCGAGGTCAACTACGAGATTGCCACTGACGAGACGATGAAGACCGTGGTGAAGCGGGGACGGACCGTGGCCACCCCACAACTGGGGCACAGTGTTCACGTCGAGTTGCGGGGCCTGAAACCCAACCGCTGGTACTGGTACCGGTTCACGGCTGGCGACGCACAGAGTCGAATCGGCCGTGCCCGCACGACGCCGTGGAACCTGGTTTTGCCCAGGGAGTTGAATTTCGCCTTTGTCTCTTGCCAGCATTACGAGTACGGGTTGTTTACCGGCTTCGAACACATGGCCAAGGAGAAGCTCGACCTGGTCGTGCACCTGGGGGACTACATCTACGAATACGCCGGCGCTGACGGGAGAATCCGGAAGCACACCGGCCCCGAGATCACCACGCTGGACCATTACCGGAATCGCTACGGCCAGTACCAGGCCGATTCTCAACTCCAGGACGCGCACGCTCACTGCCCCTGGCTGGTCACCTGGGATGACCACGAGTTCGACAACGATTATGCGACGTTTCACTCCGAGGAACCCGGGGTGAAGGCGGTGGAGTTCATGAAGCGGCGGGCCAATGCCTACCAGGCGTACTACGAACACATGCCATTGAGACGATCGTCGTTTCCCTCCGGCCCGTTCATGCAACTCTACCGACGGGTGCGTTTCGGCCGGTTGGCCGACTTTGCCATTCTCGACACCCGGCAGCATCGCACGCCCCAGGCCAACGGCAATGGCTTGAAGCCCCTGGCCGGGGAAGCGCTGTCTCCCAGGGCCACCATCCTCGGCGGGAAGCAGGAGGCGTGGTTGAGGCGCAAGTGGCTGGAGTCCAAGGCCGAATGGAACGTGATGGCACAGCAGGTGTTGATGGCGCGGGTCGATCGCTTGCCCGGGCCGCCCGAGGGTTTCCCGATGGACAAGTGGGCCGGGTACGAGGTGTGTCGGCAACGCGTGATGCAGTCAATGGCTGACCTCAAGGTGCCCAACCCCGTGGTGCTCACCGGTGACATTCACTCCAACTGGGTCTGTGACCTTCCGCTGGACTACGAGAAACCCGACAAGACGGTGATTGGCACCGAGTTCGTGTGCACATCGATCAGTTCCGGGGGCAACGGTTCTGAGAAACTCGAGTACACCGATGGAATGATCGCGGAGAATCCGTGGGTCAAGTTGCACAACGCCGAACGTGGTTACGTGCGGTGCCGGGTGACGCCCGAGCAGTGGACAACCGATTTCCAGGTTGTCGAGGATGTGACCAAGCCCGGCGGCAAGCTGGTGACACGGCACACCTACGTGGTCGAATCGGGGCAACCGGGAGCGCAGAAGGCGTAGCGTAGTGACACCGGAACGATCTGGTGTGACGGCTTGGATGTACGGAGCGGAAATCGAACAAGGACAAGTTTTTTCGAGGAATGATCATGAGTGAACTGGCGATCCAATCGGCAGAGGCTATCACCGGCGAACTGCCCGACATGCCAATCGAACCCTCCTGGATCCAGGAAGGGACGCCCGTGGCTCGGGGAACGGTCCTGGTCCAATCGGCCGACAAGATGCTTTCCAGTGGGCTGTGGAGTTGCACGGCCGGGAAATTCCGTTGGGAATTTGGCTGGGATGAATTCGTGCACGTGCTCGAGGGTGGGGCAACGATCACCGAGGAAGGTGGCGCCGTGCACACTCTCGGACCCGGTGACACGGCTCACTTTCCCAGGGGACTGGTGGCTCACTGGCACGTGACCGATCACATCCGCAAGGCGTTCACGATCCGGACCCCCGAACCGTTTGTGCTCTGAGACCGGTTACGGTTTTCCCTCGGAACCATCGCCGGTTTGCGGGGTTGTTGCCTCGTGCGTTTCACGACATCACGACCTGGAGTGTTTCCATGCCCCGTTTTGTTTCCTGTCTGCTGTTGCTCTTTTTGACTGGCCAGTTGCCCGCTGCCGACTGGGTCCAATTTCGTGGGGCGGGAGCCGTGGGCGTGTCCAGCGAAACGGCGGTGCCGCTTCAGTGGAGCGACACGAAGAACCTGGCGTGGAAACTGGCTTTGCCCGGCAAGGGTTTCTCCAGTCCGATCGTGGTCGGCGACAAGGTGCTGGTCACCTGTTACTCGGGTGCTTCCGGTGATCTCCGTGGTCTGAAGCGGCACCTGATCTGTGCCGACCGCAACACCGGCAAGTTGCTCTGGAAGAAGGACGTGCCTTCGCAGGCCACCGAGCGGCCGATTCCCTCCTTCGGCGGTGCTCACGGTTTTGCCTCTCATACGCCGACCAGTGACGGCGAGCGTGTTTACGTTTTGCTGGGCAACACGGGTGTGCTGGCCTTTGACCTGGCCGGCAAGCAACTGTGGCGGCAGGATGTTGGATCCGAGAGTGCATCGCGATTCGGTTCGGCCTCCAGCCCGATCCTGTACAAGAATCTCCTGATCGTGACGGCCGGTGCCGAGAGCGAGTCGATCCGCGCATTTGACGCCAAGACTGGCAAGCCGGCCTGGAAGACCGACGCCAAGAGTCTCAACCGCACCTACTCGACGCCCGTGATCGCCAAGAATGCCAAGGGTGTCGATGAGATGGTGCTTTCGGTCACGTTCGAAACGTGGGGACTGAATCCGATGACCGGCGATTTGAACTGGTACGCCGAGACCGAGGTGGACACCAACGCCGTTCCGACTGTTGTGATCAACGAGGGCATTGCGTACGTGATCGGTGGTCGGTCACCTGGCGGTCGGGCCGCCATCCGACTGGGTGGAACCGACGATGTCAGCAAGACGCACGTGTTGTGGTCCAAGACCGGGGGGTCGTACGTCTCTTCCCCGGTTTTCCACAAGGGACACCTGTACTGGGTCAACGACCGTGGCGTGGGCTTCTGTGTCGATGCGAAGACCGGCGAGGAGGTGACTCGCAAGCGGATCGGCGGGCAGTTCTACGCCTCGATGTTGTTGCTGGGCAACCGGATGGTTGCCGTGAGCCGCTTCGGCGGTACCCATGTTTTTGAGGCCGGAACGGCGTTTACGGAGGTTGGACGAAATCGGCTGACTGACACCAGCGATTTCAGCGGCAGTCCGGCGATTGCCGGAAACCGGATGTACCTGAGGTCGGACCGGTTTTTGTACTGTGTCGGGGCCAAGTAGGGTCCATTCGGCCAGGGGGCGCGATGAACGTCGAGAAACGATCAGTTGTTGACCGGCGCGGTTTCCTGTTGGCCACAGCGGCGAGTGCGGTGACCGGTTCCATTTCTCAGTCCGCACAGTCCCGGAAGATCCGCGTGACGACTCACACCTACAAGACCGTCAAGCGGTTGCCGATCAAGCTGGACCTGCATCGTCCCGACACGGACGGTCGGCCCCGGTTGGCTGTCTGGATTCACGGCGGGGCCTTGATCAACGGGCACCGCGCCGGTGTCAGCGGTCGCGTCAAGAGCGACCTGCTGGGTGCCGGCTACGCCCTGGCGTCTATCGATTACCGGTTGGCTCCCGAGACATCCATGCCCAAGATTCTCTCGGACGTCGAAGACGCCTTCGAGTGGTTGAGGGAGCGGGAGGATCGGCTGAAGATCGATACATCGAGGATTGCCGTGCTGGGGGGGTCGGCGGGAGGCTACCTGACGCTGGCGACCGGGTACCGGGTGAAACCGAGGCCGACCTGCCTGGTCCCGTTCTGGGGCTATGGCGATTTGGTTGGCGACTGGTACAGCAAGCCGAGTCCACACAAGAGGCACAACCAGGTGAAGTTCACCGAGGCCCATGCCCGCAAACAGGTCTCGGGTCCCCCGATTTCCGACTCGCGACTCCGCAAGGGCAACGGGGGCGACTTCTACAACTGGTGCCGCCAGACGGGGCGGTGGCCACTGGAAGTCTCCGGCTGGGATCCCCATTCCCAGCCCGAGAAGTTCTACCCGTTCATGCCGGTCAAGAATGTCACGAAAAAGTATCCGCCGACGCTACTGATCCACGGCACCGCCGATACGGACGTGCCGTACGAGCAGTCGGTCATGATGGAGCGGGAATTCAAGAAGCACGGGGTCGAGCACCAACTGGTGTCTATCGACGGTGGCGAGCACGGCCTGGGTGGAGGTGATCCACAGGCGATCGACGACGCCTACAAGACGGCCCTGTCCTTCGTCTCAAGTCACCTCGGCTAGTTCGTTGCGGCTTTTTTCTTTTTCTGCCGTCGAGCCTGGTGCTCGAGCGCCTCGAGTTCCGTTTGCTGTCCCAGGTCCCCCTGGTCCTTCATCCAGCGCCTCAGCTGGTCCTTCAACTGCGACTTGATCTCGGCCAGTTTTGGATCCCCGGCCAGGTTTTGCCATTCGTGAGGATCGGCCGTGATGTCATAGAGTTCCTCGGCCGGTCGTTGTCGGTACCGCCTGACCTTGTCGCGGGCATCCTCGTCGCCGCCGCGGGCCCTGGCTTCCCAGGACTGGAAGACCCGTGTTTTCATGCAGATGTTCCGGAACGGGACGTCGGGGGTCAGGTTGAGAATGTACTTGTAGCGTTTCGAACGAACGCTGCGGATTCCAAAGTGATCGGACCCGTTGAGAATGCCACGCGTGGTCATCAATCCGAAGACATGTGTCTTGTGAGCCTTGCGTTGTCCTCGCAGAACCGGCAGAAAGCTGCGACCGTCGAGCGTCGCCGGCGAGTTGATCCCGGCGGCGTCCAGGAACGTTGGCAGGACATCGACGTACTCGACCATCGCGTCACTGGTTGTTCCGGGCTGGATCTGGCCGGGCCAACGCGCGATGCACGCGCTCTGAAGGCCCGTGTCGTAACAGGTCCATTTTCCGAAGGGAAAACCGGACCCCTGTTCGCTGACAACCATAACCAGGGTGTCCTTGGCCAGTCCGTGTTTTTCCAGGAGTTCCAGGCACCGGCCAACCTGGCCATCGAAATAGGTGATCTCGGCGAGGTAGGCCACCATCTGCTTGCGAGTCTGGGGTGTGTCGACGAAATAGGACGGCAGTTTCACCTTGGCCGGGTCGTACCTCGAGCGATCTCCCTTGTCCCATGGTGAGTGCGGTTCGTTGGAACAGGCGAACAGGCAGAAGGGCTTGCCCTGGGCCTTGCTCTGGGCCATCAGCGTATCGATGGCCTGGAAGTCCGGGTTCTTCTTGCCCGAGTATTCAAAGGGAAAGACCTTCCGCGGGGCGATGTGAGTTTTTCCCGACAGCGCGATCCGGTAACCGTGCGGTTTCAGGTGGTGCACAATGCTTTTGGTTCCCGGTTTGGCGAAGGCGTGATTGGGGTAGGCCCCACTTTTGACCGGATAGAGGCCCGTGTAGATGTTGTGTCGTGTGGGCGAACACATCGGAGCGGCCTGGAAGCACTGGGTCAGCCGCATTCCCTGGGTGGCCAGCCGATCGATATTGGGCGTATGAGCCTGTCCGCCATAGCAACCGATATCACGAAACGTGCAGTCGTCGGCCATGATGAACAGCAGGTTGGGACTCGCCGCTCCCGCGGTGTTCGGAATCGATGTGGCAATCAGCGCCAGGACGGCAATGGAGAACTGTCGGAGCATGACGTTCGATCTTCTTGGTTGCCGGGAATTGGTGGAGTTCATGTGCGGTTGTTGTGTGTGTTGCTACCGGGATGGCAGGTTGAGAAATTCAAGATCCCAGAGGGTCACCATCGAGAAACCGCCGGCAGCCAATTGATGTCCGTTCGGAGAAAAACGAACGCAAAAGGTGCCGTTCTGGTGGGCGCTGATGCTCAATAACTCGCCGCCGGTGTGGGTGTTCCACAGTCTCACGGTTCCATCGTCGCTCGACGTGGCCAATTGTCGCCCGTTGGGGCTGAAAGCGACACCCACCACGAAGTCCTCGTGACCCGTGAACGTATGGACCTGTTTGCCCGTGGCCACGTTCCACAGCTTGGCCGTCTTGTCGCGACTGATCGAGACAAGATGTTTTCCATCGGGACTGAAGTCCACCCCGACGATGGCTGAATCGTGTCCCTTGAGTGACAGGATGGATGTGCCGGTTTGGATTTCCCACAGGTTGATTTCACCGGGTTCTTTCAGGATCACCGTCTTGTCACCCATTTTGAAGGGGCGAAAGGACGCTGCCGTGGCAATGTGTTTTCCGTCGGGGCTGAACGCCACATCGACAACAAACCCGCTGGTTGATTCGTACGAGTGGAGGACCTTGCCGGTGGCCAACTCCCAGAGTTTGGCGGAGTGGTCACGGCTGGCAGATGCCAGCAATTTTCCATCGGGGCTGAAGGCCACGGCCAGGACCGAATTGGTGTGACCTTCCAGGGTTTGCAGTGTCTCTCCCGTGCCGATGTCCCACAGGCGAATTGTCTGGTCCATGCTGGTTGATGCCAGCTGCTGTCCATCCGGGCTGATGGCGATTCGCATCACGGATTTGGTGTGGCCGTCAAGCGACCGGATGAGTCGGCCGGATGTCACGGCTCGCAATTCCACCGAGTTGCCGCTGGGTGAGGCAATGTGCTGTCCATCGGGAGTGAAGGCCAGGCTCCAGGTGTCTCCCTTCAAGCCACGAAAAACCCTGGCGGTTTTGTTGATCCGGTTCGAGATGTTCTGTCGGTCCAGTCGGGGACGGACAAATACGAAGAACATCAGCAGGCCTGTCGCCAGGAGGGTGACCACGAGAAATCCCAACCGGCGTCGTGTGGAGTTGAGAACAGTTCGAACCGGGCTGTTCGCGTTGGACGGTCGCACCGTGGGCGGTGACACATCGGTGGATGGATCCGATTCGTTCTCCACCGGAATTGGCATCGGGAAGGGACTCCGTACGGTGACTCGGCTCGGGCTGTCTTCAATTGTCTGGTTGCCGGAAGTCGTTTTCAAGCACGCCTGATGTTGTCATCAACCCGGTGGCGTTGGCTAGATAAACGGGTTGAACCATGGCGGATCGACTACAATTTCCCGGGTCATGGTTCCTAGCGACCTGCTGAAAGCGGACCCCGTGGTTTCTGTTTTCCTGCCAGGGACCCGCAACCAGGAAGACACTCCCGATCATGACTGAATCCGGCAGTGGAAAGCGGTTTGTCGTCGCCTGCGTCGTTCTTGTCGTGGTTGTCTCTGGTCTCGCGCTGTGGACTCGTGCTCCCGGATCCCCGGTCTTTCGCAGCCAGCCGACAAGAATTGCGGGCCGAGTGTACCTGCTTGGTCGCCTGAGTCCGTCAGTGGCTTACGTGGTCGACACCTCCGACGGGTTGGTGTTGATCGATTCGGGAATCGAGCCGGATTGCCAGTTGCTGCTGTCACAACTGGACGAACTGGGACTGGATGTCCGTCGCCTGAAGAAGATCCTGCTGACTCATGCTCATGTCGATCACGTCCAGGGAGCCATGTACCTGCGGCGGTTGACGGGAGCCAGGGTTTTTGCGGGACGTGCCGACTGCGACATCCTGCGAGCTGGTGGTCCTCCCTCAGCATTGTTTTCCACGTACGAAATGCCGGGTGTGGAACTTCATTCCACCGAAATCGATGTCGAACTCGATGGAGGAGAATCCGTCGCCAGTGGGGATTGTCGTTTCGAGGTGATAGCCACTCCGGGTCACACACCGGGCAGCCTGTGTTTCGTATTGCGGTCCAATGGTCAACGCGTGTTGTTCAGTGGTGACACTGTCTCGAGTATCAACGGCGAACTGGGGACGTACGCCACGCGTGTTGCGCCGCGTTACCGGGCCGATGCCGGCGACTACCTGGAATCGTTGAAAAGACTGAAAGCCCTGACACCGCCGGACCTGTTGTTGCCCGGACATCCCCGGAGGGTGGGGCGAGGAGATCCGGAAGAGCGCAACGCGGCAATCTCGCCGTCAGCGTGGCGGAGCTTGCTCGATGGCGGCATTGCCGAAATGCGGGAACTCCTCAAGCGGCACCAGGCCGACGGAGCTGATTTCCTGGATGGCACGCCTCGCGAACTGGTCCGCGGCTTGTTCTACCTGGGAGACTACGACGACACGGCGTGCTATCTGCTTGACGACCAGGGCCGACTGTTTCTCTTTGGTGCCCACGGGGGTCCCGGCCTGGTGAAATTCCTGGAGACGAGGCTGGAACAATTCGATCGACGACTGGCGGATGTCGCGGCCGTCCTGCCGATCAGTTGTTCGGTGGAAGCCACCGCCGGACTCTCGGCATTGCTCAGACGGCTGGAGTGTCCTGTTGTCGTGTCTCGAGCGGGCCGCGGTGTACTCGAGACCCGCTTGCCAGCGGCCACGCGGTTCCTCGTTTTGGAGGACACGAAGTTGTTGGGGCTGGGCCCCATCGAGGGAATCCCGCTGGGCGGATACGGTGTGGCGCCGGTGGCGTTCCGTTTTGAGCGTGAGGGAAAACGGGTGCTGGTGACCGGTGGGATCCCAGCCAATCCAGACAGTCCTCGAGAGATGCGAAAGTTGATCGAGTTTCTTGGTGGTGGTCACGGCGACGTGACACGATTTGGCCAGTCGCTGTCCGTGATAGCCAGGGAAGAAACAGACCTGTGGTTGCCCTCTCGCCCGGTTCACGGACAGAACGCCAATCTCTATGACGTGCGTTGGCCACTGGTGATTCGAGAGAATCGAAACGCGATCAGCCGTTCGTTGGAACGTTGATCTTGTGGCACCTGGTGGCAAGTCACTTCTTCTTCCGGGTCTTCTTGCGTTTGCGACGCTTGCGCTCGAAACGGACCTTGCAGCCGAAGGCGATCGTCTCGTTGGTCGTGACTTTTTTTCCGGCGAGTGTCGCGTCGACGGCGTCGTTGAGATAGAGCTTGGAGGCCTTCTTCACATCGGGATTGTTGTCCATCGATCCCATGTAGACGATCTTCCGCTGCTTGTTCAGCACGAAGAACTCGGGTGTGAACAGCGCTCCGTAGTCCTTGGCAATCTTCTGCGATTCGTCGAAAAGGTACGCGAAGGGAAAGGACTTCTCCTTGGCTCGCTTCTTCATGGCCGGCAGGGCGTCCTCGGTGACCTTGTTGACGTTGATGGCGATGACGGCGACGTTCCTCGAGGCGTACTTCTTGTGGAAGGCGACCAGCCGGTCCTCGTAGTCGACCGCGTAGGGACAACTGTTGCAGGTGAAAACGACGACGACGACGTCCTTGCTCTTCAGATCGGCCAGCGAGTGGGTTTTGCCATCCGTGCCGGGGAGCTTGGTCCAGGCCGGAGCGGCGTCACCGATTTCACGCACCGGGTTGTATTCGCCGGCGGCGACCAGGGTGGTGAGAACCAGCAGGGTGGCGGTGGCCTTGAGGAGGATTCGCATGGAAAGTGTTTCCCGGATGACCTGGTGGGAGGTGAGGGTGGGCTGCAGCTGGAGGAAAACCAATCGTCAGTCCTTCCAGACTAGGCAACGTGTTGGGAGGTTGCCACCTGTCCACGAGGATCCAGGAAGCACCAGCAGAGTGCTCCGGTGGCGTAGATGCCGACAAACACGAGCAGCACGAGGTTCCAGTTTCCGGTCGACTCGACCAGGAAGCCGATCGCCAGTGGGCAGGCGGCGGCACCCAGATTGCCCGTCATGTTCATCATGCCGTAGATCTGCTCGGGGTGGTCTCCCGCCTTGTCAATCGTCGTGGCACTGGCCGGAGGGCCAGCCAGTGTGCCACAGAAGGTGCCCAATGAGATCAGGCAGACGGCTCCGTAGACATTGGCCACGAAATACGCGGCCCCGATACACGCGGCACAGGCGGCCATCGCAACGGCCGCTGTCCATTGTCGACTGATTCGCAGGCTACCGGTTCGACGCAACAACCAGTCCACCAGCGCTCCACCGACCAGGCTGCCCAACACCACCGCCAACAGCGGCAATGCCGTCAACAGGCCACTTTCACCAGGCGACACGCCTCGCGTCTCGCGCAGGTATTCGGGAAACCAGGTGGGGAAGAAGATGTAACCGGCGGCGCGGCAGAACTGTTGACCGTACAGCAGGAACATGGCCGGCTGGACGGCGATCCGCAGCCAGCCGGTTTCTGCCGGGGTCCTGGACGACTCGGGGCTCGCACTGCGGATCAATGTTCGCTCGGCCTCGTTCACCCCGCTGTGCAACTCCGGCCGGTCCCGGTACCAGTGGAAGAACCACGCGGCAAACGCGAAGCCGGGGACGGAAAACCCGACAAAGACCCATCGCCACGAGATGGGTGGAGTGGTCAGCCAGGAGGTGGAGATGCCCTCGATTGCGTATCCGGTGATCGCCGATCCGATCGCTCCACCCACCGACATGAAACTCCCCATCAACCCGACCGACAGGGCCCAGTGCGTCGAGGGCATCCAGTGACGGATCATTCCCGCCGAACAGGGGAAAATTCCGGCCTGCGCCACACCAAATCCGATCTGTATCGCCAGCAAGGCCCCGAGTCCTCCAACCAGGTAGAAGCCCGCACACAGGGCGGACCACACCGTGGCGTACATCGCCAGGGCCATCCGGGTTCCGACGCGGTGCGCCAGCCATCCGGCGGGAACCTGTGCCAGGGCGTACGACCAGAAGAACGCGCTCATGACCCCGCCCCACTGGGCCAGGTTGATTCCCAGGTCGGCCCGGATTTCCTTGGACGCCACGCCCAGGCAGTTCCGGCCCATGTAGGCGACAACGGCCGCCAGGCAAATCGCGAAAATGACAACGTACCGCGCGCGGGTTGGACGAGAGTTTGCGTCAACCTGGTCAAGAAATCCGTTCATTGGCTGGATCCTGTGACGCGGTACTTGCCGTCGGGCAGTCTCTTGGGGAAACGGTAACGGGATTCGGTCAGCAATCGAAACAACAGCGGGTCGCCGGCCGGCAAGTGAGGGTTCGAGTGCGTATCAGGCTACTAGAGATCCATGGCCGTTTCGATGTCGGGGTGGATCCTGGGTGGCGACGAGAAGATCGAGACGACGTAGAAGACAGTCAGGGAGGCCAGCAGCGCCACGGCTCCGTTGTAGAAGAGGTGTGGCAGGGTCACCGAGAAGACCTGCAGGCCGACATTGAGAACCAGGCTGGTCAGGATGGCCAGGTTGCAGGCCAGTGGAGTGGCCCGTTTCCAGTTGAAGCCGATGGCCACCGTGGGCACGATGGCCCCGGCGAAGACCGACCAGCCGATGGCTCCCAGCAAAGCCACCATTTTTCCGCTGGCCAACGCCACTCCGGAGGCGACGGCCGCGATGACGACGGTGGCGACGCGTGCCCAGAACAGCTCGTTGTTGAGCGACCGTCCCCGCAACGCGCGTGGGATGTCGTGGACGACGGCGGCAGCGCCGATGTTCAGGAAACTGTCTGCTGTCGACATGATCGCGGCCATCAGGCCCGCGAAGACGACCCCGGCCAGGATCGGGTGTGCGTAGGTCTTGAGGAATTCGGGAGAGGCCTGGTCGGGTTCGCCCAGGGGCGGATGCCCCCCCTGCAGGACCAGTGTCCGCATGCACAGCCCGATGCCGATCCACAACAACGCCGTCAGCAGGAATCCTCCGACGCTCATCGGCAGCATCACGCGGGCGTCGTCGGGTTTCCGCGTCATCATCAACTTGGTGATCAGGTGAGGCTGGCCGGCGACACCGAACACGAAGACGAAATACCAGGACAGGCAGCCGACAATCCCGCGGGTGCCCCACGGGCTCATCGCCTCGGCGTCATCGGCCAGGATCGTCCGCGTCATTCCCTCCAGTCCGCCGTCGACGCTGGCGACCGTCGCGGACACCACCAGCAGGGCCGCCACGACCATGATGATGCCCTGGACCAGGTCGGTATAAACCGATGCGATAATGCCGCCGGTGACACAGTAAAACACCAGCACCGCACAACTGATTGCCATGCATACGCCCAACGGCAGCAGGCCGATCGAGGCGACGTCGGCCAGGATGCTTTGCAACACCATTGCCATCGCCAGGATCTGCGTGCCCAGGTAACCCAGCACACCCATCAGGATTGCGACGGCGGTCAGGAAGCCGGTCGAACGACTGTCGTAACGTGCGGTGACGACGTCGGGCAGCGAGATCGGGTTGGTCACCTCGGCCACCAGTCTCAGCCGCTTGCCCAGCAGGTAGAACATGCCGCAGAAGCCAAGCCCGGTCGAGACGATCATCCAGAAGGTCCCGGCACCGATCGTGTAGACCAGTCCCGGTCCTCCCACGAACCCCCAACCGCTCATCGTGCTCGAGAAGATTGCCACGCTGGTGACCAAAAATCCCAGCCGGCTGCCGGCCATGAAGAAATCGTGGGTCGAACGGGTCCGCCGCATGGCCCAGAGACCGACCACGATGCACAACAGCATGTAGCCGAGGATGAAGGCCAGGACGATGTGTGGGCGGTCCATGGTCGAGAGCCGGAAAAACCGGGATCGGGAAATCAGTCAGAGGACTTGCTGAGGTGCGGGAATTCGGAGGATGTCCTGTCGGTCACGATCTGTCGCCTGAAGAAGCCGACGTAGATGCCGACGAACAGGAAAGGGATGGATCCCATGCCATACAACTGCCAGGCGGTGCTGGCGGGGAACGAGCCGAAGAACGGAGTGGCGGCCGGGTCGGCCAACTGCCGGTGGTAGCTCCAGCACATCGCCGAGAATACGCCCTCGACGATCACGGTGGTCGTGATCAGCAACCCTCCCATCAGGCTGCCCCAGGGTGTGCCACTGCCCCAGCCGATCAGCCCGCCGAACGTGGCAATCAACAGCACGCCGAACATCCAGCCCAGCAACAGCGTGTGCTCGTGACGAAGTGCCCCGTCGTCACCCTGCTCCATCTTCGAGACCACGTCGTGGGGGATGCCGAATCCAGCGGCGGGTTCCGGTGCAAGGAGAATCGCGACGGTGACCGTCCACGAGGCGATCAGCAGCAAGGGGACCAGCCAGCGTGTCATCAGGATTCGGCTCCCTCCGGCCCGGACAGGCCGAGAATCGTGCGGGCCTCGTCCGGCGTCGCCACCGGTCGCTGCAGTTCCTCGGCGATCCGGGCCACCCGCGCCACCAGTTGCTCGTTGGTCGCCAGTTCGCCGCGGCGGTAGTAGAGGTTGTCTTCCAGGCCAACCCGGACGTGGCCACCCATCACGATCGCCAGCGCGGCCATCGGCAACTGGTGCCGGGCCACTCCGGCAACCGTCCAGGTGGATCCGGCCGGGATCGACTCGACCAGGAAGTTCAGCATTCGTGGAGTGGCCGGTTGGCCACCCCGGATGCCCATCACGAAGTCAAAATGCATCGGCGCCTCGACCAGGCCCTGTTCGAGCAATCGCACCGCATTTCCGATCATCCCCGACTCGAAGATCTCCATTTCCGGTTTCGTGCCGGCTTCCTGCATGACCCCGGCGAGGTACTCGACGACCTCGTCGGGATTCGCGTAGACCTGGTCGGGGAAGTTGACCGAGCCGGTCGTCAACGAGGCCATCTCGGGGCACAGGCGTTGTACGCTTTCTCCCCGCGCGTGGGCGTCCATGTCGGCCCGTCCGCCCGTGGAGATCTGGACGATGAGGTCGCTGTGTCGGGTGACCTCGGCGTGAATCTCACCAAAGACGTCCGGATCGAGTGTTGGTCGCCCCTGGGTGTCCCGGGCGTGAACGTGAATCATCCCGGCCCCCGCTTCGCGGCACCTCACCGCCGTCTCGGCAATCTCAGCGGGAGTGACCGGCACGTGCGGGGTCATCTCCCTGGTGGGAAGACTCCCGTTGACCGCGACGGTGATGACCAGCTTTTCCATCGGTGTTTCAATGACGTGAGAGGAAATCTGGAATGGTGCCCGGATCAGTGGATTCGCTGGGGTCCCGTCGGGCGGTAGAACCGTGCGACTCATGATATCACTCACGGGGCGTGCGAGTCAGATCATGCGGATCGGCTGGTGCACCGAACCGGCATCGCGTGTTCTGTCGGTCAGCCCACTCGCTCGACCCGGGAAGTGACATCGGCCATGATAGAGAGGTCACGGGGCACGATCTGCCCCGTGAAGTCATCGAACCCAACTGGATTCTCTCACCAACGGCAGGAACTCATGGTCGATCCGCAAGTCCTGGAAGAACTCAAGAAGTACGACACGCCCTCGATCACCAACGTGGTGGCGACCTACCCCGAACACCCGCTGTGCCTGGGGCTCTACAACCCGTGGAGCGAGAACTGGTACACCGACCAGACGATCCATTGCATGTACCCCGAGTTGGGCGCGTTGTGCGGTTATGCGGTGACATGTGTCTTCGGGCTGCCCGACCCGACCTTCAAGCGTTTGACGTTCATGGAGATCGTCGACGCGTTGGACGCATCACCCAAGCCGACCATCCTGGCGCTGGAGCAGAAATTCCCGCCGGAAATTGCCGGAAAAGTGGGGTTGGCCGGTGGCAACATGACGGCGGCGATGCAGGCCCTGGACTGTGTCGGGTGCATCTCCAATGGCCCTTCCCGGGATATCGACGAGATTCGTCCGATGGGGTTCCAGTACCACATCAGTGGCATCACTCCCGGCCACGGAGCGCAAGCCGTTCATTCGGTCAACGCCCCGGTGCACATTGCCGGGATGGACGTGGCGCCCGGTGAGATCATCCACATGGATGAGAACGGGGCCTGCAAGTTCCCGGCCGATTGTGCCGAGAAGGTGCTGGAGAACGTGATCAAGCTGCTCGAGGAAGAGGGCGACCGGATTGGCCAGCTGCAGAATGCGAGTTCGGCGGCCGAGATTCGGGCGATCTTCGGCGGCGAGGGGTATGCTGCCGGTGCGGAGGATCCCGAAGACGAGTCGTCCTGATACGGGCTGGCTACGGGTGGTTTGGTGACTTCCGGTATTGCGGTTGCTGAATTCCGGGGGAACTTGCAACATGTTGCCCGAGAGTTGACGATAAGGTCTATGGGACGGTCCTGGAGATTGCAGGACCGAATCGAATGGAAGTGGACAGCCAATACCGTCGGGAATCAGCGGTGAGACATTTGCAGCCCACGCGTCGTGAACTTCTCCAGGTCGGTTACTCGGGCCTGTTGGGCCTGGGGATGTCGCAGGCCGTTTCGGGTCGAAACCAGTTGGCCAGTGCTGCCAAAGTGGCCGCCACCAGTTCCGGCAATCGGCCCAAGCAGGTTGTGATCGTGTTCCTGACCGGCGCTGCCAGTCATCACGAAACGTTTGACATGAAGCCGGATGCGACGGCGAAGATTCGCGGCGATTTCAACCCGATCGCCACGAAGATCCCCGGTTACGGCATCTGTGAGCATCTGCCACACCTGGCCGCGCGGGCCGACAAGTACTCGGTCATTCGCACGTTGTCTCACAAGGACAACAATCACCTGATGTCGACTCACCACGTGCTGACCGGCGAGAAGCAGCCGGGTGGGTTTTTCGACAAGGTGGCGTCACGAGATGACTGGCCCGATTACGCCGCGGGTTGTGCGTTCCTGCGTCCCCGCGCCGACGGGATCCCCACCGGGGTCAACTTGCCCACGTTCTTGCAGCAGGGGCCGTTGACCTGGCCCGGCCAGCACGCCGGGTTCCTGGGACCGAAATACGACCCCTGGCAGATCACTGGTGATCCGAACAAGAAGTCGTTCAAGGTCGACGCACTGACACTTCGCGACGGGCTGAATATCTCGAGGCTCAAGGACCGGCAGTCATTGCTGGGTGAACTCAACCGGGAACAGCGACGGCTGGAAGCCAACGCCCAGGCACGGCGGATGAGTGACGACCAGGAACTGGCCTTCTCGATTCTCACCTCCAGTGCCCTGTCCCGTGCATTCGAATTGCACCGCGAGGACGACAAGACGCGGGACCGGTACGGTCGCAACACCACCGGCCAGTCGCTGCTGCTGGGGCGACGTTTGCTCGAGGTCGGGGTGCCGGTCGTTCAGTGCAATATCGGTCGAGTGCAGAACTGGGACACCCACAACAACATCTTTCCCTCGCTGAAGGATCGCCTGCTGCCCCCCCTGGACAAGGGCGTGGCAGCACTGATGGACGACCTGCACGAATCGGGACGGCTGGACGACACGCTGGTGATGATGCTGGGCGAGTTCGGCCGCACGCCAAAGATCAACGACAAGAAAGGCCGCGACCATTGGGGCCCGTGCTTCTTTGGCGTTTTTGCCGGAGCCGGCGTGCTGCCGGGACAGGTGATCGGAAAGTCGGACGAGACCGGGGCGTATCCGGTCACCCGAGCTTTCTCGCCAAACGATGTCGGTGCCACCGTCTACAGCGTGCTGGGCATCGACCCGCACTCGGTTGTCCGTGACCGGCTCAATCGCCCGGTGCATCTGAACCGTGGCGAGGTGATCGAATCGTTGTTCACCGGGGCGGTTGTCTGAGACACGTCCGGATTCCCAGGCTGCCGGAATCCCTCGAGGCTACTGCCGTTGCTGAATGGTGACCATTTGGAAAATGGTCGAAACCGGAATTGAAACAAGGAGGTTTGAGATGATACCCGGACGGATCAGTTTGCTGGCGCAGCACATCAGTACCGATGAAGCCATGATGGTGATCGTGCCGATCTACGGTGTGATTCTCATTGTCTTGATCGTCGCCAACTGGAAGCTCTTCGCCAAGGCGGGACAGCCTGGCTGGGCGTCGATCATCCCGATCTACAACCTGGTGGTCTTGTTGCAGATTGTTGGACGCCCGACCTGGTGGATCGCTGCCATACTATTTTGTCCACCGGTGGGCCTCGTGTTTTCCGTCATCATGATGGTCGATCTAGCGAAGTCATTTGGCAAGGGCGGTGGATTTGCCGCTGGATTGATCCTGCTGGGCTTCATCTTCTTTCCGATACTCGCTTTCGGATCATCCCAGTACCAGGGGCCGGCGGGTGCATCGACCGAGTGACTTCTGTTGGCATTCGGAGATGGTGCATGGTTGGCCGGTTGTGGTGCGTTTGCTCGTCTGGAAACGCGTCGATCTTCGTGTCAACGGGGCTGAGAACTGAGAAGGCGGTCTTGGACACATGGATTGTTCTTTATGCATCTGTGATTTTGTCGTAAGTTTCTTCCGTTCTTAGCGAATACAAGGTCGTGTGACTTTTTCTAGAGTCAGTTGATTTTAATACTCAATAATTGAAATGGGGTTTTGAAATGACGTTCGAGCCGTTGAATTTGCTGGCACAGATGGATGGTGA
>CAZYAZ010000020.1:0-7037 GCA_964646205.1 uncultured Planctomycetaceae bacterium | reverse complement strand
TTTGATTCCGTGTGTGAACATCGTTGTCTTGATTATCTTGTTTGTTGATCTGGCCAAGTCCTTTGGCAAGGACGGCGCGTTTGCCGCTGGGTTGGTCCTCTTGAGCCCCATCTTCATGTTGATCCTTGGTTTTGGTTCGGCCGAGTACCAGGGGCCGGCAGCCCTGGCTGGTGGCGGCGAAGGTTAGTTAGCGGTTTTTCCTGAGGCTCCGGGTTGTCCAACCCGGAGCCTCTTTTTTTGCGCCCGTGGAATTCAGGAAGGCGCCTGCCGTCGCTCCCGCCAGACGGGAACACTCGAAACCGCGTAGATCGAGGCCGTGACCAACGCGACCCCAGCAACAATCACAAACAACAGGTCGTAGCCAAACCGGTGAGCGACCTCGCCGAGCAACTGTGCACCGCCGACGGAACCGATGTCCAGGGCGACCATGGACAGTCCCGATCCGGCCCCACGGACGTCGGTGGGGAACGAGTCCAAAAACAGTGATGTGCAGGTGTGGTACATCAACGAGTGTCCCGTGCCACACAGCAGTGCCGGCACGACGATCAGCATGGAATGGTCGGGGTCGACCACCAGGAAGCTGAGCATCCCCAGCGACATGGCGACTGCCCCGACCAGCAGCACCTTCCGCCGGCCGAGCCGATCGGGAGTTCGCCGGAACACGATCCGCAGGGTCAGTCCCCAGCCGGCGTAGCACATGAAGAACAGGCTGACCTTCGAGAAGCCCGTGTCGACCAGTCCCGTGTCGTCGACGAACTTGGTGAGGAACACGAATGGCACGGTCACGCACAGGCCGAACGTGATCTGCATCATCACGATCATGCCGGGCCAGTGACGACGTGACGTCTTGAGAAATTCCGTGAGCCGGATCGAGCCGTGTCCGGGCTCGGTCTCGGCCGGGCGGATCAGCATCACCAGTGACACGGGCAACAGCAACAACACGGCACCACCAACGAACAGCGTTTCAAACTCATCCCGTGTCCGTGATGTACTCAGGACCAACTCGCCCAGCCAGGGGCCAATGACAATTCCCAGGAATGCCGCGGCCCCGAGTGTTCCGATCGCCTCGGCCCTCCGGCCAGGCGGAGCCAGGTGCGTGACGTAGGTCAGGCTGCTCGAGAAGATCACCGCGGATCCGACGACCAGCAGGGCGCGGCAAATGTAGATGGCTGGCCCGAGGTCGTGGATCCAGAGGTTCGAGAGCGAACCGATCGCGAAAATGGCGTAACCGGACAGCCAGATGGTGCGGGCCCCGAACCGGTCGACCCACTGGCCGATCCATGGCCGCAGCAACAATCCGGCGATCGAGGCGGTTCCGGTGATCCAGCCCGCCGCGTCGACCTCGCCACCGTGATGGGCGATCCACCGCGGGTAGTGTGCCAACAGGGCCATGTTGACCAGCGAGAACCCGACCTGGCTCAGGAACGCGCAGTTGAAATTCCGGTCGTAGAGTCGTTCGGAGGACACGGGATGACCATTGACAGTTGGCAAACCGCAGATTGTTACAACCGCACCACATGGTTGGCGAGCCAACAGCCAATTATCATGAGTTCACGTGTCACGGGTTCGATTCACCAATTCGATCGGGGTCATTCATGCGGATCATCGATTGCCACGCGCACATCTACTCGCCCGATGAAAAGAAGTACCCACCGGTGGCCAAGCCGTTGCGGGTCCCCGGCGGCAAGGGGTCGATCAACGATCTCCGCCAGATCAGTCTTGCCCGGGGTGTCTCGGCCGTTCGGGCTGTCCAGACGGTGTCATTCTATGGATACGACAACCGGTATCTCTGCGACGCCACCAGGGCCCATCCCGATTGGGTCTCGGGTGTCTGCACACTCGATCCCGACGATCCTCACAGTCCGGGGTTGCTGGAGCAGCACGTCAAAGAATTTGGTGTGAAGACGCTGCGGAGCACCGCCGGGAATCAGCGGCGAACGTTTGATCACGATGGGGTTCGGCAGTTGTGGAAGACGTGCGAGAGGTTGGGAGCGACGGTCGACATTTTCCTGATGCATCCGGACCTGGTGCCGAGTGCCGAGAAGCTGTTGCGTGAATTCCCGAAACTGACGGTCGCCTTCTGCCACTGCATGGACATCAAGCCGGGGCCGCTTTACGAGCGGTCGCTTGCGGAGGTGCTGCGACTCTCGAAGTACAAGAACCTCTACGCCAAGGTCGATTTCATCAGCACCGGAACGGAGATGGGTTTTCCCGGTGACGATCTGCATGACGCGGCCCTGAAGATCATCGACACCTATGGGTCGGAGCGTTGCGTTTGGGGCAGCAATTTTCCCAACGTGTTGTGGACCCCGAAATTGACCTACGGACAACACCTGAAAATTTTCACCGAGGTGTTGCCGCTCTCGAAAAAGGATCGTCGCAACGTTTTGGGTGAGACGGCCAGGCGGTTGTGGTTCCCAAAACTGAAGAAGAAGAAGAAGTGACAACCACGTTGGAGTTGGAATCAACCAGGAAGGAAGGTCGGGGATGAGTGAATCACTGGTTCGAATTGGCGTGACCGGTTCGGGGTTCATGGGACGGACACATGTCGAGGCGGCCCGGCGGGCACCGGGTGCCGAGATCGTGGCGGTGGCCGGTGGTCGTCGTGCACCGGGACTGGCCGACGACTACGGGATCGATTGTGTCGAGACGGTCGAGGACCTGATCCGTCGCGATGATATCGACGCGATCATCAGCAGTACGCCTCACCACTGCCACATCGACGAGACACTGTTGGCGGCCGAATGTGGCACGCACGTGCTGGTCGAGAAACCGATGGCCACGTCGGTGGAGGACTGCGACCGGATGATCGCTGCCACCGCCGAGAAGGGGTTGGTGCTGGCCGTGGGGTATCACCAGCGTTTTCGTGAATCGAATCGAACGGTTCGTGACCTGGTCGCCTCGGGGGCTATTGGCACGGTGCGTTGCATTCAGATGTCGGCGTTATTTGACATCGAGGCCTTGCGGTCAGACGAGGGTTTCGGGGGGGACTGGGGCTGGTGGAAGGATCCTCGTAGCCGCGCGCACATTCTCAACAGCGGACCTCACAACATCGATCTGTGTCGTTGGTGGATCGGTGACGACATTGTTTCGGTCGTGGCGCACTGCGGGACCTTTCGCGAGGAGAACCCGAACGAGAACACGACGATGGCGATGTGGGGTTTCGCCGGAGGCGCCATGGCCAGCTTCTGGTCCTCGAGCGTCTGCCCGTCGCCTGGTTTTGATGGTGAGGACTTCCGTTTCCGGTTGATGGGTGACGAGGGGATCATCGACGCACAGCCGTTTGGCAAAATCCGTGTCGCACGCGGTGGTGAGTGGGAGCTGGCCTACGAGCAGCCTCACGTGCCGCTGGACGACGCCGACGCCGCGTTCGTATCCGACGGTCGCATGCAGGCCTACACCGACCAGGTGCAGGCGTTCGTCGACCGGATCAATGGACTGGAAGCCGGTTGCGGTACCGAGGCCGACGGACGAGCCGCCGTGGAGGCCATCGTCGGGATGCTCGATTCGTCCGAGACGGGCACGGTGGTGAGGATGGCGTAGCCCCGGTTCACTTGGCCAGCAGCTCGATCGTGTCGGCGACCAGGTGCCAGTACACCACGTCCTCGGCAAAGGACGATGTTTCCAGTGCCGGCACCGGGAACCCGGGGATCTTCAGTACGGCGTTGTACTGGGCGAACCTCAGGTCGATGTAGATCCGGTTCTCGCCCTGGGGCAACTGGTCGAAGGACGTTGGGTGATACAACTCGCCCACCTCGCCGTAGAGTGCCGGCTTGGGCGGTGCCTGGTCGACCAGTGTGAAGCAGAGAATCTGGCGAGCCTTGGACTTGTCGACCGTCTGGGCCAACCGCCGTGGGTACCAGTTGTAGCCAACAAACAACGCGACATCGTCCGGCTTGACCAGGCCATCCAACTGCGGGTAATAGGCGTTGCCTTCACTGAAGACCTTGAACAGTCCGGGGTCACCAGGCAGGTTCTCGGGGTCGAGTCCGTGGATCAACAGTGCGTAGCTGGTCTTCTTTTTTCGAGCCGCCTCGGCCAGCCAACCGGCAGCCTTGCGGAACTTGTGGCGTTGACCGTCGAGGATGCGACCAACGATTCGGTCGATATGAGCGAGGTAGGTCCGGCCGAGCTGGCCTTCGTCGACCGGGCTGACATTGAAGGCCGGGACGAACTTGTACTTGTTCAGCAGCGGCTGGTTGAAGACCTGGGGGCTTTCGTAGGTCACCGAGAGCAGGATGCCCGGCATCTTTCCGCGACGCAGGAATGCCCCGATCAATTCGGCTTCGAATGCCCACAGGTACAGCCGGTTGGCGATGCTGCGGCCCGAGCAGATCTTTTTGGGCCAACCGTCGACCGACAGGACTCCCCCATCGGGGACGGTGTGGGTGATGGTCAGCAAGTTCTCACTGGGCCCCACGGCCTTTGTCAGCCGGGCAGCTCCCTCGGCCGATCCGAAAAAGATGACCAGGGACTTCTCGGCCAGCAACTGGCGGGCCAGTGGCACGGCGTGCTTTTGTTCCTCGGTTTCGTTCTCGAATCCCAGCAGGACGACATCCTTGGCGGTGGCCTTCTTGACGGTGAAGTGATCGACGAATCCCTTGGTGCGGTAATAGGGCACCTTGTCCTCGGGTGAGTCGAGTTTTTTGAAGCCGGCCGAGGACCCCTCGGGAGTGTATTGCCTGGAGAAGGCAATTCCCCCGGCCCGCCAGACCGGTTCCAGCGAGAAGCTCTGGTCGCCGGCCGACAACAGTTCGCCGTTGCGGTGGACGATGCGGTTGGCGGCCAGGTTGGCCGCATGCGTGATGGTCTTCATCCGCGTTTGGGCTGTCTTGATCTCTTCCAGGACGAAGTTGACGAACCGGTCTCCGGCCTGTTCCACCTCGACAGGTCCCTTGGTCCGCGGCTTGGCCGCGGGCATCACGCAGCGAAAGCCCGTGTAGAGGTTCAGGTTGTCGGCCGCGGCACCTTGCCGATCGGCACTCCGCAGGTGCAGGGCCACATTGGCCCACGATCCACCCCGGCGGGACCGCAGCGTGGACTTCGTCGGGAGCGTGTCGGTCTGGTAGGGCAACTGGTAGTCCAGGCACCATTCCCACGCGTTGCCAGCCATGTCGTCGATCCCAAACGGACTCCGCGACTTGCGGAACGAACCGACCTTGCTGGTCAACGGATGGTTGGCCGCCTGGTCACTCTCGTACCACTCGGTCCACTTCTTGGCACTGAGCAGATCCACTCCGGCGTGGAATGACGAGTTGTTGCACAGTTTACGATCCCAGTTGTTGCCCCACGGAAAGGCTGGGCCGGGCTTCAGCGTGCCGTCGTCATTCTTGGCTCCTGCACCCCGCGCGGCGTATTCCCATTGTGCTTCACTGGGAAGGCTGGTTCCGGCCCAACGGCAGTACGCCATGGCATCGTGCCAGTTGACCTCGACGACCGGATGATCGCCCTTGCCCTTTGGGATGTCACGACCCTTCCAGTGAGGTGGTGTTCGATGGCCGGTCGCGGTGGTGAACTTGTGGTACTGCGCGTTGGTGACCTCGTAGCGGTACATGTAGAAGGCGTCGACGGATCTCGCGTGACGCGGTGCCTCGTCCTCGGTGTATTTTTTCCAATCGATTGGCAAACCCGTTTCCTTGAACTGCGGGTCGACGTCCTTGGAGGTTGATCCCATCAGGAACCGTCCGGCGGGCACCAGCACCATCTTGGCTCCGTCACGTCGATTCGTTTTCGTGTCGGCGGCGATGGCCTGGGACCACGATGCGAAGATCAGCAGCATGGCGAACACGGTGTGGGTGTGGGCAAAATGTGCCATCGGGGGCCTCGACGGTGGAGAGAGTGAGTTGAGAGTTGAGTACAGCGATGAGATCGTATCACGCTGTTTCCCGATCAAACAACTAACCAGCCATGTGGCCGGATGCCTGGAGTGGTGACCGGCCTGGAAAACAGGGACTCGAGTGCACGGTCGCTTACAGATTGCCGGTTGGGATCGATCGCTGTTGCCCGAGGCCGATGCCGAATTTGTCGTCCTGGCCGACACGCACTACATGATCGATCCGGGTGAGGATTCGGTCGAGTTCGCATCGCGACGGCTCCAGGCCGATCGTGCCGACCGGGCCTGGCAATTGGCCTCGTCACTGGGATGTCCGAACGTCTTTCACATGGGCGACCTGGTGCAGGAGTTTCCCGGGACCGAGGGGTTCGGCGACGCGATGAGTGGCGCGATCGAACAATTCTCAAAACACGACCTGGCCCCACGGTTTGTGGCGGGAAACCACGATGTCGGTGACAAGCCCGATCCGACGATGCCGACCCGGCCGGTGACAGCCGAATCGCTGGCCGAATTCCACGATCTCCTGGGGCCGTCGTGGTACGCCCTGGATGTGGGCCCTCTTCACGTCGTCGTGCTCAACTCGCAGATCATGAACACCACGCTGCCGGAAGCCGTTTTGCAGAGGGAATGGGCGGAGCGGGAACTGGCCACCCACTCGGGCCGCCGGCAGGTCGTGATGTTGCACCTGCCGCCCTATCTCGATGAACCTGGCGAACCCGGGCTGGGGCATTACGACAACATCGCCGAGCCAGATCGTGGCTGGTTGATCGAATTGCTGGAACGGCATGACGTGGAGTTGTTGTTGGCCGCTCACGTGCACTGCAGTTTCTTCGACCGGATTGGTTCCACCCGCTTTCGCATTCTCAACTCCACGTCCTTCACCCGACCGGGTTTCTGCCACATGTTCACTTCGGCTCCGCCACCCGACCAGGGGCGAGACGATGCGGCGAAGCTGGGATTTCTGCTGGCACGGGTTCGTGATGAACAGGTGGACCTGCACTGGTTGAGGTCCGAAGGACGAATGGCGGCGGAGTCATCGGGTGGACCGGGGTGGCAAACCCTGGTGACGGGATTGTCGTCCACGATGCCCGGTTCACCGCTTGGGCTGTCGTTGGCGCATCCCCTGTCAACGCGGACCGAGATTCCCCGCGCGTGGCCCTCGGCCCTCCGGCAACGGGTTCGGAACGACTATCCGCTGCTGGCG
>CAZYAZ010000019.1:71169-73373 GCA_964646205.1 uncultured Planctomycetaceae bacterium | reverse complement strand
TGCTGCCTGTCAGGTTGGTGCCTTCGGCGGCCGTGTTGTCGACAATGGCCGCATTTTCACTGGTCACGTCGATCGTGTTGCTGGTGGTGACCGTCGCAAGCGAAACGTTCTCGTCGGCATCGATGTCGATCGGGCCGGAACCGCCATCGATCACCGCCCCGTCGGCCATGACGACGTTGGCGGCTGTACCGGCAGTGTCGGCATCAATGGTGACACTGCCGCTGGTGGAGGTGATGTCGCCGTCGGGGTCGAGCTGGATGTCACCACTGTCGGAGGTAACCGTCACGGTGCCGTCGCCGCTGGTCACGGGAGCATCGAGATGGACGCCGGTGTCGTTTGTGCTGTCGCCGGTGATCGTGATGTCGCCGGAGTCGGCAGTGACCTGGGCGGCATCCACCAGGGACACTCCATCGACATCGCTCCCGGTGCCGATGATGTCGATGTCGCCGGCCACTGAGGTGATCGTGGTTCCGGCATTTTCGATGTAGGTGCCGTACCGTGCGGATCTGCCGTCGAGCGTGATGGATGCGGCATCGACTCCGGTTCCGGTGGAACTGACGGCGGCACCGTCTTCGATCCAGATGCCGGTGGCGTCCCCTGTGGCCTGGGCGACCCCGGTGACGATGACGTCTCCGTCGACCGAGTTGACCGCGCTGCCGGAATTGCCGATGTAGACTGCGAATTCGTCGCCGGTCCCGTCGATCGTGATCGTCGCGGCCGATGGTCCCGTGCCGGTCGATGTGACGACCGAGCCGGATTGAATTTCGACACCGGTTTCGGAATTGGTGCTGTTGCCCGTGATGTCGATCGCACCGGCAACGCTGGTGATCGTGGCCGCGGTCCCGCCGGAGTCACTGTCCATGTCGACACCGTCCGAATCGCTTCCGTCGGTGGCGGTGCCGACCAGAGTGATCGTGCCCGTGCCCGTCGAACGAATCGTTGCCCCTTCCACGAAGATGCCGTCGTTGTCATCGGATGGGCTGCCACCAGAATTGTCACCGCCCTGGCCGGTCAGGCTGATGGCACCGTTGGTTGTTTCGACCAGGGAACCCTCGAGGTTGATCCCGTAGAAGTCACCGGTGGTCGGTGTTACTCCCTGGTTGGCGTTGAACGTGATGTCTCCGTCGGCCGATCGGACAGTGGTCGTGGCCGCGTCGCTCTGCACGATGAGCGTCCGCTCGGCATCGCCGGTGATGCCGCCGGTGCCCACGGTCGAGACGACCGCGTCGGTGTCGATCACCAGGTCGGTTCCGGCATTCAAGTCGATTGACCCGTTGCCCCCGGTGGCGGTGACGTTGGCCGAGATCCTCAGGTGGTCGTCGTCTCCACCATCGTTGGTGGCTGTCAGCGTGATGTCACCACCGTCGTTGTCGACGACGGGGGCGCCGGCCAGTACGGTCAATGGGCTGGAGGCGGTGAGGGTGATGTTGTCGGCTCCGCTGTTGTCGTCCGCGGTGTCCTGGATCGTCGCTCCGGAGAGGCCGTCGACGGTTCCGACCTGCAGGGCACCGGTGTTGGACAGGGCGATGTCGCCCGAATCGGTCGTGGCGGCGACCGTCAGAGTGGTCGCAGCCGGGTCGGAAACGGTCTCCAGTGGATCGGCATCGGTTCCAATTCCTGTCTCGGCTCGCAACGCGGCGGTGGCGGCGGTGAGGTCGCCCCCTTCATCGTCTCCCCCGTCCAGGATGGCCCCGTTGGTCGAGGTGAGCTGCGCCTCGGTGGTTGTCAGCAGTGCACCGACGGTGATGTCACCAACTGCGTCCATGTCGATCAGCCCGGATCCGGCGTCGACAATGGAGCCATTGGTCATCAGGATCCCTCCGGATCCGGCCGAAATGGACACGGTGCCGGCAACTCCGATCAGGTCCCCATCGGCACCAATCAGCACGTCACTTTCGCCGGTGATCGTGATCGTTCCGCCGCCATCAACGGCACCGTTGATGATCGTCTGGGCGGCCCCCGGAGCGTTGGCACCGTTTTGCACCAGGATGTCACCACCGGCCAGCAACTGCGCGGTATTGCCGTCCGAGGCGATCTCGACACTGTCGGTGGCTCCCCCGGTGATGAACAGGTCCGACCCAGAGAGCGTGGCGGCATCGGCCGAGTCAACGGCACCCAGCGTGGCAATCTGGACGCCACCGATTCCGTCGGGCGTGGCTTCCGAGTCGGCCGTCAACGTGATGTCGCTGCCGGCACCGGTGGTT
>CAZYAZ010000019.1:68399-71069 GCA_964646205.1 uncultured Planctomycetaceae bacterium | reverse complement strand
TGATGTCGTCGGCGGCGACCAACAGCAGGCCGGCGGTGGCACTGCTGGTGGCCGAGATGGTCATTGCCGAGGATTCCGTGATGGTCACGGCGGAGCCGGCGAATTGGACGGATCCGAAATTGACCGTGGCCGAAGCGTCTCCCAGCGTGATGTTGGCTCCGGTGAGGCGGGCGAGGGAGGCGACGGCCAGGGTGGCGCCGGTGTCGTCGGTGATGGCGCCCGCCGAAACCAGGTCGAGACCGTCGGCCGTGTTGGAGCCGACAAGCTGGGTCGCGGAGTCCTCGGTGATGTCCACGTCGCCGTTGACGGCGGAAAATGTCAGGCTGCCGAAGTTGACCGTATCGGTCGCGTCGTCTCCCAGGGTGATGTCGCCCGCGTTGGCCGCGAGCGTCGTGTTGTCGGCCGAAATCGCCGATCCCGCGACATCGGTGATGTTGCCTGTTGCCGATGTCACCGTCAGCCCGCCGGAACTGCCGGCATCGACGGTCTCCAGGGAAACGTCGCCGGTGGTCGTCACCAGGCTGATGTCGTTGCTGGCCGAATCGGTCAGGGACCGCACGTCCGTGGCCGTCAGCAGCCCGTCGGCGTCGATCGTGATCGAACCGTCGGCAGTGGTGACGCTGGTCAGTGTGACCGCGTCGGTTTCGTCGATGTCAATGGCACCGGTCCCGGTGACCGATGCCGTGATCGAATCGGTGTCGGTGTCGAGGTCGATCCCGGTTGCCGCGGTGGCGTCGAGGTTCGTGCTGGCGATGTTGGTGGTGGCCGCGTTGCCGTCGGTGATCGATCCCGCGGCGTCCAGGACGACGTCGTTGCCTGTTGCGGTGATGGCCCCAGCGTCAATATCACCGGCGGAGGCTGTCAGGTTGACGTTGCCGGTGGCTCCTCCGGCGGTCACGAGGCTGGCCGTGATGGTTCCACCGGCATCCACCGTGATCGTTCCGTCGTTGGTGCTGGCGTCGACGAGCGTGATCGCATTGGTCTCGTCGATGTCGATGTTTCCCGCGGTCGTACTGGCGATGTCGAGACTGCCGACGGTCGTGTCGAGACTGATCGTCGTGGCGGCGTCGGCCGTCAGTTGAGTGGCGATGATGTCGACGTCCGGGTCGCTGTTCTCCACAAGTTGCCCGGTCGAGGAAATTGTCACGTTTCCGGATCCGGCGTCGATCTGGCCGATCGTGACTCCACCGGCAAGGTCCTCGACAAACACGTCGTCGGTGGCACCGCCACCGGTGGTGATGTCCAGGTTCGTGGCGTTGATCTCCAGGCGATCGGCCCCGCTGGTTCCCACGTCGTTGCCCGTGCCGGCAACCGACAGGTCGAGAGTGCCCGCGACGATGTCAATCGGACCGCCATCAGTGCCGGTGATCGAGCCGGATGTTGCCGTGAGAGTAGCAGTATTTGCACCTACATTAAGCGAGCCGCCAGTGAACGAAATTCCGTTTGTCGAACTCAAGATTGCTCCGCTAACCGTTACCGTCAGATCGTCGGTCACGTTGATGGAATCGGCGGTGACGGTCAGTTGGCTGTGGGAAGCGGTGGTGTTGAGGTTGACGGTGTCGGTGCCACCTTCGCCATCGATGGTCAGGGCGATGGTGGGGAAGAGACTGTCCAGTGCGTTGATGCTGATGTTGTCATTACCACCGGCCCCTCGGATGACGAGTCCGGCGGTGGGGTGGGCAAAATCGAGCAGTTCGCCAAAGTCCGAATCGATTCGCGACACGTTGTTGCCGGCGATGCCGTCGTCGGTGACCAGGATGGTCTCGGCGGCGGGATTGAAGATCATCGTGCGTGTGCCGGCGATCAACGTGTCGGTCACCGGTTCCAGGCCGTCGTAGTTGACCACACGGCCATCGATATCGACATTGCCCTCATCAGCGGCCAGGAAGGTGTGGGTGATGGCCGCCGGGTTGGACGAAGGTGCTCCAGAGACGACAAGGGCGTCGAACCCAGCACCACCGTCGAAGGTGATGTCGCCCTCGGGGATGACGTCGTTGATCGACTGGCCTGCCAGGTCAATCGTCAGCGTGTCGTCGTCTGCAGTTCCGGTGATCACGAGGTCCGCGATGGTAGAACTTGGGGAGGTCATCAAAATGATTCCGTCGACCACGACCTGTAGGTCACTACCAACCCGCCGCACCGTGTAGTCGTCGGTCGGGTCGATGACACCGTCACCGCCCACGATGTTCACGGTCGTGGAGCCAGCGGGGACATTGGAGAAAGTCCGCGTTTCGACACTCGCATAGGTGATGGTGGCCGCGCCTGTGACAGCAATCGTCCCCGAATCAGGTGCTGTCACGTCGTGCGTGAGAGTCTGGTTGTCCACGTCAACCGTGACCGTGTCACTGCCCCCCGCCCCGTTCATGCTCACAACGCTTGCGCCGGCCTGTACGTCAAACGTGTCGTCGCCTGTTCCGCCGGTGAGGTTCTCGACTCCGCTGAAGCTGCCGATGTCGGTGACATCACCGGCGTTGGGTGTCGAGATGTCCCAGGTGTTGGTCCCATCGGCTTGGGTGATCGTGTCGTTGCCGGTTCCGCCGGTGATGTCGCCTGTCAGTGTTCCGCCGCTGGCGATGTTGAAGGTGTCGTCGCCGGTGCCGCCGGTGAGGTTCTCGATGCCGCTGAAGGTGCCGATGTCCGTGACGTCACCGGCGTTGGGTGTCGAGATAT
>CAZYAZ010000019.1:39311-68299 GCA_964646205.1 uncultured Planctomycetaceae bacterium | reverse complement strand
ATGCCGCTGAAGGTGCCGATGTCCGTGACGTCACCGGCGTTGGGTGTCGAGATATTCCAGGTGTTGGTTCCGTCGGCCTGGAATATCGTGTCGGTGCCGGTGCCGCCGGCGATGTCGCCTGTCAGTGTTCCGCCGCTGGCGATATTGAAGGTGTCGGTGCCGGTGCCGCCGGTTACGTTCTCGACGCCGCTGAAGGTGCCGATGTCCGTGACGTCACCGGCGTTGGGTGTCGAGATATCCCAGGTGTTGGCCCCGTCGGCCTGGGTGATCGTATCGTCGCCGGTGCCACCGATGATGTCACCGGTCAGTGTCGCTCCGCTGGCGATGTTGAAGGTGTCGTTGTTCGTGCCGCCGTCGAGATCGAAAGCGATGCCCACCGCGGATATGTTGAAGACGTCGGTGCTGGTTCCACCCTGGAGTGCGGCAAACCCGGAAAAACTTAGAGTGTCGAAACTGTCGTCGTAGGTCGGGCTGCCGTCGAGATTCCAGGTGGAGGCCACGTCACGCCCGGTGAGGGTTCCCTGGTTGGCGTTGATCGTTTCGATTCCCTCAAAGCCACCGGTGATCGATGCCACTGTTCCGGTGAAACCCGACCAGTCCGGCTCATCGGTGAGTGTGACCGCATCGATCAGGTCGCCCTGCAATGTGTCGCCCCAGGCCCGGCCGTCGACCGATCCCGTCAAAACTGCATCGATGACGAAGATGTCGCTTTCCTGGCCACCGTTGAGGTTGAATGTGCTGTCGGAGGTGACATTGAAGGTGTCCGGCTGGGATCCACCCTGCAGCGTCCCGAATCCACTGATGGAAACTGAAAAACCGCCGCTGGTGTAGGTGGCTGAACCGTCGAGATCCCAGGTGTTGACCGCATTCAATCCGGTCAGTATTCCGGTGGAATGGCCGATGAGGGATTCGATGTCATTGAAGTTGGCTGAAACCGAGGCTTCTGTTCCGTCGGCTCCGTTGGCGTCCAGGGAGGTGATCAACGCGTCGTCGACGTTGTTGCCCTGAAGAGTGTCGGTGCCGCCACCGCCATCGACCGACCCTGTTAACTCGGCGTCAATGTCGAATGTGTCGTTGCCTGTGCCGCCGTTGAGGTTGAAGGTGCTGGCGGAGGTGACATTGAAGGTGTCGTCGCCGGTTCCACCTGTGAGAACCCCAAGCCCAGAAAAATCAATCGTCCCGGGCCCACCCACGTTCCCCGAATTGCTGCCGGTGATGTTGAAGGTGTTGTCGATGTCCGGGCCGGTCAGGGTGTCGGAACCCGCACCACCACTGAAATTGATGGGATGAACGCCCTGGAGAGCGCCGCCACTGTGGTCGATTGTCAACGAATCGTTTCCGCCCAGCAGATTGACGGTCAATAATGGTGCAGTCCCCGAGCCGACGGCGATTGATTGGATTCCTGCGGTGCCGGGGTCGAAATCCGTGTTGCTGTCGTAGGTGAGAGTTCCGATTGCCTGCAGGTTGTGGGCGAGGTTTCCGCCGGAAACGGACAGGACCAGAGCGTCCGCATCATCGGCTGCGGTTTGATCGCCCGTGAAGGTCGCCGTTCCGGCCGCGGTGGCGACCGACGTGATGTCCACCGTGAGCAGCGTCCGATCTTCGAGTGTCTCGACGACGGCAGACCTGGGGTGGGGCTTTCGTTGCGAATGAACCTGCTTGGCCACCTTGCGCCTTCGAAAACGAAGTCTTTGGCCAATGGAACGCAACCATGGTGTGAGGAACATCAGTAGTCCTTGCCGGTCAGATAATCGTTGGATACAGCAGAAAAAATCAAATGCCAGACGTGACGACACGCGCGGCCACTGTCCCGCGTCGAGACTCGTGTCCGTGTTGTGTCGATCGGCCTGGTGGTAACTTGAGATTTGAGAGGTCGAGACGGTGTCCATGGGCGACGGCCCGGACGGTCAGCTGAACTTCGATTAACAGGTCGGAGAACCGGAGACGAAGTTTGCAATCAGTCGAGAAAACAGACGGGAGCCGTAGCCGAAACTCCCCTCCGTGCGAGAGCAGCGTTTTGTGAGCGAATAACCCAAAAAGGAATGGAGAATAGGTAGTTTGTAGAGAAAGCGTCGTTTGTGCAAGCAGGGGAAGGGGTCGTCTGTCCGCGTTTCGTTCTGGTGTGGTCACGAGCGGTTGTTTGTGTGGTTTTTCTGCGGACAAAAAGGCCTTTTTGTTTCTGTCGCCACGGAACAACACTCAAAGAAGTGGTCTCGTTGGGGCCGATAACTGTTACAGGCGGCAAATTCGTTTCATTCCGTGCGACCCCGGCTTTGCTTGCAACCGGAGGTGACCACGGGGGGGTGAGGCTGGTGATGAAGTTGTTCAAGATCGTTTCCACGTGTGTGCTGGTGTGCTGTTTCTTGTTGCTCGGCCGTGAGGCCGGGGCACAGGACGATTCCGGAAGCGCAAAGGTGGCTGATGCGCCTGAGGTGACAGCGCAGTCGACCGGGCTACCTCCCGCGCCGCCTGCAGAAGATTTGGCACCCGAGATACTCGACACCAGTGACGAGACGGTCGTTCAACAGAAACAGGTAGAGACGACCGAGGTGCCCGTCACCGTGCCGATGGTGGTGCCTACTCCGGAACCGATCGCTGTCGATCGGTTGGTCCCGGTGGTCCCCGCAGAGGAATCACTGGACCTCGTGGACGAACTTCAACGGGAGTTGGGGGAAAAGCAGGTTTCGTGGTCAGGTGTCGCCGGCCGGCCGGTAACGGCTCCCTGTTCGGGGCCTGGTTGTTTCGAAGAAATCCTGCAGGCCCATCGATCGGCGATCATCGCCGAGTTCCTGTACCTCCATCCACGCAACGTGGACGTGCCCTATGCGACGCCGACTGACGGAATTGGCCCGTCATCGGTTCCGACCGGGCCATCGAGTGTTGTGGGGCCGGGGTATCAACCGGGTTTCAGGATCGGGTTGAACTGGAACCGCACCGATTCCTCGAGCATCGCGGTCGATTACCGGAGTTATCAAAGCCAGAGTTCGGATTCGAGAACCCTTCCGGGGGGAAGTGGGTTCCTGAACGCTGACCTGGTGCATCCGAATACGCAGTCGGTGGCCACCGACAGCCTGGCGGCTCGCGCGAACTACGACCTGGATTTCGATCTCCTGGACGTGCATTACCGTGCGACGATTTCGGAGAAGGATTACCTGGTGTACCTGACTGTTGGTGCGCGTTACGCCCGGGTGGACGAGGATTTCCACGCCAACTACACGATGCTGGGGTCGACCAGTGTGCTCACCGATGTGGGGTTCGACGGCGTGGGGCCGAGGCTTGGCCTGGAGATTGAACGGCCCATGGACAGCGCGTTTCACCTGTACATGCGTGGGGGTGCGTCACTGCTGTTTGGCGAATTCGATGCCAGCTACCAGCAGACAAATGTGTTCAGCGGCACCCAGGCGGTCGTGGGCCTTGAAGACAGTCGGATGGTGCCCGTGACCGAGTTGGAGTTGGGGCTGGGCTGGGGCGGAGAAGCAGACACGCTGCGATTTTCTGCCGGCTACTACATGGCGGCGTGGTTCAACACGGTGACCACCGGCGGATTCATCGACAGCGTGCAGGACGCGGAGTTGTACAGTATCGGGGGAGTGGGCGACACGATGGTCTTTGACGGCCTGGTTGCTCGCGTCGAGCTCCGGTACTAGTCGCCCCGGCCTCACCGAGCCCTGCTGGTCGAGGGCTCTCAGGCGAAGTAAAAGTGCATCCAGACTGCGGTCGCGCAGAGGATGGCTGCCCAGTTCCGATCCTCGGCCCACCACGCCTTCTTCGTGTGTTTGCCACTTTGCGATCGCCGCAGGGAATTGATGGCAAAGGCCCCCAGCGTGGTGGCTGCTGCCAGGAGTGCTGCGATTGGTGCGGTGAGTTGTCCGGAGATCATGAGTCCTCCGAGTGCGGCCAGGATCGCAACGACCAGCAGGGCGAGCGTTGCCAGGCTCTTGAGTTCACCGGGTGAGTGCCCACCGAGGTCGACCCATGTCAGGCGCGACTGCTCCTCGGAGACCGGTGTTTTCAGGCTGACAACGACGTGGATCAGGACGCAGCTGATGATCACGGCGACGACGCGATGGAAGAAGTTCAGGCTGGGGCCGAAGGCGAGGTTGACGGGATTGAGCTGTGGTCTTTGTGCTTCGATCCGCTGCTGGATTTCGGTGGAGCCGAGTGCTTGCCAGTCCTGCGGAAGGTCCTGGAGCTTGATGCTCGCGAGGTCGGCTTGTTCGGTCAAAACATTGTAGACGGGGGCCGGCATTCCGACGGCCTGGTCGTAAAGGGCCTGGTAGGCGAGCGAGAAAACGACGCCGGCAATGATGGTCGTCAGTGCGCCGGCGGCAGTGGCCCGTGACCAGAACATGCCGACCAGGAAGGCCACGAGGAGTCCGGGAGTCAGAAGACTGCTGTAGTTGGCGATTTGCAGGAAGAAATTCTGCTCACTGTTGGGGTCGATGACCACGAACGTGAGTCCCGTTGCCAGCAGGACGAAGACGATGATCGAGATGCGTCCCACCCGCACGAGCTGCTGGCTGCTGGCATCCGGGCGGATGTATTTCTGATAGACATCGATGGTGAAGATGGTCGCTGCCGAGTTCATCATGGAATCGATTGACGAGAGGATGGCGCCGATGAGCCCGGCGGCCACGACCCCGACCAGTCCCACTCCAGCGGGAACCACCAGCGTGACCAGTTCGGCGAACGCGGCATCGGGGGCCACGGCGTGGTCAACCCGGTCGGTGATCAGGTAGTACCCGGCGATTCCGGCCGCGACGGCAAAGAACGGGATGAGCAGCTTGAGGAAGCCGGCGGCGATGATTCCCAATCGGGCTTCCCCATCGGATCGCGCTCCCAGTGCACGTTGCACGATAAACTGGTTGGTCCCCCAGTAATAACAGTGCATGAACAACAGCCCGGTCAGAACCCCCGACCAGGGCAATTGCGGATGGTTGCTGGGCAGGTACAGTCTCATTTTCTGGCTGTCGGCCGCGGAGTCGAGTTCGAGCATTCGGTTCCAGCCGGCCATCACGCCACCGTCATCGCTCAATTCGCCGAAGATGAGCACGGCCAGCAGGATGCCACCTCCGAGCAAAAGCAGCGACTGGATGGCATCTGTCAGGACAACCGCCCGCAGTCCTCCGATGACGGTGTAAATTGTGGCGACGACCGCCAGCAGGACGACAAAGGCCAGGTACCAGGTCGTGTTGACTTTGACTTTTGGCTGCTTGGGCAGCGTGGCCTCGGTCATCTCTCCCGCTTCGATTGCCTGGAGATCGCCAACGGTTTTTGCGGTGACCTGCTCGATCTGGATCGCGGGGGCGCCGACCATCACACAGGCGGATCGGGCACCGATGTAGAGCCCAGGGACCATCTGGACCCCGGCCATGATCAGCACCATGATCACGGCATAGGAGAGGCGGCTTCGGTCGTCATACCGTTGTCCCAGGTACTCGGAGAGCGTGTAAATCTTCAGGCGGCGGTAGACCGGGAGAAACCCATAGCAGAGCACCAGCAGGCCGAAGATGGCTCCGAGTTCGAAGTGGCTTTGGGCAAACCCGATCGAGAATCCAATTCCAAGCATTCCGACCAGGTGGTTGGCGCTGACATTGGATCCATAGATCGATCCAGCGACACCCCACCAGCGAATCTGGCGTCCGGCCAGGAAATACTGTTCGGACGAATCTCCCTCGCCACGGGACGCCAGCAGTCCGACGCCCATGACCGCCAGGAGGGCGACAAAGAAAACCGTCAGATCGACCCAGTGAAACAGATCGCCCATATCCGGCTCGTCTATCGCGATGTGTGGGTCGAAAACGGAAGTGGGCCACTGTAGCAAAGGCTGTGGGTCAGGACATCCATGTGAAGGCCACTGGTTGACTTTGCCGGCTGGATAAACCAATTTGGGGCTGGTTGCTGGACCTTGTGGCCCGTGGATTGTGAGGGGCCTGGGCTCGGTTCCTGTTGAGCCGTCTTCGGCGGTCTTGCTTCAACTTTGGTACTGGGCGGCATCCTCGGAACAAGGATTCTTTGCATTGCGGCTTGGTCTTTTCAGCCGTGGCGGGTTGGTTGTAATCGATGAGTGAACGAGCGACAGTCTTTGACATCGAGCGTGTTGACGAGGTGGTTGTCGTCGCCCCTTTGGGTGACGAAGCGTCGTTCCGTTACTTCGATATTCACAACCAGGCCAACCAGGTCATGCGAGTGCTGGATGACGACTCCGTCCGCGCGGTGGTCGTTGATCTGAGTCGTGTACCGCTGCTGGGCTGGGTGATGACCAGTGCGATCGTCCGCCTGGTTCGAAACCTCGACTACCGGGGCGGGCTGGCGGTTTACTGCGCCGCGTCGACGGCCAATCTCAACCAGTTCTCGACAATGAAATTGGGTCGCCCGTGGAGCCATCACGCGACGCGAGACGACGGTATCAACGCGATTCGGCAGTTGCTCAATGATCCCGGTGCGGCGGCGCCGGCGGAAAGCTAACGGATGCTCGGTGAGCTTGTACCAGTTGGAGGCGGAGACCCGGTTCCGCTCCTGCGAACCCGGTTGTTGGTGGGGCGACGGAGCCGGTGCGACATTTGCCTGGACTATCCAAATATTTCTTCGCAGCACTGCGAGTTGGAACTCGAGGCGGGTTACTGGCAGGTTCGGGACTTGAGAAGCACAAACGGCGTCAAGGTGAACGGCCAGCCCGTTGAAGTCCAGGTGCTCATGCCTGGTGATACGTTGACAATTGCGAAACTGGATTTCGAAATTGTTTACCAGGCCAATCCCGACGCACCCCCACCTGCGACTGAAGAAGAAGATCCCTTCTCGACGTCGCTGCTGGAGAGGGCCGGGCTGGAGGGGAGACGTCGGGAACGACGGCGGGCGCGGCGGCGGGCTCAGCCGGCACCGATGAAGCCTCCGGAACCCCAATTGCCGGACGGTTCCTCTGACGGAGAGGACGAGATCCAGGGGTGGCTGACCGAGGAAGATGTCGCGGGCGAATAGCCTGCGGGGGCGTCATCTGCGTCCACGACCCATCGTCGGTCAGGCGGCCTTTCGGCGGCTGGCAGGTTCGGTGATGCCGTCGTATCCGATTCGCCGGGCAAGTGCACGCGCGGAACTGATTGCGGCCGCGCGGCTGCGGAACAGGGGGCTGCCATCACGTCGCTTGACGAGCCGTGTGGGCTCGAGACCCGGCAGTTCGATTGTGGCGGTGTAGTATTCAACCTTGTTCCGCCGGCGAGTTCCCAGCGTTACGGTCAGCAGGTCACCGGTCGATTCCATTCGGTCTGGAATTGCCTCCGCCACCTGGACGGAGTCGTCGACCACAGGAATCGGTTCACTGTTCCTTCGGGTGGCCCAGGCAAGAATTCGCTTCGGGCCGGGCATCTCGTGCGTCAGTAGGCCCAGGATGAACAAGGCGACAACGATTGGCCCGAACATCAGCATGGTCAGTTGATGGTCCGCCGCAGGACTTCCGGGCATCGGCAGTGATTCGGTAACCGCTTCTTCGGTCAGTGGCTCGGGAGAAATGGGCCGCGCCGCCATCTCGGATTTGTGAGCATTCGGGATGATTTTCAGGGGCGCAACCGATTGGTCAACAGTTAGCCGGACAGGCTGGTCGGGAATTTCGGCATCGTTGGTTGTCGACGTTTCCGCGACTGGTGGTGGCGTAGCCGAAACGGGTTTGTCGTTCGTGACGGCAGGAGTCGATGTGCCTGCTGCAGGTGTTTCAGGCACCTCTTTTTTTGTCGCGGTGTCTTTTGTCGGTGTGTCTTTTGGAGGTGTGCCTGGAGTCGGAGTTTCCGGGGAAGTGACCGGCGGGACGAGGTCAGTGTCGACGGTCCCGGTAGCGGGGATGTTCTTCTCGGGTTGTTGTTTCGGTGCGGGCGGGAGTTTCGGCGTCGTTGTGGTGGCAGGCCGTTTTTTGGTGACTGTTGCTTTCGGTGGTCCCGTCAGAGGGAGCGAGCGGGCAGTACGGTTTTCGGGAATGGCACGTCGTGTGGTTTCGGCGCTCGGCGAGGTTCTCTTTTCTGGAATTGGAATGGTTTTGGTTGCGAGTGATCGAGGCTTGGTGACCGGCGGGAGTCGCCTGGCAGTTTTGGCCGTCGGTTTCGAGGCGGTTCGGGGACCTCCATCGGTGTCGCAGCCAGGCTTTGTCCCTGGTTGCGGTCCGGTGAGGCCAGCCTCGTGTCTTGCGACGTAAGCAGTCAGCGCCTCGTCTCTTTCCGAGAGGGTCAGATTGTTGGCGCGAGCAATTTTCTTGGCGGTGTGATACCAGCGGAGTGCTTCATCGGTCCGCCCGTTTTTCCACGCAGTTTCAGCATGGACCATGCACTGGTTGAATGCCTGTCGTCCTGCGGGTGGGTCCGGGTGCCTGGGCGGACCGGCGATTGCCGTGGACGTGAGCAGCAACAGCAAAGTGATTGTGCGCGGTTTCACGGTGGTCACGAGTGGTGAGGGCTTTGGCCTGGGCGGCACCGGACTGATTCATGACGCGACACGACCGTCGCATCTAATCCCACCGGTCTTATCGGCAGAAATTGCCCACAGCATTCAGGTGTTTCGCGATGAAACCCGGTTGAGGGGGGCGATGTGTCTCGCCCGCGGGAGTCGAACTAACGCTGCAATCGCTGCTTGGTGGCGATCGTCAGGTCGAGCGTGGCGTCCAGGGACATCCCGTTGACATCAAGTGTCAGGCTGCCGGTGATCCGGGTGCTGTCGAGCTCCGAGACAACGAGGCCTCGCTTCAAGTCGACCAGGATTTCGCCGGCTCCTTCTTTGATCGCGACCTTGCTCTTGGTGATTTTTGTTGGGCTCCCCTCGGGAGGGTCTTGAGTCAGCGTGGCTTCGAGGGATTTTGTCGTGATCCGGTGCAACGTGTCCGACCCCTGCTTGGTGGTTCCGGCGTAGGTGTACTGCCGTTTCAGGCTGATCTTCTGGCCGGCTTCGAGATTCATTACCGTCGTGTGTTCCCATTTGTCCCCGACTTTGACCGCCTTGTTGGGGATTCGTTGGCGTCGGTTTTTCCAGTTTTCGAGAATGACCGGGGCGCTGAACTGGCTCGAGAAGCTCTTGCGAACTGGCGGGGCGAGATCCTTGAGAAGTTCGTCGACTCCCTCGACCTTGACCACCTTGTCGGACTTGTCGAAGACGAGAGTGATCTTGGCTTTGGCGATGATCCGCAGCAGGTCGAGCATCGATTCGAGTTGCGGAAGTGGAGCTTTTTTGTTGGGGTTGTCCGAGTCGAACGAGATCTTGAATCCGGGAAGGGTGATTTCCTGTTGCAACTTCTTGGTTGTGTCTGTCAGCCGCAGTGTGCCGTCTGCGGCCCGAGCCCGGGTGACCTGCTCCATGACGGAAAACTGGGTCGATGCGGTCTCGATGTCCATCCCTGCCAGGCTGAGGATCTGTTTGCTGCTTGTTTCGGAGTGGAACACTCTTTTTGAATTCGGCCTGAGTTTTGGCCGGAGCACAACCTGTGCGTGTGCGGTTGGTGCGATCAGCAGGGTGGCCAGAGACAGTGCGAGAACAGCGGGCAGGCGAGCGGTACGGTGTTGGGAGGCCATGGCTGATTCCTTGCGCATTCGCGTGGTGATTAATCTGGCAGTAGGATGGGGGCCGTTTGCCGGAGCGAGACAATAGCTTGTTCGCTGGTCGAACAGTTTTATTCTAGTTGTTTTCAACGGGCCGTAGAAGTTCGCCGAGTTGGCGGAGGTGGTTCGGAATGAGACGAACCCAGTTGTCCAGTACAGCGGAGGAGTAAGTGATGCGGATTTCGGTGTGGACTGTTTCCCTGGTGCTGTTGGGCCTGCTGTGCGGAAGCGAAATGGCTTCGGCCGCGGTCCCTCATGTTGTATTTCTGATCGGAGAGCGAGAGTACAAGACGGAGGAGACCCTGCCAAAATTTGCTCGTGACGAGTTGATTGGCAAGTTGAAGTTCCGGTGCACTTTCGTGCACGCATCGGCGAAGGACGGCAATCTCTTCCCCGGCATCAGTGCGATTGACTCGGCCGATCTGGTCGTGCTCAGTGTCCGACGTCGGTCGCTGCCTGTTGCCGACCTCGCTCGGGTTCGAAAATACCTGGCCGCGGGGCGTCCACTGGTAGGGATTCGGACGGCCAGCCACGCCTTTCACACCAAGGGCAAACATCCGGAGGGGCATGCCGAATGGCAAGAGTTTGATCCGGAGGTCCTGGGGGGCCACTACGTGGGGCATCATGGCAACAAGTTGGTGACGAACGTGGGGAGATTGCCGGCGGCCAAGCAGCATCCGATTCTCCAGGGCGTGACCGAACAGTCATTCGACGTGGGCGGTTCGTTGTACCGGGTCAATCCTCTCAAGAAAGATTGCGTGCCGTTGATGATCGGCCGGGTGAAGGGAGCACCGGCAGAGCCGGTGGCGTGGACTCACGCATATCGTGGTGGGCGAATCTTTTACACGTCGCTGGGGCACCCCAAGGACTTCCAGTTGCCGGCCTTCCGGCGGCTGTTGCGCAATGGGATTCTCTGGTCATTGAAACGAGAGACCAAGAACAACAAGAAGTGACCGTGCGAGGCCGGGCAGCCTTGAACTCGTGGTGGATGGTCGAAGAGGATTCTCGATGCAACGGAGTTTGACGCACCTGGGGATGTGGTTGCTGTTGGGCCTGGTTGTGGTCGTGCTGCCAGTGGTTGCCCAGGAAAAAAAACGTCGTGCCGGTAAGTCGGCCAAGACAGCCCGGGTCTTCTCGGGGCCACAGGCTGGTGAGAAGTTGCCGAACTTCAGTGTGCAACGCGTGTTCGGTAAGAATCCTGGCGAACGCTTCGATCCGATCGTTACGGCGGCCGGCAAGCCGGTGGTGGTTGTGTTTGTCCACAAGTTGACCAGGCCCGGGATCGCTGCGACTCGGACACTGGCGAAGTTTCTGGGCCAACGGAAGACGTCTGGGATCGGTGGTGCGGTCGTTTTCTTGACCGAGGATCCGACACGGACGATCGCCTGGATGAAAAGAGCCCGTCGTGCATTGCCCACCGAGATTCCGCTGGGGATTTCACGTGACGGGATCGAAGGGCCCGGCGCCTACGGGCTCAATCGCAAGGTCGAGTTGACCGTGCTGGTGGGGAACAAGGGGCGGGTCACGGCCAACTTTGCGCTGGTCCAGCCGTCGACGCAGGTCGACATCCCCAGGGTGCTCAAGGCGGTCGTCGATCAGATCGGCGGCAAGGTGCCCACGCTGGCCTCCCTGGGAGTGACTTCGCGGCGGTCGCGGAACGGATTGCCACCGGACATCTCGGCCAAGGTGCGGCAGTTGATCCAGAAGACAGCCAGGCCTGCCGACGTCGAGAAAGTGGCCGGTGAACTGGAAGCGGTGTTTGCCAAGCGGCCTGCCGTGGCGAAGCAGATTGGCCAGATTGGTCGGCGGATCATTGGGTCGGGGCGTCTCAAGACATACGGGACTCCTGCCGCACAGGCCCACTTGAAGAAATGGGCCGACAAGTACGCTCCGCCCAAAAAAGGTGAGTCGAGGAAGCCGGCACCACGCACGCGCCGGCCGACCAGGGCCCAGCGGTGAAGCGGGTTCACCACCGGCCGGTTGATGGGGCGAGCCCGGTCTAGAACGACTCGTAGGTCTTGGGAAACCGGACCAGCAACCACCGGCGTTCGTACTCGTGGCAGTGCGACCAGCCCAGTTTCTCGTACAGGTCGCGACGTTTCTTGACGTACCAGAAGTTCGCCGGGGTGCCGGGGTAATACTTGGTGAGCCATTTCAGGGCCATCGCGGGGCGTCCCCGTCGCCGTTCGTGGCGGATGTGCAGCAGCACGTAGGCTTTTTCTGTCGTGTCGACCCAGCGGCCCAGTTCCTTGAAGTTGCTGTCGAAGGCCTTGGCGTGGGCCGCCTTGTCGGCGATCGGGTGGTCGGCGACAACCTCGGGCAACTCCATGTAAGCCAGTGCCCGCCCCTTGCGGTACAGGGCGTCGACGAGGACGGCCTTGTCGGTGGATCGGCCGCCACGCCGGCCGAGAGTGGCCGCCAGCTTGGCGGTGTCCACGGTGGCGATGACCGCATCGGCAGCGGCCACCACATCGCCGAGTCGTTTCTTGCGATGGTCGACGTGGTCGAGACGTTCCAGCCGGGTGACGAGCACGGGGCGGAGCTTGGGGGTTGCGGCGAGCAGCTTGGCGGCCAGCGCGTCGAATTCCTTGCGCCGGCTTTCAAAGGGGATACGCTCGAGGCGGTCGATCAGGAATTTCCGTTCCTCCGACGCGAGGTCTCCTGCCGGTGGCTTCGAGGTGGACTTGGCTTTCACGCTGGTGGCGGGCACCACCAGGGCCAGCCGGAAGCCGCCGGGACGACGTCCCGCGCCATGGCGAGCCGGATTGGATCGACCGTATTGAATCGAGCCGACCAGGGTGTCGCCGGCTGCCGCAGAAGATGGCACCTGGCTGGGGCGTGGTGCGACCAGGTAGACCGAACGGGATTGGCCCGGAGGCAGCGGTCCGGAGGTGGACGAGCGGAGCCCCAGGGATGTTGCGGCACGGTTGGACGCGATCCTGATGCTGACAGGCTTTGGCAACGGTCGGTCCAGTGCCAATCGCAGGGACTTGTGTTGGTTCAGCTTCGCCTCGTCGCTGTGTCGCAACTGCAGGCGTAGCCGGTACGATCCGGCCGCCAGCCTGAGCGAACCGGGGAACGTGTCGTCGCAACCGACGCGTTTCTTGTTGCTGTCGAAGACCATCCACAACTGTGTGCCGAATGGAGAGTCATACAGTTGGTTGTCGAGTTCCGGGAACCGGGGTGTCACCGTTCCGGCTTTGGGTTGTTCGAACGTGTAGTCGACCACCAGTTGCCTGATGATCCGGTCCTCGGTCAGGTGGTCCCGCTGCGGGTCGAGCGTCTTGATCGACGAGGAGGATGGGGCCAGCATCGTGCGATGCGTTGTCAGCGAGGCTTGTGGGGCAAGTTCCTCGGCGACGAGTCGGTTCTGCAGGTTGACCCGGGTGCCCCCCTGCCCTGCTGTCAGGGTGACCTCGCGTTGGTCCGGGACGATTCCATGAAAACGGACCGAGCAGTTGACCGACGACTGTCCGAGGCTGGACCAGTATTGGGCCAGGCAGACTTCCAGCATGCGGCCGGGCACGACCGGGATGCTGTGTACGACCTCGGCGCCGGGCCTGAGTGTCATGTAGCTGCGGGATTGGTCCTCGCTAAAACTCCGGCCGGGCCGCAGTTGGACCGTGTGCAGGACAAACCGACGGTTGGGGCCGGCCGCCGTGGGTGGGGGCTGGCTCGACGTGCTCGTGGTGGTGTCGGGTTCCGGGGCGGGTTGCAACGTCACCGAGATGTCGGCCCATGTGGCACCCGGCGGTGCGTCCAGGAACTGCCGGGCCAGGTCACCGGGTTGGAAGCTGAGAGTCGATTGCCAGGTGGATGCGGTGGTCAACTCGTGTGGCTTGATCACCGTGACGGGGACCCTGGCCAGCGGCCCGCGGCCCGGTGTGTCGCTGTCGTGGACCAGGACCTGGCCAAAATGAGCTCCTGGTTCGAGTTGGCCGGGGTCCACCACCAGTTGGAAGCTGCCACCACCGTGAGTCAGCAACAATTGTTCGCCACAGTTGATCCACTCCACTGTCGGTTTCAGTGCCAGGTTGAGTCCGAAGGAGACGCGGCCCTGGTTGTCGAAACCCTCGGGGAACCGCGGCGTGAGTCTCACGAGCCGCGAGGCCGGCCGAGCGGTTTCGTGTGCGTCGCGGAGGTAAACACCGCGGCGGCCGCGGCCACCGGCGACCTGAACGTCAATCGGCAATGTCTCGCCAACGGCCCGGGCGTGTTCGACCAGGTGCTGCCACGCCTTGTCGGCTTGCAGCAACCCGGGACCCTGCCCGAATCCATCCGCGGCGGTTCCCATGATCGGCTGGGCGGTGTTGCGGATCGCCCGCTTGAGGCTGGACGGGGTGTAGGGGATGTCCTGTTGTTTGAGCCCGGAGATGAGCAGTGCGAGGTTGCCACAGGCGTTGGGCGAGGACATCGATGTTCCGTTCATCCTCATGCTGCCCTGCAGCGTCCAACTCGGGACAGGCGCCACGGCTCCGCCGGGGGCAAAGATGTCGACGCCCGCGTCCCCGTCGGAGGTGGGGCCGCGACTCGACCAGGTGTAGGGCATGCCCGGCAGGAGCTTTCTCAGCGAGTATTCGGATTTCATCATCGCCGGCGAAACGTAGGCGCCGACTCCGAGCAGTGCCGAGGTTGTTCCGCCGGGGGATCCCACCGTCGAGAGGGCCGGGCCGGCGTTTCCCGCACTGGCGACAAACACCACGCCGTGCCGGTTGACCAGTTCGGAGAACAGCGAGACGAGGCGGCCGCGGTTGGGGAGGTGAGATGGTTCTCCGTAGCTCATGTTGACCAGGTCGCAGCGATTCCGCAGGACCGCGTGGAGACCTCGTACGAGGCCGGCTCCGGTTTCCATGGAGCCCAGTCGCGTGTCGCCGATCTTGACCGAGACGATCTGGGCCCCGGGGGCCAGCCCGTTGCGGCCGGGCTGGTCGGGGTAGTGGGCGGCAACGATGCCGGCAACGTGCGTTCCGTGGGCTCCGGCGGTGGTGACAATCGAAAGCAGGTTGCCCTTGTCGAAGATGTTGACGGTGAAGTTGAGCAGGCTGGCCGTCGAGAACGTGGCGTGCATCGGCTCGTCGCGGTACGTCGTCAACACGGTTTCGTCCGACAGGTCGCCGTCCTCGTTGGTGTCGACAGCCGCCCTCCAGCGGTTTCCGTCGTGGAAGACGACGCAGTCAAAGACGGGGCCGGGGTCGCTGAGTTTTGATGCGGCGGCCTTGAGTTGGGTGATCCGTTCGGCGAGTTCTTCTCGCTCGAGTCGTTCTGCCGCCTTCGGCTTGGGGTGGGCCTTGTCCCATTCGGCCAGGTTTGCGGCCAGCTTGTTGAGAGTCGCGCGTTGTTGTCGGTCCCAGGCCTTGCGTCGTTCACGTTTCAGTCGCGATACGAGTTCTCCCGGGTAGAGGTCGTAGGCCCGTTTCCAGCCCAGGTGGATTTTTCTGGAGGGGTTTTTCCACTTGTTGGGAATCGACAGCGTTCGGCCGGTCAGGCCCTTGACCTTCCCGCTGGAAATGGTCTGCACGGTCGAGGTGTCGACATCACCGCTGCCGGTTCCGTCGATCAGGTCCACCACCTTGAGTTTTCCATCGCTCGTTTTTTGGAGCCCGGTCGCTCCCGGGTCGACACCGGTGTCGAAGATGGCAACGACCACCCCACGTCCGTCGAATTCCTCGTGGGCTTCCAGCAAGCGGGTGGCCCCGGTTTCCACCTTCGGCAACAGTCCTCGCTCGAAAGGTTCAGGGGAGGTGCCGGGGGCCTGGGCCAGCAGGGATGGCGTGGCCACCAGGACCGCCACGGCGACAGGCAGTCGCAGCCACAAGGGGAGGCGGCGTTGTTGTTGGTTGGGGTGGTCGAAGCAAGGTCGGTTGGTCATGGGGAGAACCCGTCGAGTGAGCCAGGGTGGTCGGTTGGGAGTTTATTCTACGGTCGAGCCAGGGCCAGCGGGGGCGCTTTCCGGCAGGTGTTCGTTTTGCCGGGGCTCGGCCATTCCGAATGTCAGGAGTCCGCCGCAGGTCACGATGATCGAGACAGCGATGAAGACCGGCTGGAATCCCAGTTCGTCGACCAGCCAGCCGATCGCCGGAGAGCCAAAGAATGGGACTGTCATGGCCAGGTTGAGAGTCGCGATGTGGCGGGGGTGTTCGGCCGGGGGGGCCAGTTCGAGCACGTAATTGTAGATGGTGCGGAAAGTCAGCGGCGTGAGGCCCAGCAGGCTGAAGATCAGCCAGAAGACGCCGCCGCCCGGATCGGCGGTGTGTGAACCGAGCACCAGCGCCAGTGGCGGCGCCAGGGCGAGCAGGAAAATCTCGATGCGGATGACGATGCGGTTGCCCCAGTAGTCGGCCAGCCATCCAAACAGAAAGGTGCCAATTCCAAAGCCAATGTTTTGTGCCACGACCCAGTGCATCAGGTAGCTGCCCTGTTCACGTTGGTCATCGCTGAGCGTTTGGCGGCCAAGAGTCTGGAAGTGTGGGAAGGCGAGTTGGATCGAGATGAACAGCATCGCGACACAGGCGATCCGACGAAATGGCGGATTGGTCCGGAACAACTCCCAGGCGTCCAGTAGCAACCGGCCCGGACGACGTGATGGGGGTGCGGTCGGGGTGCCGGTCGGCTTGTCGGCCGGTTCGGCGATCAGTCCGGCCAGGCCACCGGCCAGCACAAAGCCTCCCGCGGTCATCAGGAAAATCCAGGCGAAGCCTCCGTCGGGGCGTTGCAGCCACCGGGGGATCAGGAGCACGACAGCGATCACCGAGGTGGCCGAGCCGATCAGCCCGGACATGGCCATGAGTCGCCCCCGCCGGACGTCTCGTATCAGTTTTCCCTGCACCGTGGCCCAGGCCAGTCGTTGGAGGCCGGCCCCCACGAAGACAACTCCGTAGCAGGCCAGGAACAATGCCGGAAACCAACCCGGGACCAGGCTGGATTCGGGTTGCCATGCTTGTCGCCAGGCTATCGCCAGCACGCAAAACGGAACCGCCATCAGGAAAGAGGCGGCCGAGAGCGTGAGTTTTTTTCTCGGGGAGTCCTTGAGGCGGGGGGCAAAAAACAACGGGGGCAAGCTGCTGCAGATGCGGTTGACCACCGGCAGGCAGCCCCGCAACCAACCGGCTCCGGAAATCGCATCCATGAAGGCCGGCATGATCACCGTCTCGGTCTTGAAAATCCAGCCGAGACGCAGCGAGATGTAGTGTGCCGACAGTGCAAAGAGGTTCCTGGTTTCGACGGCCTGGATTTCGGTCGAGGGAGCCTTCTTGCGGGACTTGCGGGAGGATTCCGAGTCGGTGGAGGACTCGTTGTGAGTGGTGTCGGACATGGCGAAATTGAGCCGGTTGCGGAGAGCCGAGTGTGTGGCGGGGTGCTGTGGTGGTCAAGTCGACACCGCGTGGCTGTGCAGCGACGGTGCTTGACCGGATCGGGGCCGGCCACGAAAGTAGACCGCAGGTGAGCCACGGGAGGAGTTGCCGATGGGCCAGGCGGAGGATCGCAGGGCATTTGCGGTAGAAGTTGTCGAGGCACTCGTCGCCGCGGGCTACGAGGCCGTCTGGGCCGGGGGTTGCGTGCGCGACCTGTTGCTCGGGGACGGGCAGGTTCCAGACGACTACGACATTGCGACTGATGCGACTCCCGGCCAGGTGCAAGAGGTCTTCGGGCGAAATCGCACGTTCGCCGTGGGCGCGTCGTTTGGCGTGATGCTGGTCCATGGCCGTGGTCAGCAGCAACCGATTGAGGTGGCGACGTTTCGGACCGAGGGGGCCTACGCCGACGGGAGACATCCCGATGCGGTGCAGTTCGCGACCCGACAGGAGGACGCCCGGCGTCGTGATTTCACGATCAACGGCATGTTCATGGATCCACTCAGTGGTGAGGTCTTTGACGACGTCGGGGGACGCCAGGACCTGGACCACGGGGTCGTTCGTGCGATCGGCGATCCCGAGGCGAGGATTGCCGAGGACAAGCTGAGGATGCTGCGGGCAATTCGGTTCACTGCCTCGCTGGGCTTCACCCTCGATCCGGCCACCGCCGGAGCGATCACCTCGCACGCCAGAGAAATCCAGGTTGTCAGTGCCGAGCGTATTGCTGAAGAGTGGCGGCGGATGCTCGGCCACCCGGGCCGCGGGGTCGCCGTCGGCCTGGCAGTCGAAACGGGATTGCTGGAGTCGGTCTTTCCGGAGGTTCCTGCCGGGACGTACACGGATGCGGTGTCGCGATTGAATCGCTTGCCCGGGGCGGCTGGAGCCATGGTCGGGTTGGCGGTGTTGCTGGTCGACACGGAGGATCCTCGCGGTGTGTGTCGGCGGCTGAAACTGTCGAACCGAGAGTCCGACGAGGTGTCCTGGTTGGTCGGTGCCCGCGGAAGGCTGGCCGGTGCGAGCGGGATGCGGCGTTCGAAGTTGTTCCCCGTGCTCTCGCATCCTTCGCGGGATGGCCTCCTGGAATTGATTGATGCGATCGGGCAAGGCGACGGTGCCCCGAGCCTCGATGTGGCGTGGTGCCGGGGATTGCTGGAGTCCGTTTCCGACCTCGACCTGGATCCTCCGCCCCTGTTGACCGGGGACGACCTGAAGGCGGCCGGGTTGAGCCCGGGGCCCTTGTTCAAGACACTGTTGCAATCCATTCGTGACGCACAACTGGACCAGGAGGTCCGTGGTCACGACCAGGCCCTGAACTTGTTCCACGAAATCCGAAGAAGGCACCAGGACGATGAGTGAGACTGTGAGAATTGCAATGATCGGGGCCGGCGCCGTGGCCGACTATCACCATGTGCCCGGGATCAACATTGATCCGCGAGCCGAACTGGTTGCCGTGTGTGATCCGAACGAGGCCCTGCTGGAACAGCGCAGGAACGACTGGGGTGTCAGTCGGACCACGACTGAATTCCAGGAGATTGCGGATGCGGATGATGTGGACGCGGTGATCATTGCCACTCCGAATTTCACACACAAGCCGATCACTTTGGCTTGCGTGGCCGGTGGCAAGCACGTGATGTGCGAGAAGCCGCTGGGATTGAGTTTCGAGGAGTCGGCCGAGATGTACCGGGCGGCCCGGGATGCTGACGTGCGACACATGACGGCCTTCACCTACCGTTTTGCTCCGTCGATGCGATTCCTGCGTCACCTGCTGGCCGACGGACAGCTTGGCACACCGCGACACTTTCGCAGCCAGAGGTTCCTGGATCTGCCAGAAACCAGTTGGGGATGGCGACAATACAAGCACCTGGCGGGTGCCGGTGATCTCTACGACATGACCATTCACCGGATCGACTTTGCCCAGGACCTGCTGGGGCCGGTGTCGTCGGTGTGTGGTGCCATCGCCCGTTTTGCGTCGCGGACGGAGACCCCCGATGGGGGGACGTGCGAGCCTTCGGACATCGATGACTGGTCGGCTCTGGTGGGGCGTTTCGAGAACGGAGCGGTGGGAGTCTGGGAGGGAAGCACCCTGATGAAGGGGCATCACAACGACGGTTATGGATTCGAATGGGCCGAGATCAATGGCAGCGAGGCGTCGGCGGTCTACCAGTTGACCGATCCGAACAACATCCTCGTCGGTGGGCACGGCGAGTCGTTGCAGAAGGTTGCGGTGCCCGAGGAGTTCCTGGTGGCCGAGGGCTCTCCACGCGACCCCTCCGAGGGTGTGCCCAGTGATGTGTTCCGCCACGACCTGGTCTGGGAATTCGTGTCGGCGATCCAGGAAGGTCGTGATCCGGTGCCGAGTTTCCGGGACGGGGCAAGTGCACAGGCCGTGGCCGATGCCGTGCTTGCCTCGGACGCCGATGGCCGCTGGGTCGACGTGAGTGGTGCCCTCGATTGACCATCTCTGGGCCGGTTGCTAAAACCGGTTGAGTGCATCGCCGGTGCGGTGACACTGTTCAAACCGCTTTTTTTCCGACCAGGACCTGTCCACCGATGGGACGAGTTGAGCGTACTCGCGAGATTGCCCGCCGACGACACCGTCGTGCCAAGTTGCAGAAGTTGCGAAAACAGTTCGCCGCGGCCAGCAACAAGAGTCAAAAACAGGCGATCGTAGAAAAGGTCCAGCGGATTTCTCCGCTGGTTGATCTCGAGAACGAGCCAGCCTCCGACTGAGCGATCGTTCCGGTGGTCAGTCGACCGATGGCGAGCCCGAGGCGACGCCCGCGTCGCTGTGGTTCTGCGCGTCGGCGCTGCTGGTGAAGACGAAACCGTCGGCTCGGCCGTCGACGACCAGTGCAGCCCCTTCGGCGAATTCTCCGGCCAGCAGGCGGTTGGCCAGCCCGTTCTGGAGTCGCTGCTGGATGACCCGTTTCAGTGGACGGGCCCCGAACTGCCTGTCGTAGCCCTCGCTGGCCAGCAGGTCACGAGCCGTGGTTGTGACTTCCAGGTCGTGGCCCTGCTCGGCGACCTGGCGGATGAGCTCTTCGAGTTGAAGATCAACGATCCGCCGGATGTCCGATGGTGACAGTGGCGAGAAGACAATTCTCTCGTCGATCCGGTTGAGGAACTCGGGGAGGAATGCTCCCTTGAGGACCTCGTCCAGCAGGCTGGCGATCGCGGTGGGATCGTCATCGTCAACGTGTTCCAGTATGGACTGGCTGCCCAGGTTGCTGGTCATCACGATCAGCGTGTTGGAGAAGTCGACCGTCCGGCCCTGTCCATCTGTCAGCCGTCCGTCGTCGAGCACCTGCAGCAGGATGTTGAAGATGTCGCGATGGGCTTTTTCGACCTCGTCGAGCAGGATCACGCAATAGGGGCGTCGCCGGACGGCCTCTGTGAGTCGTCCGCCCGCCTCGTGTCCGACGTATCCCGGGGGCGCTCCGATCAGGCGGGCGACGGAGTGCGGCTCCATGAACTCGCTCATGTCCAGCCGCACCATGGCGCGGGCATCATCAAAGAGAAACTCGGCGAGAGCCTTGCACAGCTCGGTTTTGCCGACGCCCGTTGGGCCCAGGAACAGGAAGGATCCGATGGGGCGGCCCGGTTCGGCGAGCCCGGATCGAGACCGGCGGACCGCGTCGGAAACGGCCTGGACAGCTTCGCCCTGCCCCACGACGCTGTTGTGCAAAACCGTTTCCATTTCCAGCAACTTGTCACGTTCGGCCCGGAGCATGCGGGACACCGGGATTCCCGTCCAGGTGCTGACCACCCGTGCGATGTCCTCGTCGGTGACCTTTTCCCGCAGCATCCGCTCATGGTCATCCTGTGCAGCGGCGGCGATACGGGTCTCGAGCTGTTCGAGATTCAACCGCGCCTGTCCCAGTTCGGCCTCGGCAGCATGCGCGGTGATGAAGTCCTCGTTGAGATTCGTTTGCCGGGCGCGGGTGAACGCGCGGTCGTAGGCTGCATGGAGTCTTTCGATCGACTCTTTGAGTGGTTGCAGTTGGCCCAGGACGGATTTTTCCGATTCCCACTGGGCCTTGAGTCGCGTGACCTCCTCCTCGCGATCGGCGATGCGTCGCCGGAGTGATTCCAGTCGGTCCTGGCTCTCTCGGCTCCCTTCGTCGGCCTCTTCGGCCAACGCCGTCGCCTCGATCTGCATCCGTGTCAATTGTCGGGTGGCCGCGTCGATCTCGGCCGGCATCGAGTCGATCTCCATTCTCAGGCGGCTGGCGGCCTCGTCGACCAGGTCGATGGCCTTGTCCGGCAGGAACCGGTCACCAATGTACCGGTCTGCCAGTGACGCGGCTGCGGTGAGTGCGATGTCGGTGATGCGAACACCGTGGTGTGTTTCGTAGCGATCCTTGAGGCCGCGGAGGATCGAGACGGTGTCCTCGACAGTGGGTTCGTTGATCAGCACGGGTTGGAACCGACGTTCCAGGGCGGCATCCCGTTCGATGTGCTGGCGGTACTCTTCAAGCGTGGTGGCTCCGACGCAGTGGAGTTCCCCGCGGGCCAGCAGTGGCTTGAGCAAGTTGGAGGCGTCCATGGCTCCCTCGGCGGCACCGGCTCCGACGACGGTGTGCAATTCGTCAATGAACAGGATCACCTGTCCCTCGGAGGCCTGGACTTCCTTGAGCACCGCCTTGAGTCGGTCCTCGAATTCGCCGCGGTACTTGGCGCCGGCGATCAGGGCACCGAGGTCCAGAGAGATGACGCGCTTGTCCACAAGCTGGGTGGGCACGTCTCCGCGAACGATTCGTTGTGCCAGGCCCTCGGCAATTGCCGTTTTGCCGACTCCCGGTTCGCCGATCAGGACCGGGTTGTTCTTGCGGCGGCGCGAGAGGACCTGGATGACTCGCCGGATTTCCTGGTCACGGCCGATGACCGGGTCGAGTTGTCCGGAACGGGCCTGTGCCACGAGATCGGTGCCATATTGTCCCAGCGCGTCATATTTTTCTTCGGGAGTGTCGTCGGTGACTTGTTGGTTGCCACGGATCGCATCGAGTGCTTCGAGCACGTCGTGCTCCTGGATGGCCAGTAGCGCCAGCAGGCGTCCGGCTGTTTCGCTGGAATCGACCAGTGCCAGGAAGAGGTGTTCGGTCGAGAGGAAGCTGTCGCCCATCGTTTCGCTGCGCTGGCCGGCGGTGGCCAGGACGCCGGGCATGTCGGGTGAGAGGGCGAGTTGGCTGGCGTCACCGGTGACTTTTGGCAGCCTGTCGAGTTCACTCTTGATCAGCGTTTGCAGCGTTGCAGTGTCCACGCCAATGCGTTCCAGCACCATGCCGACAACGCCTCGTGGATCGTCTGTGAGAGTCGCCAGGAGGTGCAGCGGAGTCACGAACTGGTGTTGTTGGCCCAGGGCGTGTTCCTGGGCCCGCGTGACGGCTTCACGGGCTTTGATCGTCAGGCGATCCAGTGGCAAGCTCATGTTTTGCTCCTTCCGGGCTAGTCGCTGTTGGCCTCCGCTGTTGGTTCCTCGTCGTCGGACGTATCGGCCTCGGCCTCGGCCTCGGCCTGCGAGTCGTCGGTTTTCTTTTCGAATTCGGCATCGATCACGTCGTCGTTGCCACTCTCTCCGTCAGCTTCCGGCGAGGCCTCGTCGCCCTCGGCGGAATCGTACATGTGCTTGGAGAGTGCGTGGGAGGCCTGGTTGAGTTCGTCGACGGCCGAGTCGATTGCCGAGACGTCCTCGCCGGTGGCGGCCTCGTTCACCTTGGTGATGGCTGATTCGACGGCCGTTTTGGCGGCTTCGTCCAACGTCTCGGCGTGCTCTGTCAACAGTTTTTCGGTCTGGTAGACCAGCGATGACGCCTTGTTGCGAGCCTCGGCCAGCTCCCGTTTCTTCTTGTCGTCCTCGGCATGTTCTTCAGCTGCCGATTGTGCCTGTTTGATTTCATCGTCGGAGAGTCCGCTGGACTCTTCGATCCGGACGGACTGCTTCTCGTTGGTGGCCTTGTCCTGGGCCGTCACGTTCAGGATCCCGTTGACGTCGATGTCGAAGGTGACTTCCACCTGGGGGACTCCACGGGGGGCCGGGGGGATGCCGTCGAGGTTGAACTGGCCGAGTTTTCGATTGTCCACGGCCATCTGTCGTTCGCCCTGGTACACCTGCACCGTGACGGCGGTCTGGTTGTCGACGGCGGTCGAAAAGATCTCGCTGCGGTCGGTCGGGATCGTGGTGTTGCGATCGATCAGCCGGGTCATGATGCCGCCCTCGGTTTCGATACCCAGGGACAGCGGGGTCACATCCAGCAGGACCACCTCGTTGACGTCACCCGCAATGATTCCTCCCTGGATGGCCGCGCCCAGGGCAACGACCTCGTCCGGATTCACGCCGCGGTGAGGTTCCTTGCCGAAGAGTTCCTTGACGAATTCTTGCACCTTGGGAATTCGAGTCGATCCGCCGACCAGGACCACCTCATCGATGACGGACGGGTCGAGACTGGAATCGGCGAGTGCATCCACGATGGGTTTTCGGCACCGCTCGACGAGTTTGTCGATCAGCTGTTCGAATTCGGCTCGGGTGATGGACAACTGGAGGTGCTTGGCTCCACTGTCGTCTGAAATGATGAACGGAAGGTTGATGTCAGTCGTCTGGGACGTCGAAAGCTCCTGCTTGGCTTTTTCGGCCGCTTCACGCAGGCGCTGCAAGGCCATGGGGTCGTCGCGAAGATCTATGCCCTCTTCGGACTGAAAGGCGTCGGCAAAGTGATCGATCAATACCAGGTCGAAATCGTCGCCACCCAACTGTGTGTCGCCGTTGGTACTGAGAACCTTGACCCACTCGTCGTCGACTTCGAGGATCGAAACGTCGAAGGTGCCGCCACCCAGGTCAAAGACCGCGATCTTCTGATCTTCCTTCTTCTCCATGCCGTAGGCGAGCGAGGCCGCGGTGGGTTCGTTGATGATCCGTTCGACCTCCAGTCCGGCGATCTGGCCGGCGTCCTTGGTCGCTTGTCGCTGTGCGTCGTTGAAATAAGCCGGGACCGTGATCACCGCACGATTGACCTTGTGGCCAAGATAACTCTCGGCGGCTTCTTTTAGCTTCCGCAACACCAACGCCGAAATCTCCGGCGGCTTGTACGACTTGCCGGCTGCTTCGACCTCGACGTAGTCCTCGCCCTGCCCTTGCACGGTATACGGAACAGATTTTTCGTCAGAGGAGACCTCGCTGTGCCGTCGACCCATGAAACGCTTGATCGAGTAGACGGTGTTTTGTGGATTGGTGACCGCCTGCCGCTTGGCCAATTCACCAACCAGTGTCTCGCCCTTGTCGGTGAATGCGACCACGCTGGGCGTCAGGCGGTTGCCTTCCTGGTTGGCAAGGACCTTCGGTTTGCCGCCTTCGACAACCGAAACCACCGAGTTGGTGGTTCCCAGGTCGATTCCGATCACTTTTTCATTTTCCAACGCCATCTCTTTGTCTCTCCTGGCCGCAGGTGTCGTGCTGATTCAGGTCTCTGCCAACATGAGTTTGCAAACAGTGTGCCAAGTTGGATTCTGTGCAGGAACTCAATTTATAAGATGAGTTATAACAATATGTTGTGACTTTTTATAGCGTACGGGCTCATGGAGAGTTTTATTCAGTGCTGCCAAAATGGCACCTGTTGTGGCGTCTTCGGGGACAGTCGAGTGTGCCATAGTGGCAGTTTTTGTCGAGTGTCGTCCGGACCGCTTGACAGTGTGGTCGGCGAGGGGTAAAACACGCCCGAATCATGTGGCTGCCGCGGTTTTGTGCGAGTGTTTTGGCGTGTATCGATCGCGTTTTGTGGTTCCGGCCCGGGCCAGGTAGTAGCCACGTCTGGGTGTGACGGGTTTTGGGTCAACAGTGGCTCGTTCTCGCCTATTTGGGCGGTTCAGTCGTTTTGCCAGACTCCGGAGTAGTCGAATCAGTTGACGATAGCGACGAGCAACAGATTAGCTGTCGTTGATATGAGAGAACATTGATCTGGTCGACCGAAACGAAGTCTTCGGGATCGGAGCAGGACACATGGCCAAGAAGTCGACGACTCGGAAAAAGGTATCGCGTACCGGAACGAAGTCTCGATCTTCGAAGACGGCTGCGTCGATCGAGGCGAAGTTGAAGAAGTTGGACCGTGAGTTGGTCAAGCGTCTCCACGAGCGAACTCGTCTGACGGTCGAACATTTGTCGTTGTTGTCTGGCACTCAGCGAGCGTTGTACGATCCGGAATCCGACGATGCGCTGTGGTCTCAACTGGAGCAGCAACCGGGGGCCCTGCCGTTTGTCGCCCTGCGGGGGATCTACCGCGAGTTGCTCAGCGCTTCCCGGAGGTCGATCAAGGCCACGCGTGTCGCGTATCTCGGCCCGCAGTTCAGCTACACGCACCTGGCGACGATCGAGCGTTTCGGCAAGTCTGCGGATTTGGTACCGGTCAACACGATTGCGGCGGTCTTCGAGGAAGTGAATCGCGGACTGGCAGAGTTCGGTGTGGTGCCGATAGAGAACAGCACGGATGGTCGAATCATCGACACGCTGGACATGTTCACCCGGATGCCCTTGCGGATCTGTGGCGAGGTCCAGTTGTCGATCCGGCACAACCTGTTGGCCCGCTGTGAGCGCGAGGAGATTGTTGAGATCTACAGCAAGCCGCAGGCGTTGTCTCAGTGTCGAGACTGGTTGAGTCGGAACATGGGCCAGGCGCGGCTGGTTGAGGTGACCAGCACATCGACGGCGGCCAGCCTGGCAAGAGACAAGCCCGGGGCCGCTGCGGTTGCGAGTCGCCAGGCGGGGATCGAATACGATCTCCCGGTGGTGGATGCGGCCATTCAGGACAACGAGGCGAACGTGACGCGGTTCGCGGTGATCGGAGATGACGAGTTGCCCCGGACCGGTTGTGACCGGACGGCGATCCTGTTGCAGGTTCCTCACAGGCCCGGTTCCCTGGCCGACGCCCTGGGAGTGTTCCGAAGGAACAAGCTCAACCTGACCTGGATCGAATCTTTCCCGTTGCAGGGGCCGGAGAGTGGCTATCTGTTTTTTCTGGATTTCGAGGGACACGCCTCCGATACACCGACCAAGCGTGCCCTGGCCTCGCTTGCCAAGCAGGCCATCCGTCTTGAAGTTCTCGGGTCCTATCCTCGCAGTGCACCGCTCGATTGAATCTCGAAGTTCGCGTGCTCGTCGCTGTGCGAATCCTGCCCGTTGATTTACCATTTACGCACCAGCCCGGGGACCTCGTTGTGAGGTCAGTCCGGGTGCCTCAATCGAAGGACCACCAGTGATCATCGTTCTCAAGCCGGACTGCACAGACGAACAGATCGAGCATATCGAAACACAGATTGTTGCCCTGGGTTTGAAGCCGGAGTTGAGTCGCGGGGTGCATCGGACGCTGATTGGTGTGATCGGCGACGAGGATGTCCTGTCCAACGCGCCGCTGGGAGCGTTTCCGGGTGTCGAGAAGGTGATGCCGATCCTGAAGCCGTACAAGCGAGCCAGTCGAGATTTCCAGCCCGAGGATTCCGTGATCGATGTGGGGCTGGGTGTCTCCGTCGGTGGCGGTTCACTGGGGATGGTGGCCGGTCCGTGTGCCATTGAGAGTCACGAGGTTCTGTTGGGGATTGGCCAGGCGGTTCGGGCCGCCGGTGCCAATATTCTCCGTGGTGGAGCCTTCAAGCCACGGACCAGCCCATACAGTTTCCAGGGACTGGGCGAAGAGGGGTTGAAAATTCTCCGGGATGTTGGTGACGAACTGGGGATGCCGGTGGTGACCGAAGTGATGGATCCCCGCCAGGTCGAGTTGATCGACCAGTACACCGACATGTTCCAGATCGGTGCCCGGAACATGCAGAACTTCAACCTGCTCAGCGAGGTCGGCCAGACGACCCGTCCGGTGATGTTGAAACGGGGAATGAGTGCGACGGTGGGTGACCTGTTGATGTCGGCCGAATACATCCTGGCGCAGGGCAACAAGCAGGTGATCCTCTGCGAACGGGGCATTCGGAGTTTCGAAAACTCGACTCGCAATGTCCTGGATTTGGCAATGGTGCCCAACGTCAAGCAGACCTGTCATCTTCCGATCATTGTTGATCCGTCGCATGCGACGGGGCGTCCGGAATTGATCCCGGCCATGGCGCATGCCGCGGTGGCGGGGGGAGCCGATGGTGTGCATATCGAAGTGCACACCTGCCCCGAACAGGCGTTGAGTGATGGGCCACAGGCATTGCTGCCCGATCAGTACGCAGAGGTGATGGACGGGCTGAAGCAACTGGCCGAGATGTTTGAGAAGGTGATTCCGGTGCCGGGTGCTGCCGCGTGACCTGTTGAGAATGGGTTGAATGCGATGGCTCGCGGCGTTGAAGCATGCGATTTGCGTACAGAGAGGGCGGACATGAGGCGTATTCTGGTGGCCGGCAACTGGAAGATGAATACCGATCGAGCCGAGGCGCTCGCGTTGGCCGAGGGACTGGTTGAACGGCACGGCCAGCCGGGCCCCGTCGATGTGTTGATTGCTCCACCGTTTGTCTGGCTGGACGCGGTGGCAGCGGTCGTGGCTGATTCGGCCGTGCAACTGGCGGCTCAGAACTCCTGGTCCGAATCCTCCGGGGCTTTCACCGGCGAAGTGTCGCCGGAAATGGTTGTCGGCGTCGGGTGCGGTTCGGTGATCCTGGGGCACAGCGAACGGCGGCAACTGTTTGGTGACACCGACGAGTTGGTTGGTCGCAAGGTGGCTGCCGCACAGGCCGTGGGCCTGGAGGTGATCTTGTGCGTCGGGGAAACTCGCGAGCAGCGCGAGGCCGATGAGACCGAAGCAGTGCTCTCGCGGCAACTCCAGGCGGGCCTGGAAGCGGTCGATGTCGAGTCGACGGAGCGACTGGTCGTTGCCTATGAACCGGTGTGGGCGATCGGGACCGGCCTGACGGCCACCACACTTCAGGCCGAATCGGCGCACGCTCACCTTCGCAACCAACTGGCCGTTCGCTACAATTCGGAAGTGGCCGAGGCCACCAGGATCTTGTATGGCGGCAGCGTCAAGCCTGACAACGCGGCGGATCTGATGAGCCAGCCCAACGTGGATGGGGCACTTGTCGGTGGGGCCAGCCTGTCGGTCGAATCGTTTCTTGCCATTATCGAGGCTGCCTCGGGAGCCTGAATCCTGTTGTTTCACCTCCGCTGCCGCTGAATTCGTGACTTTTCCCTCCTAGCGTGATGCTCCCGACGGAGACGACCCGGTGAAGGACCTACTCGAACACCTCAAGAACTACTGGAAGCTGTATCTGCTCTTCCTGGTTCTGACCGCGATGTGTTTTTTCTTCGGATGGCTTATCGGCGGTGCCAGTGCTGGATTGGGCTGGGCGCTTGTCGTCGATGGCACGCTGATGATCGCGATCATCCTCCTGCAGCAGGGACGTGGTGGCGGACTGGTGGGAGCTCTCGGTGGCATGGGCGCACAGAGCGCGTTCGGTGCTCGAGCCGGGGATGCCTTTACCGGAATCACCATCGTGCTGACGGTGATGTGGGTGTTGCTGGCCGGTTTCGGTGGAATCACGTTGCGAGCCGATCGAGGCAGTGTCACGTTTGATCAGCCCGAGGTGCGATTGCTGGGGGCGATTTCCCGGTGGGAGGGGGACGATCGGATGACCGTCACCGTGCCTGTCTATCTCAGCGGCACTCCAACCGAAGATGTCACAGTGTCCATCAAGGCGATCGTGGAAAATCCTGCCATACAAAGTGGACACAATGTCGAACTGGCCGCGAAGCCGGTTACGTTCGAGGCCAGCACGACCGCTTTACGTCAGTCAGTCGAAATCAAGTACGATGGGGGCACGACTCCCGACGGTGACTGGACGTTCCAGGTCCGGGTCGTCAATACCGAGAATGCTATTCCGAAGATCAACGAGGAGATCTCGACCGTCACGATCATGGATGATGATCGCGGCCCGGCTGTGCCCGAACGAAAGCCCCCGACGAGCGGGGCGGGTGACGAGCCAATTCCGACCCCGGGTGAAAAGAAATCGGCGTTGAAGAAGCCAGCCGAGAAGAAACCGGCTGCGAAGAAACCGGCCGAGAAGAAATCGGTCAAAAAGAAGCCGGCTGCGAAGTCAGGCG
>CAZYAZ010000019.1:7978-39211 GCA_964646205.1 uncultured Planctomycetaceae bacterium | reverse complement strand
AAGAAACCGGCCGAGAAGAAATCGGTCAAAAAGAAGCCGGCTGCGAAGTCAGGCGACTGATGTTCCGAGTGAGTCAACAGGCGAGACAATTGTGCTGTTGAGCATGACGGGATTTGGTGCTGCGACGCATCAATCTGATGATGTGCTGTTCACCGTGGAGGTGCGTAGCGTCAACAACCGTTACCTGAAGATTGTCTCGAAGCTCCCCGACACGTGTGGGGCGTTGGAAGGCCAGGTTGAGCGTGCCGTACGGGAACGGATCCGGCGCGGCACAGTCAGTGTGTTTGCGAGGATCAACACGCCTCCGGGGGTGGCGACCACGTTGACGGATGAGCGATTGATGGCCGAGTATGCTGCCCAGTTTCGCGAGATTGCTGAACGGCTTGAATTGTCTGGTGACGTGACCCTGGAGACGTTGTTGGCGGTGCCCGGTGTGATTCGGGATGGTCGTTCGCGGTTGGCCAATGCGGAGGAGTTGTGGCCGTGCCTGGAGCGTGCCTTGCAAGGGGCGCTGGAACAGTTGGCGGGGTTTCGGTTGCAGGAGGGAGCGACGATCGAGTCGGATCTCAGGCACCAGTGTGGTGTGATCGCGACGGAACTCGAGGCGATCCGGGCACAGGCTCCGCGGGTGGCTGACTCGTATCGCCAGAAGTTGCTGGACCGGGTGGGGGACGTGTTGGATGGGACGGCAGCGACGGTGTCCGAGTCGGACGTGATTCGCGAGGTGAGTTTGTTTGCTGATCGTTGCGATATCAACGAGGAAATCTCGAGAATGGATGCCCATCTCGAGCAGTTTGAACAGATTCTCGACAGCGATTCCTCGCAGGGTCGCAAGCTCGACTTTTTGGGCCAGGAGATGTTCCGGGAAACCAATACGATCGGGTCGAAGGCCAACGACGTGGAAATTGCTCACCGGGTGGTCGAGATCAAACTGGCCATTGATCGGATCCGGGAAAACATTCAAAACGTGGAGTGAGTCGAGGTGACGGTCGAGGTTCCTGACAAGGTCAGTCGTGTTTTGGTCCTCTCGGGCCCCAGCGGCAGTGGCAAGTCAACGATCGTGGATCGGTTGATGGCTGGCATCGAGGTTCCTGTCCGTGAAGCGGTGTCGGCGACAACGCGACAGCCTCGTCCGGACGAGGTTGACGGCAAGGACTATTTTTTTTTGAGTCACGAGGAATTTTCCGAGAGGCGTCAGCGGGGAGAGTTTATCGAGTGTGCTGAAGTGCACGGGGTGGGTGATTGGTACGGGACGTTGGCCTCAGAAATCCAGCGTGCCCATCTCGAATCGGCCTGGGCATTGCTGGAAATTGACGTCGAGGGGGCCCTGGCGGTCATGGATCGTTACCCCGATGCCTTGACGATCTTCCTGCTAGCCCCGTCAATGGAGGAATACCGGAGTCGGTTGGAGTCACGGGGGACCGAATCTCCCGAGGCGATCTCTCGTCGGATCGCCACGGCCACCGCCGAGATCCAAAAAGCGGAACTCTACCGGTACCGGGTCGTCAACGATGATCTGGACCGGGCGGTACTGGAAATAATCAACATCCTGTCAGCGTGGGAGGAACAGAGCCATGCTTGATGCGTTCAGAGAAGAAGCGATTGTTAACAAGGTCGGTGGTCGATTCAAACTCTCGGCCCTGATTCAAAAGCGGATGGTGGCACTCAATCGTGGTGCACGTCCGCTGGTCGACGTGATCACCAACAGCCACATGGTGATCGTCGTCGAGGAGATTCTCAACGACAAGATTTACCTGGACAACGCCGGCAACGTGGCATTCGCCGACGGGGCTCCGGATCTCGACCAGATTCTGCAGGATTCGGGTCCAGAGTTCAGCGAGTTGTAGGCCGGATGCTGGAGATGGGCCGATGCGTGGCCGCGAGATACTGCTGGGAGTCAGCGGCGGTGTGGCTGCCTACAAGGCTGCCGCGGTTGCCAGCGGCCTGGTCCAGGCCGGGGCGTCGGTCTCGGTGATCATGACGCCATCGGCGGAGCGTTTCATTGGTGCCACCACCTTTGCAGCACTCACCGGTCGGCCGGTGCATTCCGACCAGTTCTCTCCGAGCGAGCATCACCAGGGGGAGCACATCGGGTTGTCGCGACGGGCCGAGCTGGCGATTGTCGCGCCGGCGACGGCGCAGACCCTGGCGAGATTGGCGCACGGCCTGGCCGACGATCTGCTTGCGACAACCCTGTTGTGCTTCAGCGGCCCGGTCCTGTTGGCCCCGGCGATGAATTGTGAAATGTGGGCCAAGGCTTCGGTGCAACGGAATGTCGCGACATTGAACGAGGATGGTTACGAGTTGATCGGTCCGGGTGACGGATGGCTGAGTTGCGGCCAGGTCGGCGCCGGGAGAATGGCCGAGCCCGATGAGATTCTTCAACGGGTGGCGGCATTGTGTGAGTCGCTGTCGCCTGGCACCGACGGTGCCGCAGAGGATGACGGATGCGGGTCCTGATCACGGCGGGGCCGACCAGGGAGTACCTCGACGAGGTCCGGTATCTCTCCAATGCCAGCAGTGGCCGGATGGGCTATGCCGTTGCCGCGGCTGCCGTGGCTGCCGGTCACGAGGTGGTGCTGGTCACCGGGCCGGTGTCATTGTCGCCTCCGGCTGGATGCACCGTGGTGCCTGTCGAGACGACCGAACAGATGGGCCGGGCGTGCCGCGAGGCCTTCGAGAATTGTGATGGGGTGGTGGCAGTTGCGGCCGTGTGTGACTACAAGCCGCTGCATCGGCACGAGGGCAAGATCAGCAAAACCGGTGACGTTGTCTCGGTCGAGATGATCGAGACCGATGACGTGCTGGCCATGCTGGGTGCCGGGAAAGCCAAACGGTTCGTGGTCGGTTTTGCCCTGGAAGCCAGCAATCCGCGGGAGCAGGCCCTGCAGAAATTGCGGGCCAAGAACTGTGACGTGATCGTGCTGAATGGTCCCGGGGCGATCGGGGCGACGGAGAATTCTGTCGAGTTGATCGATCCCAGCGGTGCGGTTGTGGCCGCCTGGGAGGGCCCCAAGGAGGAGTTGGCGACCCGGCTGGTCGAGTGGATTGACCGGCGATGGGCCGCTGGCTGAGCCGGAGTGATGGCAACTGGCCGAAGAGCCGGTTCAATCGTCACAACTCCCCGGGTCATGCAGCCGCGTTGACAAAAGTCGACACCCGGGGGCCGCGACCAGGTTCCCGAAACCGTGGCTGGTGCTAGTCTTCCGACAGGAGCGGTTTTCTCGGCCGTCGTCGCGAAAGCCGATCCGTCGATTTGGACGCAATGGACCGACCGGATGAGGGGAGAGTGAGACGTGGCAAGACTATTGACCAATCGCATGACGGCACTGTTTGTGCTGATGCTGGCCGTTGGCCTGGTCGTCAGTCTCGCCTCGGCCGACCTGGCTGACGCTCCTGCCCTGGGAGTGTACCCGCCGAATGTCCCGGTCCAGAACCTCGCGGGACAACCCGGGGCCCATATGGCCTACGGGTTGTTGTCGGCTTTTGGATTGGCCGGCTGGCTGGTTGCTGCGGCCATCGGGTCGCTGGGGTTGAGCCTGGTTCGTCGTGATGTCCTCGTGCCCGCCTGGCAATGGTTGCTGGGTTGGAGCCTGTTGCTGGTGTCGGTTTGTGCGTCGTTGCACGGGCTGGCTCCAGGGCTGGCGGGAGGCCTGGTTGTGGGCAGTGGTGGTCATGTCGGTGCCTGGTCGATGATCTGGCTCGCCGAGCAATTGTCCGTGTCGGGTTGCCAGTTGCTTGTGGGTTGCATGGTTGTTTCCGGGTTGGTGCTCACCGGCGAGGTTCCACGTGTTTGGTGGTGTGCCCGCGTCGTCACCCGACCAGTGCTCTGGGTTGGGCGGCTCCTGGTTCAGATCCAGGAGCGGGATGTTGCACGTGACGAGGTGGCGGTGGTTGACCGGTCGTCGGTGTCGGATTCTCTGGCGATTGAAGTGGAGGCCGCGCTGGCCGACGAGACACCGTTTGTTCGAGTTGGTGGGATGGAAGTTCCCGGAGAGGAACCGGGACCCGTGGTGAAAACACTGGTCGAATCTCCGACGGTGCATCGCATTGACGACCAGGAGGTCGAGGCGACGCCCCGGCAGCCTCTCCAGGTGAATGCGCCGGCCGTGGTGGCGCCCAGTGAACGCGAGGAGGTCTACGAGCGACTTGAGGCAGCCGGTTTCGAAGATGACGACGAACATGTTCTCCCCGATCTCGATTTGCTGGACGACGCTGAAGATGTTCCCTACAGCCTGCTGGCCAAGAAGGCCCAGGTCGCCGCGATCATGCTCGAACAATCATTTCGTGAATTTGGTCTCAGCGTGCGGGTGGTTGCGATCGATACCGGCCCGGTGATCACCCAGTTCGAACTCGAACTGGAAGCGGGACTGAGGCTTTCGAAGGTGAGCCGCCTGGCCGATGACCTGGCCATCGCGTTGCGGGTGCCCACGGTCCGTGTCGTGGCCCCGATCCCTGGGAAAAATACTGTCGGGATCGAGGTGCCCAATGAGCAGCGCGTGATGGTGCGGTTGCGCGAGTTGATCGAGTCGGGCAGTCGTGAGGCCGAGGGTCAGCGGTTGCCAGTGTTCCTGGGGAAGGATGTCAGTGGACGTCCATTGACCATTGACCTGGCCCGGATGCCACACCTGCTGATTGCCGGGCGCACCGGGACGGGCAAGAGCGTGTGCCTGAACTCGCTGATTCTCTCGTTGCTGATGACCCGTCGTCCGGACGAAGTGCGGATGCTGATGATTGACCCGAAGATGGTCGAGTTGAGTCCCTACCGCCGGATTCCTCACCTGATGCATCCGGTGATCACCGACATGAAGAAAGCCGAGGCGGTGTTGGCCTGGGCGGTCGACAAGATGGAGGAACGATACGATTTGCTGGCACGCTGTGGCGTCCGGCACCTGGACAGTTTCAACGCCCTGGACCGTGACACCGTGCTCGACCGACTTGGACTGGAGGAGGAGGATCTCGAGGCCGAGGAGGTTCCTGAATCCATGCCGTACATCGTGATTGTCGCCGACGAGATGGCCGACCTGATGATGTCTGCCGGCAAGGATGTCGAGCGTCACATCATCCGGCTGGCACAGAAGTCTCGTGCGGTGGGCATCCACCTTGTCCTGGCAACCCAGAAGCCGACCGTTGATGTGATCACCGGATTGATCAAGTCGAATCTGCCGGCCCGGGTGTCGTTCCAGGTGGCCAGTCGGACTGACAGTCGCGTGGTGCTGGACGAGATCGGCGCCGACAAGTTGCTGGGCAATGGTGACATGCTCTATCTCACTCCAGGCACCAGCCATCTGGTCCGTGCCCAGGGCACGTTTGTCAGCGACGACGAGGTCAACGCGGTGATCGATTTCTTCAGAGAGGTCGAGCCCAGCTATTCCGACGAACTGGATCAGATCAATTCGGCCGAGGGGTCCGAGGGTGGAGTCCTGGGCCGACTCAAGGACCGTGACGAGTTGTATGAGCAGGCGATCGAGGTGGTGATTCGTGAAGGCCGGGGCAGCGTTTCGTTGCTTCAGCGGTGCCTGGGGATCGGCTATGGTCGGGCCGCCCGGCTGGTGGATTTCATGGCCGAGGACGGCATCGTGGGCGACTACAACGGCTCGCAGGCTCGTGAAGTCATGTACACCTCGGAGGAGTGGGAGGCGTATCAGCGGGGTGAGGAGACGCCCCAGGAGGACGGGGTTCCGGTCGGTTTGAGCGAGGTTTGACGGTCCCCGGTCGCTGACCTATCATGACCTATCATGGAATTCGCCCCGGGCCGCTGATCGCCTGGGGCATTTTTGTTTCTTCGCAGTGCACGGGACGGCCCGATGCCACGGATCGAAATATACGACACCACGTTGCGTGACGGCAGCCAGGGTGAGGGAGTCAATTTCTCGCTCCAGGACAAGTTGCAGATCACACAACGGCTGGATGCTCTTGGGGTCGATTTCGTCGAAGGAGGCTATCCGCTATCGAATCCCAAGGATGCGGAGTACTTCCAGGCGGTGCGGGACCTGGGGCTTGAAAATGTTCGGATCGCCGCCTTTGGAATGACCCGCCGTCGTGGCGTAGCGGCAGAGGATGACACGGGGATGCAGGCGCTGCGTGACTCGCAGGCGCCGGTTTGCACGGTGGTCGGAAAGACGTGGGACCTGCACGTGAGCGAGGTGCTGCGTGTGGATCTTGACGAAAACCTGGCCATGCTGACCGACTCGGTGGCTTTCCTGGCGGGCGAGGGACGCGAGGTGATCTATGACGCCGAGCACTTCTTCGACGGCTGGGCGGCCAATCCCGATTACGCCCTGCAAACGATTGTAGCCGCCGCGGAAGCGGGCGCGCGGACCATCGTGCTCTGTGATACCAATGGCGGGCGGTTGCCCGAGGACATCGTGGCGGGGGTGGATGCCGCGATCGGGGCGGTGGACGTCCCGTTGGGGATCCATTGCCACAACGACTCCGACGTCGGTGTCGCCAATTCCCTGGCCGCTATCGATCGCGGCGTCGGACATGTGCAGGGGACCATCAACGGCATTGGTGAGCGTTGCGGCAATGCGGATCTGGTCAGCGTGGTTGCCAATCTCGCCCTGAAAAAGACCGGATGCGAGGTGCTCAGGGGAGACGGAGTTCAACATCTGGCCGAGTTGTCTCGCTATGTCTACGAATTGGCCAATATGAACTTTCGGCCCGGGCAGCCGTTTGTCGGCCAGAGCGCGTTTGCTCACAAGGGAGGCATGCACGTGCATGCGGTCAACCGGGTGGCCGCCAGTTACGAGCACATTCCTCCCGAGTCGGTTGGCAACGTGCGTCGCATCCTTGTCAGCGAGTTGTCGGGCCGTTCCAACATCGTCGCCGTGACCACGCGTCATCGGATGCAGCAGGACGATGAACTGATGTCAAGAATCCTGTCACGGGTGCAGGACCTGGAGAACGAGGGATACCAGTTCGAGGCCGCCGAAGCGTCGTTCGACTTGCTGGTCAAGAAGGTGGCCGGAACCTACCGGCCCCTGTTCGAGCGGCTGCACTACCGGGTGAATGTCGAAACCGAGGCGGCGGCGGAACCGTCGACCGAGGCGACGGTCAAACTGGTGGTCAATGACCAGGAAGTTCACGTGGTTGCCGAGGGAGATGGCCCGGTCAATGCCCTGGACACGGCCTTGCGGAAAGCCCTGAGCGACGTGTTTCCCAGCCTCAAGACCATGCAGTTGGTCGATTACAAGGTGCGGGTGATCAATTCGACGGAGGGGACTGCCGCGCGGGTGCGGGTGGTGATCCAGAGTCGTGATCCCGAGGAGGTGTGGAGCACGGTGGGGGTCAGCGAGAACATCATCGAGGCCAGTTGGCTGGCGCTGGTCGACAGCGTCGAATACAAGTTGTACAAGGACAAGGACGCCACGGATCCACCGTTGGCCGATTCGGCCGTGGACCGGGACGACACGTGATGGCAGCCGAGATTCCCAAACAATACGATCCCGCCGCTGCCCAGACGCGGTGGTATGCCGAGTGGTCCGATCGCGGTTACTTTGATGCCGAGCCGAACGCCGATCGGCCGCAGCACACGATCATGATCCCCCTGCCCAACGTCACCGGGGCGTTGCACATGGGACACGCGCTCAACGGAACGCTCCAGGACCTGCTCACCCGTTGGAAACGGATGCAGGGGTTTGAGGCCCTGTGGATGCCGGGCACCGATCATGCGGGGATCGCGACCCAGGCCGTTGTCGAGCGAAGAATGCTCGAGGAGGAGGGGCTGACACGTCACGATGTTGGTCGCGAGGCACTCGTCGAGCGGATCTGGAAGTGGAAGGACGCCTACGAACAACGCATTCTCTCGCAAATGAAACTGATCGGTGCCAGTTGTGACTGGCGACGGACCAGGTTCACGCTCGACGAGATGTGCTCGAGGGCTGTTCGTCGAACATTTTTCCGGTTGTTTGATGACGGGTTGATCTACCGTGGCAAGCGGTTGGTCAACTGGGACTCGTACCTCCAGACGGCCGTTGCCGATGACGAGGTGTTCTACGAGGAGGTCCAGGGCGGCTTTTGGACATTCCAATATCCGGTGGTTGGTTCTGACGAGATGATTTCGTTCTCGACGACGCGACCCGAAACGATGCTGGGTGACACGGCGGTGTGCGTCCATCCCTCGGACGAACGATACAGTCACCTGGTCGGCCAGTCCGTGCACGTGCCGCTGGTTGACCGCGAGATTCCGATTATCGCCGATGCGTTGCTGGCCAAGATGGAAATGGGGACCGGGGCGGTGAAGGTGACGCCGGCCCACGACCCGAATGACTACGCCTGTGGTCTCCGCAACGATCTGCCGATGATCAACATCCTGAACTCCGATGGAACGATCAATGGCAATGGAGGAGCCTACGCCGGGCTGGATCGTTACGAGGCCCGGAAGCAGGTCGCCAAGGCGATGGACGACCTGGGGCTCTCTGGCGGTGTCGAGGAGCGGGCGATTGACCTGGCTCACAGTGATCGGTCCAAGACCCCGATAGAGCCGTACCTGTCTGACCAGTGGTTCGTGAAGATGGACAACCTGGCGCAGGCAGCCATCGACGCGGTCGAGGACGGCCGCGTGACGTTTTATCCCAATCGTTACGCCAAGACCTACCTGGATTGGCTTGGTGAAAAACGCGACTGGTGCGTCTCGCGACAGTTGTGGTGGGGGCACCGGATTCCGATCTGGTACTGTCGCAGTTGCGAACTGGCGGACCTCGAGGCAGCCTTTGGTGATCGGGAGGATGTCTGTTGGCATCCCGACCAGGAGAACGGGGGCTGGCTGGTCTGTGCCGAAACCGACCTGGTTGGTGACGAGTTGGGCGAGTCGCACCCGCTGGTACAGGACGAGGACGTGCTGGACACATGGTTCAGCTCCGCCCTCTGGCCACACTCGACCCTGGGATGGCCGGAGTCCACCGAGAGCCTGGATTATTTCTATCCCGGCAGCGTGTTGGTGACCAGTCGCGACATCATCACGTTGTGGGTGGCGCGAATGGTGCTGACCGGCCTGTACAACATGGGCGATATTCCCTTCTCGCAGGTCTGCGTCCATCCCAAGATACTGGATGGATTCGGCCAGACGATGTCCAAGTCGAAGGGGAATGGTGTCGACCCGATGGATCTTGTCGATCGCTACGGTGCCGATGCCGTGCGGTTCACGATCGCTTCGTTCGCCGGCGAGACACAGGACATCCGCTTGCCGGTCGGTTACGAGTGTCCCGAGTGTGGACACGTGATCCCGCAGGAACTCAAGCATCAACAGGCGACGCCTGGTGGAGGCGAGAAGCCACGGATTGAGTGTGGTGGATGTGGGAAGTCCTGGCAGTACACCAGCCCGTGGTACGATCCGGACGACGGCGAGCCGGTGGCGAGGATGGTGGCCGAGCGTTTCGAGACGGGCCGCAATTTCTGCAACAAGTTCTGGAATGCTGCTCGTTTTGCGATGCTCAACCTGGAGGGGTACGAGCCGGGACCGCTGCCGGCCATCGAACTGCTTGCAATCGAGGACCGTTGGGTTCTCAGCCGGCTGTCCCGCACGGCCGCCCAGGTGACTTCTTACCTGGACCGGTATCAGTTCGACCAGGCAACCCGCACGCTGCGTGATTTCGTCTGGAACGAGTTCTGTGACTGGTACCTGGAGATGGTCAAGCCGCGGTTGCAGTCCGACGCGGAGGAAACCGAGGCCCGGGCCACGGCTCAACGCGTGTTGGTTGGAGTTCTGGACTCCCTGCTGAGGTTGTTGGCGCCAACCACGCCGTTCATCACCGAGGAACTCTGGGAGCGACTCGCGGAATTGGCACCCAGCCGCGGGCTGCCCGAGCCGGGGCCGGTGACGGAGTGCGTGATGCGGGCGGCGTGGCTGGAGTTGCCCGCCGAGTGGGTCGATGATGCACTGGAGGAGCGGTTCGAACGATTGCAGGAAATCATCGTGGCGGTTCGCAATGTTCGCTCGACGTACACGATTCCACGCAGCACCCGGCTGTCACTCTCGGTTCGCTGTGGCCCCGATGTGGCCGAGGATTTTGAGGCGGTCTCCGGGCAGTTTCTCAACTTGTCGAATACCGAGTTGACGGCGGTCGGGCCCGAGGTCAGCCAGGCCGCCGGGGCCGCGAGTTTCGCACTGGGTGGAGCTGATGGTTATATCGACCTGGAAGGTGTTGTGGACCGTGACGCCGAGCGGGCCAAGCACACCAAAGAACTCGAGAAATTGACCGGGATGATTGCCGGTCACGAGAAGAAGTTGGCCAACGAGAATTTCGTGTCGAAGGCCCCGGTGGAGGTCGTCGATGGTGTTCGTGCGACACTCGCTGGACTCAGGGAGCAACTCGAACGAGTCAACGATATCCTGGGGCAACTCGATGCTGGCTAAGACGCCCGGCGTCTTGAACGGTGTTTGGTGCGGGCTATAATCCACCGCGCAGGTTTTGGGGTTTCCTGGCACTGTTCCTGCCGGCCCGAGTGGCCCGCTGTCGAGAAACGGAGTCAACGACGTGCTCGTCCAGATGGAACTCGCTCGGATCGTTATCAACGACATCGGTGACCAGCAGGTTGTGTTCCTGCGAGAAATCGATGGCGAACGCTCGTTTCCCATCCTGATCGGATTGTTCGAGGCGGGGGCCATCAATCGGCGTCTGACCGAGGAACAGCCGCCGCGGCCACTGACTCATGACCTGTTGAAGGCCACGGTTGAGCAGTTGGGCGGCGAGATTGAGGACGTCGTGATCACCGATCTGCGCAACCACACCTACTTCGCCGTGCTGCGAATTCGGATCAATGGCGACCTGGTCGAGGTCGACAGCCGTCCCAGCGACGCACTGGCAATTTCTGTCCATTACGATCCACCACTGCCGTTGTACGTCCACGAAGACGTGCTGGCCGAGGTGGGGTAGATGGTCGCAGGTGGGAGCCCGCGCTAGTTGCACTCCGGCTCGAGCGGACCGGCGAGTTCTTCGAGAAAGAACAGGCGGCCGGGTTGCGTGGGCATGAATGTCGAGGGGATCCATGGTGTGGGTTCGTGCCTGAGTGTCATCCACAGGCTCAGGCCCTGCCACATCATTCCACGTGACAACGTGCCGTCGGCTCCACCGATGATCTTGTCAGCCCCCAGGAAGAGCCCGGGGCCAACCGTGTTGGCGAAGGCCGGGACCAGGGTCGTGCGACTTTTGAAGCTGGTCACCGCGTTCTGTTCGATTGTCAACGGGTGCAACTGGGCACCGATCCTGTGGGTGTCGGCCTTCCATGCGTCGACCGAATCGTATTCGGCGGCGAATTGTGGCTCCCAGAAGGCGATGTGGCAAACCCGGCCGATTCCGAAAACCACGGCCAATTTGCCTCCGGCCGCCTTGATCTCAGAGATCTGTTCGCCGAAGTGTGGAAGTGAATCTTTTGCGGCAAAGTGTCGCTGCGCGGGCGGGACTGTCAGGTCGCCCAGGGGGCCGTAGAACGCATCGGACATCGCGTTTTCGAAGGCTCCGGGATGGTCCGATGGCAGCGTGTTGCCGTCGGCGTCGCTCCACTCGTCCATGTTGAAACCGTGGACGTGGCTGCAGGAAACCCCCCATTCCTTGAGGAAGTAGACGGCCCAGCGATACATCCCCATGGGGCCGACGGGAAGGATCATTGCCAACTGGTGGCCGTCGTCACGGGCCTGGCGGATGGTCATTGCGATTTCGTGGCCGAGCATTGCATCGAAGTCGCCCAGCGAGCCGCAGGGGACGAGTTCGAAGTCGTCATGCCACCAAGACTGTGGGTCGGTGATGGTGGAGGGGTCATCCCCGACGCAACCGTCGATCTTGGCCAGGTCCCAGCCTGACGGCAGGAAGGTCTCCATCAACGATCCACTCAACGTGCTCAACAGGTCCATCGCTCTCTCCTGTGGGGGCGGCCAACGCTGTGGCCACTAACCGGGTACCCATCCCACTGTAACGATCGGCGGGCGGTGATTCGAGCGGCACGCATGGGCATTGCCTTATGCAACGTGATGCGGTTAAATTGGACAGGCCCATCAACCCGCCCTCCCCCACCAGCGACGCGGCGTCGCTTCCGAGTGTCGATGAAGTTCATTGTTTTGCCCTTCGTGCTGGCGTCTTGCCTGGGCATTGGATGGGCTGTCTTTGTCGATTCGCAGCACCGTTCGGAGCTTGACCTGCCGGTTTCCAGAGAAGAAATCGTGGCTGTCGAGGCTGTGGGGTTGGTGACGCGGGATGTCGAGGACGCGTTGGAGTTGGTCGGGAGCCTGGAGGCGGGACGGGAGGTGGAAATCCGCTCACGCGTCAGCGGACAGGTCACCGGATTGACGGTTGATGTTGGCGACGAGATTTCTGCGGGGCAGGAACTCGTTCGTCTCGATTCCGCCCAGGAACAGGAACTCGTGCGCCAGGCCGAGGCCGCTCGGAAAGTGGCCCTGGCCGAACAGGGAGCACAGCAATTGCGGGTCAATGCCGCTGGCCTGGAGTACACGCGGCAGAAAGACCTGCGGGCCAAGGGGGTTGGGACGGCTCAACAACTGGAGGCAGCCGAATCGAAGCTTGAAATCGCCAAGGCCGAGTTGCAGTTGGCGGCATCGAAGGTGGATCGTGCTGCGAGTGAACTCGAGGGAAGTCGGTTGGCTTTGGCTGAACGGCGGATCGAGTCACCGTTGGCCGGCCACGTGGCGAGCCGGATGGTCCAGGTCGGCGACCTGGCCAAGAGTGATGTGTCGCTCTTGCGGATCGTTGATCTGGGAACCGTTCGTACGGCGGTGCACGTTGGTGAAAGCGATTACCGGGAGTTGCAAACGGGGCAGTCGGCGGAGGTGCGAGTGGACACGTTTCCTGGCGAGGTGTTCAGCGGCCGCGTCCAGCGTCTGGCACCGGTGCTTGACCCCCAGACACGGACGGCTGTTGTCTACATCGCCGTTGACAATCCTCGAGGTCTGCTGAAGCCGGGGATGCACGCCCGGGTCCGGGTCGTGTTGGATCTGCACCAGCGGGCGACCGTGGTGCCATTGGCGGCTGTGGTCGACCGGGATGGTCGAAAGACCGTGTTTGTCATCACCGAGGATGGTCAGCGTGTGCAGCAAGTCGATGTCCGGCTGGGATTGTCCGAGGGAGACATCGTCGAAGTCCTGGAGGGGCCAGGTCCTGCCCAGCGGGTCGTGACACTTGGCAGTCACCTGGTCAGAGACGGCCAGGACGTGGAGGTTGTCGGTGAACCAGCGGCCACGGCGGACTGAGCCGTCATGACATTGACTCGCCTGGCTGTTCATCGACCGGTGACGACGTTGATGATCGCCCTGGTGGTGACGTTGCTGGGATACGTGGCGGTCGAACGGTTGGCCGTCGACCTGCTTCCCAAGCTGGACTACCCGACCATCCGGGTTGAAACTCTCTATCGCGGAGCAGCTCCCGAGGAGATCGAAACTCTTTTGACCCGGCCGTTGGAGCAGGCGCTCAGTGCGGTCAAGGGGTCCGAGGAGCTTTCGAGTGTCAGTGCCGAGGGGGCCAGCACGATACGGGTCCGCATGACCTGGGGCGCCGACCTCGACGTTGCTCTCAATGACATGCGACAGGCGGTACAGAGAGTGCGTCGCCAGTTGCCTGACGAAGTCGAGGGGCCATATTTCCGACGGTACGACGAGAGTGATTCGCCAATCATCTACCTGGGCCTGGAGAGGAAACGGCAGCAGACGGATAGCCAGCGACTGGCCGTTGAGACGACGCGGCGGGCCGAGACGGAGATCGTTCCCGAATTGGAGAAGTTGGAAGGTGTCGGGCATGTGAGGATCCGCGGAGCGGTTCGCCGAGAGATCCAGGTGGACCTGGATCGCCAGAAGCTCGAATCGCTCCACCTGGGAGTCAACGACGTGGTGGCCTCGTTGCGGCGTCAAAACGTCAACCAGCCAGCCGGTGACTTCGACGAGGGCAATGTGCAGCGACTGGTTCGCAGTCGCGGCCAGTTCCAGGATCTCGACGAGATTCGCCACACGGTTGTTCGCCAGCAGGGTGGAGCCATAGTGCGGGTTGCCGACATTGGTCGTGTGAAGGACGGGATCGAGGAGCGGACTGATGTCAGCCGGGTCAACGGAAAAGAAGGGCTGCTGATTTACATTCACAAGCAGTCCGACGCCAACACGGTGGCCGTCAGTCGGCGAGTGCGTGAGGCCGTCGATCGGCTGAATGCCCGGTTGCCCGACATGGCCCTCTCGATCCGCATCGACAAGTCGGAATTCGTGGTGCAGTCGATCGACAACATCCAGAGAACTGCCCTCTATGGCATGGGGTTGGCGGCTGTCGTGTTGCTGGTCTTTTTGAGGAGCTTTCGCAGCACGGTCGTGATCGGCATGTCGATGCCCTTTTCCGTGATGGCCACTTTCGTGCTGATCTACGCCCATGATTTCTCCTTGAACGTCGTGTCGTTTGGTGGGCTCGCGCTGGGACTGGGCCTGCTGGTGGACAACTCGATCGTGGTGCTCGAGTCGATCTACCGCCGTCGGGATGAAGGGCAGCCGATCAAGCAGGCGGCCATCGACGGGACGACCGAGGTGGGGGCCGCGATCGTGGCCAGTACGATGACGACACTGATCGTGTTTGTGCCACTGGCTTTCGTTGAGGGGATGACCGGTGTGCTACTTCACCAGTTGGCCTGGGTGGTCTGCTTTGCGCTGACGTGTTCACTGCTGGCCAGCCTGACCCTCACGCCGATGTTGGCGGCGCACTGGGGGGAGCGACGCAAGCCGGGGTCAGATGTGGGGGCAACGGGCCCGATGGCCGGTGGCCTGGCCTCTGTGGCCGAAAGGGCATTTGCCACCATCGAAAGGGCGTACGCCGGCGTGTTGCGTTTGGCGCTTCGGCGCCGAGGTTTTGTGCTCTCGGGGTTGCTGCTGGTGTTTTCGGTCGTCGTGGGCCTGGTGCCACGGATCGGGACCGAATACATGCCCAAGGCGGATGAGGGGGACTTGCGGGTACGGGGCCACATGGCTCCCGGAATCCAACTCCAGCATCTCCATCGCCAGGCTCGGAAAATCGAGCAGAGCATTCTCGATTCGGTGCCGCCCCAGCAGCGAGACACTGTCGCGGCCTTTATCGGCGGGGACCGAGATGATTCGGAGGACTGGAACGAGTGTTGGCTGCGGATCAAGTTGGTGCCGCGCAGCCAGCGGGATCAATCCGTCGAGGAAGTGCGAGAGACACTGGCATCAGCAATTGGTCCGATTCCTGGCATGAAAGTGCGTGTCGAGGCCCAGACCGAGATGATGTTGGCCCGGATGCTGAGTTTCGGAGGTGGTGATGTTGAGGTGGAGGTTCGGGGACACAACCTGGATGAGGCCGACCGCCTGGCCAACCAGGTTGCGGAGTTGATGAAACGGGTGCCGGGGCTGATCAATATCAACGTGGAACGTCCCGACAGGAGACCGGAACTGGCGGTCCAGGTTGACCGGGTCAAGGCCAGCCTGATGGGGATCAGTGTGCGCGATATTGCCGAATCGTTGGACACGACGATTCGTGGTGCCGAGGCCACGAAGTACCGTGAGGCGGGAGATGAATTCAACGTGCTGGTCCGATTGCAGGACTCTGACCGTGATCGGCTTCCCGATGTCGAGCGGGTGGGAGTGTCGACCGCTGCGGGTCGCGTGGTGGCGTTGCGGGACCTGGTCCGGTTCGATTCGGGCAATGCCCCGTTGCGGATCACCCGGACGGCACGTCAGCGGGTCGTGCAGGTGTCGGCCGACGTGGCCGATCGTGACCTGGGCAGTGTTGTCGCGGACCTGTCGGGGCGACTCACCCAGGAGGAGTGGCCACGTGGTTTCGCCTACCGCATCGTTGGCGATTACGAGGAGCAGCAGCGGAGCTTCCGCGAGTTGACCAAGGGGCTCGTGTTGGCCGTGGTGTTGATGTACATGGTGATGGCGTCGCAGTTCGAATCGTTTCGGGATCCATTGTTGATCCTGGTGACGGTTCCACTGGGAGCCATCGGCGTGATCCTGGCCCTGTTCCTGACCGACACCACGCTGAATGCCCAGTCGTTCATCGGCGCGGTGATGCTGTCCGGGATCGTTGTCAACAATGCGATCGTGCTGGTCGATTGCATCAAGCAGAGACTGTCCGAACCGGGGCGGGAGGCGGCCGAAGGTTTCACCGGGGTGATTGTCGCTGCCAGTGTGCGTCGCTTTCGTCCCATCCTGATGACGACCCTGACTACCGTGCTGGCGATGTTGCCGATTGCGGTCGGTTGGGGTGAGGGTGGGGAACTGCAGGCCCCGATGGCGCGAGTCGTGATCGGGGGGCTGTTGTCCGGCTCGATGATCACACTGCTGGCCATTCCGATCGTTTGCCATTTTGTGCGGCCCAGTCGTCACGTCGCCGTTGTCGGCACCCCCGACGGGTCCGAGTCGCTATAATCCTGTCGTGTTGCTTCGAGGGAAAATGAAGCCGACGTGATTGCGTCGGAGCACAAGGACACGAGGATATGGTGAGCGATGAATCCGGGCAGCGGCCCGGTGACCCAATATCAGCCAGGGGCCGATTGGATCTGGTGCTGGCCGTGGTCCGTGGGTCGTTGGATCCACGACGGTGGTTGATTGGTGGCTTGGCTGCGCTGGTGGTGGCCGCCGGTGGACAGTTGCTGGATGGCTTGTCGGAGTCCGAGCCCCAGGCTGAGTGGCCGTGGCAGGTCGAGTTGGCCTCCCTGGAGGGGGACCGCAAGGCCGAGTCTTTGTTGTTGTCCGCTGACAGCCAGCCGGGTGACACCGCGGTTCGCGTGGCCTGGAATCCTAGGCTGATCGGAAGACCGTTGAGCGATGTTGTCGTTCCGGCTGTGGCGGTCGTGGGGAGACGTGATTCGTGGTCCGAGACGGCAGTCGAATGGTCACGATTTTTGGTGGCGATCATCACCTGGTCACTGGCCGGCGTGATGCTGGTGCGGCTGACGGCCGCTGACGTGACACGAGGAGAATCATTGTCCCTGGCTCAGGTCACGAGGTTTGGCCTGGGCCACGTTGCGTCGTTGCTCTCTGCAGCGTTGATCAGCCTGTCCTGCTTTGGTGTCCTGTGGGGGCTGGGGACGATGGGTGGTCTCATCGCCAAGATCCCGACGGCGGGTCCCCTGGTCGTGTCGTTGTTGTGGTTTATTCCCATGGTGTTGGGCTTGCTGATGGCCTTCGTCGCCGTGGGATTCGTCGCCGGCTGGCCGCTGATGGTCGCCACAATTGGTGTCGAGGACAGTGATGGTTTCGATGGGTTCAGCCACGCCACGGGGTTTCTCACCGACCGCCCTGCTCTGCTGGGAGGATACACGGTGCTGGGGACGATCGTGGGATCGATTGCGATCTGCCTGGCGTGGTGCTTGCTTTCACTGACCCTGTGGTTGGCCGGTGCGTCGGTTTCGACCGGGCTGAATGCTTTTGCCGGTGGCGATGGAGAACTGCTCGCGATTTCCAGTGGCGAGTCGACGAGCCTGGTGGGAGGACGCGAGGTGCCGGCAGGGCTGGTGTCGGATTCGGAGTCTCCTGTCGAGAACGACGACGTGCCTTTTTCGTCAACATTTCTCGTGTTCTGGACCCGGGTGGCCTACCTGCTGTTTGTTGGGTATGCCGCCAGCGTTTTCTGGGGGATTGTGACCGGGCTGTACCTGATCGTGCGAGAAAGTGCCGACGGAATTCCCGTGACACAGATGTGGCTTCCAGCCGACGACGTGGAACACGAGGCAGCGGCCGTGGAGGATGAATCCGAGGTCGCCGCTGCGGAACCGTCTTGAATGGGTTTCAGCCGGTGAGTTGGTCAAACAGCGCCCGGTAGTACTTCATGACCCGCAGCGGATCGCTGGTGGCCGGGCTCTCCGAAAGGCACCAGCCGCGGTAGCCTCGCTTGGCCAATAACGAGAACAACTCCCGGTAGGGGTACCGCTCGTCGAACAGGTCGTGGATATGGACCACATCCCCGAGTCGGTGTGCCAGCCGGTTGAAATTGGTTTTTAGTGACCCGTCAATTGTCTCGCCGGGGTTGGAGTTCCAGCAGACGGTGACACGTGGATGGTCGGCAATGTCAACGATCTGCTGGATCACCGCGGGGTCTTTGGTGCCTCGTCCGTGGACTTCCAGTCGGATCTGTTGCTCAAATTCGTCTGCGGACTTGGCACAGGTCCGTAGGGCCTCGCCGATCCGCTGGATTGTCCGTCGCCGATCCTCTCCTTTGACGAATCCGTTGGGGCGGACCTTGATGCCACTGCCACCCACGTCGCGTGAGAGTTCCAGGAACCGGCGAGTCAGGTCGATGTTCTGTTTGACCACTCCGTGGTCGGCGCTGTGATATTCACAGGCTGAGCCGAGTCCGACCAGCGTGACCGGGGAGTCCGCGAATCTCGCCTTCACCTCGGCTCGTTGGGTCTTGTTGAGCGTGACCTCGACTCCGTGCTTGTGGGTGCTGCGGAGTTCGACGCCGTCAAATCCCGTTTTCTGGCAGTTTTCAATCAACTCCGGAAGATCCCACTTGGCTCCCCAAAGGTAGGTCACCATTCCCAGCTTGAGTTGCGATTTCGGGGCTTGTTGCATGACACGAGTCTCCTGGCCGGACGTATTGCGTGCCGACGGGTCGAGAATTGGGGCGCGTAATCTCTCCTCGATTGTACCCGCGTTGGGGGCTGGAGGATGTGTCCGCGGCGGTCAATTGCCAGCGGGCCAGTTACCAGCGGAACAGGGACGTGCCCCAGGTCAGTCCGGCACCAAAGCCGCACATGAGAATCGTGTCGCCCCGGTTGATCTGGCCGGCCTGGAAAGCCTCGTCGAGTGCCAGCGGGATCGAACCACCCGAGGTGTTGCCGTACCGTTCGAGGTTGCTGAAGACCCGGTCGGGGTCGATTCCCAGTTGCGAGATGGCCGCGTCGATGATTCTCTTGTTGGCCTGGTGCACCAGGAACATTGACACGTCGTGGATGCTCATGCCGGACTTGGAGAGCACAAGTTCAATCGTGTCAGTCAACACGCGGACGGCCCATTTGAAAACGGTCCGACCATCCATGGACAGGAAGTGTCTGCCGGCTTCCACGTCGTCGATTGTCATCGGGTGGCGGGTTCCACCGGCGGCACATTGCAGCAGTGGTCCACCGCTGCCATCGGCACCCATTTGATAGCAGATCAGGCCCTGGTGCGGCTCACCTTGAGTGACCAGCACGGCGCCCGCTCCGTCGCCAAACAGCGGTGCGATCCGGCGATCCTGTGGGTCGACGATCCTCGAGTTGCAGTCTCCGCCGATGACCAGTGCCATCTTGCTGTTGCCCGTGGCAACGTACTGCGCCCCGGTGACCAGTGCATAAATGAAGCCCGAACACGCGGCTTGCAGGTCGACAGCGGGGGCATCGAGGCCGAGCTTGTCTTGTACCAGGCAGGCGGTCGACGGACAGTTGAAGTCCGGTGTGAAGGTTCCGACCAGGACGAGGTCGATTTCCGAAGGGTCGACCCGGGCCGCGCGGATAGCTCGCTTCGCCGCTTCCACACACAGGTCACTGGTGGCCTGCCCCTCGGGAGCATGGCGTCGTTCGAGGATTCCAGTGCGTTGGCTGATCCAGTCAGGATCAAACCCTCGTTCAGCCTGTAGATCCTCGTTGGTGACCACCTGGTCAGGAACGTAGGAACCGCTGGCGACGATCTGGATGCCGAGCAGGGAGTTGGTCCGCTGGCTGAACACCTTGCGCGCACTCTTCCTGTGGGAATTTGGAGAATTCGTTGATGTCTTGGTTACCACCCTGGCCTGCGGCGAGTCAGAAGGCGAATGCCCTTGAGATGTGGTTGACTCAACAGGAAAGTGGGGGCTTGGACGCTGCATCAGTAACAATCCCTTGTCAGCGTGATGCAAATGATTTCAGCCGGAGTATAACCGCTTCTCCAGAATGAAACCAGTTGATTTCACACCGAATACATCGACTTGGCCAAGAGAGCGTCATTGGCGAATTCCAGCCGTTAGACTGGTGCCAACTGGACGCGCGAGACGAAGAATCCAGTTTGATCGGGGTGCTGGGCGTGAATGTACACAAGATCAGGTTGGCCGGGCCATGGATGGTGGTGGATGAGGCTGGCAGCAGTCGTCGGGCGCGATTGCCTGTTGACCGGCTGTCGAAGCAAGAAACACGTCTCGTACGTCGATTTGGTCGCCCGGGGCGACTCGATGCCGACGAACGGGTCTGGTTGGTGGTCGCGGGGCTCAGTGGCCCAACAGGAATCTTGCTCAACGAGCTCCCTCTTGAGCTGGCGAAATCGCCCGACGGGGGCCGTGCGGATGTCACAGATCGGCTGGTTTCGGGCAATGTTCTGGAATTTCAATGGTCGGGTGGCGAGTCGGGTGGATTGGCAGGGCCAGTGTGGCTGGAGTGTGTGAGTTGCTAAAGCATCAGGCCGCTGGGCGGCTTGCGTCGTCGAGCGTAACGGAGAGTTCCACCCGGGTGGTTTGACTGGAGTCGACATTCCCGGACCGTCTCAGTTCGATCCGCGTGCCGTATCGCTGGATTTCGGCGACCCGGGCTCGTACGCCCTCGCTGACTCCCTCCTCGTCGCACGTGCAGGAGACGGCAGGCCTGTCCTCGAATGCCGGGACAAACGGGACGTGAATAGGCTGTTGACGTTGTCCCGACTGCCAGTGCAACGTGAGGTCGCCGACGAGTCGGTCGCCGTTGGGGTCTCGATGACGTGTCAGTGTTTGCGACAGGTCGGGGGCCGGGGACGGAGCAATTGTGTCGGGGACGGTGGCGGGAGAATGCCGTGGTCGACCTGTTCGGTTGCGAGTCAGCAGCGTGAGCGTGATGGCCAGGGAGAGGCAAGCAAGCCCGACCCAACTGGTGAAACTCGAGAGGTCCAGCAGGATAAGGCCGGCGGTCAGCGAAGGGGCCAGCGTCAGTACGGCGACCAGCAACGTGGTCCGTGGCCGTGAGCGTCCAAACAGGACGGCGGCCGCCAACCCCAGGGCGGCCATTGAGATTGTTGCAGCCCACCCCAGGCCTGTTGCCAATGGTCGATCGAGTGCACCGCTGGCCGCCCGGGCGGCCAGCAACCATGATCCCAGCAACAGGCCGACCCAGATTGTCACCGCCAGTTGCGACGACCAGGGGCGTTTGGCATGTGGGTGATTCGTGAGCATTGGACTCAGTCCCTTGAGTCCCTCGAAATGTCAGGCTGTCTGGATCATCCGGTTGGGGCCTGGCCGAGGGCCTGGGCACGGTCGGTCCGTTCCCAGGTGAAGTCGGGGTCGTTGCGGCCGAAGTGTCCTCCGGCTGCGGTCTTTCTATAGATCGGTCGTTTGAGGTCGAGGGTTGCGATGATTCCTGCCGGGGTCAGTTCATCGGCAGGAAACGTGGCCTGGACCCGTTGCTGGATTTCAGTCTCGGGAATGGTGGCCGTTCCGTGGCAGTCGACCGTGATGTTGACCGGTTGGGCCACACCGATGGCATAGGCCAACTGGACTTCGCATTCGCCGGCCAGGCCGGCTGCGACGACGTTCTTGGCGATGTACCGGGCCATGTAAGCGGCCGAACGGTCGACCTTGGTGGGGTCTTTGCCGCTGAAGGCACCTCCACCGTGCCGCCCCCAGCCTCCGTAGGTGTCCACGATGATCTTGCGGCCGGTCAGGCCGGTGTCACCATGGGGCCCACCGACGACGAAGCTTCCCGTCGGATTCACATGATAAATCGTCTCGTCGTCGAGGAATCCCTCGGGCACCACCGGGACCACCACCTCGCGACGGATGAATTCGGCAATCTCTGACTGGGCAACCGTGTCGGCGTGTTGAGTCGAAACGACCACGGTGGAAACACGGCGGGGGGCGCCGTCGGCGTACTCAACGGTGACCTGGCTTTTGCTGTCGGGTCGCAACCAGTCGACAGCCCCCTGCTGGCGGACATCGGTCAGGCGATTGATGATGCGATGAGCCAGGGCGATCGGCATCGGCATCAGTTCCTCGGTCTGGTTCGATGCGTAACCGAACATCAGTCCCTGGTCACCGGCACCGCCGGTGTCGACTCCCAGTGCGATATCGGCTCTTTGGCTATGGAGTTTCACGTCGATGGTGCAGGTGTCTGAGTGGAAATAGATTCCGTCGATGGTGTAACCGATTTCACGGAGAACGTTGCGAACAATATCGCGGTAACCATCGTCGTCACGGGCACCCCCGGAGGTGATTTCTCCGGAGAGTTGCACGTAGTCGGTTGTGCACAGTGTCTCGCAGGCAACCCGTGAGGTCGGATCGACAGCGATCAGGGCATCGAGAATGCCGTCAGAGACCTGGTCGGAGACCTTGTCGGGGTGTCCCATGCTGACGGATTCACTGGTGAACAGGAATTCGGACATGGGTGAAGCTCCGGGAGAATTGTCAGGATCGGGTGTGAAGAGGGTGATTGTAGCGCGGGGCTTCGGTCCTCACAACTCCTCGGCCCCAGGGCTCTTCATGGTTCCGTTTCACGCCGCGTCGGCAGTTTGTGATCCGCCGGCTGTTGTCGTGGAGGCCGCGTGCTCCGGCATGATGTCTTCCAGGATCGCCAGCGTGGTTGCGGTGGCGCCCTGTCGGGAGAACACCAGCCCACGCGCTGCTTCTCCGAGTGCGTTGGCGGTGGTCGGGTCGTCGAGCAATTCGCACAGTCGCTGCGTCAGTGCCGTGCCGTCGGCGACCACGCGGGCTCCTCCGCGTTCGAGCAGTTCTTCGACGATGTCCTGGAAATTCTGGGTGTTGGGGCCAAACAATACTGCCGCTCCGTAGGCCGCCGGTTCGATCATGTTCTGGCCGCCGCGGTTGGTCAGGCTGCCGCCGACGAACGCCACATCGGCCAGGCCCCAGCAGGACGCCAGTTCGCCGATCGTGTCGAGCAGCACCACGTCGTGACTGTCAGTCGGTGGTGCGGCAGTGTTGAGTTGGCTGCGTCGCAACAGGGAGTGGCCCATTGCCACGACCATTTCAGCCACGTTGTTGAAACGTTCCGGGTGTCTTGGCACGAGGATCAGTCGCAGGTTGGGGTGGGTCTTTCGAGCTTCCATCCAGGCCTCGACCGCCAGTCGCTCCTCCGGGTCCTGGGTGCTGCCGGCCACGAATACGGGGGCGTGATGTGGGATTCCCAGTTGGGTTGCCAGGTCCCGGACAGCCGGGCAGTTGCGGCGGGTTTCCACCCGGTCGTACTTGATCGATCCGGCGACGTGCGTCCGCTCGGGCGGTGCACCCAGGGACTCGAGTCGTTCGGCGTATGCCTGGTTCTGGGCGATCAGTCGGTCAAAGCATGGCAGCAGTCGACCGAACAGCCATTTCAATCGTTGGTAGCCCCGGAAACTTGATTCGCTGATCCGGCCGTTGATCAGGGCCAGCGGGATGTCTTCCCGGTGGGCGGCCAGGATGAAGTTGGGCCAGAGTTCCAGTTCCACCAGGGCGATCAGGTCGGGGCGGATTCTTCGGATTGCCTGGCGGACCGACCAACTGAAATCCAGTGGAAACCAGTCGACCCGGCAGTCGGGGAACCGCTGGAGTGCGAGGTGGTATCCCGTATCGGTGGTGGTTGTGACCTGGATGGTCCAGTCCGGCCATCGCTGTCTGCAGGATTGGATGACCGGTTCCAGTTGCAAGACCTCTCCGACGCTGACCGCGTGGAACCAGGCCAGTCGGGTGTCGTCATCGCGGCGAGCCAATCGCCCGCTGAGTTTTTTCCAGAGTCCCGGTCGTCGTTTGCCTCGCACGATCCGCTGCCACACCAGCACGGGCGTGATGGCTGTCAGCAGGAGCAGGTAAACGAAATTGAGCAGCCAGGGCATCCTTACCCTCGGTGTGGCGTTCGTTGGTGGCTCGATGGCCGGTTCCGAAGTCGGGCAGCTAGCGTGGCGAACCGCAGCATTTCTTGAATTTCTTGCCACTTCCGCACGGGCAGGCGTCGTTGCGGCCGACTCGCGGAGCCGTGTTGCGGATCGGTTGGATGACTTCAACCTCGGCCCCGGGTTGTGGCCCGCCTCCCTCGCTTTTCTCGATCTCTACCGCGTCATAGACCGAATCGGCGTCGGCGTGTGAGGTCGCAGAGATCTCCCAGAGCGAGCCAACAAATTCGGGGCTTTGCACTTCAATCCGGAAAATTGAAGAGGTGACCTGCTCGCCGATGCGTTCCCACATCTGGTCAAACGCCCGCATCCCCTCTTTCTTGTATTCAGTCTTGGGGTCTTTTTGAGCGTAACCAACCAGGCCGATGCCCGACCTCAGGTGGTCCATGTGATAAAGATGATCTTTCCAGGCCGTGTCGAGGAGTTCGAGGATCAGTGAACGTTCGGCCTGTCCGAGTTCCGGGCGGAACCGCATGTCGTAAAGCGACAGCAGTCGCTGGCGGACGTCGTCGGGTTCCAGGTCGCTCCATTCGTCTGGTTCAACGGTGATCTCAAATGAGGATTCGGCCCAGCTGGTGATCTCTGTGACGTCGGTCGCTGCCGTGGTGTTGTGGCTGGTGCCGTTGGCACGGTCGTCGTTGTTGGCGCACAGTTCGTCAATCTCTTGCTTCAGTTTCTCGCCGGCGTCGAACGCACGTTCGCTGAACTCCAGCAGGGCCTCACGGATCTGGTCACGTTGCCGGTTGGCAATGTCGTTGAGCGTGATGGGTTGGTTGAAGCGATCGCTGGCCCACTGCACCAGGCCCTCGCGGTCGGAACCTTCGCCGCCGCCTTGCCGGGAGACCATGAAGTTGTTGATTCCCACCGTGACGGGGAACTGGACCTCTTTGTCGCGGTAGAGATGGTCGAGCAGTTCACAGGTTGTTTCGATGACCTCCTCGTCGGTCAGGCCGGCGAACTGTTCCGGCGTGGCGTCGAGAGTGAATTGCTGTCGCAGCCACTCGCACAGTGAGCGAAGCGGGAAGAGTTCTTCCAGGAACAATTCCAGGATGGAATAGTCGTAACGATCGATGACCGGCTCGATGCGGTCGACGAGCAGGTCGAAGATGTTCTCCCGGGGTTCAGCCCGCAGGTGTTTGTCGTTGAGTCCCAGGTTGAACCGTGAATTGGCCCACTGTGCCAGCGCCTGCCAGTTCCACTCGTCCTCGTCGACATCCAGCACCAGGCATTCTTCGATCTGGTCAGTGACATCCTCACGGACCTGCTGGGAGGCTCGGTCGCGAAGTATGTAAGCCAGTTCTTCCTGGGAGGCGTTGCGGATCTCGGAGACGTCTATGCGAATGCCGAATTCTCCCGCGGCCCATTCGGTGATCACACCCCAGGCGTAGTCCGTGTCGAGGAATTCGGCGATCCGTCGTTCAGCTTGTCCGGCGATCATTTCCATGATCAACTCGCGGCAGTTGACACCATCGAGGATCTGTTGCCGGTAGGCGTACACCCGCTTCCGCTGTTCGTCCATCACCTCGTCGTAGTCGAGCAGATGTTTGCGGCTTTCAAAGTGCCGTTCTTCAACTTTTTTCTGGGCTCCCTCGATCCGTTTGGTCACCATCCGGCTCTCGATCGCCTCGCCGTCCTGCATCGTGCGATCGATCATCCGCATGGCCATTTCGGGGATGAACAGCCGCATCAGGTCGTCTTCCATCGAGAGGAAGAATCGGCTTGAGCCGGGGTCGCCCTGTCGGCCGGCGCGTCCGCGAAGTTGCAGGTCGATGCGTCGCGAGTCGTGTCGTTCGGTGCCGATCACGAACAGCCCGCCGTGTTCGGCGATTTCGCGACCTTCCTCGGCCATGCCGCCCTGCTTGGAGATTTGTTCAGTGACCTGGTCCCATTCGGACTTGGGGACGTCGAGTCGTGTTTCGTAGGTCTTTGAGAGTTCCTGCCAGGCCTGGTGTTCGGGATTGCCGCCCAGGATGATGTCGGTGCCACGTCCGGCCATGTTGGTCGAGATGGTCACCGCGCCCTTGCGGCCGGCCTGTGCCACGATCTCGGCTTCGCGTTCGTGGTTCTTGGCGTTGAGCACGTTGTGGTCGATGCCGTAGCGTTCCAGCTTCTTGCTGATGACTTCGGACTTCTCGATCGACGCGGTTCCGATGAGCAGGGGCTGGTCGGATTCGGACTGCACGCGCCGCACTTCCTCGACCACGGCTTCCCATTTTTCACTCTCGGATCGGTAGATCACATCGGGGTGATTGATCCGTTGCAGTGGCTTGTTGGTGGGGACGGCCAGTACGTCGAGTTGGTAGATCTTGAGGAATTCACCCGCCTCGGTCATGGCGGTTCCGGTCATGCCGGCGAGTTTCTCGTACAGCTTGAAGTAGTTCTGCAGTGTGATGGTTGCCAGTGTCTGGCTCTCTTCCTTGATCGTCACACCTTCCTTGGCTTCCACCGCCTGGTGCAATCCATCGCTCCATTGTCGGCCGGGCATCTTGCGGCCGGTGAATTCGTCGACGATCACGACGTCGCCGCCTTCGATCACGTAGTTGACGTTCCGCTTGTAGAGGTGGTGGGCTTTGAGCGAATTGTCGAGCAGGTGGGGCCATTCGGTGTTGCCGGTCGTGTAGAAACTCTCGACGCCCACCAGTTTCTCCGCCGCGCGGATACCTGCCTCGGTCATGTGGCAGCTGTGTTCTTTTTCCTTGACCTCGAAGTGCTCGTCGCGGGTCAGTTGCCGCGCGATCCTGTCGGCTCGAGCGTATTTCGTGACATCGTCCTGGGCCGGGCCGGAAATGATCAGCGGGGTCCGGGCCTCATCGATCAGGATGTTGTCGATCTCGTCGACGATCGCAAAATCCAGCGGTCCCTGGACCTGCAGGTCGCGGGTCGGCTTCATGTTGTCGCGGAGATAGTCGAAGCCGAACTCGTTGTTGGTGCCGTAGGTGATGTCGCATGCGTAGGCCGGTTGGCGTTCACCCGGAGTCATCGTCGACTGGATCGCGCCGACGGTGAAACCCAGTCCCATGTAGATCGGGGCCATCCACTCCATGTCTCGCCGGGCGAGGTAGTCGTTGACGGTGATCACGTGGACCTTGCCGGCAATTGCATTGAGTGTCGCCGGCAGTGTGGCGACCAGTGTTTTTCCCTCGCCGGTGACCATCTCGGCGATCATTCCTTCGTGCAGGATCTGGCCACCGATCATCTGCACGTCGTAGTGTCGCATCTCCAGGTGTCTCAGCCCAACCTCGCGAACCGCTGCGAAAACCTCCGGCATCAGGTCATGTAGCGACTCGCCGTCAGCGTACCGCGCGCGCATCTTTGCGGCGGTTTCCTTGAGTTGTTCGTCGGAGCGTCCCTGGATTTCATCTTCCAGCGAATTGATTCTGTCGAGCATCGATCCGGTGACGACCTCGACGCGTTCGTCCGATTGCCGCACGAACCCCATTCGCCCAATCCGCCGGTCGTTGGCTGAGCCAAAAAACCGCCGCAGGATCCGTTCGAACCATGCGACGACACTGCTGAAAACGTCGCCGAGGGTTTCGAGGAATTCCATTGCGCCTCTCGATGCCGACAGTCAGGTCAGTCGGCCGGGCTTGGGACTGAGGTCGCCGGAAGTGGGTGTTGCACTCCGACGAGAGCCAGTTCTCTGGCTTCGGCGGCCAGTTTATTACCTGTCCAAATGTCGGTCAATCCCGGCTTATTCACCGTGGAAAGGATGGGCCTGGGGTGCCTGGCTCTCCTCAACCCTCCAGGGGATGTTTTCTGTCGGTGAGTGGTATCGGCAGTCGCCGTCCTGCGGCAAAATGCGAGGCGTAGGCCCCCTGCACCATCTCGGTGATGGACATGGCGTTTTGGAGTCCCGAGAGTGGTTCACGATCCTCACGGATGGCCTCGAACAAATCGCGGGCCAGGACCGTGTTGCCGTACGCAATCCAGGTGCGACGCACATCCCGTGGTTTTCCGTCTCCACCAGTATGCCAGCCGGGGATCATGATTTTCTTCCACGAGAGGTGTTTGTGGTCGGGCAACACCTTGGGGGCCGGGTAGACCCAGGCGTCTCCGGGTTGGCGGAAATGGATCGCCGCACGTTCACACTCGAGAAAGACGCCATAGAGGTTGTCGAAATTCGACTTGCCACGGACCGACAGGTGAGCAGTGGACTCAAAGTAGCCACGGACACCATCGCGGAAGCCCCAGAGGGCGGAGATCGAGTCGCCGGTGATCGGTCCGACCGGTTCGGTGGCATCGGTCCGGTCTCTGGCGGTGGCGTCACGGTGGCCGACCTGGATATGGGCACTGGCCCATCGTGGTTGACCCGCCATCGTGATCAGCAGATCAAACCAGTGTGTTCCGTGGACCAGCAATTCTTCACCGCCGCCGCGGTGGTCATCCTTGGGGCGGGTCGAGGCTCTCAGTAGTCGTCCGTGACGTCCCGCGGCGATGTCCTGCAACGCGCGGCGAATCGGTGGCATGGCCCGCCACTGGTGGGCCATGGCGAGCTTGACCCTGGCCTGGCGACAGGCCGAGTGCATGCGGTCTGCCGAGACCAGGTCGGCCGCGAATGGTTTCTCGCAGTAGATGTGGCAGCCGGCTTCGGCAGCCGCCTCGACCATCTCCACCCGGTGGGTCAGCCACCTGGGCCCAATGCAGACGATGTCGAGTTTTTCGTTGGCCAGCATCCGGCGGAAATCGGTGTGGCTGTTCTCGGCTCCCAGTTCACGGGCTTTCTTCTGTCCGGCCTCGCGGTTCGGGTCGGCGACGGCCACGATTGTGGTGCCGGGGACCTGGCGGAAGGCCGAGTCCAGCCCGTGGCCGTAGCCCCCCTGCCCTGTGGCGCCGACAATACCAATTCGCAGTGCCTGGCTCACGAAGAGAGTTCCGGTGAAGAGAGTGTCAACTGACCACGTTCTGGGGATGTCCCTGGAGAAACGCGATCGCATTTTCAGTCGCGCCGAGATTCAGCAAGTCATTTCCTTCGGGAGTCTGGTCGGCACAGTGTGGTGTCAGTACGACGTGCTCGCAGCGGGTCAGTGGGTGGTCGGTTTCCAGCGGCTCGTTCTCGTAAACGTCCAGTGCCGCACCACCAAGATGCCCCGAGTCCAGGGCCTCGACCAGCGAGGCGGTGTCGACCACCGCGCCTCTCGCGGTGTTGACCAGCAGGCTGCCCGGCGACATCAGAGACAATTCCCGGGCGGCGACCAGGTGGCGGCTGTCGTCGGTCAGCTTGACGTGCAGGCTGACAACGTCTGATTGAGAGAACACCTCGTCCCGTTCGACGTAACGGAATCCCATTTGCTGGGCCTTGTCGTCGTCGGGGTTGAAGCTCCAGGCAATCACCTCCATTCCGAATGCCCGCGACAGTCGGATCATCTCGGTTCCGATGTTGCCGGTGCCGATCACGCCCAGGGTTTTTCCCGAGAGCGAGGTCGAAAGGATCTGGTGCCAGTCGTTGCGTTTCATCGCGGCGGTGAAGTAGGAGGTCCTCCGTGAAATGGCCATCATCAGGGCGAAAGCGTGTTCGGCGACCACGGGAGCTGTTCGGCCGGGAATGTTCGAAACGGTGATGCCCAGTTCACGGCAGGCGGCCAGGTCGATCGAGTCGGTGCCGATGCCGCAGGTGCTGATGAATTTCAGGTCCGGCAGTTGGCCGAGGACGTCGCCCGGCCAGGTGACGGCACCACGTGAGTTGATCAGGGCCGTGGCACCGGTGGCACGTTCGATCTTCTCGTCGTCAGTGGCTGGCCGGTTGTCGTGGAGCCGGATCTCAAAGTGTTCCCGGAGTGTTTCCAGGCGGGGCGAACCGGCTATCTGGACCGGGTCGTCACCGGGGATCACCAACAGGGGACGCTCCGTAGTCGACATCCTCATCTCTCTCTTTGGCGTGGCATGTTTCGAGTGACAGTTCGCGGGCCAGCTTACGTCACAGTTCCTCCAATTCCCAACCTGTCGAGCCGCGAATGCGTTTGTCGCGACCGTGGCAACAGCTTGGTAGAGTAATCGGGACCGTGAGGAGGTTAGCGATGGTGGTCGGCGAAACAAGCAAGAGAACCCACGATTCGTTCGAGTCGGAAACGCCGACGTCACGGATTGCTTTTCAACGCGCGGCGGCGGTGATGCCAGGAGGAGCCAAGGGAGCCTATTACTACGCTCCCTATCCTCTGTTTTTCGAGCGAGGCGACGGGTGTCGCGTGACAGACGTTGATGGCCGCGAGTTTCTGGACTGTGCCAATCACCACACGGCCCAGATCCTGGGGCACAATCACCCCGCCGTTTCCGAGGCGATCAACAGGCAGGTCGGACGCGGCGTGGTCCTGGGTGGCCCCACGGGGGCCGAAACCGAGTTGGCCGAGGAAATGTGTGGCCGCGTGGAGAGCCTCGAGCGGATTCGTTTCTGCAACTCGGGGACCGAGGCCACCTTGCACGCGATCCGATTGGCGCGTGGGGTGACCGGACGGTCACGGATTGCCAAGTTCGAGGGTGGATACCACGGTAGCCATGACGCTGTTGAGATCAGCGTCGCGCCTCCGGTGGAGTCCGCTGGAGATCGGATTGCTCCAGTTCCGGTGGCAGGTGTGCGTGGACTGGCTCCCGGAGCAACCGACGATGTGCTGGTTCTTCCCTATGATGATGTCGAGGCGGCGGTTGGCCTGATCGAAGCCCATGCCAGTGAACTGGCATGTGTTCTGCTGGATCCCAAGGCGGGGATCCTGGAACCGGTGGAAGGGCTGGCTGAGGCCGTGTCCGCCACGGCCGGTGCGCACGACGTCCTGGTGATCGTCGATGAAGTCGTCGCGTTTCGACTGGCCCGGGGTGGTTGGCAGCAACTCAACGAGATCACTCCCGACCTGACGACGTACGGCAAGTTGATTGGTGGTGGTTTCCCAATCGGGGCGTTCGGTGGACGCGCCGAATTGATGGACCGGTTGGACATGCGTGAGGGCGCGACAGGTTTTCACCAGAGCGGCACCTTCAGTGCTCATCCGGTGGCGATGGCCGCGGGCCTGGCAACGCTGAAAGAGATGACCGCCGAGGCATTCCAGGCACTCGATCAACTGGGGAGTTGTCTCGCCGATGGCCTCAGCCAGGTTGCAGGCCGGCATGAACTGCCCTTGAGCTGGGTGGTCTCGGGATCGCTGTTCAGTCTGTACTTTGCCGATGATCCGCCACGTGGCTATCGCGATCTCGCTGGTTGCCGCAGAGAGTGGAATTCGTTGCTGTTTCACCAGTTGATCGAACGAGGCTATTACCTGAGTCATTCGTTGGCCATGAACGCGTTCTCGCTGGCCATGGAGGCCGGAGACGTCCAGGGGTTGGTCACCGCGATAGACGAGAGCCTGGAAGCCCTGGTGCCGTCCACAACCTGAATGCAACGCGACCGCCGTCAGCTGAGGGTCCAAGTGCCAGGGGCGACAACGTTGGCTGGTCGAATTGCTGCTGGCCGGGAA
>CAZYAZ010000019.1:0-7878 GCA_964646205.1 uncultured Planctomycetaceae bacterium | reverse complement strand
GGTCCAAGTGCCAGGGGCGACAACGTTGGCTGGTCGAATTGCTGCTGGCCGGGAAGCGGGCCAGCACGAGAGCGCCTAGGGGGAATCGAACCCCCGTAGCCAGCTTGGGAAGCTGGAGCATTACCATTATGCTATAGGCGCTTTGACCGGCTGTCCTGGTCGCCAGGAAGCCTCCAAGGCGGCCCCGGGCACCAGTTTGCGTTTGCTCCTCTCGCTAGCAGGCCACGCCCATCTGCAGTTGGCTGCAGATCTGGTTGACCGAATGCGCCGCCTTGCTGCCGACGATTGTCTGCTCTGAGCATCGGAATCTCAACCCCGAACTGCTGCCGTCGCTGCGGCTGGTCGATGTGGACTTCCACGCGACACGCCGAGACCGGCAGTGGACGCGGAGGGGGCACGGGGACTGTCCACATGCGGTCGCATCCATCGCTACGTCGATCCTGGGCGAGAGTGTTGATCTTGTCAGAAAAACTGACGCTAATACGGGCGGCAACAGCCGATCAAATAAGAGGAGACGATGCAGGAAGCGCCGGTTCGGGTTCCCCAGCCTCTGTCGTGAGGATAGAATGACCGGCAGGACCGTTTTTCGAGAGGATATGTCGTGCTGACATTCACCGGCCAGGACTCGTTTCGGCAATGTGATGGGCTGTCTCGTCGCACGTTTTTGCAGGTTGGGGGGCTGGCCCTGGGGGGGCTGAGTTTGCCTGACATTCTGCGAGCCGAAGCGGCCAGCGGGGCCCAGAACCCCCACAAAGCCGTGATCATGATTTACCTGACCGGTGGGCCACCTCACCAGGACACGGTGGATCTGAAGCCAGACGCTCCGAGCGAGATTCGAGGAGAATTCCGGCCGATCAGTACGAATGTGCCGGGCGTTCAAGTCTGTGAACACCTGCCGCGGATTGCTCAGCAAATGGACCGGATCACGACGATTCGCACCCTGGTGGGTTCCAACGGGGGCCACTCGTCCTTTCAGTGTGTCACCGGTCGTCGAACGAGCAATCAGCCAGCGGGCGGATGGCCGGGATTCGAGTCGATTGTTTCTCGCCTGCAGGGCCCAGCCAACCCGGCTGTTCCCCCCGGGTTCAACCTCTTCATGAAGATGGCACACGGTCCATACAATCATCCGGGGCCAGGTTTTCTCGGGACTGCTCACCAGGCTTTTCAGCCCGAGGGGGATGCCCGTGCCAACATGACGCTCAACGAGAATGTCTCGCTGGGACGATTGGGGCGACGTCGTGGCCTGCTGTCGGGTTTCGACCGCTTCCGTCGCGAGGTGGATGGCCAACGGGACACCGGGACGTTGGATCCATTTGCCGAGCAGGCACTCAATGTCCTGACGTCGAGTCGGCTGGCCGATGCCCTGGACCTGGAGAAGGAGTCCCCGGAGGTTCGTGGCAACTATGGCAAGGATGACGCCAAGGTGTTGTCCTACGGGAACCTGGGTTACCAGGCCATCATGTCGAAATTCCTGATGGCCCGACGACTGGTGCAGGCCGGAGCTCGCTGTGTTTCAGTCACCTTCGCGGATTTCGACTGGCATGGCGGCAACTTTTCGAATGGTCGGAAGGTGTGGCCACTGTTTGACCAGGGTTTCACGGCGCTGGTCGACGATCTCCATCGGCTTGGTCTGCAGGACGATGTGACGGTGGTGGCGTGGGGGGAATTCGGCCGGACTCCGAAGATCAACAAGAACGCCGGACGCGATCACTGGAGCCGGAATGCTTTTGCCCTGCTTGCCGGGGGAGGCATGCCGATGGGCCAGGTTATCGGGACGACAAACCGGTTTGCCGAGGAACCGGTGACACGACCGGTTCATTTTCAGGAGGTCTTCGCCACGCTGTATCGCAACCTGGGGCTGGACGTGTCTCAGGTGACGGTGAGTGATCTGAACGGCAGGCCACATTATCTGGTCGATGACGGTGTGCGGCCTCTTCCCGAGTTGCTCTAGGCGACCGGGATCCAGCGGGTGCTGCGGTCGCCGGGGGCCAGCGTCGCGTGTTCTCGAGTGTTTCAGTTCGCTCGGAAGTCGACGATGATCCGGCTCTTGAGGCCTTGCAGTTCCAACCGTGCGAATTCTGGATCGTACCAGGCCAGCACGATGCGGTCGGTGGGCAGTTTCTCGTTCAGCAGCAGTGTTTGACCTGTTCTCGCATCGAGCAACTCAACGAGCATTCTCTGCCGGCCACCGTTGCCCCGGTCTCGCGTCCGCCCGAGCAGGACGAGCGCCGGCAGGTGGTCGTGTCGGAATCTCACGACGCTGCGTAGTGCAACGGTGCGACGCCACCGCAGGGTGGCTGTGTCCGAGTCGATGGCCAGCAGGTGTCCGTGGACATGGATGACCGGCAGCAGCGTGTCGCCAACAAAATAGACAGGTGCGTTGCCGGCTCGTGGGGGCGCGGCACCCTGGGCTGGCAGCATGGCCACATAATAGCAGTCACGGTCTCGGAAGACCTTGATCGAACTGATCCGTTCGTCGGTCTTGGAAAGTGCCTGGATGGTCAGTCGGCGGACCCCCTCGCGGAAGTCGTGCACCTTGAGTTGACCCGTGTCGTCGATCCATGCCAGGTGATGGTCAGGAGTCGCGAAAGGGAAGATACGGTCCTTGAGGCGTTCGTCGATGATCGTGCGGTCGTTTCGAGGGTCCCAGACCCGGAGTCGCTGCGATCCGTCCGCTTCGACGGTGACGTACATCAGGTGACGGCCGAAGGCGCGGCGTCGGGTGCGGGCTGTGATCGGAAGCCGGGAACTTCGCAGTTTCACCCCGGTCAACGAATCGTAGACGTCGTGAGCGATCCGGTCGGACTGGCTGACGACCAGCACGTGGTCGTCACCGAAGAATCCTGACGTGGCGTCGGCAAAGGTTCCGCTACCGGTTTCCAGGTCGCCTCGACGCCAGAGCAACTGGCCGTCGACCGGGCTGCACGCCAGCAGGTGTTGCCGTGACTGGAAGGAGACAGCCAGGACGCCGGACGGGCCGACCCGGAGCATCTCGGGCCGTGATGCCAGGGGCAGGTAGGGGCGTTTCCACAGCGGGGCCGTCCGATTCCGTTCGAGCAAGGAAAGTCCGAGCATGGACGAATGGGATCCCATTGGAAACAGGTGGCCACTGCGGCACTGGTGCCACCAGACGCGAGCGCTGAATTGTGTGGGCAGGTCAATGTGTCCGGCAGCGACGCCGACTTTTCGGTCCATCAGCGTCATTCGTCGTGTTGAATCGGTGTAGGTTTCAAGTAGATCGAAGGTCTCGCGTTCTGATGTGTTGAATTGCCGGCGGAATTTTTGATAAGTCGGAGGCAGGTTGACAGTGGCCGAGACCGATTCGTCACGGGTGATTTCGACACGGCCGGGCCGGGGTGTCGGATGGCGATGTCGTTGCCAGGTGCTGACCGCCAGGTCACTCGCCGGGCGGGTGGCCACCCATTTGTTCCCGGTGATTCCATCGTGGCCACGGACTCCCGAGAGTCGGCCGACAGCCAGTTCGTCGAGCAGCGGCACGCAGTCCTCGTACAATCCGAAACGGCTCCACAGTTGAACCAGCGCCACGGTGGCAGGCAGCCGCCAGCGTGGCCGCCCGCGTTTTCGAATGGCCAGCAACAGGAGTTCAGCCTGTTGGAATCGGCCAGTGTCGACCAGCCGGCCGGCCAGCGATAACCGCACCGGGTCGGCCAGCGGGTTGCCGGTGTGTCGACGGACAAAGTGGAGTTGTTCGTCGAGCGACGTGGACTTGGCCAATGCGGTGGCCCGGGCATCGAGTCGTCGTGTGAGAGACTGGCCGGTGTCTCCTCCTCGTTTCGTGGCCAGCTTGATCGATTCTCGCGAAAGAGATGTGATCCAACTGCGACGCGTGAGGACGTGGGTGCCGTCACGATCTGCAGTGACTTCCGTGATTCCTGTTGGCGGTGTGTCGATCGTTAGCCCGGCGAGGCGGGAGGCGGATTCGAAAGCCTGTAGTGGGTCGCCTTGTTGCAGGTGCCAACGCCCCTCCTCGACCAGGACGCGGGCCAGATCCCTGGGCGAGTCTGCCAGTTGACCGAGTCGCTTCAGGAGTGGACCGGCCTGCGAACTGGGCAGGGAACGGGCCGTATCCAATTGCAGGAACAGGAGTTCTCTCAGGACTCGCCGTGATCGTTGTCTGACCAGTGGGAAATTGCTGCTGACAACCGATTCGAGAATCCGCAGCGATTCCTCGTGACGTCCCAACGCCAGGTTCAATTCGGCCGCTTGCAGTTGCAGACGTTCATTTTTCTGGTCGGCGGCCAGTTCGGTCCGGGTCGTCGCCAATTGCTCAGCCGCCTGGGGATAGGCCGTGACCCTGTCGGCCGTCAGTGACAGCACCCAGTTGCCGGCGACAAGCAGGTTGCCCGGCCGGATGCCGTTGGATGTGAACAGGCCGACGGGATTGTTTCGAGTCGGTGAGGCAATGGCCGGAGGAAGGCTCAGGCCGATCTCGTGTCCGGTGTCGATTTCCAGGCACGTGATGCGGCCGGATTTCAGTGGCACCAGGTAACGGCCCTGGCTCAAGCGAACGCCGCGACCCGAGACAAGTCCCGGGCGGCGTCGCCAGGACACGCGGCCGGTCGCGTGGTCCAGTCCCTCGACCTGGGTGGGGCCAATGGCCAGCAGTGTTCGGTCTGTGACGGCGGCAACGTACTCGAGTCCCGAGCGGCCTCGAGACCACAAGGTTCGCCCTGTTTCCAGGTTGATACTCTTCAACTGGTCGGAGGTCGGTGACAGCAGGACCACGTGACCGTTGATCACCAGTGGCAGGTTGGCCAGGCCGGGGTCGCCACGGGGCGGGCGGAACAAACCAGATCGACGAGTCCGCGGGAAACCGCCAGTGTCGCCATCGGGGCGGGAGTCGGAAGCCCACCGGAGGGTGCCGTCCACCAGGTTGACGGTGACGGTGATCCCGGTTCCGGTGGTGCAGATGGCCAGTCCGGCCGCCTGGGACGCGAGGCAGGCCGTCGAGTGACGGTCGGCTCCCCGGGCGTCGTTCAGGCCGACGTCACTGTGTGCCAGAGGCTGGGTCCACATTGAATGTCCCGAGGCCGGGTCCAGTGCGGCCAGGTCGATCTGGCGTTGCTGTTCGGTGAGGACCAACAGCAAGCCCCCCGCGGGTGTTGCGGGACCAAGGACCGACACCGGGTCGGCCGTTACGTTTGGTGCCGGCGTCACGGCGGGACGGGCGGTGGCCGCAGAAGACGGGTAGGTCCAGAGAGGGTGGTTGACGACGTTGTCCGGCCGTCCAGTCCGGGGGGTGGGAGGCGTCAGTGGCAGTGCGACGAGTTGTGACGGCCACGAAAACTCCGGATTGGCTCGCCCACGAATCGGTCGTGACGGGGTTGGTAATTCCCCGGGCGTTTTTGAGAGTTGTACGGCGAAGACACGTTGTCCGTCGCTGGTGATCATGCCGAATCGTGGGTTGCCCACCAGAGCCATGGTGAGTCGGTCGGATCCACTACGGACAACCGGGACCAATCGGTCGAAGGCACGGTGGCGGGTGTACCAGGTGCACGGGGAGGAGTATCTCCAGAGTGTCGCACCGGAATTGAGCGACAGGCTGCGGATGCCGGCCTGGTCACGGAGAATCACCTGCTGGTCCACGACGATTGGGAAAAGTGCCATCGCCCCGGTCAATCGACCGTCAGTCCGCTGTGTCGAGGCCCAGGCCGCCAGTGGCGAGGAATCCTCTGGATTGGACAGACGGGTGTGCCAGGCCTCAGCCAAAATCGGTGCGGAGGATTTCTGTGGGAGATGTGGGCGAGTGGGCCCCAGTGGCAATGGCCAGTCTGGCTGGATGTCCCGGGTGAGTTGGTTGAGTCTGTCGACACCCACGTCCAGGCCTCCAGGAAGCGGGAGTCCGGTCAAGCGGGATGCGGCCTGGATCTTCAGACGGACAGCCGGCGAGAGTCGACGCCGGTGTGCCGGTTCCGTGGCCATCATTCTCAGTGCCCGCCAGGCCAACTCGGGGTGGCCGTGGTCGAGCCAGATGGTGGCCAAACGGTTGAGCGATTCGAAACCGGCGTTGGTGAGCCGGAAGCGGCGGGCGACCTGTTGCAGGCCAGCGATCCGTTGGGTTCCTTCACGTTGATCGGCCTGTCTCAGCAGTCGGGCGGCCTCGGGTTCGAACAGGTCCTGGTAGCGACGGGTTCCGGCAGCTGGATGTGACCGGAGGAGTTGCAGTGCCACCTGTCTCGCGCTGCGGATGGTTCCGCCGTCGGCCAAAAACGAGTCGATGGGACTGTTCAGAACGGCCTGGATCAGGGGCAACGCAGAATTGGAATCTTTGAGTTCGAGTCGTTTGCGGGCTCCAAAAAGCAGTGTGCGGTGCTGTCGTTCTCGTGGTAGAGAGTCCAGCAAACGCCTCGATGCCGTGTCGATCGCAGGGGCTGCCGGGGTGTCGTCCTGGGCGATCCCGATGTTCTGGATCAGGATGAGGAACACCGCGGAGGTGAGCGCGCAAAAAAAACGCCCCGGAACCCAAAAAAGGGAACCGGGGCGCCATGTGAAATCCCGGCGATAACCTACTTTCGCACTGGTGGGCACTATCATCGGCCCCGTCAGCTTAACGGTCGTGTTCGGAATGGGAACGCGTGTTTCCTGACGGGTATAGTCACCGGAAAGCGGTCCGGACACTGATCGCCCGGCTGCCAGAGGCATCCGGGCAACTGCCCTTCCGAACCGGAAACGTCCATGTTTCGACAATCAGTAGCCTTCGAGTGGGTCTTGTGTGACCTCGACGTGCGTGTCGAGAAGGATCGCGATGGCGGCATAGAGCCGTCATCGGAGATCCGTGCGTTTTTGTTTTTCGGCAACACAGGGCCACCGATCTCAAACTCTGAACCTGCAACGTTGTTGCATGTTCCGAGCCAGTGATCAATGTGGCCAAGCCGATCGTCCATTAGTACTGGTCAGCTGAGACAGTTACCTGCCTTACACCTCCAGCCTATTAACCTGGTCGTCTCCCAGGGGACTCAAGCGAAACCTGATCTTGGGAAAGGCTTCGCGCTTAGATGCTTTCAGCGCTTATCCGTGCCGGACTTAGCTACCCTGCCGTGCCACGAGCGTGACAACAGGAACACCAGAGGTCCGTCCCTCCAAATCCTCTCGTACTAAAGAGAAAACCCCTCAAGTTTCGTACGCCCATAGCAGATAGGGACCAACCTGTCTCACGACGGTCTAAACCCAGCTCACGTACCACTTTAATCGGCGAACAGCCGAACCCTTGGGAGCTTCTTCACCCCCAGGATGTGATGAGCCGACATCGAGGTGCCAAACCACTTCGCCGCTATGGACGCTCGGAAGTGATCAGCCTGTTATCCCCAGAGTACCTTTTATCCGTTGAGCGACGGCCCTTCCATTCGGAACCGCCGGATCACTAAGCCCGACTTTCGTCTCTGCTCGACCTATATGTCTCGCAGTCAAGCACCCTTCTACCTTTGCGCTCTACGCCTGATTGCCAACCAGGCTGAGGGTACCTTTGGGCTCCTCCGTTACTCTTTGGGAGGAGACCGCCCCAGTCAAACTGCCCAACTGACACTGTTCGCCGCCCAGATTCATGGCGCGGCGTTAGACACCAAACAGGCTCAGGGTGGTATCTCAAGGATGGCTCCACGAACACTGACGTGCCCGTTTCATAGCCTCCCACCTATCCTGCACAAAACATGCCAAGTGCCAATATCAGCCTGCAGTAAAGGTTCATGGGGTCTTTCCGTCTTGCTACGGGTACGTGGCATCTTCACCACGACTACAATTTCACCGGGTCTCTGGTTGAGACAGTGCTCCAGTCGTTACGCCATTCATGCAGGTCGGAACTTACCCGACAAGGAACTTCGCTACCTTAGGACCGTCATAGTTACGGCCGCCGTTTACCGG
>CAZYAZ010000018.1:69479-74821 GCA_964646205.1 uncultured Planctomycetaceae bacterium | reverse complement strand
GAACTGCGTACCGCAGTTCGCAAGAACCTGGTTGCGGCGATCGGTCTGTCGACCGACGCGCCGGGGCCGGTTCCTGTCCGCAAGGTCGGTGAACAGAAAAAAGACGGATACCGGATCGAGCACCTGGTGCTGCGGACGATCCGCACCGGGGACGGTTGGATCGAGATGCCGGCCAATGCCTATGTTCCCGACGCCCCGTCGAAGAACGCCAAGCCGATGCCGGCCGTGTTGTGTGTCCACGGTCACTGGAGCGGCGCGAAGCAAGATCCGGTTGTCCAGTCTCGTTGCATTGGCCTGGCCAAGCTTGGCTTTTTCGTGCTTTCGGTCGACGCCTTCGGTGCTGGAGAACGCGGACTGAAGACCCCGCTGGGGGAATACCACGGCGAGATGGTTGCGGCGACGTTGTGGCCGACTGGCACACTGCTGTGCGGGATCCAGGTCTGGGAGAACATGCGGGCGGTCGATTACCTGCAGACGCGGCCCGAGGTGGATCCGCAACGATTGGGGGTCACGGGCACATCCGGGGGTGGCAACCAGACCATTTACGCCGGTGCCCTGGACGAGCGATTCCAGTGCGTGGTCCCGGTCTGCTCGGTCGGAAACTACCAGGCGTACCTCGGGGCGGCCTGTTGCATGTGCGAACTGGTGCCCGGTGCCTTGACCTTCACCGACGAGTGGCAGGTCCTGGGGCTGGTGGCGCCGCGGGCGTTGATGGTGATCAACGCCACGCGTGATGCCGTACAGTTCTCCGTCGGGGAAGCCAGGAAATCGGTGGCCGGTGCCAGCAAGGTCTTTGACCTGTATGACCGATCGGCCGCCATACGGCACGTGCCGATCGAGTCGGGGCACGACTACAACCAGCCAATGCGTGAGGCGATGTATGGCTGGATGACCAGGCACCTGAAAGGGATCGGTGATGGTTCACCGATCCCCGAACCGAAGTTGCAGCCCGAGGACCGCGAAGCGGTGCGGGTTTGGCCGAAGGATTCGCGGCCCGAGACTCACATCAGCCTGCCGCAATATTCCAGGCACCTGGCGGCGGCAGCGATGAAGAAGCAGGTTGAACCGATGCACGCCGAGCACTGGGAGTCGGAGGCCGAATGGAGGGTGGCGCACCTGCGGCGGTTGTGCCAGGTGCCGGGGGGCAAGAAGTCCGAAATGGGCACGGTCAAGGTGACCAAGTCCGGGAAGTCCCTGGAACTGCAAATCGAGTCCGAGCCGGGAATTGTCGTGACGACACGATGGCATCCTGGTGGGAAGTCGCGGTCGCGATTGGCCCTGGTGCTGGATCTTGCCGGTGCGTCGTCGGCCGCCAGGTCGGCCGAGTACGCCGAGGCACTGGAGTCCGGCTGGGACGTGGCCGTGGTCGAATTGCGGGCGACCGGTTCGTTGGCTCCGAAGGGAAACCGGGTCCGTCGTGCCCTGGATCACAATGCCAGCCAGTGGGCCATGTGGATTGGTCGCCCACTGGTCACCCAGTGGGTCACCGACATCCGACGAGTTCTGGAGGGCCTCGGTAAACTGGTTTACAAGGGGCGGTTGCCCAAGGTTCGGCTGGTGGGACGCGGCGAGGCCGGGCCGCTGGCCGTGGTGGCTGGCGCACTGGAACCAGGCATCGACCAGGTGCACACCCACGGTGCTCCCGTGTCAGTGATCACCGACGAACCCTACGAGGATGGTCCAATCGGGACGTTGATTCCCGGGAGCCTGAAGACAATCGGGGACCTGCCCCAGTTGATGTCGTTGCTGGCCCCGCGTCCGCTCCGGGTCGTTGATCCGGTCACCGCCGGAGGAGAACCGCTCAATGTGGCCCAGGCCAGGCAGGGGCTCAAGCACACGCGGGCAACCTATCGCGTGCTGAAGGCAGAGAAGGCTCTGGTCATCGAAACCGGCGGCTAGGTCGGTTTCGGAGACGGCGCCGCTACAGGTGGCAACTGCCCAATCCACGTTTTTCGAGGTACTGCTGGTGGTACTCCTCGGCGCGGTAAAAGGTCGATGCCTCGGTGATCTCGGTGGCGATCGGGCGGTTGATCCGTTCCTGGGCCGCCGTTCTGGAGGACTCGGCCGCCTGTTGCTGTTCGGGTGAATGGAAGAAGATGGCCGATCGGTATTGCGTGCCGACGTCGGGCCCCTGGCGGTTGAGGGTGGTGGGGTCGTGGCATTGCCAGAACAGGTCCACCAGCGTTTCGTAGGCCACTTGTTCGGGGTCGAATTCTACTTCCACCACTTCGGCGTGACCGGTCGTTCCGGTGCAGACGTCCTGGTAGGTGGGGTTCTCGAGTTCGCCACCGCAATACCCCACCGCTGCATCGTTCACACCGGGGACTTTTCGGAACGCCACCTCAACGCCCCAGAAACAGCCCGCTCCGAAAGTTGCCAAAGCCATGGGGTCGCGCCCTCTTTTTGTTCGAGTGTTTTTTGTTGCCGCTGGCACGGATTGGAATCGCTCGTGCGTACCGGGTAGCATCAGCATCATGGTGGCAGAGGGCAAGTCCCGGCCGGAAGATTCTCGAAGGAGCAGGGCAGATGAAATTGCGGAACGGTTTGACGGTTGTGGGTCTCGTGATGGTGGCGATCCTCGTGGTGTGTGGACTCGGTCTCGAGACCGGTACAGCACAGGACAAGCCCAAGGCTCCCAAGCCCCAGTACGACTTCGAGAAAGAATCCATTCCCGGTGCGACGGTCGACGAGCCCGTGCTCAAGGAGTTTTCCCTCTCCAAGGCCGCCGCTTACATCGAGGCCGGTAACAAGCTGTGGTGGAAGAAGCGGAAGTGTGTGGCCTGTCACACCACGGGGGTTTTCGGTGTGATGCGGCCGTCGCTGTCGTCGTATCTCGGCAAGCCCGGTCCGGCTCTCCGCAAATTCCTGGTCGCCGATCTGGCCAAGATGAAGCAGCAAAAGATCGAGAAGCTTCGCACCGGAGTCCGGCCGACCCAGATCGCCTACCTGGCCGGAGCGTTGGCCGAATGGGACAAGCACGTCACTGGCAAACTGTCACCCGAAACCGACGAAGCCCTGCGGCTGCTGCTGTCGCTGCAGTCCGACGATGGCTCATTCAACAACATCGGGTGTTGGCCTCCCTTTGAGTCCAGTGCCTACCACGGCACCACGGTGGCCGCCAAGGCGCTGGAATCGGCTCCCGGATGGCTGGGTGGGCTGAAGGACAGCGATTTGATGGCGCGGGTTGCCAAGACACACAACTATCTCAAGACCACCAAGCCACCTCACGATTACGGCAAGTTGCTGCTGTTGTGGACCTCGGCCCGGGTCCCCGGACTCATCGACGCCAAGCAGAAACAGGAGCTGGTCGACCTGGTGCTGAAGCACCAGCAAGCCGACGGGGGCTGGTCGATCCGGACGTTTGCGACACCGGAGACCTGGGGAGATGGCAGCCGGGCGGAGAAGTTGAAGTCCGAAAAGGATTTCAAGAATCCTCCCAGTGATGGGCATCAGACTGGCCTGGTGCTGTTGGTTCTTCGGGAGGCCGGAATGGCGGCCAAGGACAAGCGGATCCAGCGAGGTGTGAAATGGCTGTTGAAGAACCAGCGACAATCCGGTCGCTGGTGGACCCGGTCGCTGAACAAAGACACCTACCACTACATCACCTTCAGTGGCAGTTGCTATCCGCTGCTGGCGTTGGGGAAATGTGGCGTGTTGCCGACAAAAGTCCAGGTCAGCAAAGCTCCCTAGAGTCGCGCGAATTGATCGTGGATTGACGGCGGCCATTCGTGGACCTGTCAACGGGATCCTCGTTTGCACCGCCACCGTGCGCAAAATGAAGAGGACTCTGAAATGGCGACAAGTTCCCCGGGAGCGGTGTGGCTCCCGTTCCGACACCGTGCGGCCTGGACTCTGCTGGCTGGGTTGTTGGTGGCCGCGGTACACGACGGTGCAGTGGGAGGAGGCGCGGAGGCCGCCGGGCCCGACGACGGAATTCCTGATATCGGTTCGCGACGCGAATTGATGATTGACGGATTTCTGGTCGATCGGCTGGAAGGCCAGGCCCGGTTGAGACTTCACAATCCGGTCCGCCGCGAGATCTCACTGGTCCACGATGCGGCCTGGGAGGGGAACGGGTGCAACTACCACACGGTGTTTTATGACGAGGGCTTCCGCGAGACCGGTCGGTACCGGATGTACTATCACGCCTGGCACATCCCCTCGGATGGCAACCAGTCTCATCCGTTGAGGATTGCTTATGCCGAGAGCAAGGATGGGATTCGCTGGGTGAAACCCAACCTGGGATTGTTCGAACACGACGGTTCGAAACAGAACAACATCGTGTTGGCCGAGATCAACGGCAAGGAACCGCATGACTTCTCGGTTTTCAAGGACCCGAACCCCAGGGTGAAACCGGGCGAGGAATACAAGGCGGTTGGTTTCGGGCGGAATCCGCGCGGACTGTATGCATTCAAGTCGCCTGATGGCATCCACTGGACGCCGATGAACGGCTCGAAACCGGTCATGACCGGCCATGCCTTCGACACTCAGAACCTCGCGTTCTGGGATCCTCGTGTCGGGAAATACCGCAGTTTTGTCCGGGATTTCGATGGAAAGATTCGCGGTGTCCGGACGGCCACCTCCGACGACCTGGTGCACTGGAGCCAGAGGGACTGGCTGCAATATCCAGGTGCTCCGGTCGAACAACTCTACACCAACCAGGTGAGTCCCTATTACCGGGCACCGCACCTGCTGATCGGGTTCCCGGCCCGCTACGTCGACCGTGGCTGGGTACCCAGCACCCGCCGATTGCCATCACTGAAGTTGCGAGAGCAGCGGTCCCGGACGAACAAGCGGTACGGATCGGCAGTGACCGACACCATCCTGATGACGAGCCGTGATGGTCGGAAATTTCACAGATGGAACCAGGCCTTCCTGCGGCCAGGTTTGAGGACTCGCCACAACTGGGCCTATGGCGACAACTACATGGCCTGGCAGATGGTGGAGACAGATTCTCCCGAGGACGACAGCCCCCGGGAACTGTCGCTGTACGCCACGGAGAGTTATTTCACGGGGAAGACGTCGAGGTTGCGTCGGTACACGTTGAGAATCGACGGATTTGCCTCGCTGTTCGCACCCCGGGAGGGCGGCGAATTGGTCACACGGGCGTTTCGCTTTCGTGGTGATCGGCTGGCGGTCAATGTGGCGACATCAGCAGCTGGATCCGTGCGTGTCGAAATACAGGACGCCACGGGAAAGCCAATCCCGGGATACACCCTTGCCGAATCCCACGAGATTTTTGGCGACGCGCTGGAGCACCCGGTCGAGTGGAAATCGACATCGAGTGTGAGCCGGTTGTCGGGGAAGCCCATTCGTCTTCGGTTCGTGGTCCGGGAGGCGGA
>CAZYAZ010000018.1:57849-69379 GCA_964646205.1 uncultured Planctomycetaceae bacterium | reverse complement strand
GAGGCCAGGATGGTCGAGGCCGTTCCGATCCTGGTGAACCTGCTGGACGATCCGCACCCCGATGTCCGGTTCCGCTCGGCACAGGCCCTGCTGGAACTGTCTCGCCCCGAACCCGCGTCCCGGTTCTTGATCCGTAGAGATCCGGGTGACAAGCAGAAAGGTCGGCCGGTTTCGGTCCGGGTCGACAATGCTCACCTGGTGCATACCACGCAGTTGATGCCAGTGGATGGGGCTGGTGACACGGCCGCTCAGACGCTGTCCGTCCTGCAACAACTCGATGAACTACTGGTGGGATACCGGACACCAAGAAGCCAACTCGTGAAGTTGAACGTCTACGTGGTCAGTTCACGGGTTCGCCAGGTTGTCGAAAAAACGCTGGCGGCCTGGTTGCCGGCCGGATGTCGTCCTGCCGTGGCCCATGTCGAGACGCCGCTGGCCGATCCGAAAGCACGGATTGCGGTTGATGCGGTGTTTCCTGCTCACCGGGTTCGTTCTTCGACCGGGGTGGGGTATCGGTTTCGAGTTGGCGAGAATGGCATGCCGCGGTTTGCTCGAGCGAGCGTTTTGCCACGTGGGGAGGTGGTCTACGTTTCTGGACAGGCCCGTCCCGGTTCACTGCCGGTGGCGACAACCGGGACGATCAAGGGGCTTTTGGCCACCCTGGATTTCATGAAGGTCCGCAGGCAGGACATTGTCCAGATCAAGTGCTTCACCGATCCCATGAAACAGGCCGGGACGGTTCTCGGCGCCATCGCCGCGGAGTTTCCTGGTGGAACGGTTCCTCCGGTGAGCCTGGTGGAGTGGAAAAGTGGATCGCTGCCGATCGAGATCGAGGTGGTGGCCTGGAGGCCGGGGCAGCGGTCCAAAGAGAGCCTGAGTGTTTCGACGCCGCCGGGAATGTCAGCCTCGCCGGTCTTCAGTCGCGTCTCGACAATCCATGGCCAGAATCGGATCTACGTGGCCGGCCTGTATTCCCCCGATCAGCAACCGGATGGCCCGCAGGTGGAATCGGTGTTTGCCCAGTTGAAGTCCAGCCTGGAAGGTCATCGCTCGGATTTCCGGCACCTCGCCAAGGCGACCTACTACGTGACCACGCCAGGTTCCAGCGGAGAATTGAACCGCCTGAGGCCGTCTCTTTACGATCCCCAGCGCCCTCCGGCGGCATCCAAGGCGATGGTCAGCGGAGTCGGTTTCGAGGGCCGGACCATTCTGATCGACATGATTGCCACCGGACCCGATTTGCCGTGATCCGAGTTGTCTCATGAAACGTACACTCGCTCTATTGGCATCGTTGAGCATCTTGCCGGGCAATGGGACGAACCGGTTCGTGGTCCTGTGTGGTTTCTGGATGGCCGGTTTCGGCGGCGTGATTGAGGCGGGTGCAGCCGATCAGGCCGGGCCAAAACCACCGCTGCCATTGTCGCCCGCTGCGAGTGTTCGCCAACTCCGGCTGCCCGAGGGGTTCCGTATCGAATTGGTTGCGAGTGAACCTGTTGTTGTCGAGCCCTCGTGTGTTGCCTTTGATGCCCGTGGACGGATGTTCGTTGGAGAGATTCACGGGTTCAATCTCGAAGGCGAGATTGATGTGACGGAATTGAACAAGTCGGGCACGATCGATCGATCGGTCCGTCGCATTCGCTGGGAACGCATCGGTGGCCCGATTGCCGAGCAGGCGAAACGAGGACAATTTGGTACGGTCAAACTGCTGGTCGATTCCGATGGCGATGGCCGGATGGACACGGCGCGGGTGTGGGCCGATCGGTTGCCTCCGTGTTATGGCCTCTTGCCATCGGGAGATGGCCTGGTGGTTGTGTGTGCTCCGGACATCCTGTTCCTGGCCGATCGCGACGGTGACGGCCGCGCCGAGGTTCGTAAGACCCTGTTGACCGGGTTCCGACGCGAGTTCATTGAACGAGGGATCAACAACCCGAGGTGGGGACTCGACAACTGGATTTACGTGGGTTCGGGTGGTGATGGAGGGACAATCCGCGGTCCCAAACTGAAGACACCCGTCACGCTGGGACGGACCGATTTTCGCATCAAGCCCGACGGGTCGGCGATTGAGCCGGTGACCGGAACCGTGCGGACCTTCGGCTGGGGGATGAACGCGATCGGTGATCGTTTCACGACGGCTGGTGGAACGCCGGTTTCGGCCAACTTGCCGCTGCCGTACCGTTACCTGGGCCGCAATCCCTTTGTGGCCTCTCCGGCGGTGGCCTACACCGCATCCAACTACAACCGCGTGTTTGGCATCAGTCCGCCACACCCATGGCGGGTGGTTCGCGGGCAAGACCCGAACTGGGTCAAGTTCTACGGTCAACGGGAAACCTCCGGTGGATATTTCACCAGTGGTTGCGGGACCGAGATTTACCAGGGACGCCTGTTTCCTCGCGAAATGGTCGGCCAGTTGTTCTGTTGCGAACCGTCCAACAACGTGATTCATCGCAGCGCCCTGACTCTTGACGGTTCGGTTTACCGGGCCCGTCGGACGGCAAACGAGCCTCGGTCAGAATTCCTGGCTTCGGGTGATCCCTGGTTCCGTCCGGTGAACCTGCGGATCGGGCCCGACGGGGCGATGTACATCGTCGACATGTATCGGGAGATTGTCGAAGACTACTCGGCGATCCCCCGCTTTCTCCAGCAACGTTACGGCTTGTCCGGAGGCCGAAAGCGAGGACGCATCTGGCGGCTGATCCCCAGCAAAGCCCGGCTGCGGCCCGCGGTCGAGTGGCAGGGAGCGTCCAACAAGGTCTTGCTGGCGGCGCTGGCAGACGACAACGCCTGGCGACGCTTCACCGCCCAGCGGCTGTTGATTGGCCGTGGTGGCCTCACGGCCGTGGACGGATTGACGGAAATGGTTCGGCAAGACCGGTCCGCGGTTGGACGCTTGCACGCCCTCTATACGCTCGAGGGGCTTGGAGCGCTTCGTCCGCAGGAAATTGTTGTGGCCCTGGGAGATACGAATCCGGGAGTTCGATTGCATGCGCTGCAACTCTCCGAACGCGTGCTGCCGGACAATGCCGAAACCATTGCCCGACTGATGCGATTGTCGGTATCAGCCGAACCACGTGTTCGCTTGCAGGTGGGGCTGACTCTGGGTGAGTCGAAAAATGCCGCGGCGGATTCTTCGCTGTTGGAACTCGCCCGCCGCTTTGGCCACGAGCGATGGATGTCGGCGGCGATTCTCTCGGGATCCCGTGACCGTGCCGGACGATTGCTGGCCGGACTTCTTGCCGGGAAGACGGTGGGAAAGGGAGGGCGTGAATTGATCGGTCCCCTGGCGGCGACTCTTGGAGGACGCCGCCGTGTGACGGAATGGGTTCCTGTTCTCGAAGCGATGATTCCCCACGACGTGGTCGTCAAGACGGCATGCCTGGAAGGGTTGGTGTCCGGGTTGGCCGGCAACGAGGTGAAACTGGAAGGCGCCGAGACAACCTGGCCGGCGTTGTCTCGCCTGGTGGCCGATCGATCTCCACCGATTCGACACCTGGCGATCGGGCTGGCGTCGCGGCTTGGTTTCGGAGGTCGGCCGGAGATTCGTCGAGAGATGAAACTCGCGATGGTCCGTGCACAGGATCTCGGTGTTGCGATTCCCGGCAGGGTTGCTGCGGTCCGGCTGTTGGCCTTTGCGTCGTACGACCAGGCAGTTGCCACGTTCAAGAAACTGTTGGGTCCGGGGCAGCCACTGGACCTGCAATTGGCGGCTGTTGATGCAATGAACGCATTGTCGGACCGGAAGGCTGTCCCGGCGATGCTGGCCGGATGGAGCAGTTACACGCCACGGTTGCGGAAAAACGTGCTCGATGCAGTGATGGCACGTGAGGACCGATTGGTGGTTCTGGTCGATGCACTGGAAAAGAAAACGGTGGCCGTTGCCCAACTCGATGCGTCGCGACGTGAGCGGTTGATGGCGGCTCGCGACGTGATGGTGTCGGCACGGGCTCGACGCCTGTTTGCCAAGCGGCCATTGGAGGCGGAGTTGCGGTCGCGGGTCGTGCGTTACCAGAAGGCCCTGAAGGGAAAACGGAATCTCCGGCAGGGGCGCGAGGTGTTTGCCCGTCATTGCCTGGCCTGTCACAGGTTGAAGAAAGAAGGACATGCTGTCGGTCCCGATCTTGCCGGTGTGATCAAGAAACCCGACGAAGCGATCTTGCTGGAATTTCTGAATCCCAGCGCGACGATCGAACCGGCCTTCCAGAGCTACACGGTTGTGACCACCGCCGGGCGGATTTACACGGGGACCATGGCCGCCGAATCGGCCACCAGCCTGACGCTGCGGAGGGAAAAGGGGCTGACCGACACGGTGCTACGGAAGGAGATCGAGTCGGTCAAGGCGTCGGCGGTTTCGCTGATGCCGTCGAACCTCTTCGAGAAGATCAGCCCCGCCGAGATCGCCGACGCCATCGCCTACCTGAGACAGGCGCTGAGCCAACCGTAGTGTGATTCCGGCACACAACCGGTGGCTTCAGCGTTGTGGTGTTTTCAGCGGGACCCGGGCCAGGAACAGTTCGGCGGCGTCTTTCAATCGCGTGGCCCCACTGTACTCGTGAGCGGATCGGTGGTAGACGACCAGCATCTCGTTGCCGACTTGAACCGCGGTCGCGTAAGAACTGTCGTGGTTGCCCTGGAGTGGGCCAAGACGACAGTACGGGGTCAATTTTCCATCCTGGAAGGTGAACACCATCGTGGCCTGGCTGACCCTGCTGGCGACGTTCACTCGCAGTGTTGATGGGGGCACCGGGGGCGTGTACCGCAGTTCGCGGGAGATCATGTAGGTGACACCGGCAAACGTGTAGGCCGACTGGCCGGAAAGATGATGTCCGGCGGGACGCTGCGTCCACTTGGTGTAAGGAGGGACTGACTCCATCAGGAAACCGCCGACTGTCACCTGGCTGCGGAGAAACCCCACCAGGCGGTTCCCGTCCAGGAAATGCAGGGTGGTTTCGCTTTCTCCCTGGCCGGCTCGAATGGTCGAGGCCAGTTTCCAGTCGATTCCATCTGTCGATGTGACCAGGTCGGCGTGGCGGCGGTTGTTGGGGCCGGGGCGATGGGCCGCCGCATAGAACTTCCCGCCGTGGCTGAGAGGTTTCCAGAGAATGAACCCGTTCTTGTAGACCGGCTGAGGCTTGCTCCAGTGTTGTCCGTCGTCGGTGTGATTCGCGAAGACACGGAATCCCGAGTCGCGACTGTTGGTGTAGAGGAACAACCGTTTCGGGGTGGCAAGCAGTTGGGGGTCGCGGTCGTCCCCCTGGACGTCCTGCCGCATCACTTCGGTCCAGGCCTTCGTGTCACTGGATCTCAGGACGACGATGTCACCATCGGTGGATCCATGTCCGGTCCCGCTCCGAAAACACAGCCAGTAGTTGTTTTTCCATTTCGCGAAAGCGGCAAATGCGTTGTGCCGGCCGTTGGAGACCACGCGTTTCACGCTGAGAGGCTGGACCAGCCCGGGAGTGCCGTCGGCTCCCGTCGCGATGGCCGGGAGTTGGCCGGCCAGCAGGGTGCCACCAATCAACAGGGGGACGAGCCGGTTCGAGATGTTCCGCAAAACAGAACTCCTGATGCTGGTGATGCCGATACGATCGTCGTAGTTTGGCACGATTCATTCAAGCATCCGGGGAGACATCCGTGTTCACGATTGCCGAGTCCTTTCGCCTGAAACCGGGTTGTTATGACGAGTACAAGCGGGCCCATGATGAACTCTGGCCGGATATCGGACAGAGCATGGCCGAGCACGAGGTGAGCATGGCTATTTACCTTCGAGGCGATCGCTTGTTCTTGCATGGCGTGGCACCAAGTCGTGCCCATTGGGACCGGATGCGCGAGTATCCCGGGCTGCCCAAATGGCACGCCTACATGGCCACCCTGATGCTGACCGACGACGACGGACAGACTGTCGTTGAAGAACTGGAGGAAGCGTTTGTTTTCGGAATGTTCGCCGAGTAACCAAACGTCGGTCGGCAACTAACTCCGGCGACAGATGGTCATTTCTGCGAGCCCGGCCAGTTTTTGGGCAGCGTGAGTGACCAGACCTCGCTGTTGAGCGGTTTGGCGTGACCACCGGCGATCCAGAGCGTGTCGCGCATCACGTAGGCCGAAAGCTCGTGGCGTTCCTTCCACGTGGTCGTGGTCTTGTACTCGGTCCATGTCTTCCCGTCCCGGGAGTACCAGGCGTCGCCCCAGTTTTTCGATGGATTGTTGGACCATCCTCCGAGCACCCACATGTGGTCGCGGTAGACGACCGACGAGAACCACAGCCGCGGATGCCACGGTGCCTTGTCGCTCACCCGCTTCCAGTGGATTCCATCGGTGGAACTCCAGACGTCGTTGTGTGCCTCGTACCCGGGGACGTAGTTGCCACCGCCGAAAACAAACATGCGGTCGCCGAGTACCGCGGCCTGGTGGTAGGCCCGAGGCGCCCATCCGGCGTTGTCGGTGGCCCGGGTCCAGGTCTTTCCGTCGGCGGAGGACCAGACGTCGTTCTTGAGACTCCTGGTGTCGCCGAAGTAATAGTTCTCGGTACCGCCCAGGATCCACATGCGGCCCTTGAATTCGACCAGCGCCGCGGCCAGTCGTGGCGTCCACCCTGCAGACCGGGTGTCCTGGGTCCATGCCTTGCCGTCGGTCGAGGACCAGACCTGGTTGCTGGCCGAATGGCCGGGTAGGCGGCCGTTGTACCATCCCCCCATGAACCACATGCGATTCTTGAAGGTCAGGGACATCGACAGGTCGCTGTGGATCCACGGAGCCTTTTCGGTGGCGCGTGTCCAGTTTTTCCCATCGGCCGAGGACCAGACGTCACGTGGAGGAGCCTCGAAGGAGTTCATCCAGCCGCCGAACAGCCAGAGCCGGTTCTTGAACACCAGTTCGCCTTGCGAATCCCGGGCCGTCCAGCCGGCCTTTTGCGTCACACGGACCCATGGCGGATGGGCAGCGTCGGCCGCGAACATCGGGGATACGAGTGCCAAGCACGCGATCGACGTGCGAATGGTGTGTTGCATGAGAGGAGTCGCTATTTCGAGACCTGTTTGACGAGCTTGTGGACAGATGTGGCGATGCGTTTCTCGACATCACCGGCCCAGCGGTAAGCCGGGCGGCCATACTCGTAGAGGCGGGCACCGCCCTCGTAACCACCCTCTTCCCAGACACGACGCGAGGGGATGTAGGAGATCATATCGTCGGCGTAGCCGCAGACCCATGTCCGCGGACCGAACTCGTTCTTGAACCGCAACGCAAAGTCGACAACTGTCTCGGCACCCATTCCGATCATCAGCGTGTCCTTACCCAGACGCCAGGCGTGTATCGGATAGGGATAGGTCGGCGAGAATTTCACACCGTTGTCCAGTTTGCCCAGCAGCCGGGTTGCCCAACGACGTTCGATCCGGTTGGTGCTCTTCTGAGCCTTGATAAGCGTTTCACGGGTCACGAGCTTCTGGTACGCCAGCGGGACGTATTCAAAGGCTGTCTTCAATCCGGGGGCAACTGGTCGCAAGGGCTTTTTCTTGAGAGCCTCCTCGACGCCGACTGCCAGCATGTGCCCGTATTTCTGACAGAGTTCGAGCTTTCGGCGCGGCAGGGGGTTCTGGTCGCCTCCGCACGTGTTGACAAACATTGCCAACGTGCCGGGGTGGTTTTTCTCGATTTCCACCTGCGCGTACCCGGGATAATCGCCGCACCACTTGGTGAAACTCAGCGTCGTCGGGTGACAGGCGTATCCAAACAGAATGGCCCGCAGGTTGTCATCTTTGCCGGTGATCGTCATCACGGGTACGGTGTGATCAACCGGGCCCACCAGGGCTTTTCCGGCAGCCAACAGGGCTGGCACATCGGCCTCACGATTGTTTCTCCGGTTCACCGCGAAGGTCGATCGGCCCTGGCCGGTGTGGATCGTTGCCGGTTTCAGGTCGGCCAGGGCACGACCAATCAGGTCGACGCTGACAATGACCATCCGGTCGGTGTATTTCCGGACGAGTTCTTCCTGCGCTTCCTCGACCTGGTAATAGTCAATCAGATCTTCACCCAGCCTGGGGCCACAGTGATTGTGTGAGAAGGTGAACATGATCTGGTGTCGCTGCAGACCGTGTTTCTTTTTCACCTGTTCAAAGACCCTGTCGCTCATTCCCTTGGGGACGCCCTGGAAGTCACTGGTGATCAACACGACCTGGCGTCCGGCCCCGTCGTCCAGAGCCAGTGCTTTCATCCATAACGGGTGCAGTGTCTCGGTGGCGACCCGCTTGCTGCCGTAGCCGGCCAGCCAGACATCGGTCCTGGGGGTCAGTTCCGCCTTGGACAACCCGGCTTTCCAGCCAGCCTGCAGCGATGCCGTCTGGGTGAGCAACAAGACCCCAGCGATTGCCATCACCGCGATGAGACGGGAGAGAGTTTGTGGTAGGGAAAAGAACGATCCAGAAACGGCCTGGCAACAACTGGTGGAACTCATCGGTACGCTCCCGCTTCCGTCGGGGTGAGGATAGTCTGGGTTTTACCGAAAGCGTGGTGGTTCTCCTTGCGGATGTTCCACGGGATAGCAATCGGCCAGCAACGATAATACGAGGAAACGGTCGAGATGACACATTCGACGCCACACGGATTCAGTCGCCGACAAATATTGACCGGAGCAGCCGGGCTCGCGGCGGTCGCGGCAGGCGGGGGCACGGATCCGGAAACCCGGGCCGCTGACACCAAAATTGCCAGGCCGGAGCCGGACCAACTTCACTTTGCAAACCTCAATCAACCGCAACGGTACCAGTACACCCGCGCCAACGACCTGGCGGGGCGGAGCCGATTCGCGTTCCTGGACACCCGACAAATCCGTGACATCCAGGGAGCCGATCTCCGGTTTCATCCGGCCGAGAAGCACGGCGATCCGGTTCTCGAGTGCGATTCCTCGCTCGAGACCGGAGTGCTGCTCTATGGGAGTGTGCTGCATGACGGACAGCGGTTCCGCATGTGGTACCAGCCGATCGCCAAAAAAACCGGGTCAGGAAATCCCTACGACGTTGCCTATGCCGAGAGCAGTGATGGGATTCATTGGCGGCGCCCGAAACTGGGCGTGGTGGCACGGAATGGGTCGACAAAGAACAACCTGGTCAACATGCGAGGGCACGGGCCGAGCGTGATGGACCTGGGACCGGCCGCTCCTCCTGAAAGGCGTTACCTGGGCATTGCTGTCGGGTTTGCTCCGATCCTGGGTGTCCCCGAGGCGCTGGATCATCCGCAGACCCGAAGGCATCACGGGTACTGGATGTACTACTCGGCCGACGGCTTCCGTTGGCATCTCTACGAACGCCCCGGTTGTGGCATCTTTCACCACATGTCCGACACGGCCTGTTTTGTTCACGATCCGCATCGTGGACGGATCCTGGGCAGCGTGAAGTTGGAGCCTCGTGTGCGGCTCTTTGACCGTCGCAGCGTGACCATTGCCACGGCCCCGACTGACGCTCTGACCAACTGGTCCGCGCCACGACTGGCTCTGTATCCCGACGAACTGGACGACCGGATGGCCGTGGAACGGGGCGCACGGTTCTTGGAGTTCTACGGCATGGGCATGTTGCCCACCCGGGACCTGTTGATCGGATTTCCCGAGACGTACTGGGTGGAAGGGGGGCTGCATCCGTCTCAGGTGGCGGGCGTGAGATTGGGGTGGGAGGGCAAGTGCGAAATCCAGATGGCCTACAGTTACGACGGCCATGCCTGGCACCGGTCACTCGGTCGCAAACCATTGATCGCGTTGGGCAAGACCGGGGACTGGGACGCCGGTTTCCTGACAATGCAGGGGTCGGCTGTCGAGGTCGATGGAATGACTCATCTCTACTACAGCGCGTGTCCGGGCGGACACGCCTTTCCACCGGGACAGAACACTCGCAAAATTGGACTGGCCCGGGTCCGCCAGGACCGGTTTGCGTCGGTTGGAACAGGTGGCCGCGGGATGGTCGAGGTGTTTCATGGTCGCCGGTCGGGAACTGGATTGGCAGTCAATTCACAGAGCCGGAACGGTGGCGAGTTGAGAGTGGAGGTCCGACGCCCGAAAGGGAAACACAGCGAGCCGATTGTTGGTTTTGAGGCGGCCGACTGTCGGCCGATTCGCGGCGACGGGATCCGTCAGCCGGTCGCGTGGAAGAATCGGGCGTGGCAGGATTTGCCGGCTGGCGAGAACCTGTTGCTGAGGTTCCAGTTGCTCAATTCGGACGTGTTTGCCTACCAGGTGAAGTCCTAGCCGACGGTTCGGACCTGGGTGACATCAGCAATCGGTCGGCAATGGCGTCGGCCAGCATCCGGTTGCCCTGTTGGTTGTAGTGGCAACAGTCGTCGATGTAGATCGGTTGAGGTGTGTTTGCGAAGAGCATCGTCAGGTCGAGGAAATCGACTCCCGCGGTCACCAGTTCACGACCCGTTGATTTCAGCCGGGGGTAACCATCGATGACTCCCGGGCGATACTTGTGCTCAGGCGAGATGGCGATCTTTCGCTCGGCGTCACCCATAGGCTTGGATCCCTCGAGGTACTGGTTGGGTTGCAGGACGTGCAGGTACCGCATGTCGTTGGCCTGGCAGAGTCGGTCGAGTTGCCTGGAACTGCGTTCCCACAGGGAAACCATCTCGTCGTACATCTGGTCGGAACCCTTGTAGGTATTGGCCGGCCCGGTGTGCATGTAAACGCTGGCCTGGTTGAGCCACTGCGAGGTGATGACCGACAGGTCGTGGTCCAGTTGCTTGCGGTACCAGTTGTCACGGGTTCTCCAGATGAATCCCAGCAGCGGTGAGTATCGCAGGGGGCTGTCGACAAAACGGCTGGCCCAGTGTCGCCGGTTCAGCCGCAGTGACGCATGGTGATAGAGCGTGTGGACGATCTCGGATCGGGGCAGTTCCCGGACACGTTCATGCCAACCACGTGGATAGGCCACGTGAACCTGCTTGGGATGATTCTCGGCGGGATGCAATGCGACCTCGTTGAAGCCGTCGATGTTGATGACGATGTCGAACTCGGCACCCAGCGAGAGGATCCAGGCCATGGTCATCAATTGCTGCGGTTGCTTGTAACCGGAAATGGCCAGCGACACGATCTCGATTTCCCGGCCCTGGAACCGGGGGGCCTGGGCGAGGCGAGATGCGAGTTGGTCTCGGCCGTGCATCGAGAAGTGCCAGGCGACCGAACCACCAACGATGGCCACCCGGAGACGGTCCGGCGAACGGGTGGACAGTGGTTGGCCGTGGTCGAGGAATCCGAGTTGATTGACCGGGAAACGGGTCTTGGCCAGCGAGACACCGCTGTCGGGGTCGGGGTTGAGGACCCAGCCAAGATGGGGGTGCAGCACCTCGTCGAGGGGTGGTGGGGCATTGCGAGCGAATCCGGCGGCACGTTCACGCTGGTCGGCATGCAGCGTGTCGAAGTCGAGCCGTCCGTCGACCACGGCCAGCCCGACCAGTCCGATCAATTCACAGGCGACCAGCACAAGGAATCCGGTGGCCAATGCCAGCACGATCCGTTTGTTTCGCGAACGCCTGCGGCGAGGTGCGGTTGGTGGGGCGGTTG
>CAZYAZ010000018.1:0-57749 GCA_964646205.1 uncultured Planctomycetaceae bacterium | reverse complement strand
GCGGTTGGTGGGGCGGTTGAGGTTTCCATTGTGTGGCTGCTTCAGCACTTGGCCGTCTTGCGTTTTTTTCCCAGCCGACCGGCAGTCTCGGCCTTGTCAATGTACTCGGTCGCCAGCGGCACCTTGCAGGAGGTGTCACCAACGTGGACTGTGACCTTGCCAATCTTCCTGGCCGTGGCCCTGGCCGCTTTCAGGCAAGGTTCGACATAGAGTCCCACGGACATCACAAAACCATTCATCGAGTAACGCACCCGGTTCTGGGCGTCGTCGATCTCGGCGACGACGCGTTTGAGCAGGGACCGGATTTCCGGGAGTTCCAGGTCGCTGTCGTCGCGGACCGATGCGATTGCCGAGTAGGTGCTCCAGCCACTGGAGGCAATCGATTCTTTTTTGGATGTGATCCACTTCATCGCCAGGTCGCGGGCGTGGCGACTCTCGCTGGTGACCCAGGGGATCGTGTACTCGCTGATCATCTGCCAGTCGGAATTCCGACACCAGGACTCGAGTTGTTTTCTGGTCATCAGTGAACCGTCGGCCACCAGGCCGGCCAGGTATCGAGCGTCCGCGTTGCCTGTTTCGTAGAGTTCCAGGGCGAGTTCCTGTTGGCCCTTGATCTGTTTGACGATCGTCTTCAAGTCGGCCACCTTGACGCCGAACATGTTGTCGGGGGCACCGTGCCGGAGGAACGTGCGGCGGGTCTGTTCGCTGCCGAGTGTCTTGAGTCGGGCCATCACCTGCTTGAGCGTGTTCATGGTTGGGAATCCAACGGTGGTACGCTGTCGAGGCTCTTGCCCGGACCGGGGAGGCGCACGACACGGCGGAGCCATTGCCGCAGAGCCTTTCGAGCCACCGAGGGTCTCAGTGGCCAACTGTCATTGTGGTTTCGGAAACCGGTTGACTGGAACGTGAACTTCCCGTCGACATCAGCATTGCCAAGATATTGTCGTGTCGCGTCCAGGCTCGTGGCCGGATTCTTCGAGACCTCCTGGCAGATGAACTGTGGCCGATGTCCGAGACGTTTCAGCCGGACCAGGGCGGATTGACGGTCGGCTCCGGGGTACCCCCATCTCTCGAAGACACCGTCATAGTGGCTGTAGGGAATCATGGCCGTCCACAGCTTGGCGATGTCCTCGTCGTAGAGTCCGATGTAGTTGCAGGCGATGGCTCCGCGGGAAAAACCGACGAGTATGACCCGACCGGGATCGCCGCCGTGGCGTCGACACAATTCGGGAACGGCCTGCTTGATGTAGCGAAGGGTCGGTTGTGGGTCGTACCCGGGTCGCTTGCCCCACCAACTGGTTGCGATCCCGGTGCCGGTGTCGTTGACAAATGGCAGGCAGATCCAGATGAACTGCTGACCACCCGAGATTCCGTAGCCCAGCTTGCTCCCCTCGGGGTATCCGGTGCTGACATCGCCAAACCCGTTGCGGTAGGGGCCGTTGCCGGCCAGTTCGATGATCACCGGGTGTTGCCCGTCTCGTTTCCAGTCGGTTGGGAGCCAGGTGACGTGGTAGAGATCGGTTTTCTCGTATCCGGATAGCACTTCCTTGATTCGCTTGCCGGGACCGGCGGGGCCGGCCGACAGTTGGGGAAGCGTGAGATCCGGAGGGACAGACGAAATGTCTGGTGGTGCCCCGGCGACAGTAGAGTGGGAGAGCGTGGACATGGTCACCAGGGCGATCAAGAGTCGGGGGGGATGTGCGAGAGATCGTGATTGCGGAGTTGTTGAGACCATCGTTGCATCAGGCAAAGAGAAGCGGCCAGCGATGATGAGCATTGGGCCGGGATGTTCTCTATCATCCGTCTGTGCAAGAGGCTGTCCAGTGGTCGTGTCGACGTGAGAGGGAGGGGGATTGATGCGTGGGCCTTGTTCTTCCAGGAATTGGTGCCTGTTTTTGATCGCCGCGCTGCTGGGTGTCGGTGGGGCAACTCCGTGGCGTGTGGCCACCCTTCGCGCGGCCGAGAAGACCGGTGTCGCGAGGCCCTCGTTGGTCGTCGCCACTTTTGTCGTCGATGTCTCGCCGCCGTTGAACCAACCGGTGGGACTGGGATTCATTTCCGCAGCCCGCACCAGGGAACATCCGCTACTGGCCAAGGGCATCGTGCTTCGTGGCTCGGGACAGCCGGTGGTCCTGTGCGCGATTGACTGGATGGAATTCCATAACGATGCGTTTTCCCTGCTGCAGGCCCGGATCGCCGAGGCGGCCGGGACAGTTCCGTCTCGAGTCAGCCTGCATTGCCTGCACCAGCACACCGCTCCTGCGCTGGATCCCAATGCCCAGGTGCTGATGCTGCCCGTCGACAGTCCGAGACGGATTGCCACGGCGGCTTATCTCAAGTCTGTGGCCGATCGGATCGCCCGCGCTGTCCGGTCGGCCGTGCCAGGGTCTCGGCGGGTGACGCATGTCGGGACCAGCCAGGCCCGGATTGAGCGGATGGCTTCCAGTCGACGGTTGTTGCAGAAGGATGGGGCGATCACCGCCCGGATGAGCAGTACCAAGGATCCGGCACTGCGGGCGCTGCCGGAGGGGCGAATCGATCCGTGGCTCAAGACGGTCACGTTGTCCGATGGCGAGCAGGCCGTCGTGCAATTGCATTACTACGCGACTCACCCACAGAGCTTCTACGGGGATCGCCGTCTGACCTACGACGTTCCGGGGATCGTCCGTGAGCGGTTGCAGAAAGAGACCGGGGTGTTTCAGGTCTATTTCACCGGGTGCGGGGGTGACGTGGCCTTTGGCAAGTACAACGACGGAACAGCAGCGGCGCGGGACCGGTTGGTCCAACGACTCGATCGGGGGATGCGTCAGTCGGTGAAGCGGGTCAAAAGTCACCAGGTTGATGGCTTTGATTGGAAAAGCGTGCCGGTGCGTTTTGGCAGACGTCGTGAACCGACTTTTTCCAGCGAGTATTGCCGAAACGTGTTGGCCAATCCCAAGTCCAGTGACTCGCAGAAGCTCAAAGCGGCCATCACCCTGGCGTGGAATCAACGAGTCGACGATGGAGACAGCGTGTTGCTGTACCGACTGGCGATCGGGCCGGTACAGATCGTGCATCTGCCGGGTGAACCGTTTGTCGAATATCAGTTGGCGGCTCAAAAAATGGCCCCGGGGTCCTTTGTCGCTGTTGCCGGATTCGGGGACTGCGGGATGAGTTATATCGGTGGGGACAGGATCTTCACCGACCAGGGGGGATACGAGCAGACCTGGGCCCTGGCCGGTCCATGTGAGGGTCGGTTGCTCAAGGCGATCGCCGGATTGCTGGCACGAAATTCCAGGCCGCGTGGTCGTTGACCGGTCCGTGCTTGGTCTCGGTGGATGGCGTGGTAGAATCGTGTTGTTCCGTGTGGCGAGGAAGTTATCCCGATTTGACGATTCGGGGATCGAAAAAAACACAGTGAGGTCTCGTGATGAGTCGCGGAGAGGGAAGCGAGATCGGTTTTCGTACTGACCGGGTCAGTTCTCGCCAGTTGTGGGGGCAGGCGTGGGGCATCCTCTGGCCGCAGTACTTCTGGATCACGCTGGGGATTTGCGTGGTTGGCATGATCGTGGGTGGCGCCGCACCGATGGCGGTGCTGATGGGGCCGATGATGTGTGGGATATTTATCTGCTTCTTTGCGATGATGGACAACGAGAGTCCGACTTTCGCAATGCTCTTCAAGGGGTTCGACTTTTTTATCGACAGCCTGGTTGCCACGCTGGTCATGGTGGGACTGTCCCTGGTGATCGCGATCCCGGTTGGGATCCTGTTTTTCATCGGAATCATCGCTTCGGCAGCAGCAGCCGAAAACGGTGGAGAAGCGGCCGGTGGTGCGTTGATTTTGGTGCTCCTCGTTGGGTACCTGTTCGCGATCCTGGCGATGGTGTTTGTGTCGATGTTGTTCGTGTTCTCCTATCCACTGATCGTCGACTACAACCTCTCGGGGTGGGAAGCGGTCAAGCTCAGTGTTCGTGCTGCCTGGGCCAACTTCGGGAACGTGTTCAGATTGACGGTGCTCAATACGCTCGTCTCGATGTTGGCCGTGCTGCTGTGTTATTTGCCGATCCTGCTGGTGATTCCGGTCTCGTTATTCACACAGGCGTTGCTGTATCGACGCATTTTTCCCGGACCGGATTTCGCCACCGCTGAAGGTGAATTTCAGGCAGGTCCCAATTCGGATGTGGGGGGTTATCAACTGGATGGCGGCATCTCCGAGACCGGACCCGGTGCCGGGACACAGATCAACGAGTGGGAATAGTCCCGGGTTGTTTTTCGATTGTTCAAGACCACTGATGATGGCGTGATTTTGCGGGGAGTTGTTTGTTCATGTTGATTCGTTCTTGCCTGTTGCGGGTGTTGGTGTTGTTGGTCATCACGGTTGGACCGGCCCTGTCGGCCGAACGCCCCAACGTGTTGTTCATTTTCAGCGACGACCACGCTCCCCACGCAATCGGCGCTTACGGCGGTTGGCTGAAGTCGGTCAATCCGACTCCCAATATTGACCGGTTGGCTCGCCAGGGAATGCTGTTTCAGAACAGCTTCTGTACGAACTCGATCTGTGGTCCCAGCCGGGCCGTGATCCTGACCGGCAAGCACAGCCACCTGAATGGCTTCATGCGGAACGGCAACAAGTTCAACGGCTCGCAGCAGACATTTCCCAAGTTGCTGCAGCAGGTCGGCTACCAGACGGCGATGATTGGCAAGTGGCACCTCTCGTCGGATCCGCAGGGGTTTGACCATTGGCAGATCCTTCCGGGCCAGGGCCAGTACTACAATCCCGACTTCAAGACCGTCGAGGGGCGGAAACGGATTGACGGTCACTGCACCGATCTTGTCACCGACATGGCACTCGACTGGCTCAAGAACCGGAAAGACTCGGGCAAGCCTTTCATGCTGATGTGTCAGCACAAGGCGCCGCATCGCACCTGGATGCCGGCGCTACGGCACCTCTCGCTGTACAACGACATCAAGATCCCCGAGCCCCCCACGTTGTTTGACCGCTGGAAGGACAATGCCAGCCCGGCACGGCACCAGGAGATGGAGGTGGATGGGCACCTGAACATCGTCTATGACCTTTTCGGGCCACCGGTCAATGGCTGGGATCCCAACAAAGGCCGGTCGGTCGACAAGTCGGGTTTCCGGAACCTGATGAAGATGACGCCCGCACAACTGGCCGCGTGGAAAGCGGGGTTCGCCGATCAAAACGCGAAACTGGTTCGCGACGGGCTGACTGGCAAGAAATTCGTTCGCTGGAAGTACCAGCGGTACATCCGCAACTACCTGAGGTGTATCAAGGGAGTTGACGAGAGCGTCGGTCGACTCATGGAGTATCTGAAATCGTCGGGGCTCGAGAAGAACACCATAGTGATTTATTCCTCCGATCAGGGTTTCTATCTCGGAGATCACGGGTGGTATGACAAGCGGTGGATGTACGACGAGTCGATGAAGATGCCGCTGATTGTTCGCTGGCCGGGAGTCACCAGGCCGGGGTCGGTCAACACCGACCTGGTCCAGAACCTCGACTATGCTGAAACGTTCCTGGACGTCGCCGGTGTCCAGGTGCCCGACGACATGCAGGGGCGTTCGCTGGTGCCGTTGCTCAAGGGCGAGTCACCCCGGTGGCGGGACTCGCTGTACTACCACTACTTCGAATTTCCGAGTTACCACATGGTGGCCAAGCACTACGGGATCCGGACGTCTCGCTACAAGTTGATCCGCTTTTACCAGTTCGGCGAGTGGGAATTGTATGACCTGAAGAAAGATCCCGACGAGTTAAAGAATCTCTACGGCAAGCCAAAGTACGCCGATACGATTGCCGAATTGAAGCGAGGACTGGAGAATCTGCGGACTCGTTATCGGGACAACTCGGACGTCAGTGTGATGCCGGCCGAGTGGCAGAAGAAATACCGCGTGGATCGCAACTGAATCCCGCTTGCTGTTTGTGCTGGAGAATATCGTGAAACGGCTGACCTGGTTGATACTGTTGGCATTCCCCGCTCTTGTCTGCGCGCAGGACGTCTCCGAACCGGTTGACGCTGCGGAGGCTGTTCCGGCGGCCACCGCCAGTGAAGCCGGTGGAGCCGGTGAGGAGAGTGGTGAGGCACCAGAAGAGGCTGGCGATGAGGCTCGCCAGCCGGACGACAAGAGGGGGGGCGGCGATGAGAACAACCGGGAGGACTTGATTGGCCTTTTGTTTTGTTGCGGCAGCTGGATTGTTATCCCGATTATTCTGCTGATCATCTTCCTGGTGCGTCGAGCGAACGCAAAAAAACGGACCGAGACACTTTCGGGCGTGGCTGCCGAATTGAATCTCGAGTTTTCTCCGGAGGGAGAAGAGTCCCTGAAGGTGCAACTGGGACAGTTTCCGCTGTTGAACAAGGGTCGCAAGGGCCAGTTGACCAACGTCTGCGTTGGTGGAACCGACGAGGTGGAGTTGCGGATCTTCGACTACCGCTACATCACAGGTTACGGCAAAAATCGACGTGTCCTTCGGCAGACGGTTGTGGCGATGCAATCGGCCTTGTTGAACCTGCCCGAGTTCCGCATGCGACCCGAGCGGATGTTTGACCGGGTCGGTCAGATGCTGGGGTTGCAGGATATCGATTTCGAAGAACACCTGGCGTTCTCACAACAATTCGTACTGCAATCCGACATGGCCGAACAGACCCGCGAATTCTTTGACAGCGCGTTGCTGGACTTTTTTGCCGCGCGTTCGGGTTGGTCATTCGAGACCCGGTCCGGTTCGTTTATCGTCTACCGCCCCAAGAAACTTGTTGAACCGGCCGAATTCAAATCCGTCTTTGAAGATGGGTTCGGGTGTTTCACGGCGCTCCGGGAACGGCTCGAGCGAGGTTGATCGCCGGTCCCGCAGACGTCCGGGACGCGGGGCGAAACGCCCATCGGTTGCCGCGGCGTCTCAGCGAAAGTTGATTCGGCAACCAGGAAATGTCTTCTTCAGGTAAGCCACTCCCTCCTCGGTCACCTTCGTCTTGGACACGTCGAGAACCTGCAGATTTTTCAGCGGCTCCAGGTGCTTCAACCCCTCGTCAGTGATGTTGGTCGTGGCGACGGTGAGTCCAGTCAGATTGGTGAGCTTGCTGAGATGAGCCAGTCCGTTGTCGGTGATTTTTGTGCTCGAAAGTCCCAGGCGTTCAATTTTCACCAGATCCTTGATGTGAGACAGGCCGATGTCGGTGATCTTCGTGTCGGCGAGGGTCAGGCCCTGGAGAGACTTCATTTTCTTCAGGTACGAAAGGCCGATGTCGGTCACTTGAGTGTCAGCCAGTGAAAGGCCTTCCAACTGGACCAGCCCTTCCATGTGAGCCACCCCGATGTCGGTGATTTTCGTGTTGAAGGTGCAGTCGATGACCTTCAGTTTGGTCAGCCCCTTGATGTGGGACAGGCCCTCGTCACCGATCTCACCACCCACATAGAGTGTGGTCAGTTCGGAGAGATGCCTGGCATGGACCATGTCGGCATCGGTGGTCTGGGTGTTGAATAAACTCAACTCGGTGACCGCTCCCTTTTCATCGAGAACCACGCCGGCATTGAGCGACTGGAATGTGTTGACGGCGTTTTGCTGGCCGCTGCCACATCCGAGAAGTCCCAGATTGATCAGCAGCACAATCAAAACCGTGAAGCTATGCCAGTTCATCAATCGGACGTCCGTGAGTGAGGATCGGTGTCGAGTGGCCATGGCGGTGGAAGAGGACGTGGCTGGGGCGATTCCCCTGAATCGGAAAAACCGAATAGGAGGGTTTGGTTGCCGATGATACCATGGTCCAGAGGCTCCGCCATTACGAGTTGATCTCGTGAACAATCTTGGGGGGAGTGAATCGGGTTGTGGGAGCGGCCGGTGCGGCGCAATCGAAGGTGGACTCGACGCCGCTTTCTGGTGGCCGGTTCGCTGGCCAGCCTGGCCTTGGGCAATGCGGAATTGCTGTGACCGGATTGTTGGACTGCACGCGGGAGTTGTCCTCTGGTTTTTCGAGTGGAAAACACCATGTGGCGAAACTGGCGATTGATGTTGCTGATTGTGGCGTCGCTGGGGTTGGGCTGTGGGGACAGTCCGCCGCCCAACGTGCCGCTGGTGCCTACCTCGTTGCCGAATTCCGGAGTCGCAAAGATCGTCCTGTTCGTGCCCGGTGCCAGTTGACCACGTGACTGACGTCCAAGGCTCGAGCGAGTCTTTGCCGCCTTGCCGTGCGTGAGGTCCCAACCACCAGCCACCGTCAGTGTGCGAGATCGAACTGCGACTCTTTTCGTCGACGCCTCGGCTTGCGATCTCGATGTTCTGGTCCACGCGGCCGAACAACTCGGCTACACGGCCACGGTGCGTTCCATCGAGCCGTTCACGGCCACTCCGGCAGGGTGACTGCGGGGCCGGCCGGTCACTTTTCCAGTGTTCCTGGCTCGGGCAGGCCGAGGGCGGCACTGGTGACCACGCGACAATCCGGAAGCGTGCCCACCAACTTGGCGATACCCTCGTCGGTGGCCCTGGTGGTTTCCACGTAAAGGATTCGCAGGTTCTTGTGGCCTTCCAGGGCGGAGAGGCCGACGTCCGAGACACGAGTCCGGTTGATGTTGAGCAGTTCCAGTCGAGCGAGTCCCGCAAGGACCGTGAGGGCCTTGTCTCCGATTGGGCACCCGTTCAGACGCAATTCGACGAGGTTCTCGAGTTGTGCCAGCCAACGGGCGCCCGTTTCGCCGAACGTGAGGTCCTGGAGGTCGAGGAATTTCAGGGAGCCGATTTTGCCGAGTTGTTCGCATCCCATATCAGTGATGGCTGTGCTGTTGAGTCCCAGTTGGTTGAGACGGGGCAGGCTGGTGAGATGGATGAGACCCGCGTCGGTCACCTGGGTGCCGGACAAGTCAAGGCGTTCGAGATTGGAGAGTGCGGCGAGACGTTCCAGTGACACGTCGTGGATGGGGACGGAGTTGAGGCTCAGGCGACGCAAGGAACCCATCTCGGCCAGTGAGCCGGTGACGTCGTCTTCAATTCGGGCCTGGTCGAGGATCAGCGTGTGCAGGTGTTTCAGGTGGGACAGTGCGGCGACCGTGTCGTTGGAGGCGCCGGAGGCAGTCAGGTCGAGAAACTCGAGTTTCTCGAGCTTTGCCAATTGCTCTCCGCTGGACGGGAGCAGGGGCGTGGCGGCCAGGCGGAGTCGCTTGAGTTGTTTCAGCGATCCCAGGCCCTGCCAGGCTGGGGCATCGAGGGTGCCGGCATTGATCCAGAGAGTTTCCAGGGTGTCAGAGCGTTGCAATGACGTGAAACCAGGTTCCCCAATGGCGGGAGAAGAGAGATAGAGTCGACGGAGTCGTGGAAGTTCGGCGATCCGGTCGAGTCCCCTGTCGCTCACCTGCAGGTTGGTCAGGTCGATGGCCACGATCTGGCCGTCGGAGTCGGTTTCGATGGGGCACAGCGACTGGAGTGCCGTCCCGATCTGATCGTTGTGCCTGGACAGCGCGGTGAGAACGTCATCCGGTGGGAGTTGGGACCCACCGCATCCACCGATGGCTGCCAGGCAGACTCCGACTGCCAGTGTCATCCAGGTTCTGATCATTGCCGGCTGTCGATTGATTGGCAGGGTGTCGGTGACAGGAACTGCGGAGATTCTACTGCATTGCATTGGTTCCGGTCAGGGGGGACTGCCGCACGAGAACCGATTGGTTACCATGACCGGATCGTGATGACTGTTGTTCCGGTCTTCCCCATGCAATGGAATTGTCCCATGCTGTCTCGACACCTGGCGCTGGTTGCCGTGTCCCTTGTCCCGGTGTGCTCGAGCCTGTTGGGTGCTGGCGAAAAACCAAACATCATCCTGGTGATGGCCGATGACCAGGGCTGGGGCGACATGGCCTACAACGGTCACCCGTCGCTGAAGACCCCCAACTTTGACAAGGCGGCGGCGACAGGCCTGCGATTTGACCGGTTCTATGCCGCGGCTCCGGTCTGCTCTCCGACTCGTGCCAGCGTGTTGACCGGCCGTCACCCGAACCGATCGGGGGTGTTCAAATGGGGCTACCCGTTGCGGCCGCAGGAGTCGACGGTGGCCGAGGTGCTGAAGACCGTCGGTTATACGACCTCCCATTTTGGCAAGTGGCATCTGGGCAGCGTGCGGCGAGCCAGCCCGGCTCACCCGGGGCGCAACGGCTTCGACCACTGGCTCAGTGCTCCGAATTTTTTTGACAACAATGCGATCCTGTCGTTGCAGGGAAAGGCGGTGAAGACGACAGGTGAGAGTTCGATGGTGACCGTCAACGCGGCACTCGAATGGATTGGTGGCCGGGCCAAACGCGACGATCCGTTCCTGGCGGTCGTCTGGTTCGGATCGCCGCATTCTCCGCACCGTGCTGTCGACCGGGATCGGAAACCGTACGCCGATCAGCCGATGCGGAACCAGCATTTCCTGGGCGAGGTGACCGGTATGGATCGGGCGTTCGGGAAACTGCGAGATGCGTTGGGCCCGTTGGGAATCCGTGACAACACGATCCTATGGTACTGCAGCGACAACGGGGCATTGCCTCGAGTCGGGTCGGCCGGGCCGTTCCGTGGTCGCAAGGGGCAGATCTACGAGGGAGGGTTGCTGGTTCCCTCGATTCTCGAGTGGCCCTCGCGGATCAAGTCGCCGCGCAGAACCGCGGTCCGTTGCAACACCTGCGACATCTACCCGACGCTCCTGGAGATCGTCGGGGCTCGAGCCAGGCATCAACCGATTCTCGACGGAGTCAGCCTGGTGGCAGTGATCGATGGCAAGACGTCGAAGCGGCCACGGCCGATGGGGTTCTGGGATTTCCGGGCGCGGGGCATCAGCACTCCGTCGGCGAAGTGGATGAGTGAACTGCTGGTCGCTCAACAAAATGGCGAGGACCTGCCGCCTCACGTTTCGAGTCAAAAAGCGGCCGAGTTGCCCAGCCCGGCTCATCCACTGGACCGGTTTCCCGGTCACGCCGCCTGGATCGATGGACATTGGAAACTGCACAGAATCGAGAACAAGAACGGCACCGCCCGCTTCGAGTTGTACGACCTGGCGACCGATCCGTCCGAGAAGACTGACCTGGCGGCCGGCCAGCCCGAGCGGGTCGCGCAGCTCAAACCCGGTCTCACCGGTTGGCTCAAGTCGGTCGTGGGCAGTTACAACGGCGACGATTACGTGAAAGAACCGGCTCGATGAACAAGGCCTTCGTTAAGGAGCCGGAGTTCGACGGCCGCGCTTATTGTCCCAGTTGCGGACAACTGGGGACCCAGGTGCAGGGTGTGACCCTGGATGCATTCTTGCGACCGACGGCCCGCGGTGACCTCGGAGAGGACGCCTGGTTTTGTGGTTTTGATCGTTGCGACGTCGCCTACTTTGATCTCTTCGAATCCACCGTGACCACCGAGCATCTTGTTCGTAGCGTGTACCCCATGGACCTGCAGGCACCAATCTGCGGGTGCTTCGGCCTGAAGATGGCCGACATCGAGGCCGACGTGGCTGACGGGCATCCGTCTCGATTGCGGGAACTGTCGGACCGCTCCAAGAGCGACGCGGCCTGCTGTTCGACGGCAGCCGCCGACGGCCGTTGCTGCATGCAGGAGGCGCAGCGGATCTACTTCCGGTTGCGCGGTGGGCTCAACTGAACTTGATCGCGTACAGGTCGGCGTCACCGAGCGTGATGCGAATGCGAATCGGCCGGCCCGCCAGGCGGCTGACATCCGGCGACCCTCGCCACGAGACCGTTCGGTCGAGTTCGTTGCCGAAGATGTCGTCGGATTCGGCCAGTGAAAATCCCTCGATCGGTTCGCCGGTGGCCGATTGCAATTCGACTCTCATCGTCCCCGCTGCCGAGGTGGCGAAATTGATCGCCAGGCGACGACCTTGGAACGTGATTGGTCGGGTGACGAATTCCCCGCCACGAGATGACGAACGGATTGACACGAACCCGTCCTGTCTCAGCGTGTGGCGAGTCAAGGTCGAACCGGGGCCGTGCCATTGGCCTCCACTGGCGTAGAACGAGAGTTCGTCGGGAGCTCCGGACTGTGAGGATGACGTCGTGACGATGTTCCAGGCGACCGAATTGTGAGCGTAATACCACGAGTCGGGACGCTGGATGCCGGGAGGCAGGAAGGCGTCATTCCAGAGTGTGAACCTCGCGCCGTCGCGACTGGCCATGATCTGTGTTTCCGTCAGGGCCTGTCCGTACCGGGGGTGGGCAGCAACTCGCTTGCGGCGGTTTTCGAGGTCGGGGAGCGCCTGCATTGACGGGTTCCAGCCTCGTTCGATGTACCGCATTGGAAAACCGAGCAGGATGTGCGGCGCGCGGAAGTAGGGGATGACATTGTTGGTATACATGTGCTGCTTGGGCGAATCCACATACGACAGGTCCTGCTCGTCGGTCCAACTCAGCAGGTCGTCCGAGATTGCCGTGCGGATTGCCCGGGTGTCATCCGGCATGAAGAATCTCCAGTACGCGCGATATTTGTTGATCGTCGAGTCCCAGAAGGCGATGTTCTGAGAATCGAAGTAGCCGTTTGTGATGACCGGCTTGTCCTGGACCAATTTCCAGTGGATTCCGTTGGCCGACGTGAAGAGATAGAGCCCTCCTTCTCGTCGAAGACCACCCAGCGCCTTCAGACGCGTGTTGTCCGGGCAGCCGGGACGGAGGTCGATGAAGGGGCTGAAATTGTGACAACCGTTTCCCCGCCACACGATATTGGTCTTCTTGTTGCCCTCGTGGTCGTACAGGCCGAGTTCGGGTTTTTCCCAATGGATGCCGTCCCGGCTGCTGGCGTAACAGGCCACCTCCCGGTTGGTCTTGGGCAGATCGGGCCCCCTGGTGACCTTGAAGTTGAGGCCACGGTAGTACATGCGGTAAGTGTCACCGTCCTGGAAAACGGTGTGGTAGGCCGAGCCGACGCCCTCCCAGGGGGCATCGTGCTGGATCACTCGCTCTCGGGCGATCGGGTGATGGAGTTGGTAGGACAGGTGCCCGGTTGTTCGTTCGACGAGAAAGTCATCGACGAACAGTTCTCGCCGCGAACCCATTGCGTAGAGTGGCTTGGGGCGATGTGTTTTCGGGCGTGACGGGGTGTCCCGCGTTGCTGTTGCCGCCGTGACACCCGCTCCGAGGAATTGTCGCCTGTTGATCGCCATGGTTTTCTCTCGATGTGAAATTCGATCGTCAGCGTATCCGGCTGACCGTTTCGGCAACAGCAACCCGGGGCAATCCGGATCGCCGCCTGAACTGGTTCCCTGTGGATGTCTCGTCACTCCGCCTGCGGTAGGATATTGATGGAGTCCGAGGGGCCGAGGCGTTTGGTCACGATGTCAACGGACGGAGGAGAAGTACCATGGTGTTTGCCGGTTCGCCTGCAGGTCGAGACCATCGCAGTGTGATCATCGTTCTGGCCGCCGCAGTCCTGCTCGGGGCGGTGTTGTTCTCGCCATGTCCGGCCGTTGCCGGGGACGCGTCGGCATTCGCCGACCTCGCTGCCGAGTACAAGAAGACGATCCGGCCGTTGCTGGACAGATACTGCCTGGGATGTCATTCGACGAAGAAGAAAGTCGGAGAACTGGATCTCGAGCAGTTCGGGACCCTCGTCGAGGTCCGCAAGGGGACCAGGTCGTGGTTGAAGATGGTCGAGATGCTGACCAATGGCGAGATGCCTCCAAAGAAGTCGGCCCAACCCAGTGCCACTCAACGCAAGCTGGTGGTGAGTTGGGTCGAACGGTACCTGGATGCCGAGGCCCTGTCCCGTGCCGGAGATCCTGGGCCGGTTGCACTCAGACGACTCAACAATGCCGAGTACACGTACACGATTCGTGACCTCACCGGTGTCCGATTGGACCCGGCTCGCGAATTTCCATCCGAGGGGGCCGCGGGTGAGGGATTCACCAATGCGAGCAATGCGCTGGCAATGTCGCCAGCCCTGCTGCGGAAATATCTCGATGCCGGTCAGCAGGTGGCACGCCACGCGATGTTGGTCCCCGACGGAATCCGTTTTTCCGCCGGCTCGAGCCGTCGGGATTGGACCGACCAGATTTTGTCGGAAATCCGGAGCCTCTACGGTCAGTTCACGACCACCGTCAAGCTGCACTCGCACTACAACCTGCCGAAGATGTCGCACCTGGGCAATGCGGGCCAGGTACCACTGGAATCGTATTTCGCCGCAACACTTCGAGAGCGGGATCGATTGTTGGCAGGGGACACATCGATCGAAGCGGTTGCCAAAAAGTACGAACTCAATGCCCGCTACCTGCGGCGGTTGTGGTCGGAGTTGAACCGGCAGGACTCATCGTTGTTGATGGCCGAACTGGGACGCCGTTGGCGACAGGCGAAGCCGGGACAGGAGCAGGCCCTGTCGGAATTGGTGAAGAAATGGCAGCGAGGATTGTGGATGTTCAACCCCGTCGGCTTGATTGGCAAGAAGGGCAGCCGGCCCCGGTGGATGGAACCGGCCCGGCCGGTTCTTGTGACCCAGACAGTGCGGCTGAAGATCGCAGCCAGTTCCAAGGACAAGAAGGTCGACACGGGCAAGCCTGCCGGGGCGGCCGGTCCCGTCGTGGTGTCGCTGGTTGTGACCGATGCCGGTGACGGCAACGCCGGGGACTTCGTCGTCTGGCAGCGGCCTCGCCTGGTCCTCAAGGACAAGCCTGACGTGCTGCTCAAGGAGATCGTCAAGGATCCGCGATTTGGGAAGCACCCGGATGGAACGTCCATCGACGAGGCTTCGATGTGTGTGCAGGCTCCGGCGGTGATTCGCCTCGAGCTTCCCCGCGAGGCGGCCGAGGGACGGGAACTGGTGTCGACGGTTCAACTGGATGCTCGTACCGGAACGGGTGGCAGTGCACAGGTCGAGTTGGTTTCCGGCACGGCAAAGGCTGTCGCTGGTCTCAAGGTCAGCGAGGTCTCGGTGACGTACGGCAAGGTCAATATCGGGGCCGATGTCCGTGAAATCGCCTTCCGCAATCCGGTATTGGTGGCGATGAAGAGTCCGGCCAGGTCCCGGTTTGAGACCGCGATGACCGATCACCGCAGCGTGTTTCCCGCTGCCTTGTGTTACACGCAGATCGTGCCCGTCGACGAACTTCTGACGTTGACGCTGATGTACCGTGAGGATGATCACCTGGTACGGCTGATGCTCGACAAGCAACAATCAGCCCGTCTCGACAAGCTCTGGGATCAGCTCATCTATGTCTCTCGAGAACCGTTCCGGCTCTCCGACGTACTGGATTCCTTGCTGGAGACGACGATTGACCATCCCCAGGAGGGAATTTTCGATCAGATGGTCAAGGACGTGCGGAAGCGGGCCGACGGGTTCCGCAAACGGCTCGTGGCCACCGAACCGAAACATCTCGATGCTGTTGTTCGGTTTGCCGAGCAAGCCTGGCGTCGTCCGTTGGTTGACCAGGAACGAACCGCTCTGCGTGAGCTCTACAAGAGATTGCGGCAATTGGACTTGTCGCATGATGCGGCGATCCGGATGACGCTGGCACGTGTGTTGGTCTCCTCGTCGTTTCTGTTTCGGTTGGAGGAATCGCCAGTCGGCGAGACGCCCGCCGCCGTCGACAACTGGGAGCTGGCCAACCGGCTCAGCTACTTCCTGTGGTCGACGATGCCCGACAACGAATTGCGACGGGCGGCGTCGGCGGGACAGCTCGTCAACAACGCGTCGCTGCTCAAACAGGCCCGTCGCCTGTTGGGTGAACCACGGGTCCGGCGGTTGGCCACTCAATTTGCCTGCCAATGGGCGCACGTGCACGACTTTGATCCCAACATCGTCAAGAGCTCGAAACGTTTCCCGGGTTTCTCGAAGTTGCGAGGTGACATGTATGAAGAGACGATCCGTTTCTTCACGGACCTGTTCCAGAACGACCGGTCGTTGTTGAGCCTGCTGGATGCAGATCACACTTTCGTGAACAAGCGGTTGGCCGAGTTTTACGGGATTTCCGGTGTGACGGGAGATCGGTGGCGACGGGTTGACGGTCTTCGCAAGCATGGTCGTGGTGGTGTGCTGGGACTGGCCACGACACTGGCAACACAGTCGGGCGCCACGCGGACGAGTCCGATCTTGCGGGGCAACTGGGTCAGCGAGGTGCTGCTGGGGCAACGTTTGCCACGGCCTCCCAAGAATGTTCCGCAACTGGCCGACGAGGTGCCCGAGGGACTTTCCGAACGACAGTTGATCCAGCGGCACAGCAAGGACCCAGCCTGCGCGAAATGCCATTCGCGGATCGATCCATTCGGTTTTGCCCTGGAACAGTTCGATGCCATCGGGCGTCGTCGTACCAGGGGAACTGGCGGAGGCGAGATCGACACCAGGACCACACTTCCCGATGGAGCGGTGATCGACGGACTGGACGGTTTGCGGGACTACCTGTTGAACAAACGTCGTGATGCGTTTTTGAGACAGTTCTGTCGTAAGCTGCTGGGTTACGCCCTGGGAAGAGAATTGCAGTTGTCGGATCGGCCGCTGGTGGATGAAATGCTGAAGCGGCTGGCTGAAAAGGGGTACCGTTTTTCGGTGGCCGTGGAGACAATAGTCTCGAGTCAACAATTTCGAATGATACGTGGAACGCTGTCGTCGGCAGCCCGATGAACTGGCCGAGGTCACTCATGACACACCGATTCTCTCGTCGAACATGGCTTCGCGGTGCTGGCGTCACGATGGCGCTGCCGTGGATGGAATCTCTCCCGGTCTGGGGCGATGAGCCGGCCAGGAGTTCCAAGCCGGGCAGTCAGCCACCAGTCCGCCTGGGGGTGCTGTTTGCCGGCAACGGGTTTCACGCCGGGCACTGGTGGGCCAAGGGGGCCGGTGCCAGCATGGAACTGGGCAAGGTACTGGAACCGGTCGCCGAGTTTCGCGAGAAACTGCTGTTCGTGGGCGGCCTGTACAACGAGCAGGCGCTCAAGGGCAACATCCACAGTTCCCAGACGGGCAACGTGCTCTCGGGAGCACCATTGGCTCCTGGTGGTGACATCGTCAGTGGCACCAGTTTCGATCAGATGATCGCCCAGCGGCATGGACGGTCGACCCGGGTGCCCAGCCTGGTGCTGGGGTGCGAACGATCCAACCCGGGGATCCACAAGAACTACTCGATGCTCTACAGCTCGCATATCTCGTGGAGTTCACCGACCACGCCCACTCCCCTGGAACTCTACCCGGCGCTCGCGTTTGACCGGTTGTTCAAGAACCGGGTGCAAAAGGGTGAGCAGAGCGTGCTGGATGCCGTGCTGGGAGAGGTCTCCAGGTTCCGCAAGAAGGTCAGCCGCGGCGACCGTCGGAAGCTGGACGAGTACCTGAACTCGGTTCGGGAAATCGAACAACGGATCAGCCGGGCTGGTCAGAAGGGGGAACTGCAGGGGTGGCGTCCGACACTGGACAAGCCGAACATCCCACGGCCCCCCGAGGGCATTCCCCAGAACATCGCCGACCATATGAAGTTGATGTGCGACATCATGGTGCTGGCCTTCCAGACCGACATGACTCGGGTGTGCACGTTGAAGCTCAACAACGACCACAGTTACCTGCAGTTCCCACACCTGGGAGTCGAGGTTGGCCACCACGAACTGTCACATTCGGATCGTGGCAAGCAGTCGCCGGACTGGCTGAAGGTGAATCACTTCTTCATGGAGCAGTACGCCTACATCGCTCGCAAGCTGGATGCGATCCAGGAGGGCGAACGAACCGCACTGGACAACTCGATGCTGATGATGTGCTCGAGCATGATGTCGGGGATTCATGATGCGACAAAATTGCCCGTGGTCGTGTTGGGACGTGGTGGTGGCCAGCTCGAGACCGGTCGGGTGCTGTCCTACCATGGCAAACCCAATCGCAAGATGTGCAGCCTCTACCTCTCGCTGATGGAGAAGTGTGGCGTGCGGTTGAAGGCATTTGGCGACTCGACGGCCAAGCTGGACGAGGTCTGATTCCGCCGGGGCGGTCGCTAGGTCAGTTCCCAGACCGATCGGTACGCCCCGGACGTTTCGAACCACTCGAGCAACTTCGCAAAGAACGGGTCGGCTCCGAGCGTCGCACTGTCGCCGACGAGGGTCAACTGTCGCCTGGCCCGGGTCAGGGCGACGTTCATTCTTCGGGAATCGGAGAGAAATCCGACCTCGCCGTCGGAGTTGGATCGCACGGTACAGATCACGACCGCCTCCTTTTCCCGGCCCTGGAATCCGTCGACGGTGTCGATCTCAAGGTGATCGATCTGGCAGTGCTGCCGCAACCAGCGGACCTGGGCGGCGTAGGGAGCGATCACGGCAATGTCGCGGGGAGCGATTCCTCCCTCACACAATGCCGTGACCCGGTCGAGCACCAGTTGGCCCTCCTGGGGGTTGAGCCGGCTGAGGCCCTGGGGTTCGACTTGCTCGTCCCATCCGGCTCCGGCCGTGTCGATGAACAGGACCGGTTGGTTGTCTCGACCGTCGATCTCAACATCCGGCAGGTCGTTGAGCAGGTGTGTTTTTACCGAATCGTCGGCAGTCAACGTCCCGTCGTAGAAGTGGTCGGACGAGAACTGCATGATCTGTTCGTGCATGCGGTACTGGACCGTCAATTGGCGAGTGACGGTGTCGCCGAAGTGTTCGACCAGCCGCTGCATCAGGCTGACATCCAGTCCCTGCTGTGCGGCATCGCGTGAGAGGATTGTGGGTGGCAGTTGGCAGTGGTCTCCGGCCAGCACGACGCGTTGGACGTGCCGCAGCGGGATCCAGCACCCCGGTTCGACGCTCTGGCACGCCTCGTCAATCACCAGCAGGTCGAATGTACTCTCGTCGAGAACCCGGAAATCGAAGCTGACCGTGGCGCAGATCACCTCGGCGTCGGCGAGCAGTTGGTTGATGGCGTGTTGTTCGAGCATCCTCGCATGTCGTCGGAGTTCACGAGCCTCCTTTCGTTGCTGGTGCTTCTGGCCCGGGGCGGGGCGGGCGCGGGTGAATCGTCGTGAGCGACGTTCGAGTTGATCGGCTTCCTTGAGCATGTCCTGGATCACCGGGCTCGCGTCGTGCTGTTCGACAAGCGCGTCCAGCGTGTGACTGCGGACGACCTCGAGAACCCGGGCCGGGTGGCCCAGTCGGACGGCCCGGGCGCCGGTGGCGATCAGCCGTTCGAGAAGATTGTCGACGGCAGTGTTGCTGGGCGCACAGGCCAGAACCCGTTCGCCGTTGGCAACGGCCTGACGGATGACCTCGACCACGGTGGTCGTTTTTCCTGTTCCCGGCGGCCCATGGATGATTGCCAGGTCCTGGGCCGAGAGTGCAAAGGCAACCGCCTGGCGTTGTGAATCGTCGAGATGCTCGGCACCCTCGGGTTCCGGGGGCTCTCCAAAATCTGGGTCGGCGTGGTACAGCAACAGGTCTCGCAATTTGGCCAGCCGACCGGTGGCATGTTCCGCCGCATCCATTGCCTCGCGTTGCCGTTTGCGAGTGACCTCGTCGGGAGTCATGTCGACCCGGAAGCTGTCGCCCTCGGGCCACTTGTTCAACGCCACCTCGATGTGATCGCGACGCCGGGCGCTGACGACACCGGACAAGGGTCGGTGATCCTGTTCCGAGGAGAGCGACACGGGGCTGCCGACCCGGAAACGGTGCCAGGGAAGTCGTTCGGGGGCGTGTCGTTTCTGCAGTGTCAGCAGGTAACGCCCCCCCAGCCCGGTCGTGTGACTGGTGACTACCATGTTTAGCAGCGTGGAGCCGCTGCGTTCGGCTTCAGCCGGGGTCAGGCGATTGCGGCGGGACTCCATGCGTTGCCGTTCCGCCTCGCCTTCCAATTCCAGCCAATTGCGAAAGTTGTCAAAATGAACACTCGGGTTCAGTGGTGAGTTGCGTGACGCCATGGCGGCGGAGCATAGTGACCTGCTGGCGGGATGACCACCGAATCAACGCGCGGTCTGCCAAGCCGAATTCAGACGGGCATCAAGAATCCCTGGGTGACCGGCTTAGTGAGCCACGCGAGCGGTGTGAATCCGTGGCGGCTTGACGGCTGCGGTCCAGGCAAAGAACAGGTCGTCGCCGAGTTGCTCCATCCGCGGGAAGCCTGACGAACGGCTTGCCAGGGTCGCCGTCAGCCGTCGAGACGGTGTCATCGTTCCATCGCGATGAACCACTCGCCAGCGAATTTCGGCAGCCTTGCCGTCGACCTTCAGCCATGACACTGCGGCGGTGTTGGTGTCGGTCAGGGTGATGTCGACCCGTCCGGCCGACCCACCGTCGTCAACGCGAATCGTCTGGCCGAACGTGGTCGCCGAATCTCGAGAGAATCGCACCCGGACCTCCGGGTGTTTTTCGACGTCGGTGAACCACGCGACTGCCACCGACTTGCCGCGGGTGTCGACCGACGGGCCGTTGACCGGGCAGCCCTGGATTACCCAGTTGTCGGCATGCACTCTTCGAGATCGTCGCACCCGCCCGGCGTTCAGGGTCGAGGAGGTGATGTCGCGGACCTCGCCAGCCAGCCGGTCTCGAAACACGACGAATGGGTCGCCGTTGTCCAGGACCACCGCACCGGTTTGGCAGCACTCGCAGACCCGCTGGTCGACAACTTGCTCGATGCCCAAACGTCCATCGCGTCCCAGCGTGCAGTAACGCAATGCCATCTCCCCTCCCTTGACGACCATCTTCCGCCCATCGAGCCAGAAGACCCCAAAGGTCTTTTGGTCCACCGGAACGATCGACACGAAGCCGTGCTCGGTGGGCGTGCCGTCACGGTGTGGTGAAACGGGTTTCGACCAGGATCGTCCGTGGTTGTGCGAGAGACTCAGCTTGACGTCATAGGAGTACGTTCCTGCCGAGCTTTTCTGGAGCCAGTGGGCAACCAGGGTTCCATCGGGCAACGCGCACAGCGACGGAAAGTCGGCCCAGTTGACGAACCAGTTGTCACCGGCGGCGATGCGTCTTGGCTGGGACCAGTTGCCCGTGTCCCAGTGCGAATACTTCAGGGTGGCCATCCGTTGGGGACCTCGCTCGATCCAACTGAGGTACAGTCGGCCGTCGGATCCTCGCAGCAGGTTGGGTTCGCCACTGTTTCCGGCTGCCGGGCAGGGCACTTCGACGATAGCTGGCGGATCGGCAGCGTGTGCCGTGGCGCACAGCAGGCAGGCGACGAGAAAATACTTCACGGAGAAGAATTCCAAGCGGTCCGGTTCCGTCACGGTTGGCGGGATCTGTGCTGGCCTGTGCCGGAAGCAGGGCCGGGCCAATTTACCCAAGCAGTTCGTAGATCGGGTCGCCGTGGTAGATGTGGTGGGGACGATCGAGTTCGTCCTTCCAGGCGGCGGTGTGTGGGATGCCCAGAGCGTGATACATCGTTGCGGCCATGTTCTCGGGTTTTTGCGGTGACGAGGCCGGGTAACCGGCGATGGAGTCAGAACTGCCGACAACCGTCCCTCCTCGAACGCCACCTCCGGCAAAGAACACCGTTTGCACTGCTCCCCAGTGGTCACGGCCGGGCTTGTAGAACACTTTCTCGAGTGTCGAGAGCTTGGGCGTACGACCGAACTCACCGGCCATCACGATCAGTGTCGAATCGAGCAGGCCGCTGGATTCCAGGTCATCGAGCAGCGCACACAGGGCGCGGTCGGTGGGTGGGAAGAGCTGGTTTTTGAACCGCGAGAATGCCTCGCCGTGCGTGTCCCAGGTCTCGTTGTTGCCCAGGTTGACCTGGATCAAGGGGACGCCGGCCTCGGTCAGTCGATAGGCCATCAACAGCGACCAGCCGAAGCTGTTGGCCCCGTACCGCTCCTGGGTCCTGGCATCGGCCCGGGTCACGTCGAAGGCGTTACGTACCCTGGGGTTGGTGAGCAGGGAGATCGCCGATTCGCGTTCCCGGTCGTAGGACTGGGCTTCGGCCGAATCGGCCAACTTGCGACGCTGGTCGTCGAGTGTGCCCAGCAGGGTCCGTCGGGCATCGAGACGACCACGGGTCAACCCGGCCGGGAGTTTCAGGCTGGGAGCCTGGAAGACCCGGGCGTCGGGATCCTTCGGCGGCTTCCGGGTCGAATCGGAAATCGAGAAACCCGGATAAGCACCTCGCCACAGGGGGTTTCCGTACGGGGAGGCTTCGATGAAGTAGGGGTCACGTTGAGCCCCCATCAGGCCTCCGTAGAGTCCGGGGATGGTGCCACCCTGCCAGTGGACAAGCCGCTCGGGCAACACGATGGCCGGTGGCAGATTGTTTTTTTGCGGGGGGAGCGAGTAGCCGGCCACCGACATGATCGAGGGGAAATCGGTCGGTCGCGGAACCCGGTCGCCCTTGAAGCCCGGAGTGGAACCCGAACGGCCGGTCAGCATGAAGTAGTGCCCCAACGTGTGACCGTTGGTGCGGTGAGTCATCGAACGGACCAGTCCCCAGTGGCGGCTGCGTTGAGCCAGGCCCGGCAGGTGCTCGCAGATCTGCACACCGGGAGACGCGGTCTGGATCGGGTTGAATTCTCCACGAATGCCGTCGGGAGCATCCGGTTTCAGGTCGAAGCTGTCCTGTTGCGCCAAACCACCGGAGAGAAATATGTAGAGGACCGTCTTGGCCGATCCGGCGCCGGCAGCGACCTGCTTCGAATCGGCTGCCTGCAACGCGTGCAGGTGGTTGGTTCCCAGCCCCATCAGTCCCAGCGCGCCGGCCTGGACTGCCGTGCGACGAGACACCGGGGCGTGCTGCCAGGGGGAAACAGGATTTTTCGGTTTCATGGATCCGATTTCTTTCGAATACACAACACGGACAGTTTACCAAGTCAGCCCGGTCGAGGAATCGCAAAACCGGGTTGGATTGCAAACGAGTGGTCACCCGCAACCAGTGTCGGCCGATTATCGGGTGCTTCGCCAGTGCAGACGACATTCCAGTGCCCAGTCGGTACAGATTCCGTCCATGCCACTGTCGCGGGCCTTGTCCCAGATGTCGGGCCGACGATCGCCGATCTTCAGGCTCAACCAGACCTGCTTCTTCAGTTGATGAGCCTGTTTCATTTCCTCGCGACTGGGGACGAAGCCGACCCAGAGACAATCGCCCAGCGGGTCTTTCAGTGCCGCGGCAAACTGTGCGGAGTCGTAGATCTTGACGATGGTGGTCTTCAGCCTGCGGTTGGCAGCCTTGAATCGTCGACTGGAATCGGCCGGTTGGCCGAACGCGAAAAGTTGATCGAAGAGATCGTGTTTTTTGACCAGCTTGACGATCTTCTCCTCGATACGAGGAGAGATGACTTTCATGTTCAGCGCGATCGTGATTGGAGCGCGTTGTCGTTTCTTGATGACCCGGAAGGCCTCGTCGAGCGTCGGAACCTTCAGCCCCTGGAACCGGGGATGAAACCAACTGCCCGCGTCGAGTTTCCGGATCTGGGCCAGCGTCATGTCGCCGACGGTCCCCGTGCCGTTGGTGGTCCGGTCGACGGTGTTGTCGTGGATCACGACAAGTTCACCGTCCCGGGTCTGGTAGACATCCAGTTCGATCGAGGCTCCCAGTGCCACGGCAGCCTCGAAGGCCGGAATCGTATTCTCGGGCGCATGGCGGACCAGGCCCCGGTGCGAAAGCAGGATCGGCTCGCCGGCGACGGAAGCCTGTTGTGCGACCAGGATCGGTGAAACCGCGGAAAGAACTGCAATGACTGCGGCGAACCGGTTGCGGCAACGCAAGTGGAGAGCGAATGGCATGGTGGACCTGTCTGGCGTGCGTGGTGAGGAAAGACCTGTTGGCTGGAGCCTAACCGCTGGGCGAGACACATGCGAACCGGGGCAATGGAATCGAGATTTCGACAGTGGCTGCCATGGAACGCGACGCTGGTTCCTCTTATGTTGAGTTCGCCAAGGTGATCCAGTGGGCTGTCCGAATGAGTATGCAGACTGTTCGAGTGGTGCGACTGCTTTGTTGTGTCGTCGCCATGTCGTGTTCGATTTCACTTGAAGCGGCCGACCGCTTCACGCTGGTCAAGGATGATGTGGTTGTCCTGGCCGGTGGCACCAACATGGTCCGGTCGCAGCAGGCCGGTTACCTCGAAACCGCGCTGACCCGGACGTTCGCGTCGGTGCAGCCGAAATTCCGCGACCTGTCCTGGGAGGCCGACACGGTGTTTGGCCTGGGGACTGTCGTCGAACGGTGGCGGCCCGACGGGTTTGGGAACCGTGACGAACAGTTCCGACGTGTCGGCACCACGGTCGTCATCTCGCAGTTCGGACAGGTCGAATCCCTGGCGGGACGTGAGGGGCTGGAACGGTTCTCCAGGGCTTACGGAGAACTGGTCGCCTCGTGGCAAAAACAGGCCCGGCTGGTGGTCCTGGTCACTCCGTCTCCGTTCGAGGCACCACCCAGCCGGTTGATCCCGGACCTGTCGACACGAAACGATGATCTCGCGTTGTATGTGAAAGCCATCTCGGACCTGGCGGCCCAAAGGGGGCTGCTGCTGGTGGATCTGTTTTCCCGGTCACGGACCGGATTGACCGACAACGGCATGCACATCAAGCCCTCGGCTCAGGCGCACGTGGCTCATGCAATAGCCGCCCAGTTGGGGGTGGAGTTTCCCGGCGAGAAGATCCTCGAACCGCTGAGACAGGCCGTCATTGAAAAACACCGGTTGTGGTACGACTACTGGCGACCGGCCAATTGGAAATTGCTCTACGGAGATGATTCCCGTCGGCAGTTCACACGGGGAGGAGCCGACTACATACCATTTCGCGAGGAGTGGCAGCGGCTCCTTCCGTTGATCCAGCGTGCCGAGCAACGTGTGTGGGCCATTGCCGGGGGCAAGAAAGATCCCGGACACAATCGGCCTGCTCCCGAGGTCCTTCACAAGGCGCCTCAGGCCAACATCAAGGCGGAACTGGCTTCGTTCGTGGTTCCTCGTGGTTTTCAGGTCAACCTGTTTGCGTCAGACAGCCAGGGGCTGACCTCGCCGATCGCCATGAGATGGGACCCGGCGGGGCGAATGTACGTGGCAGTGACCACCACGTATCCCCACGTGTTCCCCGGCGATGTGCCGGATGACAAGATCATCTGCCTGGAGGACACCGACGGCGACGGCGCGGCCGATACGTCAACGGTGTTCGCCCGAGGGCTGAATATCCCGACCGGAATGGAATGGGGTGATGGCGGACTGTATGTCGGACAGAACACCGAGATCCTGTTCCTGGAAGATACCGATGACGATGGCCGGGCCGACCGGCGGCGCGTGGTGTTGGGTGGATTCGGAAATGGAGACTCGCACCAGACGATCAACTCGTTTGTCTGGAGTCCCGGTGGGGAATTGTATTTCGGCCAGGGAGACGGGTGTGAGTCCCGGGTCGAGACCCCGTGGGGATCCAGCAACCTGTTCCAGGCGGGGTTTTATCGATTCAGGCCACTGCGGCTGCAATTGGATCCGCTGCTGGACGATTTGATGGGACCGGGCAATCCCTGGGGCGTGGCCTTCAACGGCTGGGGACAGATTTTCAGTGTCGATGGTGCCGGAGGCGTGACCTACCTCTCGCCTGGACAGGTGCCGACGACCCACAAGCTGAAACTGCGACGAATCGGCAAGCCGGGTGGATATTGCGGCATCGGGTACCTGGACGGTCGGGGGGTGCCAGAGTCGTTGCGGGGCGATTTCGTGATCGGCGACTTCAAGCCGAATCGTGTGAAACGGTTTTCGGTCCACCAGGATGGAGCGGGATTCACCCTGCAATGGAAGGATCCGATCCTGCAGTCGCGTCATCGCAATTTTCGTCCGGTTGACGTCAAGCAGGGACCCGATGGAGCGATCTATGTCGTCGACTGGTACAACCCCATCACGTGCCACCAGGACGATGCCTATCGTGATCCGACCCGAGACAAGGCTCACGGGAGAATCTGGCGGCTGGCCCATACCGACTCGACCCCCGCGGTCCCCAGGCCACCGGACCTGTCGAAGGCTCCGGTTGGCGTCGTGCTGGAGACGTTGAAGTCCCCGGAACACTGGTCCCGGTACCAGGCCAAGCGCGCCCTGACGAATCGGGATCGGGTCGCCAGTGCGGAGGCGCTGGACCAGTGGGTTGTTTCACTGGATCCGAAGGATCCTCGCCACGAACACCACCTGTACGAGGCCCTGGGCGCGTACGAGACCATCGAGACGGTTCGATCTGGATTACTCGATCGGCTGCTCCAGGCCACCGACCACCGGGCGCGGGCCTATGCGGCTCGCGTGACGGGCCGGTGGCACGATCGGCTCGATGATCCACTGGCGAGATTGGCACCACGGGTGTTGGATGAGCATCCCCAGGTGCGGATGGAGGCGTTGATGGCCTGTGCGGCGATTCCCTCGCCACGCTCGATCGAGGTCGTCGCCCGCGTGGTCGACAAGCCAAGAGATGGCTGGATTGATTACGCCTTCAAGCAGGCGGTCCACCACCTGGTGCCTCACTGGATGCCCGCTTTCCGCAGGGGACAGGTGTCGTTTCAACGTCCCAGCCACCTGGCGGCGGTGTTGAACGAGGTCGGTGGCCGAGATGCCCTGGTGAGCCTGAAGCGGCTGTTGGATGGCGAGGACCTGGACAGGAAAACCACCGGGGCAGCCATCTCGGCCGTGTTGGCCGTCGGTGGTCCGGATGAACTCACCGAGTACGGACTCCGGGAGGCACGTTTCGTTCGAGATGGACGCTATGACGCGGCGTTGCATGCCGACTCTTTGAGTCGTTTGGTCGATGTGGCGAGGTTCCGCAAAGTGCGGCCCTCCGGAGACCTGGCCGTTTTGCTGCGGAAACTGATCACAACAGAACATGCTGCGGTGCGAGCCCGTTCACTGGAGTTGGCCGGTCTCTGGAACGTGACTTCCGTGACGGACGACATCCTGGAGATTGCTCGCAATGGACAGCGGCCTGTGCCGGTCCGCGAGGCAGCCTTCCAGGCCCTGGTGGTCTTGAAGGTGCCTGCCACCGGTGACCTGCTCGAGAAATTTTCGGTGGCTCCGTTTCCGCTGCCGTTGCGATCAGCGGCTGTTCGAGCACTGGTGTCCATCGATCTGCAGCAGGCCGCAGCGAGGGCCGCCGGGTTGTTCGATGAGAGCAAGCTGGAGGCCGACGACACGACGGCCACCCTGGCCGCATTCGTGAACCGGGCCGGCGGTGCGCGGACACTGGCCGTCGCCCTGGGCTCGCGCAAGTTGAAGCCGGACGTGGCCAGGCAGTTGTTGAAATCGTTGTTCTCGACCGGTCATTCCGATCGGGAATTGATTGGTGCATTCAACTCCGCCCTGGGCGCCTCGGCCAGGGCTCCGGATTACAGCCAGCAGTATGTCAAGACACTGGTCTCAGAGGCGGCCCGGTCCGGCGTGATGTCGCGTGGCAGCGTGTTGTTCAAGAGCCTGGCCTGTGTCTCGTGTCACAAGGTGGGCGGCAGTGGAGGAACGGTTGGTCCCGATCTGACTGCGATTGGGACCACGTTGTCTGCCGAGCGAATTGCCGAGGAACTGTTGTGGCCCAATCGACAGGTCAAGGAGGGGTTCTCGGCCGTCCAGGTGGTCACCGATGACGGCAAGATTCACCAGGGATACGAACGCAAGACCAAGGCGGGCCAGGCAAGTGGTGACCTGGTGCTGGAGGATCCGGCGACCAAGAAACTGGTGACCATCAAGAGGGCGAGCATCGAGGTCAAGAAAGTGACCGGGAGCGTGATGCCCACCGGGCTGACCGCCGTATTGTCTCGCGAACAGTTGCTCGACCTCGTCCGGTTTCTCTCGGAACTGGGCAAGATCCGCTAGTCGGATGGCGACGCGGTGTTGTGGTCGCCACCTGCCATGACTTCCCGAAGACCGGGGGCGCTAGATCAGTTCCGCGATCGGGCTGCCGTGGTTGAGCACGGGGATCGGACGGTCCTGGTGGTCGTGGAAGGTGGTCTGGGTGTCGATTCCCAGCGCGTGGTACATCGTGGCGAAGAGATCCTGGGCGTGCAGCGGCCGCTCGATGGGGTAGCCGCCGATCGAGTCGCTGCGGCCGATCACCTGTCCCGACTTGATGCCACCACCGGCCACGAGCGCCGAAAAACAGTCGCCCCAGTGATCACGGCCGGTGTTCTTGTTGATCTTGGGAGTCCGTCCGAACTCGCCGATGACCATCACCAGCGTGTTGTCGAGCATGCCGCGATTGGACAGATCGTCCAGGAGGGAGGCGATTGCGCGATCAAGCGGGGGCAGCATCTTGTCGAGATTCGAGAAATTGGCGCTGTGGGTGTCCCAGTCCTGCTTCAATCCGCATTGGACCAAGGTGAAGGTGACTCCCGCTTCGACCAGGCGGCGGGCGAGCAGGGCACCCTGGCCCCATTCGTGCGGGCCAAACCGTTCTCGTGTGGCACGTGTTTCACGGCCGAGGTCGAAGGCGTCACGGACCTGTTGTTGTAGCAGCAACTCCATACCCTGTTTGGTGAAGTTGCGGTTTTGACTGATCTCCGGGTTTGCCGAGCCCTGTTGGCGGAAACGGTCGAGTACCGAAAGCAGTTCCTGGCGTTGTTCCAGCCGGGGTGCCGAGAGCCCGTCCTGGAGTTTCAGGATGGGTACCGCGAATGGCTCGGTGGTCGAGGCAGGCAGGTGGCCGCTTTCGAAGGGCTCGTGACGTGATCCCAGGTAGGTGGCGGCTCCGAAGGGAGACCCGATGTATTCGTGATGGAAACTCCACGGGATTCCGACATAAGCCGGCATGCCGGGACGTCTGGTACCCCGCAATCGTGAGACAATCGATCCGATCGACGGGGTTTCGATCACCGCACGCCGGGTGCCGTCGCGGGTGCCCATCCGCCCGGTCAACATCTGGTGCTCGGAAGGTGCGTGGCTGTTGTTGCCGTGGTGCAGTGAACGGACGATGCTGAATCGATGAGCTTGTGCGGCCAGCAACGGCAGGCGGTCACAGATTCTGAGTCCGGCAACGGCCGTGTCGATGGCGTCGAATTGGCCACGCACGGCCTGGGGAGCCTCCGGCTTGGGGTCAAACGTCTCGTGGTGAGACGGGCCGCCATCGAGGAAAAACATGATGCAGGACGTGTTGGGCCTGGGCCCCGGTGCGGGAGGGGCGGCCAACAACGAGTCGACCGATGATCCCAGGCCAAGAGAACCCAGTTGGATCATCGTTCGACGAGACAGAAATGTGAGGTCCGAACCGATCGGCTGCATGTGCGTAGGTTACCCTCGATGCCCCCAGAGAGACAATCGGATTCTCTACAGGATGGACGGTCAGCGGCGAGTTCGGATTCAAGTGGGCTGCGGTGGCCGCTAGAATGGGACAGACGCATCGGCGTGATTTTACGTGTTGCACTTCGACAGGAACTCCATGTCCGAGCTATTTCGATTTCGGTGGCGGCTGGTTCTTTTGACGGCCTGCGCGATGGGACTCGTCTCGACTGTCCGGGCGGCCGAAGAAAAACCGCTGACTTTTGAGGCCGACATCCGGCCCATATTCCGGTCACACTGCTACGACTGCCACGGGTCGACGAAAGACAAGAAGGGCAAGCTGGATCTGCGATTGGCCCGCTTGATGCTCGCCGGCGGTGAAACCGGTCCGGCGATCGTCGCGGGTGCACCGTCCAAGAGTTTTCTGCTGCAACGGCTCAAGGACGGCTCGATGCCGCCGGGGAATGTTCGTGTCAGTCCCGAGGAAATCGACAAGATCTCGCGTTGGATTGCCCAGGGGGCCAAGACGGCCCGGCCCGAGCCAAAAGAGATTGGTGACGGACTGGGGATCACGCCAGAAGAACGTTCCTGGTGGGCGTTCCAACCGATCACACGACCGGAATTGCCGATCTCCATCGGCAAGGAACGTGTCCGCACGGCGATCGATTCATTCATCCTCTCGCGGCTGAAAGAGAAAAAGCTGGGCTTTGCGGCGGACGCTGATCGGCTGACCCTGGTCCGGCGTGTCTACCTGGACCTGCTGGGGTTGCCACCGACATTCGAACAGGCCCAGGCGTTCATCAACGACAAACGGGACGATGCCTACGAGCGGTTGATCGACAGTTGTCTCGAATCGCCTCACTACGGCGAACGCTGGGGGCGGCACTGGTTGGACGTGGCCGGTTACGCCGACTCGGAAGGCTACACCAACGACGATCGAGTTCGTCCTTACGCCTACAAGTATCGCGACTACGTGATCAAGGCCTTCAACGCTGACATGCCCTTTGATCGTTTCATCCAGGAGCAACTGGCCGGCGATGAGATGATCGTGGGGCCGTTGAAGAATCTGAGCCCTCACCAGGTCGAGAAACTGGTGGCGACGGGCTTCCTGCGGATGGCGGCCGATGGCACTGACGGTGGAACGCCCGATGCCGCCGTGGCAAAAAACCAGGTTGTTGCCGACACGATCAAGATCGTCAGTTCGGCATTGCTGGGCCTTTCGGTGGGTTGTGCGCAGTGCCACGATCACCGGTACGACCCGATCTCGCAGGTCGACTACTACCGAATTCGTGCCGTGTTTGAACCGGGGCTGGACTGGAAGGCCTGGAAAAATCCGACACAACGACGGGTCTCGCTGTATACCGATGCTCAACGGGCCAGGCGGGCGGAGGTGCAGAAAGAGGTCGACGTCGTCAACAAGGAGAAGAACGCCAAGCAGCAAAAGTACATCCAGGAGGCACTGGACAAGGAATACGCCCGGTACGACGAGCCGTTGAAGAGTGAACTCCGCGCGGCCAAGACGACCCCCGGTGCCAAGTTGACCGACAAGCAAAAGGCATTGCTCAAGAAATATCCCAACCTCAATGTCAACGGCGGCAATCTCTACCAGTACAACTCGAAGCGGGCCGACGAGATCAAGGCGTACGCGCCCCGGATCGCCAAAATCCAGCAGAAGATCCCGGTCGAGGACTTCGTCAGGGCTTTGACCGATGGTCGTGGGAAGGGCGGGGAGTTGGTCAAAACGTTCCTGTTCCATCGCGGCGATCATCGCCAGGTCAAGGACGAGGTGGCTCCCGGGGGCTTGACCGTGACGGCTCCGGACGGCGCCAGGTTTGCCATCGACAATGACGATCCACAGGTGCCAACCAGTGGCCGTCGGCTGGCATTCGCCCGCTGGCTGACCAATGGACGGCATCCGCTGGTGGCACGGGTCCTGGTCAATCGTGCCTGGTTGCATCACTTTGGCCGCGGCATCGTGACGACTCCCGACGAGTTCGGCAAATTGGGGACAAAACCAACGCATCCGAAATTGCTCGACTGGATGGCATCGCATTTTGTCGAGAGCGGTTGGAGCATGAAGGATCTGCATCGTGTGATGATGACGTCGACGGCTTATCGGCAGTCGTCCCTGAGGCACAACGTGGGCGATCGGCAGGACGGTGCCAATTCGCTGTACTGGCACAAGACGGTTCAGCGGCTCGATGCCGAGATCCTGCGGGACCGGATCCTGGCGGTCAGTGGAACGTTGGATGCCAAGATGTTTGGGTCACCGGTTGGAGTGAAAGCCGATGACGCGGGTCAGATTTCTGTTGGTGGTCCGGACCGCCGCAGTGTTTATGTCCAGAATCGCCGGACCCAGCCGGTGGCGTTGTTGCAGGTCTTTGATCAGCCGGTGATGACGGTCAATTGCAGTAAGCGTGAGAAATCGACGGTGGCGTTGCAGTCGCTGCTGATGATGAACAGCGAGGCCGTGCTGAAGTACGCCCGGGCCATGGCGGCTCGGGTCAACAAGCAGGCCAAGGCGGGAACGGATGCCGAGTTGGTCAAGGGGCTGGAGATTCCCTTTGATCCGAAGACTTACGCCGAGAACCTGGGCGTGTGGCGAGTCGGTTTCGGCCACATCGACACGGCTGCGGCGGGCAAGAACGCTCCGGTGGCACCGGTGAAATTCACTCGCTTCACGGTTTTCGAAAAAGGACGCTGGCAAAGTGGGAAGGGGCAGGGCAAGGGCCCGGCCGGATTGTCGTTCCTGACCAAGGCCGGCGGGCATCCCCAGAACAAGACGACCCGACCGATTCGGCGCTGGATCGCACCTGCCGATGGTCATCTGCTGGTCAAGGGGTCACTGGGCTGTCCTTCAAAGAACGGGGACGGTGTGGGGGTGACGGTCTACAGCAGCCGGCTGGGGTCGCAGGGTTCCTGGAAGGTTCACGCCGGGGGTGTCGAGTACATGGTGGACTTCGACGTGAAAAAAGGAGACATCGTCGACACGATTGTTGACGAGCAGTCGGCCAACACGTCGGATTCGTTCAGCAACGAATTCACTCTTTCGCTGGCGGATTCCACCCAGGGGACCACGGTGGCCTACAAGTCCCAGGACGCCGTCAAGGAGCCGCCCAAGCCGTCCAGCTTCAAGCTGGGAGCTCCTCTGGCAGACCAGTTGGTGCATGCCTGGCGGTTGGCCTATGTCCGCCAGCCCTCTCGCGAGGAGACCGAGTTGGCCGTCGCGTACCTGAAGGGCCAACTGGCGTTGTTGGCCGTGCAGGGCAACAGCAACCCGGTGCAACAGGCCATGACCAATTTCTGCCAGGCACTGATCAGTTCCAACGAGTTCCTGTATTCCGATTGAGGCCACAGGATCCAATGACCGACGTTTTGAACGGAAATGAAATGACCGATTACGAATCAACCGGGATGCCAATGGCCTCCCGTCGTGAATTTCTCTCTCGCCATGTTCTGGGGCTCGGCTCGGTAGCCCTGGCCACCCTGCTGAAGCAGGACAATCTTCTGGCGACACCGGCCAACGTGCCTCGCGGCCAGACAAGCTACGACCTGTTGCCCAAGCAGCCCGACTTTGCCCCGCGTGCCAGGGCGATGATCTCGCTGTTCATGCATGGTGGTCCGGCCCACATGGAACTGACCGATCCGAAGCCGGAACTGACCCGGATGCATGGCAAGACCTACCAGGGGGATGTCGCCTACAGCTTCATCAAGCGGGCCAGCAAGCGGTTGGCCGGGGCACGGTGGAAGTTTCGGCCTCGCGGTGAATGTGGGACAGAGATCTCTGAATTGCTGCCCAACATAGCTGGCGTCGTCGACGACATCTGCCTGATCCGGTCGATGCACACCGGTTACAACGGTCACGAAGTGTCGATCCGTTACATGCACTCGGGGATTCCGTCGGTGACGGGCCGTCCAACTCTCGGGTCGTGGTTGCTGTATGGGCTGGGGGCTGAAACGGACAACCTGCCGGCCTACATGGTGATGACCGATCCGGGTGGTCACCCTGTCGACGGGATTCACAACTGGTCCAACGGCTGGATGCCCACGTTGTTCCAGGGGACGGTGCTGCGGCCCAAGAACCCCCGGATCCTGAATCTCGATGCCCCGCCAACCGTGCGTGGCCAGGTGCAGGAACACAACCTGTCGTTTTTGGCCAAGTTGAACAAGCGGCATGCGAAAAAGCATCCGGGTGAGAACGACCTGGAGGCTCGAATCGCCTCGTATGAACTGGCCGCCCGCATGCAGACGTCGGCCAAGGAAGCGCTGGACATTTCCCAGGAAACCAAGGCGACACAGGACATGTATGGACTGGACGACCCGGCCACTCGCGAATATGGAACCCGGTGCCTGATCGCACGGCGATTGGTCGAACGGGGTGTCCGGTTCGTACAGCTGTTCCTCAACGGCCAACCCTGGGACAACCACACCAATCTGAAGTCGGCGTTGCCGGCAGCTTGTCGACGGACCGACAAACCGGCAGCCGCTTTGGTCAAGGACCTGAAACGCAGCGGCCTGCTGGATTCGACGATTGTGCACTGGGGAGGAGAGATCGGTCGCTTGCCTGTCACCGAGGGAGATCCGGTGACCGGTGGCCGAGATCACAACGGCCAGGGCTTTACCAACTGGTTGGCCGGTGGTGGTTTCAAGGGCGGGATCACCTACGGTGAGACCGACGAGGTCGGACACCGGGCCGTCGTTGACAAGGTGACTCCCAACGACTTCCAGGCCACCCTGCTGCACCAGTTTGGGATCGACTACCAGAAACTGTTGTTCTTCCACAACGGACAGCAGCAACAGTTGACCAATGGTCGGCCGGCTCGCGTGGTCAAAGACATTCTCTCCTGATTGAAGCCGGAGCGAGACACCTTGAGACTCCCGATACGAATGACACTGCTGGTGCTGTGTGCGGCTGCAACCACGTCGCCAGCCGCCGACGTGGACTACGTGTCGCAGATCAAGAGCGTGTTCAAGCATCGCTGCTACGCGTGTCACGGCTCGTTGAAGCAGGAGGCCGGGTTGCGGCTGGATACGGGCCAGTCGGTGCGTCAGGGCAGCGAGAACGGCGTGATCGTGCAGAAGGCCGACGTGGAGATGTCGGCGTTGTGGAAACGGGTGACCACCAAGGATCCTGCCGAGCGGATGCCGCCGATTGGTAAGCCGTTGGAAGCGGGGGAAATTGCCGCGATCCGGAACTGGATTGCTGCCGGCAGCCCGTCGCCGGCCGACGAGAAACCGGAAGCGGATCCGCGAGATCACTGGTCGTTTCGGCCGCCGGTCCGGCCTGAACTGCCGACGATCAGCGATCCCGATTGGGCGTACAATGCCGTGGACCGTTTTGTGCATGCCCGGTACGACCAGCACGGCTTGACTCCGGTGCCAAATGCCGACCCGGCGGTGTTGTTGCGGCGGGTCTACCTGGACCTGGTCGGGTTTCCTCCATCCGGCGAACAGTTGAAGGCGTTTCAGGCCGATCCCTCCCAGGCCCACTACCGCCGCGTGGTGGACCGCTTGCTGGCCTCACCCCGTTATGGAGAACGGTGGGGACGTCACTGGATGGACGTCTGGAGGTACTCCGATTGGTACGGACGGCGGAAGGTCAACGACGTCCGCAACAGCGCGCCGCAAATTTGGCGGTGGCGGGACTGGATCATCGACTCACTCAACAGCGACAAGAGCTACGCGAAGATGGTCCGCGAGATGCTCGCGGCCGATGAACTCTCGGCAACGGATGACTCGGCGTGGCCGGCCACCGGATACCTGATCCGGAATTACTTCTCGCTGAATCCCAACGAGTGGATGAGGCACTCGGTGGAATTCACCGGCAAGGCGTTCCTGGGGCTCACGTTCAACTGCGCGCATTGTCACGACCACAAGTACGACCCGATCACCCATGAAGATTATTTCCGGATGCGGGCGTTCTTCGAACCGATGGGCGTGCGGCAGGATCGTGTGCCGGGACAACCGGATCCACCACCGTATCCCCCGTACGTGTACTCGGGGTCACGCACCGCCGTGCGGATTGGCATGGTGCGGATCTTTGACGAAAAACCTGACGCCAAGACGTGGTTCTACAGCGGGGGAGACGAGCGGAACAAGGACAAGGAACGCGGAACGATTGCACCGGGTGTGCCGGCGTTTTTGGCCGACCTGTTTCCGCCGATTCAGCCGATCGACTTGCCGCTCTCGGGGTGGTATCCCGGCGCTCGTCCGAATATTCAACAGGCAGTGCTCCAGGAGCAGCGACTCGCGGTGGCCAACGCCCGCGCGGGGCTCGATCGAGTGGCCAGCCAACCGGTTGATTCGAGCCAGTTGCAGAAGCAGGTTGCCGAGGCGCGTGTCGTGTTTGACGAGGCGCTGAAGAAGGCCGTCAGCTCTGGCCAGGCCGGGGCGCTGGTGGGCAAGCAATCCATGTACCTGGACGCAGCCACCGGTCGCCGGATCGTACAGAACACCTTGCCCGGGCTGAAGGCAGTTCCGCGAGGGACCCGCATCAGTTTTCAGTTGCGAATCCTTGAAGACAATCACGTCAATTTTCAGTTGGCCAAGAACACCAGGTCCGGACTCACAGCCTTGTACGTCGCGTTTGTCGGCGGCAAGATCTCCTCGTACCGGCCCGGCGGTTACTCGGAATTCGTTGCCGCGAAATACGATCTCGCCGCAGGCGAGAATCACTTCCATGTGAACCTGGTGATCGATCCCGGCAAGGACACGGTGGCGTTGAGTGTGAAACTGGACGGGGCAGACGGGTTCCTGGTCCGGGACGTACCGATCGCACTCAACGGCTGGAACCCGACCAAGAATCCTCACCAACCCTTCACGTTCGATTGCCGGGCGGGAACCAAGGCCCTGGTGGACCAGGTCGAGGTGATCGCCGGGAAACAGAGGTTCGCGTGGGGGTTTGAGTCCCCGCGGTTCACCGATGGAGAGGATGTGATGGGTATCGCGGGCTGGACGATCCACCCGCAGTCGCAGCCCGCGGCGACGTCGGTGGTCTCGATGATTGCCGCCTGTGAGGCCGCTCGTGAGAGCTACACGAAATTGAAGTTGGCCGAGCGGTCCCTGGCGGCGGTGTCACTGGGAGGCGAGGTGGCCCGCAAGCGGTTGTCCGCCAATACACTGCAGTTGGCGAACCTGGAAGCGACGATCGCCGCCGACAATGCCAAGCGGAGCGCCGCGAAGCCGGACACAATCGCGAAACTCTCGCGGGAAGCGTACCGGCAGCAACTGGTAGCCGAAACGGCGATGGCCGAATGGCAGGTTCTTGACGCGCGCTATGAACTGGCCAGGACACGGGCGTTGCCGGATTCGGACAAGCAGAAAACGCCCCGGATCAAGAAGTTCGAACAACAACTCGCGACGGCCCAGAAGCAGAGCCTGGAGGTGGCCGCCCGGCGCGACAAGGCTGGCGAGTCGGCCGACTACAAGTTGATGAGCCGGGTGACCAGCAAGACGTCGACTGGACGCCGGGCGTCCCTGGCTCGCTGGGTCACCAATCCTCGCAATCCATTGACGCCTCGCGTCGCGGTCAATCACATCTGGTTGCGACATTTCCATTCACCACTGGTCGAGACCGTCTATGACTTTGGTCGAAATGGCAAGTTGCCGTCTCATCCACGGTTGCTCGACTGGCTGGCCGTCGAACTGCTCGACCACGATTGGAGCATGAAGCGATTGCACCGGTTGATGGTTACCAGTCACGTGTACCAACTGGACGCCCTGGTCCGTAGCGACGACTCGGTGATGCAAAAGAACATCGCCGGTGACAAGGACAACCGGTGGTTATGGCGTCGGACGCGTGGCCGGATGGAGGCCGAGGTGATTCGTGACAGCGTGCTGCTGTTGGCCGGTCGGCTTGACTCCTCGCTTGGAGGCCAGGTGTTGTTGAACACGCAGGCGATGACGACAGGTCGCCGGAGTCTTTATTACGAGGTTTATCCCGAGGCCGGGGGCAACACGGCGTTTTCCGAGTTGTTTGATCCACCGGATCCGACGGACTGTTTTCGCAGGTCGTCGACCGTGGTGCCGCAACAGGCCCTGGCGCTGAGCAACAGTGAATTGATGCATGCGGCCAGTGCCGAAACATCCAGGCGAATTGCTGGTGAATCGCCCGAACAATTCATCCGCAATGCGTTTGTCCACGTGCTGGCGCGGGCGGCCACCGACATTGAGGTCAGCGCCTGCCGAGAATTCTGGGACAAGCAGATGCAGGAACTCAAAGACGACGTCCGGGTCCGCGAGAGCCTTGTCCGCGTGTTGTTCAACCACAACGATTTTGTCACGGTCCGGTGATTCGTACCGGCGACATTCAAACACGGAACAGATCAATGCAACGACGGAACTTTTTGGCCGATTGCGGCCTGGGATTCACTGGGCTGGCAATGGGGTCGATGTTGGCCGCCGATGGCATCGTGCGGGCTGATTCCAAGCCGACTGGTGAGCCGCATTTTGCTCCCCGGGCCAAGTCCATTGTCTGGGTCTTTCTCTCGGGCGGCTACAGCCAGATGGAGACCTTTGATCCCAAGCCGATGTTGAACAAGTACGCGGGCAAGACGTTTTCCGAGACGCCGTTTCCCAACCCGGTGGAATCCCCGTTGCATCGGGAGCGGTTTCGCAGCGCGCCGGCCGAAGAGATCAACATTCGTGACGTGTACAACAAGATCTTTCCCATGCAGGTGGGATATGCCCGTCACGGTGAAAGTGGAATTGCCGTCACCGACTGGTGGCCCCACCTGGCCAAGCAGGTCGACGACATCTGCTTTGTCCGGAACATGTGGACGACCGACAACGATCATGCTGCAGAGAACCAGATTCACACGGGCCGCCACAAGCTGGACGAGACCCAGCCGAGTATCGGTGCGTGGGCGCATTACGGCCTGGGATCTCTCAACGAGAACCTGCCGCGGTTCGTGGTGCTGGGGGGACCAACCCGAACCGACACACGGCAGTCGATCGATTCCTATTACCTGGGGCCCGCCCATGCGGGTGTTCCATTGGCACTGGATCCCAAGAATCCACTGTCCTACGGCACCCGGCGTCCCGGACAGACCGCCCAGCAGCAGGCCAACGAATTCGATCTCGTGGCACGCCTGAACCAGATCACGGCCGCGAATCGACCTCAGGATGTGCGACTGGCGGCACGGATCAAGTCGTACGAACTGGCCTTCCGCATGCAGGCGGCGGTTCCCGAGGCCGTGGCACTGGCCGAGGAAACAACCGACACGCAGAAGATGTATGGCATTGATCAAGGGCCCACGAAGTTGGCCGGCCAGAGAATGCTGGCGGCACGACGGATGGTGGAACGGGGTGTCCGCTTTGTGCAGGTCTTCCCCTCTCCCTACGGGACGTGGGACTCCCACCAGAAGCTGAAGGAGAACCATGCCAGGATGTGCAAGTCGGTCGACAAGCCGGTTGCGGGATTCCTGGCCGACCTGAAGCAACGAGGACTGATGGATGACGTGGCCGTGGTGTTTTGTACCGAGTTCGGACGGACCCCGGGACGGGAGACACGTTCAAGTAACACCACCGGTCGTGACCATCACCCACACGGTTTCACCGTCTGGCTGGCCGGTGCCGGGTTGAAACGAGGGTACGTCCACGGCGCGACCGATGAACTGGGTTACCACGCCCTGGGCAAGGGACATTACGTGACCGATTTGCACGCCACGGTGCTGCACCTTTTGGGCCTGGACAACACCCGCCTGGAAGTGCCCGGTCGAAAGCGGTTGGACATCGACCGCGGAAACGTGATCCACGATATCCTGGCGTAGTGCGGTTCAATCAGAGCTGCTCTCGGCCAGTTGACTGCGCCGGCCCGGGTTGAATCGTGGGTGGGCAGCGACGTGCTCCCCTTCGCGCTGGCCGTGTGGCCATCCGGCTTATTCGTGCCGCAGGGCTTCAATCGGATCCATGTCGGCGGCACGTTGCGCTGGATAGACACCAAAAACGATCCCGACGCCGAGAGAAATTCCCACCGAAAGTGCGACTGACCACGGCGCAATCCGTGGCTCGAGTGAGTACACCTCGGCAGGCAGCATGTCGGGATTGATCAGTGTCATCAGGCTTCGCAAACCTCGGAACAGGGGGCCACAGAACAAGCCGAAACACACGCCGAGCAGGCCTCCCGTGGTCGTCAGTACGATCGTTTCGACCAGGAATTGCTGGGTGATGTGGCTGCGGGTGGCGCCCAGTGCTCGACGGATTCCGATCTCCCTCGTCCTTTCAGTGACGGTGGCCAGCATGATATTCATGATGCCGATGCCGCCGACCAGCAGGGAGATTCCGGCGATGACCACGAGCAGGATATTGAACATCGCCCGGGTTCGCTCGGCCTGTTCCAGCAGTTCCTTGGGGACGACGACAGCGAAGTCTTCCTGGTCGTGATACCGATTGAGCAGCGTCTCGATGATCGAGGCTGTTTCGTTGACGTACTCGATCGCACTGACCTTGAGAGTGATCTGGCTGAGCTGGACTTCCTCGCCAAACCAGTTGCTGCCTCCGACACCGACCCGCTTCATCACCAAATCGCCAATTCGTTGCCGCATGGTCAACAGCGGGATGTAGGCATCGAGATTGTATTCGCGAGCGTCGAGGCTACCGCCGATTGCCGCTGATGCTGTGCGGGGCTTGGTTTGGCCGATCACGACGTAATACTCGGTGCCGACCCAGATGGTCTTTCCGATTGGGTTCTCATACGGGAAGAGCTTGGTGGTGGTTTCGTGACCGAGCACGACCACCTTTTGCCCGCGGTCCCGCTGGGTGAGCCACCGGCCCCTGGCGATCTCCAACTGGTTGAGTGCCAGGTATTCTTCCATGCAGCCGACCAGCTTGGAGTCGGTGGTCAAGTTGTTGTTCCGCAACTGGAACTGAAGTTCCCGCATCGGTACCGAACTCTCGATGCTGGGGATGTTCGACGTGATGCGGCGGAAATCGGCGCGGGTCAGTCCGTAACGTCTGACCTGAGAACTGCCACCGCCACCGTCGCTGGATCCGGTGGGTTTCTTGGTGCGGACGATGACGTTATTGGCGCCCAGTTCCAGGATCTGCTGCTGAGCGCGGTAGCTGACACCTTCGCCCATGGCGACCAGCCAGATGACCGTAGCGGTGCCGATAAAGATGCCGAGCGCAGCGAGGCTGGCTCGCATCTTCTGGACGGCCAGCCCCTTGAGTCCGAGCTGGATGGTTCGCAGCAGTGAACCACTCACGGCGTTGTTCCCTGTCTCCAACGGACGTTGAGGTTGCGGGTGGGGGTCTGGTCAGTGGCTCTTGACGGTCCGATCACCGCGACGAGACTGCCACGCCTTGCCCCTTGGCAGCCGGTTTCTTGGACTTCGGCTTGGCTTTTGAGCCGCCGGACTTCGAATTGGATGAATCGCTGCCTGGCTTGCCGGACTTATCATCGACTGTCTTGGCGGCCCCGGTGATCTTCAGAGCCTCCTGCTGGGCTTCGGTGATGAAGGCCAGCGGGTTCAGAACGACCTCCTGGCCTTCGGTTAACCCGGAAATGATCTCGACGAACTTGTCGTTGTTTTCACCAGTCTGCAGGGTTTGCTTCTTGATACCCAGTGGCGTGTTGATCCAGCAGAGTGTCTCGCTGTCTTCGGTCTCAACAATCGCAGCGACCGGGAGTGTCAGCACGTTTTTGCGCGCTGCGATCAGGACCTCCACCTCGGCGCTCATTCCCGGTTTCAGGTTTTCAGATTGCGGCAATTTGATCACGGCGTCGTACTTCACGACGTTCCCGGACCACCAGCCTGCCGGACGTGCCACCTTGGCGACCGAAACGACTTCTCCCTCGAGTGTCCGGTCGGGCAGGGTCACCTTGGCGGTCAGGCCGGGCGTGATCCGTTTCAGGATCGACTCGTGAATGCCGATCGTGATCTGCATCTTGTCCAGGTCGGGCATCAGCAAAAGGACCTGATTCTGGTAGACCGTACCCCCTTGCTGGACCTCGGGAGCATTCTTCCATCGAGCGGCGTTGGGATGGATTACCATTCCGCTGCGAGGCGCCTTGACCACGCAGTGCTTGAACTCCTCGATCGCGACATCCCGTCGGTGCTCGTCGGCGAAGGTCCGCTCGGCAGCCGCCTTGTATTCAGCCGTGACCGATTTCAGTTCCCCCCTGAGTCTTTCCAGGCTTTCGGCCTTCCTGAACTTCTTGAGGACATCGATATTGGTTTCCTGGATTGCCAGGCTCATCTTTGCCTGTGACAGCGAGAACTCCCGTTGCTCCAACTTCAGGCTGCTGAGGTAGCCACGGTCGGCCATCATCCGGCCGTGTTCGAGCATGTTCTGGGCGGTCAGAACTTTGGACTTGGCGTTGGAGAGTTGTTTTTCGAGTTCCGTGAGCTGTTCGACGAAATCGCCTTCCAGGTACGCTTTGACAGCCAGTTCCGAGGCATTCATGCGGGCCTTCAATTGGACCTCACCCGCTTTGCACCAGTGCGCAAACTTGGATCGCTCGTGGATCTGTTCTTCGATCATCAGTGTGTCAAGTCGCAGGAGTTCTTCGCCTTCCTTGACGATGGTGCCGCTTTCGACGACCGAGGTGATCGTATTCTGTCCCCGGACCTTGCAGCGAATCTCCGTGTTCTCGGAACTCTCCAGGGTCCCGGGTTCGGTGACCGTCACATCCAGGTCGTCGAAGACAACCTGGTAGGTCAACTGGGGCCCGTTTGACCCGGAGGGAAGCAGGGAAGTGGTCGCGACCCCGACGGCGACAAGTAGCAGGATTCCGAAACCGATCGCAAATATCCAACGACGTGCTCCACTGCTGGAGGCGGCGGGGCGATCGGTGTTGCCAACTCCCACACCCGTTGGCATTCGGTCGTTGGGGACAACGTCAGTCACCATGGTCGGTCTTCCGGGTTCAGGGCTTGCTCTTGGTGTTTTCGGTGGGTGGAGAGGTGTTCGATTGAGCCTGGCCTGTCGTCGAAGAGCCGGGCTGGGAGTCTTTGATGTGCCCTTGCGGATTCAGCAGGACCTTGTCGCCCTCGTTCAATCCACCGAGAACGACGGTGAACTCGTCATTGCTGTCGCCGAGTTCCAGCGACCGGGGTTCGATACCTTGCGAGGTTTTGACCCAGCACAGGTGGCCGTTCTCGGCCTCAACGATGGCGGCCACCGGGACCTTCAGGACATCCTTGTGTTCGGCCACGACCACCTTCACGGCAGCTGTCATTCCAGGCCGCAGTCCGTCGACGACCGGGAGGTCGATGATCGTGTCATATTTCACCATGTTGCCGGTCCACCAGGCGGCCGGTCGGGTGACGTTGGCGACAGAGGAGATCTTGGCCTCGAGGGTCAGGTCAGGGAGGACGACGGTGACGGGGAGTCCCACCTTGACCCGGTCGACCATCTCCTCGTGGATGCCCATCTTGATCTGCATTTTGGACAGGTCGGGCATGAGCAACAGGACCTGGTCGTAACGAACGTTGACGCCCTCGGTGATTTCCGGCTCGTTCTTCCAGGGGGCGGGCAATGGATAGATGACCAGGCCGCCACGGCTGGACTTGATGACACAATTGGTCAACTCTTCCTCGGCACGTTTCCGCCTGGACAGGTTCATCGCCAGTTCGGCTTCGTCGCGTTTGACGTACGATTGGCCGGCGGTCACTTCACCTTGTCGAGTCTCCAGTTCCATGGCGCGCTTGTATCGTTTGAGTATATCCAGCTTGGTACGGTTGACCATCAATTCCAGCTGTGCTTGTTCGACGGTGAGTGATTGGCCCTGGACTTCGAGTTCGGTGACAAAACCTCGCTTGAAGAGCCGTTCAACGCGGAAGAGCATCTTCTTGGATGCGCTGAGATTCAAGTCGGAGACCACGACGTCCTGCTGGAGTTTCTTCAAATCCGTGAGGTATTGTCCCTGCTTGTAAGCGAGGATGGCGATCTTGGCCGTGGCCAGGCCTGTCGTGGTCTTGGCGAGGCTGGCCCGTGACTTGTGAACGTTCGTCTTGGAGAGACTGAGGTTTTCCTCGAGTACCTTGGTGTCCAGTCGGACGAGTTCGTCGCCGGGTTTGACCACCGTCCCACTGGGGATCACCCAGGTGACCGTATTGGAACCTCGAACCTTGGACTTGATTTCAGTGTTGTTGCTGCTCTCAAGCGAACCTTGTTCGGTGATCGTGACGAGCAGGTCGCCCCGGGTGACCTCGTAAGTGATGGCTGAATTCGTGACGGATGTTGCGAAAAGAGTGGGTTGCAGGGCCACCACGGAAACGACGCAGACAATCAATCCGAGGCCCAGTACGAGCAGTGTTCTCGGTCGCTTGCGTGACCGTCGCTGCGAGCCGCTTTCCGGCCGCGCGGGCGCGTCGGTCCCGGTGGTTTTGGGAGAGACTGCGGACGGATCCACTTCTGTCGTCAAGTTCGGTCTCCGGTCCTAATGTCCGTCATTTACGGATCACTGCCAGGATTTGGGCGGGCAGGTAGAACAAATGCCCGACCAGTTTTGTCATGTCCGACGGGGTCCGCATTCACAGTAGTGTGGCGTTCCTCGACGAATGAATCAACATGCCTCTGCGGGATTGCGGTTCTCCATCGGGGCACGCTCGTTGACCGCGGGCGTTGCGAAACAGTCGGTTGCCATCCTCTCGGAATCGCCGTCGCCCCGTCGTCGTCGTCGTCGTCGTCGTCGCCGTCGGATGACTCTTCGATCCACCGGCCGTTTGCATCCAATTTCATGATGCCCAGTTCGCGAGCCAGTCGCATCCGGGCCGCGTAGTAGCTGAACCAGGTGTTCATGAACTGGTTCTGCGCGGACAGCAAGCTCCGGAGCCCATCGATGATGTTTCTCGTCGTGTTGCCGCCAAAGCTGAGGGGGAGTTGCCCCGGTTGAGGTGGCGGCACCGGTGCGTAGAGTGTTTCACGATTCACATCGAGCTGTCGGAGTCCGATGACAATCGCCTGGCGCTGAATCTCCAGGAGAAGTTGCAGACGATCGATGTCCCGTGCGAGTTGTCGCAGCCCCTGGTGCAGGGCATCGCGTGACCGGATCAAACCACGTCGATTTCTCTGGAAATTGACCATGGATTCACGATAGGCATTCCGCTCGAGCAGGCGAGTCAAGGGAGCGTCGACTTCCACCCCCAGGCGGAGAGTGCTGGTTGCAGCACGGAAATCCGCCGGATTGTTTCCGCCGGTGCGAACGTCCCCACTGGTGGTGACGTTCAGGACACCCTGGAGAGCGTCTGCACGGACCTGGACGGTTCGCCAGGAATCCACCAGTGCCGCACGACCGTTCATGAAATCGAGTCGGTTGGCCAGGGCGACCTGGAACAAGTTGGCTGAATCCAGTTCGATCTTGGGAACGGTGACCGATTCGAGCCGGGCCCGTGTCTGGACCAGCATCGATCGTTGGACCAATCGCATCAGGTTCGCCGTCCAGACGACCATCTGTCGGATCGTCGGCTTGACAGTCTTGTCGTTGAGACCGGCCTGGATCTTCGCGATCTCGGTTGTGGCCTGGATGATTTTCTCGTCGATTTGCTCGATCGCATCCGCGAGTTGCGCGATCTCGTCCTGGAGTGTGGTTTTCTGGTCGGCGGACATGTCGAGTTCCCGTTCGGGAACGATCGTGGCCATGTGAGCCATGTCAGCTTTGACATCGTCGCGTTGTCGACGGACCTTCGCGACAGTCTTGACGAGTTCGTCCAGGACGTCCTGGACCTGTTGGACACTGGAATCGGGTTTCAGCAATCCGACAAGCCCTTGGTGGGCCCTGATCTCTTGCCGCAACTTGATCGCTTTGCGGCTGACCAGTTCGAACTGGCGGATCAGGGTGTCATCCATCGTGACCGGGAGATCCGGTGGCAGTCCCAGGGTGCCTGTCGTGAACCGATCAATGAAGAACCTCAGAGCGTTGCGACTGTCCAGTAAATTCGCCCGGTTTACCTGCACCTGCTGCCGGAGCAGATCCACCTGGGTCAGGTCGATCAGTCCACTCTCTTCCAGGGCAATCGTCTGGGACAGCAGGCTCAGTTGTTCCTCGAGATTGTCCTCGGAATTGCGGATTCGCTGGAGGTCCTGCAGCAACCCGATATAGCCACCGACTCCACCCGCTCCGGATGCGACCTGGATGAAAGTGCTTTGTCCACCGCGTTGGGGGCCGCTGACACCGCTTTCTCCGATCGCCACCTGGGTATAGAACCCCTGGCGAAACTGGCCGTAGGCACGCAGGTTACCCAACAGGGCCCGTTCGTCACGGGTGAGTTCCTCCAGGGCGATGTCTCGGCCTGCTCCACGAAGCAATGGCTGGACGAAGACGAAATTGGCCAATGAAGAGGACAGGTTGGCATCACCGCCGGAGAACTCGAAGACGAACGAGTTGGCGAATCCGGCGAGCAGTTGTCCGGCCGTCGCCAGGCTCCGCTGGACCTGGACGGTGGGGGTGGCCGATGAACTGCCGACTGTCAGCCGATTGCTCTCAATGCCCTGGAACGGTCCGCTCACGACGTACTTTCCCGACGCCGCGTCGTACGACAGGCTGGCGGGATTCAGTGACCCGTTGTGTGAGAATGTCGTGCCAAAACCGCCGTAGTACTGGGTGTCGAGTCGGAAACGTTCGGCGGTGACATCCAGTGCCGAGAGGTACAGCGTTTCGAGCTGATTCTGGTGTGTCGGAGAATGCATGTATGCGAGTTGAACCGATGAATCGATGTCGAGAATCAACTCTCCGGATTCGGTCAACTCGGCATAGTCACCGAGAGTCTTTTTCCAGGTCGGGTTCTCCAGATCTTCGCGCTGACCGTTGTCTTTCCAATGCTTCCATCCGGCCATTCCATTGACCTCCAGCATGTACTGCTGGGAGGTGGGATCGTCCTCAGGCATCGGCGAACGATCCGGATCGTTGGGATCGAAGAATCGGCTGCGAGGGTCCATGTCGATGTCGTAGTCGGCCGCTCGCCAGCGTGGGTCCGCGTTTCGCTCGGAGATCACGCTGTAGGCATCTTCGTCGGCCTGGATGCGGTACTGGGTTCGCGAGCACCCGGTGCAGAACAGGCACGCTGCAGCGAACATCAGCACGGTGGTTCGACAAAACAACGGGTGCGTCCAACAAGTCATTAAAAAAGAATCCGTCCAATCGCGGCGTTTTGGACGTTCGAAAAGAGAAACCGTTCGTTTTTGTAAGATTGACAATCTGGCCGCCGCGCGCAGCGCGAACGCTGTGCAGGGCGTATCCCTTCTCCTCTGGTATCGTCCTGCGGGTCGCGTTGACTTTGCCGATTGTGCGGAATCGGCAAGGGAAGCCGATCACTGCATGAACCACCTGCTGTCGTCCCGCGGTGTGTTCGCCTCATCCTCTTATAGAGGGCTACCTGCAATTGATGCCGGGGACCACAATTTCCCTGTCCATTTTTGGCAGCACTTGGCGGAGATTGGGTAGTCCTTCAGACCGATAACATCTTGTGTCTGCAAATCTGGGCTGGTCTCTCGCCACGTCGTCCGGTGGAGGCTTCGTGTGGTCCGATTGCCAGGGGCAGGAGGGAACTCGCGAAACTCACAGGTTGAACCGGAACGCCAAGTTGAGGAAACTGTAGGAATGCCGTTGGAGATGCCACAGCAGGTTGAAGAGAGCGCGGCGATGACCGGTTCGGTTGGAGACGGGAGCGGATCTCCCGAAACGACTCGCTCGGCGCCAAAGTGGATGTGGTTCCTGCTGTTGATCGGCCTGTTCGTCATTGCGGGGACCGTCACCCAACTGGTATTCCAGGAATCGCCCCAGGTTGTGGTCACCGATCCTGACGCGAGCCACACGGTCACACGCGGTGAACTGGTCGTTACGATCACAGAAACCGGGACCGTTGAGAGTTCGCGGAACACGGAGATCAAGTGCGAAATCCGGGGTGGCTATGGTGGCCGTGGTGGTCGCAGCACCGTCACCTACGTGGTGCCGAATGGCACCACGGTCAAGGCCGGAGACGAACTGGTCAGGCTGGATACCAAGAACATCGAAGAGACTGTCAGCCTGGGCAAGACGGACACGAACAGGGCGAAGGCTGCCCTGGCAAGAACCAGGACGGACGTGGCGATTGCCCAGGTGGCCATCGACGGGTACCTCCAGGGCGAATACCGCTCGCAGATGACCGCGCTGGAGAAGAAACTGGCGGCCGACCAGCGAAACATCCAGCATGCCGAGGCGATACTTGCAAACATCGAGCTGTTGTTTGCCCGCGGGTTTGCGAATGACCTGCAGGTCAGTGCGGCCGAGTCCACTGTCGAACAGGCGGAGTTGGAACTGAATGTCACGGACACGGAGATGGACGTTCTGAAGCGGTTGACCAGAACGATGCAGTTGGAAAGACGAAAAAGCCAGTTGATCGCGACCAGGGAAAGGTTGGCTGGTCGCGAAGCGGGAGTCGTGTTGGAGCAGAGTCGCCTGGATCTCGCTATGCAGGAATTCGAGCGTTGCGTGATCAAGGCACCTCAGAGTGGCCTGGTGATTTATCCCTCCACCGCAAAGTGGAAACGAACTCCCGACATCACCGACGGAGCCAGTGTTCACAACAATCAGGTCCTGCTGCTCATGCCCGACCTGACCCGGATGCAGGTCAAGATCAGGATTCACGAGTCGATCGTGGACCGGGTCAAACCGGGATTGGCAGCCCGGGTGGAATTGCCAGACCGGACACTGGACACCGAGATTTCTTCGGTGTCTGCAGTCGCTCGCCCTGCCGGCTGGTGGGACGGAAACATCGTGAAATACGACACGGTCATCGATCTGCCTTCGGTAAAGGGGCTGAGGCCGGGCATGTCGGCCAAGGTGGAACTGGTGGTGGCGCGGTACAAGGGCGTGCTGTCGGTGCCACTCAGTGCGGTCGTGGAGACCGACCAGGGACAGTTCTGCTGGGTCGAAACCCTCGACGGACCGCAACGGTTTTCGGTGACACTGGGTGACCGCAACGACAGGTTCGTGATTGTTCAATCGGGACTCCAGGACCAGCAGAAAGTGGTGGTTCAGCCCCTGGCGACCGTCGCCGATGCACGGGCGATCTTGGACTCCAAGATTGTGCACACGGTCAAGCGGGGAACTCTGCCGGTCACCATGATCGAACAGGGGGCACTGGAGAGTTTCAACAACACGCAGATCAAGTGCCGGGTCCGGGGCGACAGCACGATCAACTGGGTGGTCGAGAACGGGACACGGGTCGAGGCGGGTGACGACCTGGTCAGACTGGAAAACAAGGCGATCGAAGAGTACCTCCACGAACGGACCAAGTTCGCCCACTTGTCAGAGGATGCAGCCATAGGCTTTCGGACCGAGGCCACCGTCAAGGGACTCGCCATTTCGCAATTCCTCGAAGGCGATTTTCACACCAGGAAACTGCGGCTCCAGAAGGAACTGGCGCGTGCCAGGCAGCGGCTGGATTCCGACAACAACTTGCTCACCTACAACCGACGAATGCACGCTCGCGGATACCGTAGTGAACTGGTCGTCGAACAAATCGAACGCAATGTGCAGAATTCCCAGATCGATTTGGATATCAAGAAGACGCAACTGGACGTCCTGGAACGGCTTGAGAAGCAAAAAGACCTGAAACGGTTGCAAGGTGAATGGGCGTCGGCAAAAGCGGCGGCCAACGGCCATGAAGAAGTTCTCGCCATGGACAAGGAACGGATGGCCCTGGCGGTCAAAGAGATCGGTCGCTGTGTGATCAAGGCCCCGAAAAGTGGCCTGGTGATCTATCCCTCGACCGCCCAGTGGAAGGACACGCCCGACATTGCCGAGGGCGAGACAGTTTTCAACGACCAGGTGCTCATGTTGATGCCCGACCTGTCGAAGATGCAGGTCCGGTTTGGCATTCACGAATCGGTCATCGACCAGGTCACGACCAAGATGCCTGCCATCGTGCGTTTGCCCAACCAGACGCTCCGTGGCACCGTGTCCGCCGTAGCGTCCGTGGCGCAACCATCCGGGTGGTGGACGGGCAACATCGTGAAGTACGACGCGGTGATCGAACTTCCCTCGGTGGAGGGACTCAAGCCCGGGATGACCGCCGAGGTTGAGGTGACCGTGGCTCAGCGTGAAAACGTTTTGATGATTCCTCTCTCGGCCGTCCAGGAAACTGATGCGGGCGACTTTTGCTGGGTGAGGACTCGTGGCGGTGATGCCAAACGATGTTCTCTCACACTCGGTGATCGCAACGCGGAGTTCATCGCTGTCGATTCGGGCATCGAGGAAGGTGATGAGGTGTTCGTGAATCCAGCGCTGACAGTCAAGGAGGCACGGAAGTGACAATCGTTGGCAGTTGGCTTGTTCCCCGGAATTCGAAAAGCCGGTCGGTCGGCGTCGGAGTCCTGTGATCGATGGTTGCCACGTTGATCTTGCTACAGGACCCCCGTATTGTTCCCAGTCGAGTGCCACGTTCCACGAAACGTTCGAACCGCCAAATGAAACACCTCGCGTTGTCTCTCTGTGTGGTCGCAACATCCTGGTTGGGGCAAACTGTCGCGGCCGCCGAGAAGGCAGGGCCCCGGTTCGAGACCGAAGTCCGCTCGATCCTCAAGGCTCATTGCTGGCAGTGTCACGGGGAGGCGGGTGAGAAGAAGGGTGGGCTGGATACTCGTTTGGCCCGTTTCCTGATTAGTGGCGGAGAATCCGGTCCGGCCATCGTTCCTGGCAAGCACACCGCCAGCCGACTGTACGAGCGGGTCGCCTCCGGCGAGATGCCTCCAGGAGCCAAGCGGCTCTCGGCCCGGGACATCTCGGTGTTGGCTCGGTGGATCGATGGTGGTGCCCGGACCCTGCGCCCGGAACCCAAATCGCTGACCGACGAGAGCTTCACCGTCGAGGAACGTCAGCACTGGTCCTTCCGGCCGATTCGCCGTCCGCAATTGCCTGAGGTGAGGGGGCATTCGCAGTTGCGGACTCCGATCGATGCATTCTTGCTGGCGCGGCTGGAAAACGAGGGATTGGGTTTCGGCCCCGCGGCCGATCGGCCGACCCTGGCCAGGCGACTGGCATTTGGCCTTCACGGGTTGCCACCGGAACCGGATGTGGTTGCAGCGTTTGTCGCGGACGAAGCTCCCGGTGCGTACTCGCGGCTCGTGGATCGCCTGCTGGCCTCGCCGGCCTACGGCGAACGCTGGGCCAGGCACTGGTTGGACGTGGCCGGCTATGCCGACAGTGATGGGGTCACCGACAAGGACCCCCCCCGGACCTGGGCCTACAAGTACCGCGACTACGTGATCCGCTCGTTCAACGCCGACAAGCCATGGAATCAATTTGTTGTCGAGCAACTGGCCGGTGACGAATTGCTCACGCCGCCCCTGCAGGACCTGACGGTTGAAGAGGCCGACCGGTTGATCGCCACAGGATTCCTCAGGATGGCGCCCGATGGCACCGGTGGATCGAACCCCGACATGGAGTTGGCTCGGAACCAGGTTGTCGCTGAGGTGGTCAAGGTGGTCTCGACTTCAATGCTGGGGCTGACTGTCGGTTGTGCCCAGTGTCACCAGCACCGGTACGATCCGATCACCCACGCCGATTACTACCGGATGCGGGCATTGTTCGAACCGGCTTACAACCCGAAGAACTGGCGATCGCCGTCGGCTCGCCTGGTGTCACAGTGGTCCGGAGTGGTCCGGAAACAGGCTGCCGTGATCGACAAGAAACTGGCCGACATCACCGCCGGCAAGAACGCGGAGTTGGAGGCGGCGGTGAAAACCGCCTTCGAGACCAGGCTTGCCAAGTTGCCGGCGGAGATCCGTGCCGAGGCGAAACTGGCTCGCGAGACTCCGGCCGCAAAACGCAACGCCAAGCAAAAGCAGTTGATCGAAGATCACCCGTTCCTGAGTATCAGCCGGGGTACGATCCAGCAGTTCGAGGCTTCGATCACTTCCGCGATTGTCAAAAAATGGGATGACCAGGCTGCCGCGGTCCGCAAGCAGCGACCGGCGGCCGACAACCTGATGTGTCTCAGCGAGGTTCCCGGGCAGGTGCCACCAACCCGGCTGTTTTCCCGGGGTGACTACAAGCAGCCCCGCGAGGAGATCAAGCCCGGGGAACTCAGTGTCCTGAGTCCGGTCGGGTTCACCGTGCCGGCCAACAATCCGAAATTGCCGACCACCGGTCGCCGATTGGCATACGCCCGGCATCTCAGCAGTGGACGGCATCCCCTGTTGGCCCGCGTGCTGGTCAACAGGTTCTGGATGCATCATTTCGGCCGGGGACTGGTGACCACGCCCGGAAATTTTGGGGCGATGGGAACCCGTCCGTCCCATCCGAAGCTGCTGGATTGGTTGGCCGCCGAGTTCATGCAGAGCGGTTGGAGCCTGAAGCACCTGCACCGGGTGATTCTCAATTCCAGCGCCTATCGCCAGGCGGCGACGCGGCGAACCAAACTGGATGATCTCGACCCGGACAACCAGTTGCTGGGCCGGATGTCGGTGCGTCGGATCGAGGCCGAGACCCTGAGGGATTCACTGCTGTGGCTGGGAGGGCGATTTTCGGACCAGATGTTTGGTCCGCCCGTTCCTGTCAGTCTCGATTCGGTCGGCCAGCGGATCATCGTCAGCGTCAACCAGTACGACCCCAGTGGGCGTTTGTTGCGGGGGGTGGCCTCGGTGGGGGTTGGAGAGTTCCGCCGCACGATCTATGTCCAGGTGAGACGGTCGATGCCGCTGGGCGTGCTGACTCCCTTCGACTTGCCCACGATGAAGCCCAACTGCCAGGTGCGGACATCCTCGACAACCTCACCTCAGTCGTTGGCGATGATGAACGACCCGTTCGTCATCCGTCACGTGGGGGGGCTGGCCCAACGGGTGAAAGCCGAAGCGGATGACACTCCGGCGGCTCGGTTCTCGTTGGCCTGGCGGTTGGTGTTTGGTCGCACGCCGAGCGACACTGAAACACAAGCGGGATTGAAGTTCCTGGAAAACGAAACGGCCTCGGTCCGCTCGGCATCTCCCAAGGATGCTCAGCCGGCACTGACGGCTCTCACACACCTGTGTCATGCCCTGGTGAGTTCCAATGGATTCCTCTACGTCGACTAGACGGCATTTCCTGGCCCAGCAGGCCTTCGGGCTTGGTGGCCTGGCACTGGCGTCGCTGGTGAAGCAGGACGAACTGCGGGCGGCTCCCGTCAAGCCGCTGCTGCAGCGACGCGAGTTTGACCCAAGCCAGCGTCCTCCGGTGCACCGGCCGCAGGCCACGGCCATGATCTCGCTGTTCATGCAAGGTGGCCCCAGCCACATGGACCTGTGTGATCCGAAGCCGGAACTGGTCAAGCACCACCTGAAGTCCTACACCGGCGACATCCACTACGACAACGTGGGGCAGGCCAGTACGAAGTTGTTCGCCGGTCCGTGGAAGTTCAAGAAGCACGGCCAGTGCGGCATGGAACTCAGTGAGTTGTTGTCGCATTTGGGCGAGGTGGCCGACGACATTTGCCTGGTCCGATCGATGCACACCGGCATCAGTGGCCACGAGACCGGTATCAGTGCCATGAACACCGGTGGAGACGGCCGTCGCGGTCGTCCCTCGATGGGCTCGTGGCTGGTCTACGGCCTGGGATCGGAAAACGAGAACCTGCCGGCGTACCTGGTGCTTCGTGATCCGGCCAGCCTGCCTGTGCTGGGGGCCGAGAACTGGCAGAACACCTGGTTGCCGTCGGCCTGTGCCGGCACGGTGATCCACGCGCAGGAACCGCGGATTGCCAACCTGCAACCACCGGGATCGCTCCGTGGTGGCACGCAGAAGCGTATCCTGTCGTACCTGGACCAGATCAACCGTCGGCACCTGGAGCGTCATCCCGGCGAGGCGGACCTCGCGGCGCGGCTCAAGAGCTACTCACTTGCTGCGGGGATGCAGGTCGAGGCCCGCGAGGCCCTGGACATTTCTGGCGAGACGGCCGAGACACAGTCGCTGTACGGGATCGATGATCCGGTCACCAAGGATTTTGGCACCCGTTGCCTGATTGCCCGGCGACTTGTGGAACGTGGAGTCCGATTCGTGCAGGTCCTGACCGGCGACCAGCACTGGGATCACCACGGTGGAATCGTTGGTGCGCTGCCCAAAGTCTGTCGTCGGGTCGACAAGCCGGCAGCAGCCCTGGTCCGTGATCTGAAACGGCTCGGCATGCTCGACACGACCCTGGTGCACTGGGGTGGCGAGATCGGGCGACTGCCGGTGATCCAGAACGAGGCCAACATCGGCCGAGATCACAACGGCCGTGGCTTCAGTATCTGGCTGGCTGGCGGTGGAGTGAAACAGGGACACGTGCATGGCGAGACCGACGAGGTGGGACACAAGGCGGTGACCGACGTGGTGAATCACTTCGATTTCCACGCCACGATGTTTCACCTGTTTGGCCTGGATCTCAAGGACGTCAACTACGCCCGCCCCAACGGGGTCACCAACCTGACAGCCGGCCAGCCCGGCAAGGTTGTCAACGGGCTGCTGAAGAATCCCGTGTGATCCAGTGATGTCTTCTGCCAGGACTCGATCGAAATTGCGGCCGTGCCAGGGCTGTCGGTGGGGGAACCCGGGAGGCCGTCCTGGTGTGTAGCGTTTGCCGAATGTCGTGGTTCTCCTGGACCACGCTGGCCGGGTTCACGGTGTTCGGGGCGTTGTTGGCGGGATCGTGTCGGATCTCGACGGCCGCCGGTCCCAATCTCGTGGCCAACGGTGGCCTGGAAACTGTCGATCAGAAGCACGCCGACCGGCCACGAGGGTTCCGCCCGGGCCGGGTCGGCAAGGCGTTCTCCCAGATGACCTGGACATCACCGGGCCACAACAGTCGGCGATGTGTTTCGGTCACGACGAAGGACTCGTCCGGCCGGGGGTACTGGCAGACCCTGGTGACGGTCAAACCCCGGACAACCTACACCATCTCACTGGACTACCGGGCCAGGGCCGCGGCGGTGGAGACCGGGCCGAACATTTCGCGCTTCCAGCGCAGTCGACCGGGTGGCCCGAACCTCGAACTGGGCATGCTGCCGTCGGATGCCACCGTCGCCGGGCAACCGACGGCGTGGTCGGATATCGGGATCGCCTTGGACCCGGTCGGGGGCATCTTCCTGCCGTTGGCGACCGAGTGGTCCCGGTTCCGGCACACGTTCAAGACACGGGCGGGACAGACCCAGTTGGTCGTCAAGCTGCGGCTTTGTCATTACGCTCAGCAGGCCTGGTTCGACAACCTGTCTGTTGTCCAGGGCGAATTGCCGTCACCGGGGATCGTGGCCGATCCGCTGTGGGTCGATGGCGACACCACGCCACCGGCGGTGCTCCGTCCATCGCCGCTTCCGAACACGAAGGCCGCCCGCGATACGATCATCGGGGCCGTCTTCTCCGAAGACGGAACGGGGATCGATCCCGCAACCGCTCGGGTCCTGCTCGACGGAAAGAACGTCACCTCGCTGGCGGTCATCAACGCCGAGGGTTTCCGGCTCTCACCGGCCCGTCCGCTTGCCGAGGGCCCGCATCGCGTCTCGGTCTCGATCGCCGATCGCGGCGGCCTTCGCAGCAACACGCTTGCCTGGCAGTTCGGCGTCGGTCGCACGTTGCGGAACACGTTGGTAATCAAGGTTGCGAAGGACGCGACGGACGGAAAAACCTGGTCCACGCGACTCAACGGCGAGCCATTTTTCCCGATCGGGATCTATGCCTACTCCTGCCATCCCGGCGACGGCCGTTTTCGGGCCGATCATCTCCGGCAGGCGGTCGATGCGGGTTTCAACATCGTCTTCAACACATTCGAGACCCGGCAGGGGCTCGACATCGAACTGGCCCACGGCATCATGGGCACGCTGAACATCACGGCTGGATTGAAACACTGCACCGACCCCAAGGCGGCCGAGGTGGCATTGCTGAAGACGGGGCAGGGCCGGTTTGCCGATCATCCCGGCGTGATCGCCTTCTGGGCCGACGATCCGGAGAACGTCGAGAACTCGATGGCGACCCCGATTTCGGCGACGGCGATTGCCAAGATGCGCAACGCCCGCCTGGCCCTGCGGAAGGGGGTCCCGCGGATGCCCACGGTGTTTGCCATTTCCAACCTCCCCCGCCTGAAACCGGCGATGCCTTATGGTGACATCCTGCTCAGTTACCGGTACCCGGTGCCGCAGTATCATCCGATGACGATCAACTCCTTCACGATCCAGACCTGCCGCAGGTTGGTGCCCGACAAGCCGTTGTGGTTCCTCTCGCAGGCGGTCGACCTCGGCTACGGCGCCCGGTTCAAACTGCCCCGACCGATGCGGCCGACGCCGGGCGAGGTGCGGGCCATGGCCTTCTACAGCCTGGTCTGTGGCATCAACGGCTACGCCCTGTATGCCAATTTTCTCAACGACAAGGATTACCCCGACCACTGGGCCACGGCACTGGACGTGGCACGTCGGGTACGGCACATCGCCGGCCCGTTGACGGCCGGTCGGGATGTCCGAACCGCTCGCCTGGACCCCGGGCCGTACACCGGCTCAATTTTCCATCGCGAAATTCGCCACGGTGACCATCACACGCTGATCGCGATCAACATGTCGGCCGGGGTGGTGCCGGTGACCTGGCGGTTCAAGGAACCGGTGCAGGCGAATTCGCTCTTCGAGAACCGTAAGATGGCCAGGCCGGCCGACAGGGTCGGCGATGTGTTCGGTCCCTGGTCGGTCCATCTCTACCAGTGGTGACGCCCGGGCGGATGATCACAGCACCTGGTGAACGGAGCCAACCCGATGTCTCGAAGAGTCGTGTCCTGGCAGCCCGCCTGTATCGTCCTGCCGGTTGTCCTGCTGATTGTCCTGGCCGCCAGGCCGGGCGATTCACAGCTTGCGTCCAGGGCCGAAGAGCCCGCCGGGCCGGTTGAGCCGATCGACATCGGTTCACGGCGCGAGTTGTTCGTGGACGACTACCTGGTCGACCGTTTTGTCGGCGGGGCGGAGTTGCGGTTGCACAGCCCCGTTCAGCGCGAAGTGATTTTTGCCTGCGACAAGCCCTGGGAAGGGGACTGGTCGGGGCTGGTCACCTACATCCAGGACGGCGACATCTACCGGATGTACTACACCGGCGGGCAGTGGCGACGCGGACGGTCGGCCATCTGCTATGCCGAGAGTCGCGACGGGGTTCACTGGACGCGGCCGGAACTCGGGTTGATCGACTTCAAGGGCTCGAAGAAGAACAACATCATCCTGTCGGGGAAGGGGGTCATCGCATTCGTTCCCTTCATGGATACCAACCCCGACTGCAAGCCGGACCAGCGATTCAAGGCGATGGTTGCCCGGAGCACACCGTCCAAGGGTCTCTTTGGCTACGCGTCGCCCGACGGGATTCACTGGAAGGCGATGCGAGATCGGCCGGTGGTCACCAGCGGTAAGTTCGATTCGCAGAACGTGGCCTTCTGGGACTCGACCCGTCGACGCTACGTGGCCTACTTTCGCCAGTGCCGTGGCCTGGATGACTCGCAAACCGACAAGGGGCCTCAACTGGGAATCAGCGACACCGGATGGGTGCGGGACGTGCTGACCAGCACCTCGAAGGACTTTGTCAACTGGAGCGAACCGAAGTGGATCCAGTACCCCGGTGCACCGCGGGAACAGATCTATCTCAACCAGATTCGCCCGTACTACCGGGCCAAACACCTGTTCGTCGGGTTTCCCGGCCGGTTCATGGCGGGGCGTGAGATCGAGAAGGGGCTGCCGCTGCTCGAGCATCCCGCGTACAAGTACGCCTCGATCTCCGAGACCCTGTTCATGTCGAGCCGCGACGGCGTGCACTTCAAGCGGTGGGGTGAGGCTTTCATTCGACCCGGTCCGCGCAAGGAACGCTGGATCTACGGGGCGACCTTCCCCGAATACGGTCTCGTGGTGACCCGGGGCGAGACGGCCGACACGCCCGACGAGTTGTCGATGTATGTTTCAGACGGCGGCGGATGGACCCAGCGGGGGAAAGCCGATCGTTTCCGCCGCTACACGCTGCGAATCGACGGATTCGTGTCGGCCAATGCTCCGCTGCGGGGGGGTGAAGTGGTGACGAAACCGCTGAAGTTCACCGGCTCGAAGTTGGCCATGAACTTTGCCACATCCGCGGCCGGCAGCGTGCGGATCGAAATCCAGGACGAAGCGGGCAAGCCGATCAAGGGGTTCGCGCTGGCGGATTGTCCCGAGATCTTCGGCGACCAGATCGAGCAGGTCGTGGCGTTCAAGGCCGGCAGCGATGTCAGCCGCCTGGCCGGCCGGCCGATCCGGCTTCGATTTGTACTAAAAGACGCCGATCTCTACTCGTTTCAATTCACCCGGAAAAGTACTTTATAAAAGAAGCGCTCATTTCGGGGCGTCGTTGAACGAAAACTCAAGACACACGGGGAAATGTCATCAAACAGATCTCGTTGCTTGACGACCGCGAGTGGCCCACCGAGGGGTTCTCTTTCACGTTGCCGATTCGTCCGGAATCGACTGCCCTGGTGGTTGTCGACGTGCAGGGCTATGTCCTGAATGCCGACGGTCACCTGGCGCACATGGTCAACCGGCACAGTCCGGAACTGCAACAGGGGTTCCTGGAACGGGCCGGGACGATGATTGGTAACATCCAACGCCTGCAGGCTTCTTTCCGCGAGCAGGGCGGCCGGGTGGTCTTCACACGGCACGGGTCGCAGTTGCCGGATGGTTCCGACATGGTCCTGCGGCGTCGGGGCCGTGAGACGGTGGCTCGCACGGCGACCGATGATGTTGGCAGTCACATGGCCGTCAACGGCGAGCCGGCCTACGAGA
>CAZYAZ010000017.1:37148-74845 GCA_964646205.1 uncultured Planctomycetaceae bacterium | reverse complement strand
GGAAAAGTGGAGGCGGCGGGAATCGAACCCGCGTCCTGCGATCCCTCAGAAAAAGCCTCTACGTGCGTATTCCGTTGATTGTTCTCACTGCCGACGGTTCCACGGACAAGACACGTCCAGCAGCCAGTCCACCACGGTGTCTCGTACCAGGCGTAGTGGTCGGCTGACCTGGTACCAGCCTGATTTTTGACCGACCTTCAGGCTCCTCAGGCGGGGATCCATCGGCCGGAGCTGCGTTTACGCAGCCAAAGCAAACTGCTTGTTGGCAGTTATAGTGCGATCAGCTTTTTACGTGGCCAGCTGATCAACCACGGCACGCCACCTCAACCTATGGTGACCCAGTCGAATCCAATCGCCCCCTTGTCGTTGAAATCAGTGAAATTCCACAGCACAACAGTGTTACTTCGCAAAACTCGCTTCCTTCTTATATCGGGTTTGGAAGGAAGATCAACCAGCCGATCAACCAATTGAACATAACCTGTTGATTACAAACGTTTTGTGTTGTTTTGTTTTTATTTGAATACCAGGGATGACACCTCAGGAGTTGAGAATCCAACGCGACTTCCCAATGACGTCCGCCCAAACAGTCAACCGATAATCCTGCACATGTCAGCTTGACCATGGTGATTTCATTGGGAAGATAAGCGGTTCATGATAGCCCCGGACTCTATCACCGCCGATCTCTTCTCAGGCCACCCCAATGCCGTCTACGGTGTCGATTGGTCTCCGGATGGGAAACTCGTTGCCTCGGCCAGCCTCGACAACACCGTCAAGCTGTGGGATCCCTCCACTGGCAAAGAGGTGGCCCGTTTGCCCGGTCATGGAGATGGAGTCAGCGCTGTCGCCTTCTCTCCCGACAGCAAAACACTGTTCTCCAGCAGCCTCGACCGATCGTTGAAGATCTGGAACATCGCCTCCAGGTCACTGGTCAAGACCGTGGCCGCTCACTCCAATTTTGTCTGGTCACTGGCCTGGTCTCGCGATGGCAAAAGTGTCGTCAGTGGCGGATACGACAACGCACTGGCGACCTGGACACCCGACGGTTCAAAAATCCATTCCATAACACCAGGTGGCCAGCCGGTGCTGGCAGTCGCTTCGGCCCCTCGCGTCGCCGGAGGATGGAGCGTGGCCGGTTGCAAGAATTCCAACGCCTACGTGGTCGATCCGGGCGCCACCAAGCCCCGACTCACACTGGCCGGACACAACGGTGCAATTGAAGCGGTCGTTGTCAGCCGTGACGGCAAAACAATCCATACCGGCGGATTGGACAAGACCATTCGCAGTTGGGACAGCAAAACCGGCCAGGTGACTCGCGCCGTCGACGCCCACTCCAGCTACATCCAGTGCCTGGCCCTCTCGGCTGATGGGCGACAGTTGGCCAGTGGCTCCCTGTCCGGAGAAATCCGCCTGTGGAACGAGGCTGATGGACGCCTGTTGCGAACTCTCCCAGGACATGCCAACACCGTTTACAGCCTGGCATTTTCTCCCGATGGAAAACGCCTGGTCTCGGGCAGTTTCGACCGCACCGTCAAACTCTGGCACACTGCGACCGGGAAACGGGTGACGAAACAGTCCTAGCGAGTTGTTTCAATCGTCCCCCACCCGCGTCACTCGAGGACCTGGTGCTTCGAAGATCGTCCAGAAGAGCAGCCCCAACGCGACGGATTGTGGAACCGAGTAGATCAGGCTGTTGCACAGCACTCGAATCGGCACCGACCCCACATCCAGGACGTTATTGAGCAATAGCGGCATCAGCAACGGAAACAACAATCGAACGGCCAGCAGGATTCCTATCGCCGCCAACACCTTGACCCTTCGCCCAGGATCGTGCGACATCCTGAACAGGGAGATCGCCGCACCGCCAATCAGTACCAGCAGAAATGGTGCAGAACCTGCAAGCCCCATCAGTTGGATAGCAATTGCTTCAGGCATTGTTCACCTCGTCATCCCCAAACAAACACGACCGTTGAACACCATGGCCCAATCCCACTCAACCTGAGTCCAACTGGACCTCACCTCATTGAATTTTCACGGTCTCCGTATAGTATAAGGCGGCTAACCGCACTCACGGAGGAGGACCGGTCGCGTGAGCACCGAAACCACCCAATCCAACGACAACACCACACCCGCTCCGGGTTCCGATCGTCATTACGAATTGCCTCCGTTGGGACAAAATCCCTCTAGCAATTCCGAGGGAACCACGCCGGGCAGCTTTGCCCTGGCACCGAGGATTGCCGCAGGCCAGGCCGGCGCTTGGACCTACTCGTCCCCGGACACACCCGGTATGCCCCTGCCGTCCAATCAGACGGCCTGGGACTTCATGCCCGAGGACTGGGAACTGAGACCGGGACACGAATCCAACCGCGAGACGGCCGAAGCCTGGCAACCGCCAGGAGGTTTTGTCGCCATCACCCAACTCGAACACGCACGACTCGGCACGATCACCCCACAAATGACCAGAGTTGCCGAGCGTGAGGACCACCTGAGTCCCGAACAGGTGCGGGACGAGGTCGCCGCCGGACGGATGATCATCCCGGCCAACATCACGCATCTCGGGTATCAACTCGACCCCATGGCTATCGGCCGTGCCTCCAAGACCAAGGTCAACGCCAACATGGGTGCCTCTCCGGTCTCCTCGGGGACCGATGAAGAGGTCGAGAAGCTGAAATGGGCCGAGCAGTGGAAAGCCGACACCGTCATGGACCTCTCGACCGGAGGTGATCTCGACGAGTGCCGTGATGCAATCCTGCGCAACAGCACCGTACCAATCGGCACCGTGCCCCTGTACTCGATGATCATCGACCGCAAGATCGAAGATCTCGATCGTGACATGATCCTCGAGACCCTCGAACACCAGGCTCGACAAGGCGTCGACTACTTCACCATCCATGCCGGTGTCGTCCAGGAGCACCTGCCACTGGTCCGCGAACGATTGATCGGCATTGTCAGCCGGGGCGGATCGCTGCTGGCCAAATGGATGATCCACCACGGCAAGCAGAACCCGATGTACACACTGTGGGAGGAGATCTGCCAGGTCATGCGGAAGTGGGACGTCAGCTTTTCGATCGGTGACGGCCTGCGTCCCGGCGGACTGGCCGATGCCACTGACGCGGCCCAGTTGGCCGAACTGGCGGTGATTGGTGAACTGACCGAGCGGGCCTGGCGACAGGGCGTGCAAGTGATGTGCGAGGGTCCCGGTCACGTACCGCTGGACCAGATCGAATACAACATGAAGTTGCAGCGGAACCTGTGCCACGGGGCCCCGTTCTACGTGCTTGGCCCGCTGGTCACCGACATTTTTCCCGGTTACGACCACATCACCAGTGCGATCGGCGCGACATCGGCCGGTTACCACGGTGCGAGCATGCTCTGCTACGTCACCCCCAAGGAGCACCTCGGGTTGCCCAAGAAGGACGACGTCAAACAGGGGTGCATCGCCTACAAGATCGCCGCTCACGCTGCCGACATCGCTCTGGGGATTCCCGGCACCCGTGATCACGACGACGAGTTGACCAAGGCCCGAGCTGCGCTGAACTGGGAAAAACATTTCGAACTCGCTTTCGACACCGACACGGCTCGTGCACTGCACGACGAGGACCTTGATGTCGACACCGACTTTTGTGCCATGTGTGGCCACGACTGGTGCAGCGTCCGGATCTCCAAGGAAATCACCGATTTCCTTTCCGGCAACGACGAAGCCTACGCCTGGGACAAGGCGCGTGTCTCCGATGCGCTCAGCGACGAGCAGCAGCAGATTCTGGAACAGCGTGGAGTGCTGAGTCCTGATGAAATTCATCGCCTGGCAGCCAAGACCCGTGGCACCATGCAGGGCGAGGACGATGCGCCGGCCGCCTGCCATAGTGACCTCGCCGACGACGAATCGGCCCGGCTGATCCAGGAACTGGAACTGCCGGTCGTCGAAGGCAACGAGTAACCGGCGACCAGTCCGTCGAGCAGTACGGCCTGCCCCACGGCACCGGTACCTCTACAGTTCCTGCTCGGGCGGACGAAACAGCAACGCCACCGGAAGAACGACCGTTGCCAGTGCCGGGAATGTCCAACTGATCGGCAGATCCAACGCTCCCAGCAGGGTACGAAGGAGAAAGAAGGCGACCGCCGAGAGGACGATGCCGCAGAAATTGATCAGGTTCATCGTCCCCATCATCCGCCCCTTCAGATCCGGAGTTGGGCACACCTGCAAGAACACCTGCAATGGAACAACGAAGATCCCCGCACAGAAACCCAGCACCAACAACACGCCGGCGGCGGCCGAAATCCATGGCCCCGGAACCGGCAGTGGGGCAACCTTCGCGATCGACCACAATGCCACCAGGCAGCCGGCCATTCCCCACGCTCCACGATTGACCAGCGCAAAATTGATGCGATGCCGCGAAAGCCGCGTCGCCGAAATACAACCGACGGCAATCCCCACGCCAATCGACGCCAGCAACAGGCTGGTCTTGGCGTCGCCGATCTTCCACTGGTAAACGCCGAATTCGTTGACCAACTGGTGGACCGTTCCACCAACGAACCAGAACAGGCTGGAAATCAAAAGCACTTTCAGCGCGATGCGATCTTGCCGCAACAGGATCCGTGTCGGACGATCCAGTGCACAGAGCATCGAGGGTGTGAACTGCAGGTTCGGAACGGCCACTGGAGTACTTCGAACGGTGAACGACAACACGGTGCCGAGCACCGCGATCGCCACGCAACCCCAGCAGATCCACTGCAGTCCGGCGACCTGGTATTCGTTGGTCAACTCCTTCAACACACCGGCCAGTGCCCCGCCGAAGATCACCGCCACGAATGTCGTCATCTGGATAATTCCATTGGCCGATGGCAGATCCCGCGGCCGCAGCATCTCGGGCAAAATGCCATATTTTGACGGTCCGAAAACAGTGCTCTGCACCCCCATCAGGAACAGGACCACCAGCGGGGGCCACAATCCGCCCAGGCCAAAGGCGAACACGCCGGCGACCATCACCGCGATCTCACCGAACTTGCATCCGACGATCAGCGACCGCTTGCTGAAACGGTCGGCCAGAAATCCAGAAAACCCCGAACCGAAAACAAACGGAATGGAAAACAGGAAAAAGGCCACCGGCTGGTAATCCCCGCCCTCCTCTCCAACCTCTGTCAGGCAATACAGCAGCACCAGTTGTTTGAACAGGTTGTCATTGAAGGCACCCAGCAACTGGGTCGTCGTCATCCCCCAAAAACAACCGTCCCGCGAAAGCGGCGGCAGGCGATCTGTCTCAAGCGATGCCATCGACATATGAGTATCCGGAGGAGCCTCGGCGAGCCGGGTACCTTATCGAATCCCTTCGTTGGAGAAAACCACTTTTTCTCGCGGCTCCGGTGACGAGGTGAGTACTTTGCCTGCCCCGAGATGGCTGATACGATGAAACCTTGATGGCTTGGTCCCTTCTGGAGTTCCTCCGATGCGCCGCCTGCTCTCCCTGGCCCTGATCCCCTGTGCCCTGCTGGTTTGTGGATGTCCCGACAACGGTGACACCCAGTCGCCCGGCGTGACTCCCTCGGCAGGCTCAAGCACCGGCAGCACCGGTGGCAAAAAGAAATACCGGATCGCCGTCATCCCCAAGGGCACCTCCCACGACTTCTGGCTCTCGGTTCGCCATGGTGCCGAGACAGCCGCCAAGGAACTTGGCAACGTCGAGGTCGTCTGGAAAGGGACCCAGCACGAGGGCGACAAGGATGGCCAGATACAGATTCTCGACGGATTCATCGTCAGCGGAGTGGATGGAATCTGCCTGGCGCCGATTGATCGCGAGGCAATGGTCCCGGTCATCACTCGGGCCAAATCCCGCAAGATCCCCACGGTGGTTTTCGACAGTGGACTGGTCGACGAAAACGCCTACGTCAGCTACGTGGCCACGGACAACTTCAAGGGAGGTGTGATGGCCGCGCGGCGAATGGGCCAATTGCTTGATGCCAAGGGCGAGGTGATCATGCTGCGTTACCAGGTCGGTAGCCAAAGCACCGAAAACCGCGAACGGGGTTTCCTGGAAACCTTGAACAAGGAATTCCCCGGCATCAAGGTGCTCTCCGAAAATCAGCGAGCCACCTCCGACATCAGTGAAGCCAAGCTCAAGTCGACATCAATGCTCCTGAAGTTCAAGGGTGAGGTCGATGGAGTCTTCACGGTTTGTGAGCCCCACAACAAGGGCATGCTGGCGGCACTGGAAGACAACAAGCTGACGTCCAAGGTCAAGTTTGTCGCGTTCGATTCCAGTCCACGGATGATCGAAGGTTTGGCCAACGACACCGTGCACGGTGTCGTCCTGCAGGACCCGGTCAACATGGGATATGTCGCCGTCAAGACCATGGCGGCTCACCTGGCTGGAGAGACGGTCGACAAACGCATCTCCACCGGAGAGTACGTGGCCACGGCAGAGAACAAGGACGACGAAAAGATCGCCTCGGTTCTCAGTCCCAAGAAACACGCTCCGTAGGCAGGCTCGCCCTCGTCCCAATTCCTCTTCCCGCTCGCCCCTATGCCTTCACTGCTCGGCATGTCTGGGATCGGCAAACGGTTCGGTGCCACTCAGGCACTCGATGAGGTTTCGTTTGCATTGAGCGCCGGCCGGGTCATGGCCCTGATCGGAGAGAACGGGGCCGGCAAGAGCACCCTGATGAAAGTGCTCAGCGGTGCCTGCCAGGCCGACACCGGAACCATGCAAGTCGACGGTGTGCCCTATCGACCAACCGGCCCCTCGTCGGCGCGCGATGCCGGCATCGCGATGATCTATCAGGAACTCAACCTCGCCCCGGACCTCTCGGTCGAAGACAACATCATGCTCGGGCAGGAAGAGAGCCGGAAAGGACTTCTCAACCGACCCCGACAGCGGCCCCGTGTTCGTGAAGTCCTCGATCGCCTGGGCCATCCCGAGCTTCAACTCGACACGCCTGTCGGCCAACTCTCCGTCGGGGCCCAGCAACTGGTCGAGATTGCCCGGGCACTGATCGGCAACGCCCGTGTCATCGTCTTCGATGAACCCACCAGTTCGCTCACCGGCCAGGACGTCCGGCAACTCTTCGAGGTGATCAAGCGACTACGCACCGATGGAATTGGTGTGGTCTACATCAGTCATTTCCTGGAGGAAGTCCGCGAACTTTGTGACGACTACACGGTACTCCGGGACGGGCAAGTGGCCGGTGCCGGAGTTCTCGAAGGAACCACCGAACCGGAAATCGTCTCGATGATGGTGGGTCGCCAGGTCGACGAACTTTTCCCCACGGTGCCTCACACCGCGGGTGAGCCAATCCTCGACCTCGAGAGCCTGTCTGGTCGTCCAATCCCTCGCGACATTGACCTCGTTCTGCACAGGGGTGAGATTCTTGGCATCGCCGGCCTGGTCGGTGCCGGACGCACCGAAATGCTCCGCTGCCTGTTTGGATTGGACCCGGTTGTTTCGGGAACGGTTCGTGTCGGTGGTGTCCTACGAACCCCACGCCCCCGGACCATGATCCAGGCCGGTCTTGCCCTTGTCTCCGAAGACCGCAAGGACGAGGGGCTGGCCCAGGATCGATCGTTGTCCGACAACATCACCTACAGTCATCTGGCCCCCTACTCCCGCATGGGCTGGCTCAACCTCCGCGACCGGCACGATGCTGTCACCGACTGCATGGCCGAACTCGAGATCAAGGCCGTTTCACCGGAACAGACGGTCCAGGAACTCTCCGGCGGAAACCAGCAGAAAGTGGCGCTGGCCCGTGTCCTGCACCAGGACGCCGATGTCCTGTTGCTGGACGAACCAACCAGGGGCATCGATGTGGGCACCAAGGCCGAGGTGTACCGACTCGTGGGCGAACAGGCGGCCGCCGGCAAGGCGATACTGTTCGTCAGTTCCTATACTCCCGAGTTGCTGGCCATCTGCGACCGCGTGGCCGTGCTGGCTCGTGGCCGCTTGCAGGAAATCCGGGCGGCCTCCGACTGGACCGAAGAATCGTTGATCAACTGTGCCATTGGTGGCGAGGCGACTGTCGTATGAATGCCGGTGGAAGCCGATTGTCGAATCTCGCCTGGTCCCTCGGACCATTGCTCGGCCTGGTGCTCGTGGCATTGATCTTCGGTGCCATCGAATACAATGTCGCCATTGGTGAGGATCGCCAACCACAGTTTTTCAGCAAGGCCAGCCTCCAGGTTGTGCTGGACCACTCCTCGATGGTGGGCGTCGCTGCACTGGGGATGACACTGATCATCATCGCCGGTGGAATCGACCTCTCGGCGGGCACCGCCATCGCGATGACCGCAACGGTGATCGCGTGGGTCTATCGCGACGGTCACGCCTGGTTGCTCGGCGATGCGGCCACCCTCTCGACAGGCCAATCCGTAACACTGTCCGCCGCCGCCGTATCCATCGGTCTATTGACCGGTGCCCTGTGTGGCCTGATCAACGGTGGCCTGATCAGCCTGCTGCGGCTCGTCCCTTTCATCGTCACCCTGGGCACGATGACCATCTTCCAGGGAACCGGCAAGACGATCTCCGGCAACACGCCCATTCGTGCCTTCGGAAAGGTCCCAGACATGGTCTCTGCCATCCGGGATCCGTTTCCCGACCCCGGCTGGTTACTGGTGTCGCCCGGTGTCTGGATCATGTTGATCCTGGCCGTGCTGGTTGCCCTGGTACTGCGATACACGGTATTCGGTCGCCACCTGTTCGCCATTGGATCGAATGAATCCACCGCTCGACTCTGCGGAATCAACGTTCTGCGGACCAGGATCCTGGTCTACACCATCGCCGGATTATTTGTCGGTGTCGCCGGACTGTACCAGTTCACCGTTTTCACTCAGGGCGATCCGACCTCGGGACTGGGCCTGGAACTGAAAGTGATCGCGGCGGTCGTGATTGGGGGGGGCAGTCTCAACGGTGGTCGAGGCAGTGTCCTGGGCACATTGGCCGGTGCCTGCATTATCACGGTCATCCAGCACGGCTGTGTCCTGATTGGCGTCTCGGACCACTACCAGGATATTTTGATCGGCCTGATCATTATCGCCGCCGTGGCAATTGACCAACTCCGTATCCGGCTCCAGGCCAACTGACCACCATGGATTCCCAGGTTCCTGTACACCCAGCCCTGCCGGTCTCGTACCAGGACATCCTTGATGCTGTCCCCCGGGTGAGACGCACGCTGGCTCCCACCCCGCTGTTCGAATGGCCCGGCCTGGGTTCATTGTTCAACGGCCGGTTTTTGGCCAAACACGAAAACCACTTGCCCGTGGGTGCGTTCAAGGTGCGAGGCGGACTCAACCTCGTGGCCACACTCTCCGACGCAGACCGACAGGCGGGCTTGTTGGGATGTTCCACCGGAAACCATGGACAGTCCCTGGCCATGGCCGCAAAACAGGCCGGAATCGCGTGCACCATCGTTGTCCCGGTTGGCAACAATCCCGGCAAGAATGATGCGATGAAACGATTGGGAGCGACCGTCATCGAACACGGGACCGACTTCGATGCCGCCCGCAAGTACATCGAGGAAGAACTCGACGCCGACGGGGCCCGCTACGTTCATTCGGCCAACGAACCGGCCCTGATCGCCGGCGTGGGAACAATGGCACACGAGATCTTCCAGGACTGTCCCGATCCGGACGTGATCCTCGTCCCCATCGGACTGGGCAGCGGAATCTGCGGCACTGGAATCGTGGCCAGGGCCTGCCACCCCAACACGCAGGTCATCGGTGTCCAATCAGCCGGGGCCTCGGCCGTCTCCGACACATGGCGCAGTGGACAGTGGACAACCACCGAAACCGCCAACACCTGGGCCGAGGGAATCGCGACCAGGGTTCCGGCCCAAATGACTCTCGACATCATGCGACAGGTCGTCGACGACGTGTTGCTGGTTTCCGACGAGGATCTCCGCCGAGCCTGTCGCACCTATCTCGACCAAACCCACAATCTTGTCGAAGGAGCCGGTGCCGCCACACTGGCCGCAGCGGTCGTGCATCGCGACCGCTTCGCAAACAAAACCGTCGTCGGGATCGTCTCGGGTGGAAATCTCGACCCGGCCGAACTTCCCGGGATCCTCGCGTGCCAGGCTTTCACCTAGCACCGAGTCGATCCCCCGCCGGCCGTCGCCGCTGTCTCCCAGGCCCTAACGTCACGCGGCCTGCGAAAATGTCTCGGTCATTTCCTCCGATTCACTCTCCTCGTCCAATTCACCAAGAAAACCAACCAGGTGCTTGGTCCGCGTCTCGTGTTGCAACTTTTTCAGTGCTTTCGACTCGATCTGCCGAATACGTTCCCGGGTCACCTTAAAGATCCGGCCGGTCTCTTCGAGCGTATAGCTGTAGCCATCGCCCAGCCCGTACCGCAACTTGATAATCTCGCGTTCACGAAACGTCAGGCTCTTGAGCACCTGGGCGATCTTGTCTCGCAGCATCTCGCGACCAGCCGCCTCAATCGGTCCTCCTTCAGACCCATCCTGCAGCAGTTCGCCGAAGCTCCCGTCCTCGCTCTCGCCAACAGGAGTGTCCAGGCTCACTGGGTGCCGCCAGCTCTTCATGATCCGTTCGACTTCATCAACGGTCATTTTTGCTGCCTTGGCCAGTTCCTCCGGCGACGGATCGCGACCCGTTTCCTGTCGAATCTTCTCGGCCTCGGACTTCAGAGATGAGATGCTCTGGAACATGTGGACCGGGATACGGATTGTCCGAGCGTGATCGGCCACGGCCCTGGTGATCGCCTGCCTGATCCACCAGGTGGCGTACGTCGAGAACTTGTAACCTCGGCGGTACTCGTATTTTTCGACCCCACGCATCAGCCCCGCGTTCCCTTCCTGGATCAGGTCCAGGAAACTCAGCCCGCGATTGCGATATTTCTTGGCGATCGAAACGACCAGGCGAAGATTGCCACTGGAAAGTTGCTGCTTGGCCTTGGTCCAGTCGTCGAACCGTCGAACGATTTCTTCGACCCGGACGATAAAATCGTCGACCGGCTCGAGTGTCATCAACTGCAATTCAACGAGTTCACGTTCACACAACTGGCGTTCGGCTGCGTTCCGTCGCCCTTCCAGGGCCGCGATCTGTCGCCGCAATCCAGTGAACCGGTCAACCAACTGTTGCATACGCTTCAGCAACGGCTGGAGACGGGACGTTCTCAGGCTCAACTCCTCACAAAGCGACGCCATCTTGCGGCGACGCAACAACATCTGTTCTTTCAATTCCGTGCGACGACGGCGACCGGTGCCCCGTTCGGCCAACTCACGATAGTCACGCTCGTTGTCCTGCATCAGCAGCCGCACCGTCCTCAGGTTGGGCTGCATCCGTCCGGTGATCTGATCCTTCTGAACACTCTCGGTCTCGGAGGTTCTCAACGTCCGTTCGAAAGGAAGTTCACCGGCCTGGACTTTCTCCAGTGTTGCCACCGCATGTTGCAACGCGAAGTCCGATTCCAGGATCGTGCGACGGAGACGTTTGCGGGTGATCTCTATCCGCTTGGCCAGAAATATCTCCCGCTCGCGAGTCAGCAGCGGAATGCTGCCCATCTGGCTGAGGTACATGCGAATCGGATCGCGCGAGGTGACAGGGTTTTCGGGGACCAGCAACTGGTTCTCCGTTTCCTGCCGCACGGTTTGCCGACGTTGTTGTTCAGCGACGACCGTCGGGTCATCTTTGAGTGCCAGGCCGGTCTCTTCCAGCAACATCACGACACAATCGATCAGCGTCGCGTCACCGCCTTCATCAGGGAGGAACTCGTCCACCTGCTGGAACGTGAAGAAACCGCGTTCGGTCGCCTCAGCGACCATTTCCTGGAGTTGACTGTTAAACCGATGCACGAATGGACCCCTTCCCTGGAATTCACGAGTGTGCAGAGGCTCCCGACAGAAGCCGAAGCGGCGTTACACCCCTCATCCCCGGGGTACTCACGCTAAAACGGGCTCTCACCGACAGCATCCTTGCTCTTATTGACAGGACCGTCGTGCCGACGCCCCCGTCGAGAACCACATCGACCGCCCTGGTGTGTCCGGCCTTCCTGGCCTGCCAAAACTGGTCGAATGACAAGGCGGCCACCCTACCAGAAACTTTCAACTTCCCCACAGAAAATCTGCCAAATCAAAATATTCTTCCAGATTTCCCAACTCCATCACCTTCAGCAATCCACCATCCGCCCTCATGGCAACAACCCCTGACCGTTAGTTTCACTACGACTCCACTCCGGGCAACACAACTCGCCCTGGCCCCTTCCCGTAGCCGATCCTTCCCGATGACACCGGTGTTTTTTTCCCAACGCCCCGAGTTCCTCATGATTCCATCAACCACGAACTCGCTCTCCGGATCGACTCCTTCGCAAACTGGACGTGCGTTCCGTCTCTGTGGCTTTGCATTGATGACCGCATTGCTGATCCCGACGGTGTCATCGGCTCGAACGATTTATGTCGACAACCTCCGTGGTCGAGACATTTGTCGGGGGATCGTCGCCGATCCGATCGACCGCGTCTCGGGTCCGGTCCGCACGCTCGAGCGCGCCGCCCAACTGGCCCGTCCGTCCGACACGATTCACCTGGCCAATACCGGCCACCCTTACCACGGCGACCTAAGACTGTTCGGTCGGCAGCACAGTGGAATCGCCACACTGCCATTTCGCGTCGTCGGGAACGGCGCGACTGTTTCCGGAGCAAAATCCATCCCCACGGCCAGTTGGCGCTCAATTGGTGGACTGTGGCAGGTGGCACCGCGCCGTAAGGGCCGCTTCTTGTTGCTCAAGGACGGCAAACCACTTCCTCGCCAGTCGCTCAAACGAAACGGTCCCGCTCCAAAACTCAAATCGATCCCCGTCGGACACTGGGGCGTCTGGCGAGGCAAGATCTACTACCGGACCACGGAACTGCTGGACACGGTGCCAAGCCGACTCTCGGTCGCCGGTGGAGATTGCGGCATCTCGCTGTTTGCCGTCCGCCATGTGAGCATAGAGAATCTCGTCGTCCAGCACTGGCGGCTCGACGGCATCAGCGCTCCGGGACTCTGCCATGACGTCGTTCTGAAAAACGTCATCTGCCGCGAAAACGGACGGGCCGGGCTTGTCGTCTCCGGAACTTCACAGATCCGGGCCGAGACAATTGAACTCACCGACAATTTCGAGCATTCGCTGCTCATCGAGAACGTTGGCCTGGCCGACGTGGTCGATGCCAAGTTCAGCAAACCGCCGACGCTGGCTCCCTAGCCGGACTGGGCATCGGTCTCAACGACAGCAACGTCCCTGAGTCGCAACCCGGACCTGTGCAAACACCACAGCCCAACCAGCGTCACGGGAACATACTGCCAGAGATGGTAGTAGACCGACGCAGCTACGGTGACGTTGGGATCCACGGCATACATCGCCAGCACAACACTGAAGCACCCCTGGATCACCCCCACGTACCCCGGTGGCGCCGGCAACAGGATCACCACGGCGATCACCCCCACCACGACCAGTGATGCCGCGAACACATCACCGGCACCCAGCGTCTTGAGTGACACCCAGACCATCAACCCCATCACGAACCACTTGACAATCGATGCGGCCACGATGCCCACCGCCAGGCGGGGACGTTTCAACGCCACCAGTCCGCCGGCCGCGGAGGTCAGCAACTCCACCATGGCCAATCGCCATCTCTCCGGCAAAAACACCAGGCAACGATTGCAGATCCAGTTGAAGATCCGCAAACACCGATCGGCGGCAGCCACGAAGGCAACGGCAGCCGCCAGCAACACGCCGGTGGCCACCGCCAGTGTCACCGCCGCCTGTTGATACCTGGGCGGCAAAACGGGTCCACTGAGCAACCCCACACCCAACAGGGCCAGGATTGCCAGAAGGTCGAACAGACGCTCGAGAACGACAGTCGAGAGTACCGCGGCCCGGGCCACGTCACGGGTCCGCCCCAGGACGTGCACCCGCACCAGTTCGCCCAGGTGGGCTGGCAGGATGTTGTTGGCCATGAAGCCGATCATCAACGGCCCGGCCACATCCCGTACGCTCATTGGAGACACCGGCTCCAGCAGCAGTCGCCACCGCCAGGCCTTCAACAGGAAGAACACGAAGAGCAGCAAGGCCATCAGCGGCGCCAGCGACCAGTTTGCCGCGGACAACTTGGCCACGACCATCGTCCGATCCACGTCACGCAAAGCAAACCACAGGCAGCCACCGGCAACCAGCAGGCCGGGCACCAGCTTGATCAACTGCCAACTTCCACGACGGCCGTCGCCCATGGATCTCCTACTCTCACACCATCAGCACGCCCAACAAGGATCACGCATCCCGTCGGCCACTCTTATTGATTACGACTTTTTGGTTTCCAACACGGAATCGTCTTGTCATTTTTGCGGCCGGATTCTATCTTGACCCCTGCTTCGAGGTCCATGCGGACTCAACTGGGGGACAGGATGTGCCCCGCCGCAGATCTCCCGGCACAGTGGCAAGGACGCCGGCCGATGAGCCTGCTGAAGCTGTATCGTCCGCCCCAGGACACTGCTGGTGGCGACGCCCCCGAATCCCCTCCGGTCATCTATTCGATCGCAAGTTTCCGGCTCCCCGCCCGGTCACCGCGGCGAGCGACTGTGGTGGCACGAGCCCAGGCGATCCACGCCAACCGGGTCTGTCGTGAGTGCGGCCGTTCGACGGTCGTGCCAATGGAATTCCAGGACGCGTCGTTCAGCCACAACCTGATGCCGATCCCCGGCACCGCCACGCTGGCAGGTTTTGCCTGTCACGACTGTGGTGCCAGTTGGGCACTCAACCAGGCATCGGTCGACGGCTAGCGACCACGCTTTCCGGGCGTTATGCTGACCCCGTTCTGACGTTTTCGGGGAGTTGCGCATGGCCAAGGTATTGATCATCATCGGTGACGCGACCGAGTGTCTCGACACGATGTATCCCTATTTTCGGATCGCCGAAGACGGCTACGAGGTCGTCGTGGCCGCCCCCGAAAAACGGCTGTACCACATGGTGCTCCACGAGATTCCTCCCGGCACCAACTGGGACATCACACAGGAAACCGCCGGATACCACTTGCAGAGTGACATCGCCTTCCGGGACGTGGTGCCCGAGGACTATGCAGGCCTGTTCGTCTCCGGTGGCCGGGCCCCCGAGTACCTGCGGTACGACCAGGATCTGCTGGCACTGACTCGACACTTTTTCGAGGCTGGCAAGCCCGTTTGTAGTGTCTGTCATGGCATCGAGATCATCGCAGCGGCCGACTGCATTCGCGGAAAGACAATCACTACCGTGGCCAAATGTGCTCTGGATGCCACCACCGTCGGAGCCTCGTATGTCGACGAGGCCTGCGTGGTCGACGGCACTCTCGTCTGTGGCCGCACCTGGCACGACAACACGCCGATGATGAAAGCCTTCATGGGATTGCTCAATGACCAGAACCCAGACCGATAACGCCCCCCTCTCCATCTCGAACCGCTTCGCGGCAGCCTGGCTGCTGGCGAGCCTCCTGTCGGCCACAACCGTCTCCGCCGGAGACTGGCCGCAGATCCTCGGTGAACAACGAAACGGTTTTGCCCGGGGTGAGAAGATTTCTGAATCGTGGCCAGCAACCGGTCCACGCGTGGCGTGGAGTCGGCCGATCGGCTCCGGCTTCTCCGGTGTCGCCGTGGCCTCCGGTCGCGTGTTTGTCTTCGATCGTCAGGGGGACAAGGAACGGGTGACCGCGGTGGCCGCCGACACCGGGAAACAACTGTGGCAGAGCAGTTTCCAGGCCAATTTCGTGCCCGCCTATGTCAACGACAATGGCCCCCGTTGTGTGCCAACCGTGCACCAGAATCGCGTCGTGGTCTTCGGTGCCCAGGGAGGTCTTCACTGCCTGGACACAAAGACCGGCAAAACAATCTGGAGCCATGACACCATGGCGTTGTTCAACTCCAAGCGGTCCTTCCGCGGTGAACCCCCCGAGGGATATTTCGGCAAGGGCAGTTCCCCGATCATTTTTGAGGGCCTGGTCATCGTCAACGCCGGGGGAGCCGAGAAGAATGCTGGCGTCGTCGCCTTCTCCCTGTCGGACGGAAAACTCGCGTGGAAATCCACCGACGTCCGAGCCAGTTACTCGTCCCCGACGGCCGCTCGTATCGGTGGAAAAGCACAGGTCATTTTTGCCGCACGTCTCAATGTCATCTCTGTCGACCCCAAAACCGGAAAAGAACTGTTCCGTTTCCCCTTTGGCCGCACCGGACCCAATGTGACCGGGGCCAGCCCTGTCGTGCTTGGAGACCAGGTCTTCGTAACGGCCAGCTACGGTTTTGGAGCGGTGATGGCCAAGATCACTGGCGGGAAGATCCAGGAGAGTTGGCGCAGTGACGACATTCTCTCAAGCCAATACACCACGGCCATCGCCGATGCCGGCAAGCTCTACGGCATTCACGGACGACAGGATGTTGGTGGAGCAGCTCTTCGCTGTGTCGATGCCAACAGCGGCAAGGTGGCGTGGGAGGAACCCGGTTTCGGTTACGCCACTTTGATCGCTGCCGACCGGAAACTGTTGATTCTCAAGACCAACGGAACCCTGGTGCTATCGCGTTTGTCGCCAACCCGTTACCAGGCCCTGGCCACGGCCAAGGTCCTGACCGGCACGGCCCGCGCACTCCCAGCCCTCGCCAACGGTCGCCTGTACGTCCACAACAGCCGTTCGCTCAAGTGCCTCCAGGTGGGACGGGCAGCGCAGTGACCCGGATCATTTCCTGCCTCACCAACAGCTACGGGCGGTTCGGCGCCCAGGCCGCCATCGAGAAAGTCCGCGAGGCCGGAATCGAATGGATCGAGTTGCCAATCCGGACCCACGGAGCCGACTCGATCTTCGGCGATGAACCACTGCTCACCGACCAGGCCACTCCGGAGCAATTGTCCGAGTTGGCCACACGCCTGGCCGACCATGACGTCCGGTTGTCCAGTTGCAACGTCACCAGCGGCAACCCGCTAGACGCCGAGGTGCTCGCAGTCACCCTCCGCAAACTCGACATCGCCGCCGACCTCGGAGTCGAACTGGTCGTGGGTGGCGCCGGCGAGGCCAACAACGAAAACGAGTTGGCATCGCTCTATGCCAACCTGCGACAAATCGGCGACCGCGCTGCGGAACTGGAGCTGACCTACTGCTTCGAGACTCATCCCGGGATCTGCCAGGACCACGGCGGGATGATCGACGCCATGCACGAACTCGAACATCCGCACCTGAGGATCAATTTCGACACCGGCAACATCCTTTATTACAACGAGCCGATCAATGGTGAAATCGCCCTCGCCAAGGTTTGCGCGTGGGTCTCGCACATGCACCTGAAGGACTCGCACGGCGAGTACCAGGACTGGTACTTCCCCGCCCTGGGTTATGGCGGCGCCGTGGATTTCGTCCGGGTCCTGGAACTGATGGACGTCTGTGGATTCACGGGGCCGTACAGCCTGGAAATCGAAGGCATCAAGGGCGAGGCGGAGCTATCGCTTGACGACCATCACCAACGGATTGTCGACAGTGTGAAACACCTGGAACTGTGCGGCTTTTTGAATTGACCTCAACGGACGATCTGGCAGGAAACTTCCATCATGACACTCTTTCGAATGCTATCGGTCCTCTGCCTGACAGTCGCTCTCGCTGCCCCCGTCCCGGCGGCGGGCAACAAGTACAACCATGTCAGCCACGGCCCCATCCTGGGCCGACTCTCGGCCAATGGTGTGGGCATCTGGGCCCGGACCATGAGAACCGGGCACTTCGCCGTTCGTTACGGCACGGCCCCTGGACGTCTCGACCGTGAGACCAAACCGATCCCCACCCGGCTTGAACGGGACAACACCGGCTGGGTCCACATCACCGGCCTCAAAGCCAACACCCGCTACTACTACGAACTGTTCATCCCCAACCAGACCGGGCTGACTGGAAAGACCGGTTCGTTCCTGACGATGCCCGATTCCAGGCAAATGATTGATGCCGAGTTGAATCCCCGCGGGTTGTTCAACTTCAGTTTTGAATTCGCCTGTGGCAACAACCAAAACCCGGGCCACAGTAATGGCCCAGGGCTGCCCACCTTTGGAACGATGCTCCGGCAGATCAAGGACCGGATCAACTTCGCGATCCTCAATGGTGACTGGCTCTACGAATCCCGACGCGAGTTCCAACCGGACCAGTGGCTCAAGCAGGTGGACATCAGCCAGGAGGACACTCCCGGAGTCGTCCAGGTGGCCCCCTCCATCGTCGGCGTTTGGCAGAATTACAAACAATTCCTCGAACAGGGCCAGAACCTGACCAACTGGCATCGGCACGTCCCGACCTTCTTCACCTACGACGACCACGAGATCCTCAACGACGTTTGGGGTGCCGGCTCACCGGGACTTCGTGATCGACGAGCGGTATTCCGAGATGTCGGCGTCAGGGCCTGGTACGACTACCTCGGATGGAGCAACCCGACAGCTTTTCCGCAACCGGTGCACTTCGGTCGTGGCAAGGTCCGGCGAGGCAAGAGCGTGATCGAAGATCCCTCGGCCGACTTCACCCAGCTCGACCTCAAGCAGGTCAACAACCTGCACATTCACTGGGGCACCAGCACCGACGGCATCAATGACAATTCGCTCGACGGCGTCGGTGGAACTCCCAACGCGGGGGTCTACCGCATCGTCAAGGTGCTCGGCAAACACCGAATCAAGGTGTGGCCCGAAACGGAACTCGACGAGACCGTCTCGTACTCAATCGGACGCCGTTCGTACTACCGCATCCGCGTGGCCAACTGCGACCTGTTCTTCACCGACACTCGCGGCCAACGGCAGATGCATGACACGAAAGACCCCGCCAAGAAAGGGCTCTCGATGCTCGGCCCCATCCAGCGAGACTGGCTGCTGGAGGGGGTGCGCACCAGCGACGCCGACTTCATTTTCGTCATTTCGAGTGTCAACTTCATGGTGCCACACGTCGGAGGCGGCAAGGTCCGCGGCACCAACAAGGATGATGCCTGGACGGTTTTTTACGACGAACGGGAAAAACTGATCAACGCCTGGGACAAGATCGACAAGCCCGTGTTTGTTCTCACCGGCGACCTGCACAACAGCTTTGTTTGCAAGATCACCGACAACGTGTGGGAATTTGCCTCCGGCCCCCACAACTCAAACAACCATTGGGTCACCGATGAAGGCGACCGACCGGCCAATGGCCGTTTCCAGTACGGTCCCCGCCCGGTGGACATCCGCTGGAGCAGCCACTTCCGCGCCGACATCCCGCGATTCAATCTCCAGCACCCCTATTTCTGTGTCGTCCAGGTGAACAACGTGTACAACAACCCGATAGAACCCTCCGGCACACGTTGGGTTGCCTTTCCGCGGCCGCAGGTCATTTTCCAGTACTACCACGGCAAGACCGGCCACCTGGCCTATGCCGAATCCGTCCTGGCCACTCCCAGGAAGGCTCGCCCCGCGACCGGGAACAAAGACTAGCGGGGTTCCTGAGATGAAAATCACAGATGTCCGGGCCTGTCAACCAATCGCGCCCGGGTCACCCGACGACTGGCGAACCACGATCGGCCAGATCCTGGTCGCCATCGACACCGACACCGGCCTGACAGGCTATGGAGTCGGTGGTGGCGGGGCTGCCGGGATTCACGTGATCGAAGCGGAACTCCGCCCCGCATTACTGGGACGCGACCCCAGCCCGGTTGAGGAAATCTGGGACGATCTCTACGACCTGACGCTTCCTTACGGACAAGCTGGGATTGCCGTCATGGCCCAAAGTGGCGTCGACCTCGCGCTGTGGGATCTCCGCGGAAAGGATGCTGGACGCCCCGTCGCCACGATCCTCGCTCAGGACGGAGTGGCCCGCATCGGTGAACCATTGCCCACCTACATCACAGTTTGGGACGGACTCGCCGAGGCGCACGCGGCCGGACACAGGGCGTTCAAGCTCCACGTCGAACGCAACGCGGGCCCCGACCGGATAGATCGTGTGATCGAGACCGTCCGTGCCGCACGGGAGATTGTCGGACCGGGAGTCCCCCTGATGGTCGATGCCTGGATGAAGTGGGACCTGGACACCACGCTGGCCATTGCAGCGGGACTCGAGGGACTGGGAGTCGAGTGGATCGAGGAACCGCTGCCCATCCACGACCAGGATGGCTACCGCACGCTGGCCCGCGAATCTGCGATTCTGATCGCTGGTGGGGAGCACGAGTACACCGCCCGTGCCTTCCAGAAACTGATCGACGAGAAATTGCTGCAGGTCCTCCAGCCGGATGTCTGCTGGTGTGGCGGACTGACCGAACTGGTCAAGATTTACCGGATGGCCGAGGGAACCGGCATCCGCGTCTGCCCGCACCGGGGTTCGGAACTCTGGGCACTGCACGCCCTGGCCGGACTCGACCCCGACCCCTTGCCCGAATCAGGTCGGCCCTGGATGACATGGGTCGGAGGCCAACCACCGATCCAGGATGGCCTGGTCACGCTGTCGGATCGCCCAGGGCTCGGCGTGGAAATCGACGAAGCCCAATTGCCAGGCCTCGCCTAGGCCCGGAACAGCCTGGACCTGATGCCCACTCGATGCAGCCAGAATTTTGCCAACACCCACAGGGTGCTGGTTCCGTAACGGATGCTGCGCCAGAGATTGATACTCGACGCCTCGTCGAAATAGCGGACCGGCACTGGAATATCGCCGAGTTTGAAACCGAAATGAACAGCCTGTGCCAGGAACTGGCTGTCAAAGACGAAATCGTCGGAATTCTCGTCAAAAGGAATTGTCTCCAGGACCTCTCGCCGATACGCCCGGAATCCACTGTGGAAATCACCCAGGTTCTGTCCCAGGGCAATGTTCTCGATCGTCGTCAGGATCCGGTTGGCCAGGTACTTCCAACGAGGCATCCCACCGGCCAACGCTTCCCGACGCGTCCGGATCCGAGATCCCAACACGCAGTCACAGACTCCCAACCTGAGAATCTCGGCAGCGACGCCCAGCAACCGGGCGTCGTACTGGTAATCGGGATGAATCATCACCACAACGTCGGCACCGGACTCTAACGCTCGCTGGTAACAGGTTTTCTGATTGGCACCATATCCCCGGTTGGTCTCGTGCGTGATCACCGTCAGTCCCAGTTGCCTGGCGATCTCCACGGTCTCATCAACACTGTGATCGTCAACCAGGATCACCTCGTGAATGCCCTCGGAGGGCAAGTCGGCCACGGTGCGTTCGAGTGTCCGGGCGGCATTGTAGGCGGGCATCACCACCACGGTGCGAATCGTCTCCGGCACCCGGGACTCTTCGGTCGTCACACCATCGATTGGCTGCTGCGCATCCATCATGCCATTCTCGACATCTTCCGAGTGGGCCGACAACCCCCTGTAGGCACGAACGCGCCTGCGACATCCTCACCCGCGCCGGTTACAATGGTCGCGCCGGTCACGCCGGACCCCGGAAATCTTCCGGGATCACACGGAGGAGAGGACAGGGAGAGAAGAACCCGATGATCCATCACCGCAAAGTGGCCACCGTGGTGGCCTTGTTGCTCACGTTCGCGCACAGCCTGCCCGCCGCGGAGCCTGCTGCAAAGTCCAAGACCACCTGGCAAGCCGGTGTCTCTCGCGTGGTGATCACACCCGCGGAGCCGATGTGGATGTCCGGCTACGGCGGCCGATCGAAGCCGGCAGAAGGAAAACTCCACGACCTGTGGGCCAAGGCGGTCGCCCTCAAGGACCCCACGGGAAAAACCGCGGTGTTCGTGTCCACCGACCTGATCACCGTGCCGATCAAGATGGTCGATGCGGTCATGGCCGAGATCACCCGAAAGCACGGCATCGGTCGTTCCGAGGTGATGTTCACCTGCTCACACACGCACTGCGGCCCGGCCGTCGACGACATGCTCAGCTACATGCTCGACATGAAAGACTCCGACTGGAGACAGGTCCGTTCGTACCAGAAAACGCTCAATGCCAACCTCGTCACATTGATCAGCAGTGCACTCAAGGACCTGAAACCCGCCGCAGTCTCATTCGGAAATGGCCGATGTCATTTCGCTGCCAATCGACGCGTCCCGAGGGGAATTGGCCCCTACGATCACGACGTCCCGGTCCTGCGAATCGGCTCCCCGGATGGAAAAACGCTTCGGGCGGTTGTTTTCGGATACGCCTGCCACAACACGGTGATGAGCTACTACAAGTGGAGCGGCGACTACGCCGGATTCGCCCAACTCTACCTCGAAGGTCGCCATCCAGGGGTCACCGCCCTGTTCTTCGCCGGATGTGGAGCGGACCAGAACCCGTTGCCACGGCGGCGAGAGGAACTCGCCGAAAAATACGGCCGCATGCTCGGCGTCGCCGTCGACCGGGTCCTGAGTTTGCCCACGACACCCGTCTCGGGTCGCATAGCAACACGTTTTGAAAACATCGAACTCACCTTTGACAATCTGCCCAAGAAGGAAGAATTGATCGAGGTGCAAAAAACGGGCAATCGCTACAAGAAAGCCTGGGCTGGAAACCTCCTGAAACAATACGAGTTGTATGGGCGGCTGCTGCCCACCTACCCGTACCCGATCCAGTCCTGGCAGATCGGCCCCAACCTGACCTGGGTCGCACTGGGCGGCGAAGTGGTGGTCGACTACGCCGTGAGCCTGAAGAAACTCCTGGGCCACCACGATCCGAACCGGTCGGTCTGGGTCGCCGGATACTCCAACGACGTCATGGCTTACATCGCGTCGGAACGCGTGCTCGAGGAGGGAGGATACGAGGGCGACACGTCGATGATCTATTACCAGAAGCCTTCCAAGTGGCGGAAGGGACTCGAAAAACAAATCCTCGACACCGTGGTCGCCCTGACCGCCGACAACAGGACCCAGGCCGCGAGACCGGCCCAACTTCCAGGCGACCTCGTCTTTGACGGCAAGACCCTGGCCGGCTGGACAAAGACCAAGTTTGGAGGCGAGGCCGAGGTCGTTGTCCGCAATGGACAGTTGATCCTGGAAACCGGTGCCGACATGACCGGGATCACCTGGAACCGGGCCAAACCGCCGCCGGAGTGGGACTACGAGGTCACCCTGGATGTGATGCGGGTTGAAGGACACGACTTCTTCTGCGGCCTCACCTTCCAGGTCGGCAAGGACCCTTGCAGCCTGATCCTGGGTGGCTGGGGCGGTGGTGTCTGCGGACTTTCCAGCATCGACGGGTTCGACGCCAGCGAAAACGACACCACCGGGTACCACGAGTTTCAGAACGGACGCTGGTACCGGGTCCGCCTGCGAGTCACCAGGCAACAGGTCACCGCCTGGTTGGACGGCAAGGAAATTCTCGACCAGCCACTCAAGGGCCGCAAACTCAGCATCCGCGGTGAAGTCGATCTCTCGCGGCCGTTTGGCATCTCGACTTGGCAAACAACCGGTGCAGTTCGCAACCTGCGGCTCCGGAAGCTGACCGCAAAAGAAATTGTCCCCGCAAAAAAATGACACCCCCGACCTCATCCCATCCAGCCAACCCGATGCCCGCGAGGCTGCCCCACTCCGGCGGTTGACCGGCTTTGTGTTCGACACCTAGTATTGCCCGTGCAGTTGAACTGGTGACTCCGTTTCACCAATCACTCACCTGGAAACACCATGTCTCGCCGCACAGCCTATTGGCACTTGTTTCGGTCCTGGTTTACCGGCCCGGGATTCCCAGGGTGGCCCAGCGATTGTTCCAAGTAAGCGGAGAGACGAGAACACGCAAAACCACACGCCCTGGAATCCCGAGGGGATTTCAGGGCGTTTTCTGTTTGAGCACATTAGTTCCCATAGGGCCCACGAGCCCATCAAGGACAAGCCATGATCGTAGTCATGAAAAAGAGTGCGACGGAGGAAATGATCCAGTCCGTCGCGACACGAATTGAATCATTGGGCCTGAAGGCGCACGTGATCGTCGGAACCGAACGCACCGTGATCGCCGCGATTGGTGAGAAGCGGGATGGAGAGGCTGAAACCCTGTCGGGGCTTGACGAGGTCGACAAGGTCGTGCCAATCCTGGCTCCCTACAAGGTCGCCAGTCTCGAGACCAAGGGAGAACCGACCACGGTACGATCACACGACCTGGTGCTGGGCGGCGGTCACGTCGGCGTGATCGCCGGCCCCTGCTCGGTCGAAAATGAAACACAGATCCTGGAATCCGCCCGGGCCGTGAAAGCCGCCGGCGCCACTGGACTGCGAGGCGGCGCCTTCAAGCCTCGTACCAGCCCTTATTCATTCCAGGGACTCAAGGAAGAAGGCCTGAAGTTGCTCGCCGCCGCTCGTGATGAAACGGGGCTGGCCGTGGTCACAGAGGTCATGACACCACAGCACGTCGATCTGGTCAGCCGTTACGCCGATGTGCTCCAGATTGGAGCCCGCAATATGCAGAATTATCACCTGCTTCAAGCGGTCGGTGAATCCGACAAACCGGTCCTGCTCAAACGCGGACCGTCGGCGGCAATGGACGAATTCCTGTTGGCTGCCGAGTACATTCTCGACCAGGGCAATCCCAACGTCGTCCTGTGCGAACGGGGCGTCCGAACATTCGAAACCCACACCCGGTTCACGTTGCCACTGGCCACGGTGCCTTTCCTCAGGGAACGGACTCACCTGCCGATTGTCATCGACCCCAGCCATGGAACTGGAATCGCATCACTGGTGCCACCAATGGCGGCCGCGGCTATCGCCGCCGAATGCGACGGGCTGATTATCGAGGTGCACCCCAACCCCTCCGAGGCTCTCAGCGACGGTGCCCAGTCCCTGACTCCCGAGCAGTTCAACGACACCATGAACCGCTGCCGAGCCGTTGCGACAGCAGTTGGACGGAGTATCTGACACAGGTCGCACAATCCGCAGTACCGGTCCACAATTGCAGGTCCAGTGACCGCCGATTCTGTTGTCGTCGCCATTTTTTGTTGGCGCGTTACGAAATCATGGGATACCATTGAAAAAACACACGGGCCTTGTCCCAGGAGTCGACCCATGGTGTCTCGAATGACCACCAAGCATATTCTCAAGATCGCCGTCCCGGCCCTCGTGGCCACGCTGTTTGTCTCGTCGGCCCTGCCGGCGGCCGCCCGGACACGGCGAGTTCGGGCAATCACCAAGCCGAAGTTCGACCCCGCAGCCAAGCAGGTCGAACTGTTCAAGGGCATCAAGGACGGGTCGATTACAGCCCGCCTGATCCTGAAGAACTCGCGAGAAGGCAATGTGTTGATCGAAAACAAGACCGACAAGCCATTGACGGTCAAACTGCCAGACGCCGTGGTTGGTGTTCAGGTTCTCAAGCAGGGAGGCATGGGCATGGGCATGGGCATGCCGGGCGGCGGTGGCGGTGGTGGACAGCAAGGCGGTGGCGGCGGCGGTGGCGGCCAATCCTCCGGCGGAGGCATGGGTGGCGGCGGCGGTGGAATGGGTGGCGGCGGAATGGGTGGCGGTGGCATGGGTGGTGGCATGGGAATGTTTTCAATCCCCCCCCAGAAGGTCGTCCGACTTCCCTACCGTGGTGTCTGCCTGGAACACGGAAAACGCGAGCCCACCTCGCGAATGCGATACAAGCTGGTCCCCGTCGAGGAGTATTCCAAGGACGCCGGACTGCACGAGTTGCTGCGTCTGGTCGCACGCGGTCGCCTGGCCACACCGGTGGCGCAGGCTGCAGCCTGGAACATCAACAACCGGATGCCCTGGCAGGCGTTGGCAGCCAAGCGGCGGACCCGGCTTGGTGGAGGTTACCAGCCACCGTTCTTCCACCTGCAACACTTGATCAGTGCCCGCCAGGTGGTCGCTTTCGCCAAGGCTCGTGGAGCCGAACGACAGCGAAACGACAAAGACAAGGCTGTGAGTGAGCCAACCCGGCCCGCTCGCGGTGTCCGCACCTTCCAGTCCACGCCGGCTTCTCGCTAGACAAGCCGACACCCGAGACTCACGGTGACGTATCGAAACCTGCCCCGCCCAGGGTAGGTTTCGGTCGTTTAAGGCTTCGCGGCGTCTGGCCTCCGGACGTTCTTGACACGTCTGCGGCCATGTGATCGACTATCCTCCGAACTCACGACGGCCCCTTCCCGACCCTTCGGTCCCCGCCCGGCCGTCAGTACTGTCTCGACCGGAGTCTCCCGTGATGCGCGGCTTTTCACTCGCACTCCTGATCCCAACAGCTCTCATCGTAGTTGGCTCTCACGGTTTCGCCGCCCAACCCCCGGCGGAAGACGATCCATTGCCACCACCGGCCAAACGGAAGGTCGATTTCACCAAGGACATCAAGCCGCTTCTGGTCAAACACTGCATCAGTTGTCACGGAGCCAAGAAGCAGGAGTCGGGATTCCGCGTTGACACACACGACGCCACGCTCGCGGGTGGTGATCGTGGTGTGGCTTTTGAAGTCGGAGAGAGTGCCACCAGCCTGCTAATCCGCTATGTCGGCGGACTCGACCCCGACATCACCATGCCTCCCAAGGGAGACCTGCTGCCCAAGAAACAGGTCGGGCTGTTGCGTGCCTGGATTGACCAGGGAGCCACCTGGCCCAAGGGGCTTCGTATTGGAGGCCCCGTCAAGACACACTGGGCGTACGCTCCGTTGAAACGGCCCAACGCCCCGAAATTGGCCCCGGCTCTTGCCGCGACGGCCCGGAATCCCATCGATTCCTTTGTCCTTGCCCGGCTGGCGTCCCGCGGACTGGCTCTCTCCCCGGCTGCCGACCGATACACGCTGATCCGACGGCTCAGCCTCGACCTGCTCGGGCTCCCCCCCTCCCCAAAGGATGTCGACAAGTTTGTCGCCGACAAGACTCCCGATGCCTACCGGCGGCTTGTCGATGGGATGCTACGCTCGAAACATTTCGGCGAACGCTGGGGCCGTCACTGGCTCGACAAGGCCCGTTATGCCGACAGCGATGGTTACGAAAAAGACAACCCGCGTCCCAACGCCTGGCGCTGGCGTGACTGGGTCATCGACGCCGTCAACCGGGACATGCCCTTCGATCAATTCACTGTCGAACAGATCGCCGGCGACCTGCTACCCGATGCCACCGAGAACCAACTTCTGGCCACGGCGTTCCATCGCCAGACGCTCACCAACACCGAGGGTGGCACCGACAAGGAACAATGGAGAGTCGAGGCCGTCTTCGATCGCGTCGAAACAACCGGAGCGGTCTGGCTCGGACTCACTGTCGGTTGTGCACGGTGCCATTCCCACAAGTACGACCAGATCTCGCAGCGCGAGTACTACCAGTTCTTCGCCTTCTACAACAACGGCGACGAAGTCAATTCCACCGTGACAACCTCCAGCGAGGCCCTCGCCACCTTCCAGACCGCCTCGATCACTCACAAACAAAAATTGGCCAAGGTCGAAAAGTCCTTGGCCACGGCCCGGACCAAGCTTGGCCCGGAGTTGAAGAAGTGGATCGCCGGGCAACTCAAGGCATTGGCCAAACAAAAAGACGACCCGATCCGGGATCTGCCCCTGGCGGGACTCGTGGGCACGGCACCGGCAAACGTCAAATTGGCAATCCAGAAGAACAACGTCGTACTCGCCTCCGGCCCCAACCCCGCCACGACCGTTTACACGCTTGGTGGCCGCCTGGAAGCGGCGACCTTTTCCGGCCTGCGTCTGGAGCTTCGCCCCGACAAGTCCTTGCCAAAAAATGGGCCTGGACGTGCCGACAACGGCAACCTGGTTTTGACCGGCCTCAAGGTGGAACTGTCCACCGACGACGCTTTCACCAAACCGGTGGAATTGAAACCAACTCGAGCCAGTTCCTCTTTCGCCCAAGCCACGTTCCCCGCGAAGAACGCCCTGGACGGAAATCCGAAGACCGGTTGGGCAATCGCTCCAAAGATGGGCAAACCCCACACCGCCTCCTTCTTTTTCGCTGCTCCGATTGAACTGAAGACAACACATCATCTGCGAGTGACCCTGACGCAGGGCTACGGAGGCAAGCACACGCTGGGCTGCTTCCGCCTGGTCCCGCTCACCGGCACCGCGAACAGACTGGGACTCCCCAAGCCCGTCCTGGCCGCACTGGCAACCTACGCCAAAACTCCGGATGACAAGGCGGCGACTAAATTGCTCGGCGACCACTACGCGACCATCGACAAAACCACTGCGGCGCTGGCCAAACAACTGGCCGAGTTGAAGAAGAAGGCTCCGAAACGGCCTGAAATGAATGTTCGAGTGATCCGGCAACGAACCGCAAACCCCCGGACCACCTTCCTGTTCCATCGGGGCGATTTTCTCACTCCCCAGAAAACCAATCCGGCCATCCCCGCGGGACTCGGCACACTGCCGGCGGTCCAGCCGCGCAACAAGGATCCCAAGAAACTTGCGGATCGATTGGATCTGGCTCTTTGGTTGGTATCGGATGAGAATCCACTCTCGCCAAGAGTTGCGGTCAATCACACCTGGAGCCATCTGTTTGGCAGCGGATTGGTCCGCACGGTGAATGACTTTGGCGTCCGCGGTGACAAACCGACTCATCCCGCACTCCTCGACTGGCTCGCAACCGAATTCCGTCGACTCAACTGGAGCCGCAAGGCTCTGATTCGCACCATAGTGCTGTCGTCGACCTACCAGCAAAGTTCTGCAACACCTCCGGCCCTGGCCAAGGCCGATCCACAAAACCTCCTGCTGAGCCGTCAGAATCGGGTGAGACTGCAGGCCGAGATCATTCGGGACAACAGCCTGACAGCTTCCGGCCTGATCTCTCGCAAGATCGGTGGCCCCAGCGTCTTTCCACCAATGCCTGCTGACGTGGCAGCACTCAGCTATGCGAACAATTTCAAATGGAAAGCCAGCCAGGGTCCCGATCGTTTTCGCCGTGGCCTGTACACGTTTTTCAAGCGAACAGCGCCTCACCCCAATCTCACCACGTTCGACTGTCCGGATTCCAACACCACCTGTGTCGAACGTCGCGCTTCCAACACTCCGCTTCAAGCATTGACGACACTCAACAACGAGGTGTTTGTGGAATCGTCGCAGGCCATGGCACGTCGGATTGTCACCGAAAAGCACGCCAGCGACCGGGACCGCCTGGTTCGAGGCTTTCGGCTTTGCGTGGCGCGTTCCCCCAGCGACCAGGAACTCGACGGTTTCGCGGACCTGCTCGGCACGGCACGCGAGTGGTATTCGGACCACGCCGAGGACGCCAAGAAACTCGTCGGCAAGTATGCCACCAAGGGCACTTCGAACAGCGAGTCGGCTGCCTGGGTGGCCACCTGCCGGATCATGCTCAATATGGATGAGTTCATCACTCGTGAATAGGCCCTTGAGGAGAGCGTGACATGCACGAGTTGCTGTCGCAGACACGCCGCGATTTCCTGACCAGTTCGTCCTGTGGGCTTGGGTCCGCCGGCTTGGCATCCCTGTTGGCGGAGGACGGTCTGCTGGCGGCCGACCCCAACCCGTTGTCCACCAGGCCGACTCACTTCGAGCCGCGGGCCAAGGCGTGCATTTTCATCTTCATGGCCGGTGCCCCGTCACACCTGGACCTCTTCGACCCCAAGCCCAAGCTCAACCAACTCCACGGGCAACCAATGCCCGATGACAAGCTCAAAGACGTTCGGTTTGCTTTCATAAAGAAGGATTCGGTACGGCTGATGGGGACCAAGCGGACATTCCGCCCCCACGGAGAATGTGGAACCGAGTTTTCCGACCTCCTCCCTCACATCGGAGGATGCGCCGACGACTTGCTGTTGGTCCGCTCATTGCATTCCGACCAATTCAACCACCATCCCGGGCAGTTGCTCATGCAATGTGGCCGCGGCAGTTTCGGCCTGCCCACCATGGGGTCCTGGATCAACTACGGACTGGGAAGTGAAACTCGAGACCTGCCCGGCTACGTGGTGCTGACCAGTGGTCGCGGTTCCAGCGGAGGGGCCACGTTGTGGCAAAGTGGTTTCCTGCCCAGCGTCTACGCGGGTGTCCGGTTTCGCACGACGGGAGAACCAGTCCTCAACCTCTCCAACCCCAGTGGACTTCCACCCGTGCTCCAACGCAAGGGGCTGGATGTCCTCCGCCAGGTCAACGATGGCAGACTGGCACAACAACGCGACCCCGAAATCGCCAGCCGTATCGCCAGTTATGAACTCGCGTACCGTATGCAAACCGCCGCGCCCGAGTTGATCGACCTCTCGAGTGAGACAAAGGCCACCCACGAGATGTACGGGGTCAACCGCAAGGAAATCCGCAAGGGCGGACGCGGCAAGTCCGGCAACACCTACCAGAGTTTCGCCCGCAACTGCCTGCTGGCCCGTCGTTTGGTCGAACGCGGCGTCCGGTTCATCAACCTCGTCTATGCCTCCTGGGACCATCACAGCAACCTGGACAATGAACTGTCCTACAACACCCATGTTGTCGACCAGCCCATCGCGGCCCTGATCAACGACCTCAAGCAACGCGGCTTACTGGACCAGACCATGGTCGTCTGGGGAGCCGAATTTGGTCGAACACCGTTAGGCGAAAATCGAGGTGGACGACCCAATGTCACCGGTCGCGACCACCATCCGTTCTCATTCAGCATGTTCATGGCCGGAGGTGGCATCAAGGGGGGACTGGTCCACGGTGCCAGTGACGAGATTGGCTGGGGTGTTGCCGAAAAACCTGTGCACGTCAATGATCTCCACGCCACGATGCTGCATTCCTTCGGGCTCGACCATCTCAAGCTGACTCATCGTTTCCAGGGTCGCGACTTCCGTCTCACCGATGTTGGGGGACAGGTGGTCACCGACTGGCTGACGTGACCGTGTCCGGAACGCCCGACACAACGCCGCCTGCCGACAACACCCCGCCAACGTTGTCACGCCGGTCACGTTCTCGCAGGTGGTTCATCTCATTCCTCGGCTTGCTCGGATCCACCGTGCTTGGCTGGTTCGGCCTGAAAACGTGGACCCGCTCGGGCATCCCCGTCGACGCTCCGCGAATCGGTGCTTCGCTGGACACCGCCTGGCACGCCCGCCTGGGGATCAGCACGGCCAACTACGAGGTCGCCCTAGCGCGAGTGGGTGCCCATCTCGAGGGGGTCCGCTCGACCGATGTCGACCCCAAAGAATTCCTCGACCGGATCGACGGCCTGTTGTTGACCGGAGGCGGCGACGTCGATCCACGACTCTACGATGGGCCAACCAGCTCGGCGCTACTGGTTGACCGAAAACGAGATGATTTCGAAACGGCCCTCTACCAGGGAGCCGTCCGCCGTGGCATGCCCGTATTGGGAATCTGCCGTGGCATCCAGTTGATCAACGTCATCCATGGTGGATCCCTCAAGGACCTGCGCCACGACCCCGAATTGTCATCCCGCCACGGAGTTGGCATCTCCAGTTTGACAGCCCACTCGGTGAGCGTCTCGAAGGACACACGGCTGGCGACGATCCTCGGCAGCGGCTCACACGACGTCAATTCGTTTCACGGCCAGGCGGTCGATCGTGTCGGCGATGGACTGAAAGTGGTTGCCCGGTCCGATGATGGACTTATCGAAGCTCTGGAAATGCCCGGCGACATGTTTGTTGTCTGCACCCAATGGCACCCCGAGGTCCCACCTCAACAGGCTTCGGTCTTTTCGCGTTTTCTGGACGCGGCTCGGCATTACCGGCGAAAACGTCAACAGGGCCACGACACGATTCACCCTTAGGGCGAGGTGTTATCGATGGCCGTTGAGACAACAGCGGCGCTCACCTCGGCCAAACCCGTTGTCTGGGCGGTCGTCTCGTCGGCAGGCTCCTCTTCATCGACTCGCCTGGCACCCTGCAGGATCTCGACCGACGTCTGTCCACACAGGTAGGCACCATAACCGCCGAAAAACACCATGACCACAAACAGCGTCTTGCTCCCGGAGGGCACCTCGGTTAGTCGCCACAGACACGACGCACAGCAGTACACCAGCCCTCCGCAGGCGATGGCATAAAACAGCGAATAGAACAGGTCACGGACTTGCAGCCTCATGTCCGGACGATAGACCACTGCCGTCGCCACTGTCAATCCGCTCTCAGCGGGTGCCCTGCCCGGCGACGACACCTGTGGCCGATTTCAACTGCCGTCTATTTGGCGTCCTGTGATTCTCGCAACACCCAGGCCGAAAGCAGGTAAAGCACCCCGACGTTGAAGACGTGAAACCCTGTCAGACCCAACGCGCCTGCAATCGTACCCGCATTCGACGCCAGATCAGACGGTTCTCCGAACAGACGCGTCGCTGGCCAGGTCAACCATGCACCAACATTGTCACTGGTCACCGCCGCACTCCGCAACAAAACGCCCAGGGCAAACAGGACAATCGTGGCGACAACCGTCTTCCACCGAGGAGCGACCAACTGGCTTCGAAAACTGCGTCGCGGGCGATCCTCAGCAATCTCCTCCTCGGACGTGATCACGCCCATTGACAACTTGCCATGTTTGAGCATCAACGCCAGTGGGAACAGAACTCCGAGAGCCGGCCGCGGGTCGTCCGACTGCAACACATCGTTGATGGAATCGCGATGAACCTCGAACATCTCGCGGACATACGCCTTAATATCCCCGGGATTGGTCGCATCCCGGATCGCGTCCCAAAGCGGTTTCAATCGGGCATCCTCGCCGTCGGCTGCGTCACCACGCTTCAAGGCACCAAGTTCATCAGCCACCCGTCTCAACCGGCCCAACGCTCGCTCGTCGTGAGCAATCTCATCCAGGGTGGCCAACAAGCCGACAAGCGGTGCTTCGGTCACCACGTCGTAGTCGATTTGCGGCTCTCCGGTGATCTGCTCACCACACGCCATGCGATACAACAACCACGGATAATCGGCTCCGGAGGCGATCGCCTGCGGCAATCCCCCAAAGAACCTCGGATTCAATTCGATCAGGTAGGCGGTGCCGTCTTCGCCGACGCGATAGTCCAGTTGGGCCATTCCGTGCCATTGAAGATGCTGCAGCATCTTTTCGGCCGACGCTTCGGCTTCTGGCAGCGGGACGGTCTCCCGCAGCGCTCCGGCACCGGTACCACGCGGAAACACCCGCACATTGTGGTAGGTCATCATCGCAACTCGCCGCCCGCCATCGAACAGAGCCGACACGCAATAATCTTCGCCCTTGATGAAATCCTGTACCAGTGGATATTCGGCGGGCTCCAAACCGAAACCATCAACGAATTCGCGAAACGAACTTGTCAGGTCCTCGGCCGTATCACACTTTTTCAACCCCACCCCCGCGGCTCCCTCGCGAACCTTCAAGAAAACCGGGAAGGTCATATCAGGAATCGCACGGTAGAGATCGTCGAGATCGTGAAACTGCCGCGTCGGCGGGATCGTAATCCCCAGTTCATCGGCCAACAGGGCCAATTTCCCCTTGTCGTGTGTTCGAGCCATGTTGGCATGAGACGTCAGGGGAATGTCGACCAACCCCTCAAATCGTTCCCGATGCTCGGCAATCAACCACGTTTCTTTATGAACCGGCATCAACACAAACGGTTCATTCGGATCTTCGGGTTTCAATTCCTTGACCTTGTCGACCATGAAGTCGACAAACGCTTCCGGATCTCCCCCAACCGAGGGATGTTGGAAGCTTCCCTGGCAATACTTCGAAAAGAAACACGGGGCGAAGGGAGCCTCTTCGCCACAATATACGTCCACCCCCTGCCGCCCGAGGCTCCTGACCATCGCGAGGGCGTGCCACCCACGCGAGTGTGTCACTATGACCCGGCCCATTCGATCGCCTCCAGATCCACTCAGACGCTTTTTCCGAGCGAAGGATAAACGAAGCGAGGGATCCGTAACAACGGATCCCTCGCTCGCACGGATCAGATTGGTGCCGGGATCGAGACGACCCGGCGGCTTGTTGCTACCGCAACCAGATTTGACCTCCCACCGTCAAACCCTGCCACCAGAGCGTTTCAAACCCTGGATCGACACCAATTGCCGGGGGCTCCGACTGACCGTTGTCGTTGTAATACACATTGTCGTGTGCTCGTGACACGCCACTGGCCACTGTCACGTCGTATGCGAGGAAGAACTCAATATCGTCACTGGGAAACAACTTCAGTGAGAATCGGAAGTCAAACACCTGGGCAAACCGGGTACTCCGTGCCGATTCCCGAGTCCGCGGATCACCAAAACTCCGCAACCTGTTGGTTTCAACTTCCATTTCGTAACGGTTCACACCCAGGGCCATTTTTGGTTCAAAACCCAGGGTGAACCACTTGTGCTGCAACTGCATCCTGACGCCGATTTGCGGGGCAAAAATCTCATTGTTGACACGGGAATTGATAACGCTGACGAGGCCGAGGTCCAGCAGGCCGTCTCCGTTGATGTCTTCACCGACGTCCATCATGCCGTTGCTATTGAGGTCTTCTCCAAAATCTACCTCACCGTCAAAACCTCCATTGAATACACCTGTCTGGAACAAACCTTCAGTCACTTCAAGATACCGGAACCCGACCATCGGCAAGATCTTCAACCCTTCACCAACGTTCGAGTCGTTGGCGATGTAATTGACTCCCGTTCCCCACACATCCTGGACGTAACGAGCGTCGAAACTGTGGTCGTACAAGAAGTTGTTGTTTGCCGGTTGACCGTTGAGCAACGTGCTTGTCGCCGCGAAGACCGGGTCCAGAGGAACTCCGCCTCCCTCTTCGGTCGAACCGCCGTCACTGGGGCCAAACCCCTGGGCGCCGAGGCCGGACATCGACATCGACCCCTCGTTCTCCTTCAAGCCCCAGACGTCGAATTCGAGTCCGCCGCCATTGAACATCACGCCCACGGTGCCACGCATTCCGTTGACGTTTTTCAACTCGATCAGATCCAACGCGGGAACCGTCGCGATTCCGATGTCGGTTCCACCCGACGACACCGCAAACGGCAGGCGTTCATTGTTCACCATTGGATTGTTGGCACCCAACAAGTGGGAACCGGGACGCTTGGCATCGTAATTCATATAATCCAAACGGATCCACGTATTCCGAACCAGGCCCCTCAGGATTCGATCCAGGTACGTATCCTGGTAACCCCAACCCCGGTCTCGTGACAACATCCGTTCGTTGATCACCGGACCGTCATTGGCTGGTTCTTCCCAGGCTCCAGCAGCATACGACGCCGGTGAAACACCGGTAGGCATCGTTGGCCGCGGAGATGGCGGGAAGTACTGGGCAACGGCCGACTGCCCCACGATCAGGGCAACCACCATGGTTTTGACAATGACGAGACGACCGAACATGCGTCGCTTTCCTGAAACCCTCGTCCGAACCAACGCGCAACACGCGTTCGTCTGGTAACGGTTGTACGGTTTATGACGTCAGTATCGGCCTTACGACCGTCATAACTTGCCTGAAACACGTCTTCGTTCCACGGTTCGTTGCTTTATATGGGATCGAATGGATGAATCCTAGGGGGATGTTTCGCGACGAGTTGCTCGGGTGATCGGCCCGAAGCCATTCCGTGGCCTATTCGCAATCGCGCTCTCATTCGGATATTCTTGGCCACACGCCTGTTTTGAGCCCCGACTTCGCACCTTCTGGATACATCATGGCCGCTATTGATTTTCGCGACCGTCTTTTGTCCGGTCTTGGCGGCGACTGGCCGAAACCCTGTCCGCTGAACACCCGCATCACTGCAACAGAACAGAAAAAAGGCTACCGACTGGTCAGCCTGAACTACGAAGTCGAACCCGGTGACCGGGTCCCAGCGTTTCTCCTTGTCCCGGACGGGGCCACGCCAGAGAAACCAACACCAGGTATCGCTATCTGGCATCAGCACGCCGGACAGTACCACCTGGGAAAAAGTGAACCTGCAGGGTTGGCCGGCAACAAGATGCACCACACCGGGGTCGCACTGGCCCGGGAGGGTTATGTCGTGCTCTGCCCCGACGCCCTGTGCTTTGAAGACCGGCGTGACCCAACTGGCAAACTCAAGACTCACTGGTACGAACGTTTCGAGTTTCTGCGTTACGTGGTCGCTGGAAAATGCATGGCCTGGAAAAACATCCTGGACATGCGGCGAGCCATCGACGTGCTGGCCAGCCTCAAGGAAGTCAATGCCGACCGCCTGGGATGCTACGGACACTCAATGGGGTCGACTCACACCTGGCTTGTCGGCCCCTGGGAATCCCGGCTGAAATGCCTGGTTGGCAACTGCTGCCTCCCCACCTACCAGGCCATCCACGAAAACCACATGCTGCACTGTTTCCCGAACTTCGTTCCCGGCATCCATGCTCATGGTGACACCCCCGACATTGCCGCGTTGATCGCCCCACGCGCCTTGCATCTCAATTTCGGAGAGACGGATAGTGGCAGCCCGATTGGCGAAGTCAAACGCGGGGTCAAAGTGATCGCCAAGGCCTACGAGGCAATCCACGCCGAAAAGAATTTTTCCCACTACATCGAGAACGGAGTCGGTCACGTGCTTTCTCCGGAGATGTGGCAGCGAACCAAAAACGTATTCGCTCGCCACCTGAAGGCCTGACCCACGCCCTCCACAGTACCTTCCCCCAGCCCCCGGACGCACAGCCATGGATGCACTTGAATACAACCAGAATCTCGTTTCTTTCGAATCCACCAGCAATCTCACCAATGCGCCGGTCAGCGACTATTGCGAGGAAGTGCTCAGCGGCCTCGGTTTTGCGATCGAACGCATCGAATACGATGACCCGTACGGCGTCCGAAAAGTCAGCATCGTTGCCAAAAAGGGAGAGGGAACCGGTGGAATGGCCTACTTTGGCCACACCGATGTGGTCCCGGCTGATCCGTGGCACACCGATGACCATGGTCCCTTCGAACCGACGATCGTTGGCGATCTGCTGTACGGGCGGGGCAGTTGCGACATGAAGGGCTCGATCGCCTGCATGTTTGCTGCCGCGGAACGCCTGGCCGACTTGCCACTCACCAAACCACTCTACATCACCTGCACCTCTGATGAAGAGATTGGTTACGGCGGCGCGATGGCGGTGGCCGAACGAAGCGAGTTTTTCCGGGAAATGGTGGACGGGCAATCACGTGGGATCATCGGCGAACCCACCATGCTCGAGGTGGTCTACGCTCACAAGGGTACAACCGGCCTTGTCGCCACGTCCCATGGCACCGCTTCACACTCCAGCACACGAGCCGGGCTCAACGCCAACCTGGCCATGATCCCCTACCTCGCCGAAATGAAAGCCATTCACGACGAAACCGAGTCGCTGGCCAAATGGCAGAACGAGGAATTCGACCCACCAACGATCAGTTGGAACATCGGCATCAACGACCACACCGCTGCGGTCAACATCACTCCGCCCCAGAGCGTCTGCACGGTCTATTTCCGAGCCATGCCAGGTCAGGAAATAGATGAATTGATCGAACGGGCGAGGGCGACTGCTGAAGCATGTGGGATAGAGTTTGTGGTCAAGAGTCGAGCCGAGCCACTCTATATCGATCCCGACTCCCAATTCGTCCGAGAAGTCCTGGAACTGGCCGGTCGCGAGACTCCCACAACCGTTTGTTACGGAACCGATGGTGGAATGCTGACGGAATTGAAGAACATGGTGGTGATTGGCCCTGGTGACATCGCCCAGGCGCACACATGGGACGAATTCATCGCGCTGGAACAGCTCGAATTGGGGACCGACCTTTACGCCCGCATGATCGAAACGTGGTGCAGCTAGCGGCCGGTCCGAGATGATTTAGCGTTTTGGCGCTCCGCGGCGGCGGCCTGCTTCCGAACGGTTTCGCGACGACGTGTCTCGCGGTTGAACTCCGTCGGATCGAACACGTCCACCCTCGGGCCACTGGGCTCCACGGGACGAAACGCTTTCCCCTTGTACAGCCGCGACGTCGAGGCGGCCTTTTTCTGC
>CAZYAZ010000017.1:0-37048 GCA_964646205.1 uncultured Planctomycetaceae bacterium | reverse complement strand
GGCAGACCGCCCAGAAACTCGACTGGCTCGGCATCTCGCGACATCACAGCACTGGCCATCCGAACCGTTGGCACCGTGCCACGAGGCCGGGTGATCGGCTCCAGCCTGGCAACCATCGATCTCGCGGTACTGTTCTTCGGAGCCAATCGCTCCGCCTCGCGAAACTCGAACAGTGCCTGTTGATTCAGACCATACGAGAGACACCAGCGGGCCAGGACAATATGACGTGAAGCAGAACGATCGGGCATCTTGGCCCTCAGCTTGCGATAGGCGTCGCCGAGATTTTCTGCTTCCAGTTCCACCACGTTTCGCGGGATCACAACCCGTCCGGTCACCGAATCAACCTGGTATCCCTCCTCGACCAGTTGAATCTGGCCAGCCACCACCCGGCCATTCCGTAAAACGAGCACTCCAGTGGATGCGGTCTCGACCGGCGGAGCCGCTACCCCGGCAGTGACACAGACCACCACCAACACTGCGGAGAGCAGGTTCGACAGATGGAACCGGTATCGTGTAGTCCAGGCAGCCACGCAGGAGCTCCCGAGAAAAAGGCGGGGCGGGAGAATACCGGCGAGGTTTCCCGGCGGTCAAGGTCGACTGCCGAACCCGGAAGTGTCATCCTGAAAGGACCTGACCATTGATACTCATTTCCCCATGACTAAACCGCGTCCGGCCACCCACGACGACCTTTCGCAGATCATCGATCTGCTTGACTCGATATTCCGACGGGAAAAGGGAATCCACGACCAGAGTGTGCTGACCGATTTCCCACTGCTTTTCTCCGACGACAACCTGGCAAATTGCCGGGTGACGGAACGTGACGGCCGGATAGTCAGTCACGCTGCCGTCTGGCCTCGCATTTTCAGGTGTTCAGGGAAGACCATCGGCGTGGGCATCGTCGTCCTGGTGGCAACCGAGGCGGAATCCCGTCGCCGCGGACTGGCCGCCGCATTGATGCAGGACCTGCAGACGGCAATGCCACAACTCGGGTGCCAACTCGGACTGCTGTGGACCGGTGTACCCGATTTTTATCGCTCACTGGGCTGGCAAACCGTAAACACCCCCGGATGGATTGCCTCCGGACGTGGGACTCGTGGCGAACAACGACTCTCGGTGGTCGACTTTCTCCCTGAACGGCACCTGGACGCGGTCCACCACTTGCATCGCTCTCAGCCCGCACACTCGCAGCGAACCATTCATGAATCAGCCCAATTGTTGACTCTTCCCAAGTGCCGAGTCCTGGTGGGTGAACTCGATGGCGCGGCGGTCTCCTATCTTGTCGAGGGACGGGCCACCAACAAACGAGGCCTGATCGAATACGCCGGTAATCCACAAGACGTCTGGGAACTGGTCCAGTACGCGGCAGCCGAAAGCTCGCCGCAACGGCTTTTGGTTTTCCCCACACACCGGGAACTCGTCGAGATGGCCCAAAAGTCCGGCTGGTCCGTCGAACCGCTGGGAAGTTCGAAGGGATTCGGTGCAGAGATGGTACTGGTACTCGACGAGGAGGTCGTGACTCCGCCGATACTCGAGGACCTCTTCTGCTGGGGACTCGAGCAGGCCTAGGACCAGCGTCCCCACGATCCACTACCCGAACAGTCCCTGGATAACCTCACCATCGGCCAGCGTCTGTGGCCTCGCAAACCGGTCGCGAATCCTCTGTCGTGGATCGACGCCCAGGGCCGTGTAGATGGTCGCAGCCACATCCTTGGGAGTCACTGGATCGGAAACCGGATAGGCGGCGAACCGATCGGACTCCCCGTGCACGTATCCCGCCTTCATTCCACCGCCTGCGAACAGAACGGAAAAACAGTGAGGCCAGTGATCTCGCCCATCGGGAGTGGCACCGGCCGACGAGGTGACCTGGCCAAGTTTCGGTGTCCGTCCAAACTCGGCCAGGCAGGCGACAAGCGTGTCATCCAGGAGGCCTCGCTCCGAAAGATCCTCGACCAATGCCGAAAGGGCCTGGTCGGTCGGCGGGCACAACCCCTTGACCAGACTCTGGTAATGCCCCTTGTGGCCATCAAATGCCTGGCGTCCGGCCCAGACTGAGACCAGCCGCACGCCACGTTCGATCAACCGGCGTGCCAGCAACATGCACTGCCCCAGGTGAGGCATCCCCCCGCCACGAACCCCGGAAATTTCACGTCGCAGGCCGTACCGCCGACGTACCGATTCGGGTTCATCGTCCAGGCGGAACGCCTCCCGCGCCTCGGCCGCCGTGATCAGGTCAAACGCCTTCTCGTAGAACACGTCCTTGCGATCCAGCGCGCGGGGCGGCACCGCTTCATCAAGGCCACGATCCAGTTGCGTCAGCAACTGGCGTCTCTGGCCGAATCGGTCACCCGTCAAGGTCTGTTCGAGCCCCGGCACCCGGTAATCCCCCTTGCTTGGGTCTCCAGCAATAAACGGGTCATACGCGTCGCCAAGAAAGCCCGCCAGGACGCCCGGGATGAAATGTCCGCAGTTGAAGAAACGTTTTGGCAAATGAACGTAATCGGGCAACGCACGTTCTGTCGGCATCAGCTTGGCCAGCACCGAACCGTAGGCGGGGGCATTGGACGGTGACGACCCCCTGATCAATTGCGAATCTCGCAAAGGCTCCTGGCCGGTCAGCATGAAGTATGAGCTGGCATTGTGGTCGACGATCCGGTGATTGACCGAACGCACCACGCTGAAGTGCCGCATTTGTGTGGCCAACTGCGGCAAATGCTCACAGACCTGATAACCCGGGATCGTGGTGTCAATCGGCTGCAACGGGCCACGGATCGTCTCGGGAGCCTTCGGCTTCATGTCCCACATGTCGATCTGGCTGGGTCCCCCTTCCATGAAGAAGAGGATGCACGACTTGGCCGTCGCCTTCGTCGAGTCAGCAGCCAACAGGTCGGGCGCCGAGAGCCCCAGTGCGCCCAGTCCTCCCACCTGCAAGACATCTCGCCGCCGCCAGGTCATCGTCGACTCCGTGTCGTCCGGGTCACCACGTCTGATTCTACGACCTTGGGGACACCGCACGCAATCTGCCTCACCAGCTTGAGACGGTGTGCCGACCACGGGTAGCATGCGGACATCCACGCTGTTACGTGTCATCAAACCGGAGCCGATCATGGATCACACCGACCGCCGCACCTTCCTGGGCAGTGCCGCCGCCTTGGCCGCCACAGGACTGGCTCCACTGGAAGCCGCCGCTCCCAGCGAAACTGTCAATGTCGCCGTCCTTGGCTGTGGTCGTGGTGCCCACCTGGCACGCTCTTTTGCCCAGATCAAGGAGAGCCAGGTGGTCGCCATCTGCGATGTCGACGAAAGTCGTGGACAGGCGATGTGCAACCAGATCCAGCAACTCTCTGGCCGCCGCCCCGAGTACGTCGTCGATTTCCGCACTCTGCTCGACCGCAAGGACGTGGACGCACTGGCCGTGGCGACCCCGGACCACTGGCACGCCCCGGTCACGATACACGCCTGCCTGGCCGGCAAGGACGTGTACGTCGAAAAACCCGCCTCGCACAATATCCACGAAGGCCGCACTGCCGTCACCGCCGCCCGCAAACACAAGCGGATCGTGCAACACGGAACCAACCTCCGGGCCGCCCCGCACTACAAACAGGCCTGGAAATTGATTGCTGATGGTGCCATTGGCAAGGTGATGATGGTCAAGGCGATCAACAACCAGCGACGAGGTCGAATGGCTCATCGCAAGGACGAGCCCGTCCCCAAGGGGGTCAACTACGACATCTGGGTCGGCCCCGCACCCATGAAACCCTTCAACCGCAACCGCTTCCATACAGGCTGGCACTGGTTGTGGGACTATGGCACCGGCGACCTGGGCAACGACGGTGTCCATCAGGTCGACATTGGCCGCTGGGCGCTGAACCTCGGTGCTCCCAACGCAGTCAGTTGCAGTGGTGCCAAGCTGGGATGGAAGGGTGACGCCCACGAGGTGCCCGATGCGATGGTGGTCACCTGGGAATACGACGACCTGTTGTACGTCTTCGAGCAACGGGACTTCACGCCCTACCGCATGCAAGCCCACATGAACGACAACGACAACATCATCTACGGTGACGATGGCTACATGATGGTCGATCGCGACGGGTACCGGATCTTCCACCGCAGGGGCAAACCCGGCAAGAAGTTCTACAAGAAATGGTCCGACGACGGCGGCCACTATCGCAACTTCATTGCCTGCGTGCGGAATCGCAAGCAAGAAGAACTCAATGCCGACATCCTCGAAGGGCACTACTCGTCGATGCTCTGCCACCTCGGCAACATCGCCTACCGGACCGGCAAGCGACTGGAATTTGACCCGGAGACCGAGACTTTCACGAACGACAAATCGGCCAACCAGTACCTCAGCCGCGAGTACCGCAAGGGTTACGAGTTGCCCAAGGTCTAGGCATCGTCGCGAACACTAGGCCGCGTCGACAAACTTGTCGAGATAGGCCCGTGCCCGGTTGATCTCGTCGGTGACCTTCTGGGTCGTCCCCAGGATCGGTACCCCGCGCGGAACCGGGTGCATGAAGATCTCGACCCGACCGGCAAACTTGATTTTCTTCAATCCGGCGACGATCGGTTGAAAATCCAGTGGACCACGACCGGGCATCTGCATCAGTTCCTGCGCCTTGGGCAGTTTCTTGCTGCAGCCCATTCCGTGCTCCCAGGCCTGGAAGTGCACCAATCGTTCACCCAGCCTCACGATGTGTTTGCCAATCAAACTGGGATCCTGCGGCATGTGGTAACCAGCCAGGGCCATGCCGATGTGCGATGACGGCAAGAGGTCCATCAACATCAATTGCGACTCGGGCGAATTGATGATCGTCCCGCTGTGGTTCTCGATCCCAATCCTCACGCCGATCTTCTCGGCGGCCGCCACGTGGGGCTTCAGTTTCTCGGCCAGGGCCTTGACGGCTGTCTTCAACGCCTCACCCTTGAGGTTCCTGGGACCGACGGTGTTGCAGATCACCATGTCCCCGCCCAGGGCTTTGACCAGTTTCATCTCCGGCTGCATGCCGAACACTCCGTACTTGAAACAGGTCATGCTGCCGAGTCGAACCTTGTTCTTCTTCAGCAGGGCCTGAACGGCTTCCACTCCCAACTTGTCGACCTGCTCTCGCTGGTCCCCATGGGGACGAGCCCAGAACTCGACCGTCTCGGCCCCACACTTGCGGACCTCCGGCAGGATCTCGGCCAATGGCTTCGTGCCGTACATGCAGGCCCCGACAATGTAACGGAGCCGGAACTTCTGCTTCGATTCGGCAGCGGCCATCCCGCCCAGCGTCGCGCCGGCAGCCATCGCACCGGCACCGGCAAGGAATTCCCGTCGGGTCTTCGTCTCAACCTGCATGTTCATGGTCTCCATTGGATTCGTCGCTCCCTGGAATCATTTTTTTCGCCGCCTCGACAACCGGTTCTCGCGGCATCTGATTGTGGCCAACTCCTGGAAGTTCGATAAACCGCCGCTCGATTCCCGAGGTCGATCGGGACGGGGCAGCTTCGAACAGGTTTCGTGACAGCCGAACCGGAACAACCCGGTCATCTGTACCGTGTACGATTGTCAAAGGACAAGTCACGTCGCCGATGTGGTCGATCGACTCGTAGCGGTCGACCAGTATCCATCGAACCGGCAGCCACGGATAGTGATGGCAGGCGGTATCAGTCATTGACGAAAACGGGGCCCGCAACAGCAACCCCGCCGGCGGTGTGCCTCCACGGCACAAGTCGGCTGCCAGGCGAACCGCAACGGCGCCCCCCAGTGATTCTCCGAACAGGATCAGTCGATCGGCAGAAGCACCGTGGGCCGCCAGCCAGATCTGAATCTCTCGGGCGTCGGCGTGCAACAACGTTTCGGCCGGTTTTCCGGCGTTTTCGGCGTAGCCGCGATAGTCCACGAGCACGACGTCGATCCCCAGTTCCGTGAAATCGGCGATCGCGTTGGCCCGGTAACCGCGGTGCCCGGCATTGCCCGGAAAATACAGAAGAAGGGTTCTTCCGTCGGTGAGTTGGGCGAGACCATCGGCCGGATCATCAGCGGCCTGGCCGGCAGCCAACACCAGCCAGCCAGACAATCGCACGTCGTCGGCCACCGGCACCTCGATCTCGTGAACCTGGCCTGGCGGCAGGCCACACTCGGCCGTCGGCACCACCGCCACCCGGGCGGGAAAGTACATCATCGACCGCTGCAACCAAGCAAACATCAGGATCAGTCCCAGGTAGGGAACCAGCAGGTACAACACCCCGCGGCGCAACCACACTCGAAATCGGCGAGGCGTCGCACCGTCGCCTGGTGATTCGGGTTGTTCGCGATCACCCACACCAGCCCCGGCACATTCACCGGCCCTCCCGCTTGCTCTTGTCAAACCGCTCGTTACGAGCCGGCATCACCGCACCGGTCTCCTTGAGCATCCGGTGAAGCGTGGCCCGCATCGCCCGGACCCGATCTGGCTGCCCCTCGGCCAGGTCCCGGCTCTCACCGATGTCACTCTCCAGGTCAAACAGTTCCACCCGCTTGTCCTCGTACCACTCGATCAACTTCCATCGCCCGTCCCGAACTGCCCCCGACGGGGCACCACCCTGGTTGCCATAGTGAGGATAATGCCACAGAACCGGGCCGCGATCCCGTGTGCCGCCCTGCAACAGTGAAACGAAGCTCATCCCGTCACGGTGTTGATCCGGCCGAGGCTTCAAGCCAGAGATTTCGAGGATCGTGGGGTAGAAGTCCGTGCTGGTGACCACCTGCTTGCACAGGCTCCCCGGCGTGGTGACCCCGGGCCATCGCACGATCATCGGCTCGCGGATCCCGCCCTCGTACATCCACCCCTTACCACCGCGCAGTGGAAGGTTGCTGGTCGGATGCCCCTCCGACGTCGACAGTCCACCATTGTCGGACATGAAGAACACCACCGTGTTCTGTTCGAGTCCCAGTCGCTTCAATCCCGCCAGCACCGTGCCCACCGCTGCGTCCATCGCTTCGACCATCCCGGCGTAAACCGCGTGAGCCTGCAGTGTCCGCACCCGACGGTTGTGTTCTCGTTTCGAGAATTCCCCGGCGACCAACTTGGCATCGAGCGTCTTTCGCTTCGCAACGTACTTCTGGCGAAGATCCGCCCGGGCAATCAGCGGGGTGTGGACCGAGTAGAAAGACAGGTAGGCCAGGAACGGCTTCTCGCGATTCAACTCGATGAACTTGACCGTCTCGTTGGCCAGTCGTGCTGGCAGATGCTCTCCGGGAGGCCCATCCTTCAAACGCGGGTTCCCATAGGGCGAGAAGTACTTTTTCCCGCCGTACGGCCCTCCTCGCGTGATCCCTCCCCGGTTGACATCGAACCCCTGGCTTTCAGGCCAGAATTTCTCGGGGCCGAGGTGCCATTTCCCGGCAAAAAATGTCGCGTAACCGGCCTCCTTCAGCGCTTCAGCCAGGGTCACTTCCTTGTGAGCCATCCGGTCCTTGTAGGGCGACGGCAGTAGCCTGGTGTTGCGACGCCATTTCCCAGGCTGGTTGCCCCCCGCCGCATTGATGTAGTCGGTGATGCCGATTCGTGACGGATACTTTCCGGACAGGATGCTGGCTCGGGTGGGGCTGCAAACAGGACAGGCCGCGTACGCGTTGGTGAACCGCATTCCCGATTTGGCCAGGCCGTCGACATGCGGTGTGTCGTAAAACGAACTGCCAAAGCAACCCAGGTCGGTCCACCCCAGGTCATCGACCAGGAAGAACACCACGTTGGGCCGCTCGGCGGCAACCCCGACCGCGGGAACCAGTAACACCAACGAGACAAGAAGTCGCGCCACGCCCCCCATGTGGTCACGCCTCCTCGGAATCGGAAAGTCCCGATGACGTTTCGGGGGATGAGGTCGGGAGGTTCGGGCTTCCTGTAGGTTCATCGCGAGGCCCGCCTCCACGCACGACCTGGACCACGCCGACGAGCACCAGAAATGCAGCCACTCCGCCCACGCCGTACCAGTGTGCCTTACTCCAGATTGCCCACCCGGCACCCACCGTCGCCGCCCCCAATGCCACACACATCGCCACGTTGATCAGGTTGCGTCGCCCCCCCTGCGGCATGTGGTCTCCCAGCATCCGACGATTGTTCATCATCAGGAAGAATGTCAGGTAGGCGATCGGCAACAGCACCATACCGAAAACACTCGTCGGCACTGCCAACCAGAACCGGGCCTCGCCATCCCCCCACAGGAACAGGAACCCCAGTGCGCCGGTGACTCCCGGCAGCAGGCTGAAGATCCGGTGCTGAATCCCTGATGCCGGAATCCCCATCATCTCGCAAACGGTGAACCCGTTGATCAGCATCAGAATGATGATCGTCGAGAAGGCCATGCCAACCACACCGATGCCGAAGACGACATGAGCCACGGTGGGACCTGTCAATTTCTCGAGCGTGTTGGCCAGCAGAAACGCATCTCGCTGGACCAGCATCGCGGCGATCTTTTTGTCCGCCAGGTCGACTTCTTCAGTACCGGCCAGCGTCTTTTTTAATCCAGCGACGTTCTTGTCGTACCCGGCCTGGAGTTTGTCGGTAATTCCCGGAGTCGCTGGACCTTCGCCCACCAACCCCGGATCGAACTGACCATGAAACTGGCTGGCCGAGGCGATCACAACGCAGCTGGTTGCCAACAAAAAGGGGATGAACAGGCCAACCGAGAGATCGAAGATCGCCAGGCCACGAAAATCTCGATCCCAGCCTCGTTTGAGCATCGAGTAGGGCAGCAGGAACGTCATGTTGATGCCAACCGCAGTCGCGGCGGCGGTCACCATCCGGTCCCGTTGTGTCGAGAGGATCTGCTCACGCCAGAATTCGGCATGAGTCGACTCGGCCAGCGCGGCCTCAAATGCCGCTGCCGGCCGATCCAACAATGACAGGTCCGGGACAAAACCGGCCAGGATCTCACCCCAGGCCAACCCCCCGCCCTTGGATGACATCGCGATCACCACCCCGAAGAAACTCAGGACGACAATCGCCACCATGGACTTCAACAGAATCTCGAAAAGCTTCAGCCCCCAGCCACCACTTTCGTAGAACCAGATCACGACCGCCGACACGCCAAACAACAATCCCACGGCAATGTATTTCCCCGCATCACCACCAAACAACTCGGGAAACAGGTTTTGCTGAATCGCCGCAGTCCCCAGGGAAAACTGGGGCATCGCCCAGACCAGGTTGGCCATCAGCGTGGCTATCGCCCCCCCCCCCCCCAGCACGGGATTGACGTGACGGTTGATCGCATCGAAAGGACGTTCACCGGTCGAGAGTGCGACGTAGCCGATGGCACTGAGCATCACGATTCCCAGGATCATCATCAGTGGCTGAAGCCACATCATCTCGTAACCGCCGATGACTCCCAGGTAGAGACTGCCGGCCAGCGAACCTCCGCCCAGGGTGATCGCCCCCTGCAACCAGCCCGGCCCCGACAGGCGGGCGTAGGCCAACAGTGTCGCCAGCCCTCCTTTCTGCTTCGCTTCGAGAATGGCCTGGCGATCTTGTTCCACTTGTGACATGGGTCATCCGTCCCGTTCTACCGGTTTCGTGCACTCGTCGTGTCGTTCTGCCGATTGTGCCACGCGACAGCGCACGGCGAAAGCGAGACACGAGAGGTTGACCAGCGGACAACGGGCCGTCGGTCCTAGAACAGCGAGTGGACCGGCGTGCCCTGCACGACAAAGTGCGGCCGACCGGTCGGATCGACCACGCGGGTGTCCGAGCCATACCCCAGGCAGTGGTAGATGGTGGCGATGAAGTCTCGGACGTGGACCGGGTTGTCGGCCGGGTAACCGGCGATCTTGTCGCTGGAACCATACACCTGGCCGCCGCGGATTCCTCCGCCGGCCAGCACCGTGCTGTACACCGGTCCCCAGTGATCACGCCCGGCCTTCTTGTTGACCTTCGGAGTCCGTCCGAATTCACCGGTCCAGGCAATCAGCGTCTCGTCCAACCGCCCGCGTTCGGACAAATCTTCGATCAATGCCGAAAACGCGCGGTCCATCGGCGGCAACAACAGGTCCTTCATCACCTTGAAGTGCTTGTCGTGGGTATCAAAATTCTTCGTCGAATGCAGGTACATCCAGGGGACCGTCACCAGCCCCACGCCCGCCTCGACGAGCCGCCGTGCCACCAGGCAACTGCGGCCAAACTTGTTGTCCCCGTAACGGGCCAGCGTTTCGGGAGACTCGTCATCGAACGTGAAGGCCCGCCAGGCCGAATTCGACCCAAGGATGTCCAGTGCCTGCTGCTGGAATCGACCGTAATTGGCCTCCGCCGGCGACACCTCGACACGCGAGCGTTCGACACGGGTCAGCAACCTCTGGCGACTCTCCTGGCGACGGTCTCCAACTCCCTTGGGAGGGCGAAAGCCCGGGGGAAGTGTCCCCGGCTTCCAGGACTCATCAATCAGCATCAACGGATCGAAGTTCGGCCCGAGGAATCCGGCGTGCTGGCCGCCCCACTGGAAATTGTTCTGATCACCGATGCGGACTGGCAGATGCACTGATGCCGGCAACCCGTTGCGATCTCCCCGCAACTGTCGAACCACGCCGCCAACACACGGCGGATCCACGCGATCCATCTGGGGCTCGCCCCGGGTCCGTGGGGCGTTCTTCAGACCGGTCATGTTGTAGTGAACGCCGATCCCGTGTGTGTTGCTGTTGTGATAGGTCGAGCGAATGACCGAATAATTGTGGGCTTGCCGTGCCAGCATCGGCAGGTGTTCACACACCTCGACTCCCGGCACGCTCGTCTCGATCGGATTGAAATCGCCACGATACCCCTGGTTGGCCTTCGGCTTCATGTCGAAGGTCTCCTGCTGGGCCGGTCCTCCGGTCATGTACAGCAGGATGCAGGACTTGGCCTGGCCGGAGGTTCTCGCCGGCGCAGCCGCCGCGCGAACCGACAGCAGGTCACTCAGGGACAGGCCGAGCCCCGTCAGGCCACCGGCCGCCAGTCCCGATTTCAGGAAGCCACGCCGTTGCATCGACAACATCTGGTTGGCTCGGTCCGGCGTCATGCCACACTCTCTTTCCATGCGATCGACTGCAACCTGATCCTCGTCCCGTGATTCTACTGATCGGCGATTCGTCGGATCAAGGTTCATTGATATTCTTATCCCCCCTGCCGCAGTGACCGCTCGACCAAACACCGACACGGTTGTCGTGGTTGTCGTGATTTACAGACGGTATGCTGAACGCCTGCCCCTGAATCGCTTCCGCAGGAGTTCATCCGTGACCGTCTTGAACAATCCACTGTGCCGAACACTGCTTGTTGCCGTTTTGGCCTGCATCACGACGCGGTCACCAGCCGCGGATCCCTCCAACTTCAGCACGAAGGCACGCGTCGCCTGGACGACTTCACGGGTCAAGGGATCTCCCGATCCCCCCAGCCCCTACGTCACCCGTGTTGCCTTTCCGGACCTCACCTTCGACGAACCGTTGGACATGAACTACGCGGCCGGCATCAACCGGCTGCTGGTCGTCGAACGCTTCGGCCGAATCTTCTCGGTGCCGCTCGATCGCAAGACGACCAAGCCCGACCTGATTCTCGACGCCAACGAGGTGCTCGGTCGCACCAAGCCCAAGACCCTCTCGGCCTATGGTTTCGCACTGCATCCCAAGTACCCGAAGGTCCGTTACGCGTACGCCACGATCGTCACGTCCAACACCGAAGAACTTCCCAAGGGGAGCCGCCTGTCACGTTTCCGGGTCCTGCCAGGAGAGCCTCCACGGTGCGATCCCAAGAGTGAACAGATCCTCTTCGAATGGCCCTCCGGGGGGCACAACGGCGGTTGCCTGCAATTCGGCCCCGACGGCTATCTCTACATCGCCACAGGCGACAGCAGCGGCATCGCCGACCTTTATCTCACCGGACAGGATCTCACCAACCTCTCCGGAGCCATTCTTCGGATCGACGTGGACCATCCCGGCGAGAAACTGCCCTACACGGTGCCCAGGGACAACCCGTTCCTGGCCACCAAGGGGGCACGCCCGGAAATCTGGGCCTACGGACTCCGGCAGCCGTGGAAGATGAGTTTTGACACCGCCACCGGAGACCTCTGGACCGGCAACATCGGCCAGGATCTCTGGGAAATGGTCTTCCGCATCGAACGGGGTGGCAATTACGGCTGGAGCATCACCGAGGGAACTCACCCGTTCGAACCCGAACGGCCCCGTGGCCCCACGGCGATCATCCCTCCGATCATCGAACACGATCACGCCAACTTCCGTTCGATCACCGGTGGTTTCGTGTACCACGGCAAAAAGCTCGCCAAGCTCCGCGGCGCCTATGTCTACGGCGACTACGACACCGGGCGGATCTGGCAACTGAGATACGACCGCAAGAATCAAAAACTGGTCTCAGCATCAGAACTGGTCGATTCGAGCATGCGACTGGTCGGCTTCGGCCAGGACAGCCAGGGAGAGCTCTACCTGCTCGATCACGTCAGTGGCCGCATCCATGAACTGGTGCCCAACCCCAACACCGGCCAAAAGAGCAACTTTCCCACCACACTCTCGGCAACGGGACTGTTCGACTCCGTCAAGACGCTCACACCGGCGGCTGGACTGATCCCCTACGACGTGATCGCCCCCCAGTGGGCCGACGGGGCAACCAAGCAGAGGTTCCTGGCACTGCCAAACGACTCGAAGATGGAATTCGAGACGCTGACCTACCCGCAGCCGGCCCCTGGCTCCCCACCGGGATGGAAATTCCCCAACGGCACCGTGATCGTCGAAACCATCTTCCTGGAAACCGAGGCTGGCCAACCCGGAAGTCGGCGGCGCATTGAAACCCGCATCTTGCATCACGAACGATTGTCGGGCGACGAATCCAACGGCGACCAGTACTGGCAGGGTTACACCTACGTCTGGAACGACGAACAGACCGAGGCCGAACTGCTGCTGGACCCACAGGGCCGGGACCGGGTGTTCCAGATTACCGACCGCCAGGCCCCCGGTGGAGTTCGCCAACAGACATGGCACTTCCCCAGCCGAACCGAATGCACGGTCTGTCACAACATGGCGGCCAAGTATGTGCTCGGCGTCACCACCCACCAGATGAACCGCGATCACGACTACGGTGACCAGAGCCTCAATCAAATTGACCTGCTGGACAGGCTGGGATGCTTCACCAAGCGATTGCCCGCCCCAACCAGTTCCCTGCCCCGGCTGGTCGACTACCGCGCCAAGAAAAACGACCTCGACCGTCGTGCCCGATCGTACCTGCATGCCAACTGCTCACACTGCCACCGCAAATGGGGCGGTGGAAACGCCCGTTTCCAACTCCTGGACACGCTCGACCTGGCAGAAACAGGCGCTCTCGGCGTGCGTCCCGGGCAAGGAACCTTCGGCATGGCCGCTGGCAAGGTCCTCGCAGCGGGCGACCCCTACCGCAGCGTGCTGTTCTTCCGCATGTCAAAGCTGGGAGCCGGTCGCATGCCGCGGATCGGATCTTCGGTCGTCGACCCGGTTGGAACACGCCTGATCCACGACTGGATCGCCAGCCTGCCCTCGGCATCACCCGAACCCAACATCGCCCGATCACGAGGCAACACGGCGGTGGCAATGAAGACCCTGAAGTCCACTGCCAGTGCGGCCAACCGTGCTGCACAAATTGACTCGCTGTTGAAAACAACCCCGGGTTCCATTCGGCTGTTGCACGCCACCACCGGGTCCGAACTCGATCAGGCGACCCGTTCACAGGTCATCCGGTCGGCCACGGCACACGCTTCGGCAACGGTGAGAGACCTTTTCGAGCGGTACCTGCCCGAGGAAAAACGCGTCAAGCGACTGGGCACCATCATCAAGCCGGCCCAGATCCTCGCACTGCCGGGAGATATTGCCCGCGGACGTAACGTGTTCTTCAAAACCGACGGGGTGCAATGCCGCAACTGCCACAAGATCACCGGCCAGGGCAAGGAGGTTGGCCCCGATCTCAGCGGTGTGGGAAAGAAATTCACGCGAGCCCAGATCCTGGAGAGCATCCTGCAACCGTCAAAGAAGATCGAACCGAAATGGTTGACCTACGTCGTCGAAACCGTCCAGGGCCGTGTCTTCACCGGGCTGCTGGTCTCCAAGGACGACAAGCAAGTGGTCCTCAAGGATGCCAAGGACAAGCTGACTCGGATCGCCGCCGACGACGTCGACGTACTGGCCGCTCAGCAGAAGTCGCTGATGCCCGACCTGCTGGTCCGCGATATGACGGCCCAGCAAGTGGCCGATCTGACCGCATTCCTGTCGAGCCTCAAGACACCCGTTCCCCAGAAGAAATGATCAGCAAACCGGTCCGCGGTTCGACCTTGTCGCGTCTCCAATCCCCCCCTACACTGGCTTCTTGGACGTTCAACCATGAGTTTTCTTTTCGGCAGGTAAGACCATGCAGAAGGGCATTCATCCCGATTACATGGACACCGCGGTCACGTGCGGTTGTGGTCACTCGTTTTCCACTCGCAGTACCGTCGAGAAACTCAACGTTGAAATTTGCAGCGTCTGCCACCCGTTCTACACCGGGCAGATGAAATACGTTGACAGCGCCGGGCGCGTCGAGAAGTTCCAGAAGAAGTACAACTGGGGCAAGAAAGCCGACACATCGGCCGACACGGAAGCCGAGACCGAGGCTGCAGCCGAAACCGAAGCTGCGGTCGAGGAATAGTGTCGCCGGTCGTGCTCGGCGACAGTTCGTTCCACACCTGGTGAAACGGGCATCACGAACAGCACGCTTTTGAGTTCGGCGATACAGGGATGATCGCTGATGTTGTTCCCCTCGCTTCAGGCCAAGCTGGCTCGCTACGAGGAGCTCGAGAAGCTCCTGGTCGATCCCGACGTTCTGTCCGACACCAACCGGATGGTCGCGTTTCAACGGGAATATGGCAGCCTGGCCAAGGTCGCCTTGCCGGTCCGGGAGTTCAACGAACTCGAGTCCAATATTGCCACGGCGCGTGAGTTGATCGACGAGGAAGAAGACGCCGAACTGAAAGCCTACGCCCAGGACGAACTGGACACGCTGCTCGGCGATCGAGAAACGAAGCTGACTGCTCTGGAGGATCTTGTCGCTACCGGGGACGCCATCTCTCGTGGCAGCCTGATCATGGAAATCCGGGCCGGGACCGGGGGAGATGAGGCGGCCTTGTTCGCGAGAGATCTCTTTGAAATGTATCAACGGCTTGTGGAACGCCGCGGGTGGAAGGCCGAGTTGATCGACTGCTCGCCCACAGAACTTGGTGGATTCAAGGACGTCACGATCTCGATCGCCGGAGACGGCGCTTTCCTGCAACTTCAGTTCGAAAGTGGCGGGCACCGCGTCCAGCGCGTTCCGGAAACCGAAACCCAGGGACGCATTCACACTTCCGCCGCCACTGTCGCGGTGCTCCCCGAAGCCAACGATGTCGAAATCGAAATCAACTCCGACGATCTTCGTGTCGACACCTTCTTCGCCAGTGGCCCGGGCGGTCAAAAGGTCAACAAGACCGCCAGTGCCATTCGGATCACCCACCTCCCAACCAACACCGTTGTGCAGTGCCAGGACGAGAAGAGCCAACACAAGAACCGATCCAAGGCGATGCGAGTGCTCCGCAGCCGACTGCTCGAGGCGCAACAGCAAAAAGCTCACCAGGAACGGGCTGACCAGCGCCGCAGCCTGATCGGCACCGGAGACCGTAGCCAGCGAATCCGCACGTACAACTTCCCGCAGAATCGCCTGACCGACCATCGGATCGGGCTCACCCTCTACAAGCTCGACCAGATCATGCAGGGACAGCTCGACGAGATGGTCGACGCACTCCTGGACCACGACCGACAGGAACGACTGGGAGGCAATCCCGACGCATGAACGCCATCCCCCAACCGGACTCCCGGGCACCGGGTTCGAACCCGATCACACGCTGGACCGTCCAGGCCGTTCTCGACTGGACCACCGGACACCTGGCTGAAAACGACAGCCAGTCGCCACGCCTTGACGCCGAGATCCTGTTGGCCCAGTCGCGGGGATGCCAGCGAATCGAACTCTACACGCAGTACGACCAGGAACTCACCGCCGAACAACGGACGGTGATGAGGGATCTTGTCAAAAGGCGAGCCAATCACGAACCGGTCGCCTATCTCGTCGGACACCGCGAATTCTTCGGCATCGACTTCGCCGTCAACGCACACACCCTGGTTCCCCGCCCGGATACCGAAACGCTGGTCGTCGAATTGCTCGACCTCGCTCGTGAACAGCCGAATCCTTCGACCATCCTGGATGTCGGAACAGGCAGCGGCTGTATCGCGATCACGCTGGCCACGCAACTGCCCAATGCTCGCCTGACGGCCGTCGACATCAGTCCCGAGGCCCTGGCTGTCGCAAAAGCAAACGCGGACTCTCACGACGTGTCCAGTCGAATGACATTCCTCGACGGGGACCTGTTCGACGCGGTGGACCCCGCCGCCCGCTTCCATTTCATAGCCAGCAATCCACCGTACGTCACCTCGGCTGAACTCAGCCAACTCCCGCCAGACATCCGCGACCACGAACCGCACACCGCCCTGGATGGTGGTGCCGATGGACTCGATATCATCCGCCGCCTGCTGGCCGCCGCCCCCGACCACCTCGTACCAGGAGGCAGCCTGTTGTGCGAGATTTCTCCGGAACAGTCCACCGGAGTGCTGGAACTGTTCGCCGAACAACCTGCTTTCCAACCCGGCCGTATTGTCGAAGACCTCGCGGGGAACGCCCGCGTCGTGGTGGCATCAACCAGGCCAAGCCACTGACACAACCACGTCGCCTGCAACTCACTCACCACACGCCACAGGAAGACGTCCAGGGATGGACAAGTTCACCATCGATGGCGATCGCCGGCTGACCGGCCAGGCCGAGATCAGTGGGTCGAAGAATGCCGCCCTGCCGATCATGGCCGCGGTCCTCGCCTCCGATGGTCCCCTGCACCTCTCGGGGGTCCCCGACCTGGTCGATGTCCACTCCTTGCTGCGTCTGCTTGAAACCCTCGGCGTCGATTCCCAGCACGGTGACGACGGCCAACTCCGCCTGTGCGTTCAGACCACGCAACCACATGTTGCCCACTATGACCTGGTTCGCCGGATGCGAGCCAGCATTTGCGTGCTGGGCCCTCTGCTGGCCCGGCGTGGCCGTGCCCGGGTCTCGCTACCGGGTGGGTGCAACATCGGCCACCGCCCGATCGACCTGCACCTCAAGGGACTCGCGGCGCTGGGGGCCGACATTCGTGTCCAACAGGGATACGTGATCGCCACGGCCGAACGGCTTCGCGGGGCATCGATTTTTCTGGGCGGCCCATGTGGCAGCACCGTCACCGGCACCTGCAACCTGATGTCCGCCGCCACCCTGGCCGAGGGACGCACGGTGATCGAGGCGGCTGCCTGCGAACCGGAAGTGGTCGACCTGGGAGAATGTCTCCGAAAAATGGGAGCCCGCATCCAAGGACTGGGGACACCACGAATCGAAATCGACGGCGTCAGCCAACTCGGCGCCGCCACACACCGTGTGATTCCCGACCGGATCGAAGCCGCCACTCTGATGATCGCCGCAGCGATCACCGGTGGACATGTTGAAATCGCTCCGGTTCGTCCCGATCACCTCGTCGCTGTACGCGAGGTGCTGGAACAGACCGGTGTCAGGATCGAAACATCCACCGGCAACAACTCGCTGGCCAGCCTTGTCACCACCGCCCCCGCGGTGCTCGCTCCGACAACACTCACCGCACTCCCCTACCCCGGAATCCCAACCGACGTGCAGGCTCAACTGATGGCCCTGCTGTCGCGGGCCGACGGAATCAGCGTGATCACCGACAAGGTCTTTCCCGACCGATTCCTGCACGCCGCCGAACTGGGACGCCTGGGAGCAAGGATCGTGCGAGAGGGCCCCACGGCTGTGATCCACGGCGTGCCACGCCTGAGCGGTGCCAACGTGATGGCCAGTGACCTGCGAGCAAGTGCAGCCCTGGTGCTGGCCGGACTCGCCGCCGAGGGAACAACAACGGTGCGACGAATTTATCACCTTGACCGGGGCTACGAGCGGCTCGACAAAAAACTCAACCAACTCGGTGGCCAGGTGATCCGCAGCGAAGACGCACCCGTCACGACTCCGCCACACTGGACAGCCGCTTCCAGCCACTTTGCCATCGACAGCTAGGGCAAAAAACCGCGTTCACGAAGTTCCTGGACATTGTCCGGAGCACTCTGCCACACCCGTTCGGCGGCGTATCGCAACAATGCCACGCCACCCAGCCCGTGTGGTGCCGTCAGGATCGCCGTCCGATCCTCCTCCTGATCGTCCAACTGCCGGTTCAATTTTTCAACCGCCTCCTCGACTCGATCGCTGATTATCTCAGCCGGACCGCTGGTGTTGTCGATGCGGAGATTCGAAAATCCGGCCGTACGGGCCATCAAGAATTCGACAATACTGTCATCGTCCTGCTCTCCGAAAAATCCGTGAAATTCCGGCCGCACGTTGTCGGGCGTGATGATCGTCGGACGCGTGATCCGAACTTCGCCGCGTGTCACCGTCACCGTCTCTGCTTCGGCCGATTTGTCACAGACCAGGAAATAGGGCAATTCACTGTCGCCGAACGTAAACAGCGAATAACTCACCGGCCGGGCGATCTGTACCGACTCCCAGATCTCTCGGTATTGCGACTCGTGTTCAAATTCTTCAAACCACATGACGCGTCTTTTCCACCCTCATCGACCCTGAACACCGTTCCCGGACTCCTGCTGCGAGTATACGCATCGTCGGTAAGGACGACCACGGGCCAACCGGGCGCCTTGACAGTTTTGGGAATCGTTGATGAGAATCTAGTGCATTCCTCCTAATACCAGAGAGATCATACGATGAGCGGACCGATCGTTCGCACCGGCGCGACGCCCGAGTTCTGGGAGAACTGGGACAAGATCTTTGGAGACAAAGGCAAGAAGAACGCCGGCAAGAAGAAATCCGGGGCCAAGGCCTCGAAGAAATCGTCGAAGAAATCAGCCAAAAAATCGACGGGCAAGAAGTAGTCGCCGAGCTACCTCGCCCCTCGCACCGCCTCGGCCTGTTCATCGGGCTGCTGGTCACGGCCGCCTGCCTGGTCTATTCGGGCCTGCGCGCCCCCACGCCCGCGGTCAACGAACCGCACTACCTCGCCAAGGCACGTCACTTTTTCGACCCCGCCTGGTGCACCGGCGACTTCTTCCTCGAATCGTCCAATCCTCATCTTGTCTTTTATGTGCTGGCCGGACCGCTGACCCAGGCCTTTCCACTGGCCACGGTGGCCTGGATCGGCCGGATTCTCGGTTTGCTTTTGCTCGGTACGGGTTGGGCAGCCCTGGTACGACACCTGGTTGCCGACCACTGGGCCGCTCTCATTGCGACCGCGGGTTTCCTGTTGGCCGCGGCAACGGGAAATCTCTCCGGCGAATGGGTGGTCGGTGGTGTCGAGTCCAAACTATTTGCCTACGGACTCCTGGCCTGGTCGGCCGCCAACGCGATCAACAAGCGACCCCGGCTGGCCGCTGTGCTGTGCGGGCTGGCAATCAGCGTACACCCGATCGTCGGTGGCTGGGGACTGGTACTGGCCGTCCTGGCCTTGCCCCTGCCCATCAATCGACAGAGGGTCATCCAGGCCGGGCTGGTGATTCTCTGCGCCCTGCCCGGAGCCATTCCGGCACTCGCGCTCCTTGGAGACGGAACAACCCAGGCTGACTCGATACAAGTTTTCGCTCGACTCGGCCATCATCTGGTCCCGAGCCGTTTTTCAGCCCCGGCCGTCATCACCTACATCCTGGGTCTGGCCGCCTGGATTGGGATTCGACGATTCACCGTCCCGGCACCCGAAGAGTCGTGGTGGACCCGAGTGGTGCTCGCCTCGGTCCTCGTGGCTGTCGTGGGCTACGCCGTGGCACTCGACCGACCACCCGGAGACGCACCCGGAGACAATCTTCGTGTCGTGCTGATGAAGTTCTATCCCTATCGCCTTGTGGATGTCCTTCTTCCCGCCGCACTCTCCATCACCATCGCCGGCTTGCTGACCCGGCATGTCACGCTGCGAGCGAGACTGGTGATCACAGCAGCGATGCTTCTGCTGGCCCTGGTGCTACCCGCCCGGGACCGCAATCCCAGTCGACTCAATCGCGAGAGGCTGTCCGACTGGACGGACACCTGTCGCTGGATCGACGCCAACCTTCCCGAGGATGCGGTGGTACTGACCCCCCGGGGCAGTTGGGCATTCAAGTGGTACGCCCGGCGAGCCGAGTACGTTGTCTTCAAGGACTGCCCACAAAACGCCATCGGCATTGTCGAATGGGACCGACGACTTCAACTCAGAGGCCGCTGGCTGCTGGACATTCAATTCGGAAAACCCCCAGGGCAGACCACGGCCACCGCGTTTCCCGACGGCACCATCACCCACATTCTCTGGCGGCGAGGCGAACACCCGACATCACTCGACGGCCTCGACGAGCTCTTTGCCACGCCGCACCACGTCGTCTACGCGGCCCCGGGGGCTCAATAACCGCGAGCCGCTGCCAAGAGATTCACGGCCGCCTCAGGTCATAGCAGATCAGCCGCGGACTGGACCGGGTGACCGGGTCACGCATGTTCTGGCTGATGTAGAGCAATCCTCGGCTGATCACCGGCGGGCACCACGACTCGCGAGCCAGGAACAGGGACGAACGCTGAGTGATCTTGTAGCCCTTGGGAGTGAGATCCATCCACATCAGTTGTCCGAGTTCTCCCAGGATCAACGCTTGCCCATCAGCGGCCAGGAACGAGCCCCGCAGGGTGCTCAGCGTCAGCGTCTGTTCGACGCCCTGAACCGTCACGGTCTGTTCCCACTCGGGTTCCTCCCGCCACACCACGCGGCCAGCTTTCAGATCGACACAGACCAGCGATGCATCCGGTTCGTTGCGACCATCAAAGCCATACAGGTGACCGTCCTTGATCAACGGCGTGCCCCAGTGCAGCCCCAGTTGATCCGGCTCGGTGTTGTGCTCGGCGTCAACCATCTTCCAGACGACCTTGTGAGAAGACAGGTCCGGGCCCACTTCCAGCAACGCACTGCCGGTCTGGTAGCTGGCCGAGACAAAAATCCGATTGCCACCCACCACCAACGGGCACGAGGCATTGACACTCTCGTACTTCCGGCTGCGCCACGGAAACTCCAGCCCCAGCTTCCCATTCGAGGGATCAATCAACATCAGTCCACCGGTGGATGGCCTACTCTCACCCCCGGCAAACACCAGCACGCGTTTCTTTCCATGGATCGTCACCAGGCGTGGCGATGCGTAGCTGGGGCCCCATTTCTTTCCCGACACCCACACCAGCTTGCCGGTCAGAGTGTGAAACGCCGCAACGCACGGCCCCCCCACCTTTCCGATATTCACGACCAGGCGATCATCCACCAGCAACGGTGTCCCGACGGCACCAAAAAAGTCCTGGGGCACGCGGAATTCTCGAACCAGGTCTCTCTTCCAGATTGGACGACCTGTCGCCAATTCCAGGCAGATGAGCACGCCTTCGGCCCCGTAGATGTAGACCCGGTTGCCGTCGATCACCGGAGTCGATCGGGGGCCACTGCTGTATCCGAGCCGGTCCCGGTATGCGGTGGCAAACTTGTACTGCCAGTACTGTTGTCCCGTCTCGGCGTGCAGACACTCGATCAGGACCGAGTCGTCCACCCGGTGAGGGTACACCAGGTACGGGTGCCGGATAGCCGGCGAGGCATATCCATCCCCCGCAGCCAGTTCCCACACTTTGGTCGGACCGGCCTTCGGCCAGGTCTTCAGCAGGTGGGTTTCTGTCGAAACTCCATCACGGGTGGGTCCCAGGAAACCCGTCCAGGCGTGTGTCTTGGCTTCTTTTGAGAGTGGTTTTGCGGTGGCGCCCTTCTTGACCCGCACGTAGGCTTTCAGGGGTGGTGCGGTCGTGTTACTGGCCTTACCGGACACCTTGGGTGGCGCCGGGTCCTGAACGGCCTCGGGTTCAGCACTCCCAGAGACAGCGGGCGTCCCCAACCAAATCAACAACAGCGCCATTCGACACATCGTCATTCCATCTTCTCCAAGCCGATTCACACCCGAAAGATCGGCTCGATTGAACCCCGTGTCCGACGGTTTTTCAACCCGCCTCGCTGCCCGTTCACCCGGACTCAATCCCATTCCGGCCGGGAAGGGATCTCGCGCGGACCTGGTCCGACGTAATGGGGCCGGGTTGCACTGGCGACCGGATGACCAAACTGCTCGAGCACGTGACTCGCCCAGCCAAGCAAACGGGCCACTGCCACCAATGACAGGTGCAGGTCTGCAGCGATTCCCCCGGCGGTCAACAACCGCACCGTGGCCCAGTCCCAACCCGGAACACCGCCACACGCGACCACCGCCGACTCGAGTTCGGCAGCCGCCCTGTCGACCTCTGAAATCGATCCAGAACCACTCTCCGCTGCCAGGTGCTCGGCCCAGGCGGCGACGATCTCACACCGAGGATCAACGGCAGCCTGTCCTCCGAATACGCTCCCGGGCACTCCGAGGCCGGCATCGAGCCGTTCGAGCACCCAGCCTTCTGCATCGTCTTCCCAGGGACGCTCGTCCCACAACGAGACAAGCCGTTCGGCCAGGCCCGCCCGGTCTGCGGTCGACTCGATCGCCGCCGCCGCCAGGACCGCACCATACAAATCCGCTCCGGCCGCGGCGGCCAACCGCGCGGCCTGGACTGCGGGACTGAACCCGACATCGACAACGCTGATCAGCAACACTTCCAGGGCACGTTCCAGCAACGGCGACGGAACACGACCGGTCAGTTGTTCTGCCAACTGCGCCGGAAAACTCCGCTCGGGATCCGGTTCAATCGGCTCTTCACCACGGATCACCGCCAACCGACTGGCCAGTATCATGGGCACGCGGCCCAGGAGACGGACCGATCTCGCGAGATCTGCCTCTTCGGACCGATCAGATGGCTGCGGGTCAAAATGAGCCACCGCGCTGATCGACGTTCGCAGGATTTCCGTCAGTGGAACGTTCAGTGGCAGACGATCCAGCAACTCGGCCATCCATGCCGATTCGTCACTCCAGTCTTCCCCGTCCGAGGCCGCAGCCAGCACGGCCCGGAAATCGGCCAGGAAAATCTCCTCCGGCAGGTCGCCGCAGAGCAACAGGTACACGACCTCGGTGAAAGTCGATTCCCTGACCAAGTCCAGAACGTCGTAGCCCCGGTAGGAGACCGAGCGTTCGCCCCAATCGGCAATCGCCGAATCGGTCACCGTCTCATCGTGACCAGCCCCTACACTCCGCCTATCGCCATGTTCCGTCACGGCGTCCTCCCTTCGGCAGTCGCGGAGGCCACTCCTTGGCCCCACCGGGCGGCATTGTAACGTTCCATCCCAAAGATCGAGGACAAATCACACGAAAATCTGGAATCCGATCGTTACCATGGGACATCCCAACAACCGACGTTTCTCCAGGGATCGCCCATGCTTCGCCGAAACCTCAGGCACTGCCTGGCCACCCTTCTGGCCCTGGTCACGACCACCGCCTGCAACTCCACACTGGCCGACTCGAGAACCTTTCGTGTCGAGTTCAACAAATCGGTTCACTCGAAGCCGTTCAGTGGCCGGGTCTACGTGATTTTCAGCCGCCGGAATCGTGAGCCCCGCAAGGGGCCAGGCTGGTTCAACCCCGAACAGTTTGTCGCACGCGATGTCGAGAATTGGCGACCAGGAGTTCCCTTGGAATTTTCGAGCAAGTCGCCGGGCAGCCTGGCTGGGGACCAGGGACTCAAAGCCGGACCGATCCTGGGCTATCCAGGCCCGCTTTCAGAAATGAAGCTCCCAGGGTTCCAGGCCCAGGCCGTAGTCAGATTCAATCCACACGACAGAGAAATCGGTGTCGGTGAAGGAAATGGATTCAGCCCCGCCACCAAACTCGATGACGATGCATCACAGAAACTGGTCTCACTGAAAATCGACCAGTTGGTGAAGGCCCGGGCGTTCGCCCAGACCAAGTGGAGTCGACTACTGGAGGTTCCCTCGAAACTACTCACCAGGTTCCACAAGCGACCAGTTTCGTTGCGAGCGGCCATCATTTTGCCGGCCAGTTATTACGAACAGCCCCAGAGACGTTATCCGGTGATCTTCACCATCCCCGGATTTGGAGGCACTCACCATTCCGGCAGCCTCACCAGGCCAATCCCGGAACAAAACGAGGGCGGAGTCGAATTCCTGCGTGTGCTGCTGGACCCCAGTTGCCCCCTGGGTCACCACGTGTTTGCCGACTCGGCCAACAACGGCCCCGTTGGTCAGGCACTGACGACCGAGCTGATCGCAGCTCTCAACATGAAATTCCGTACGATTCCCAAACCCACCGCCCGCTTCCTCACCGGCCACTCCTCGGGAGGATGGAGCAGCTTGTGGTTGCAGGTGACCTACCCCGAAATTTTTGGCGGCACCTGGAGCACGGCTCCCGATCCGGTCGACTTCCGTGATTTCCAGCGAATCAATCTCTATGCCAGCGGCGAGAACATGTACGTCGACCGACAGGGAGAACGACGTCCGCTGGCACGAGTCAACGGACAGGTCCGCTTGTGGTACAAGGGCTTCGCCGACATGGAATGGGTGCTCGGACACGGTGGCCAACTGCACAGTTTTGAGGCCGTCTTCAGCCCACGGAAACCGGATGGCAAACCCAGGCTGCTGTGGGATCGAAAGACTGGACGGATCGATCTCGAAACCGCCAGGACCTGGGAAAAGTACGACATTCGCCTTGTCATCGAGCGAAACTGGAAGAGCCTGGAGCCTCGGCTGAAAGGCAAATTGCACGTTTTCATGGGTGACGTCGACACGTTCTATCTCGAGGGAGCCACCATCCGGCTCAAGAAATCCCTCGCAGATCTGGGCAGCGATGCAGTCGTGGAAATCCACAAGGGCCGTGACCACTCGAATCTCCTGCAGGGCGGCTTGAGACAGCGAATTCGCAAGGAGATGACATCAGCCTTCCTGGCGGCCCATCCCAAGGAACGTCGACCGGCGGCCGGACGTTGAAGCCGTCCGCGGCAGTCGTTATTCTCGCCGCATCCCGCACGTGGTTTTGTGGGAAGCAACCAGTCTCTTTTGACATTTCACCCAGGGAGCCATCGGCATGGGCCTTTTTGACGGCAAGAAGGGACTGGTCTTCGGCATCGCCAACGACCATTCGATCGCGTGGGCCATTACCCAGCGACTGCACGAGGAGGGAGCTGAAATCGGCTTCACTCATCTCCCGGACAGGGATCCCGAGCGTCCCCGGATGGAACGTCGACTCAGAAAACTGGTCGAGCCACTCGGCACCCAGTTGATCGAACCTTGCGACGTGACCAACGACGAACAACTCGACCATGTCTTTGACGTCGCCGAGTCGACCTATGGCAACATCGATTTCCTCCTTCACTCGATCGCCTACGCCCCGATGGATGATCTCAAGGGTGAGGTTGTCGATGTCAGCCGTGACGGCTTCAAGCTGTCCATGGAAATCAGTGTTTACAGCCTGATGACACTGGCCCGTCGCGCTCGCCCATTGCTGCAACCCGGTGGCAGCATCCTCACGCTGACATACCTCGGCGGTGAAAAAGTCATCCCCGGCTACAACGTGATGGGACTGTGCAAGTCAGCGCTCGAGAGCGCCACCGAATACCTCGCCAGTGAACTGGGCCCCGAGGGTGTGCGGGTCAATGCTCTCTCGGCCGGACCGCTCAAGACACTCAGTTCCTCGGCCGTCGGCGATTTCGACCTGATGCTCGACGTCTACAAGAACCTGTCGCCGTTGCGACGAAACGTCGAGGCCGACGAGGTGGGCAAGACCGGAATGTTTCTGCTGAGCGACCTGGCCAGCGGGATCACCGGCGAGACCCTGCACGTCGACTCCGGCTACCACATCATGGGCGCGCCACCAACCGACGCTCGCGACGACGGCGACACCGAGTGACCCCACCCCGCCGACCGGTCGGAATCGCGGTGGTTCTCACGCGGGACGGCACCCATTGCCTGGTCGGAACCCGGTCACCGGAAACCTCCCTGGCAAACATGCTCGAGTTTCCCGGCGGCAAGAGCGTGCCCGGGGAATCATCGCGAGACACCGCGATCCGGGAGTGCCTGGAAGAAACCGGGATTGCCGTTGAAGCAATACAACTGCTCGAGCACCGGGCTCACGACTACGACCACGACCGTGTGGCCCTGGACTTCTGGCTCTGCCATTCCCGGGGGGACCACGATCAACCGTCCGCGACCCAGCCGTTCGGCTGGCGACCGACCCGGGAACTCAATCCCCGCGACTTCCCGGAAGCCAACGCGTGGCTCATCCGACGACTCGTGGCCGCCGAATCTCTCGACCAACTCACCGTCGGTGATCAGACCGAGTCGACCCACGACTGATAGAACGTGAAGTTCTCGTTGATCTCGCTGGCGAATCCATTGATCACGTCGACGCCCTGGTTGCCGGCCAGCGTGTCGTGAGATCCCTGGCCGTTGATCTGGTCGTCGCCGTCACCTCCCAGGACAATGTCCCGACCGCCACCGCCGGCGAGTTCGTCGTTGCCATCGCCACCCAGGATGGTGTCGTCCTGGCCACCGCCGTTGACGACATCGTCACCATCGTGGCCCGACAGTCCATCAAAACCGTCGCCGCCATTGATCGTGTCGTCGCCGTCCCCGCCGTTGAGGATATCGTCGCCCTGTGATCCCTCGAGCAGGTCATGCCCGTGGCCACCACCGATGGTGTCGTCCCCGTAGTTGCCGTAAAGGCGGTCGTCGTTGAGTCCACCGTTGAGATAATCGTCTCCGGTACCTCCGTACAGGCTGTCCTGGCCGGCATCGCCCAGCAACGAATCGTCGTCCTGGCTCCCGGTCAGCGCGTCGTCATCTGCTCCACCAGAGAGAGTGTCGCGACCGAACCCACCGGTGAGCACATCGAAACCGGCGTTGCCCGAGAGGTCGTCGTGGCCGTCTCCACCATCCAGTGAATCATTCCCGTCACTGCCGACGATCACGTCGTCGTCATCGCCGCCATCAAGATCGTCGTCGCCGTCGCCACCGATGATGGTGTCGTTGCCACGACCACCGTCCACATCGTCATCACCCAGGCCGCCCCACACGGTGTCCGCGTCGAGACTTCCAGTGATCGTGTCGTTCTCGTCACCGCCGTCCAGCCGCAGGCGGACCTGGTCAATGTGAACGCCGGCAGCCGAAATCGTGTCCCGGCCGCCCTCGCCATTGATCACCAGCAACGTGCTCGTCACATCGTCCAGGGCTCCAACGACCAGTTGATCGTTGCCATCACCGGCCAGGATATCCGTGCGCCAGATCGTCTTCGAGATGGTCACCGTGTTGACGCCATCCACAATCGTCAGCTTGGGACGATTGCTGCTGGTCTTGCTGGCCGACAGCGAATCAGCCGCCCCACTTCCCAGTGCCTCGACCCGAGCAGAACCGGCCGAGTTGTTCATGACGTCCGACCCGTTGCCGATCCGCCACCGCAACACGTCATCTCCATCGTTTCCATCCAGGGTGTCGCTGGCTCCCTGGCCGTCGAGCGTGTCGTCACCGGCATCGCCGTAGAGCTTGTCCGAGCCACTGCCGCCCAACAATGTGTCGTTGTCGCGGCCGCCCCGCAGGATGTCGTTGCCGCTACCAGCGTTGACGTAGTCGGATCCTCCCAGTCCACTCCCGCTGTCCGCACCGGACCCACCCTTGAGTACATCCGCCGCGCTGCCGCCCCACATCGTGTCGTTACCCGATCCTCCCAGCAGAGTGTCGCCGGTCGCACTGGAGCTCACCAGTGGACTGAAATCCACCTTCGTGATGAACAATTCGTACTCGCCGGTGGCGGAAGTCACGTTCGCATTGTCATCGGAACCAATAGCAGTCACGCCATAGGAGGGCGGTGCGTTGGGTGTCAGGTTCAACGTCCGGTCAATGACCACGTCGCCCCGATCGAAAATCTCGATCCGGTCCTCTCCGGGAGCTCCGCCCAGCCAGACCTGTCCCGAGAACGCGGCCACGGCGTCCATGTTGGCGGTCATGGTGCTCGCCGGAGTATAAGACGACGTCGACTGCCCTATGGTGGGACTGGCCGGATCAGCGTCGATTTCGTGAACTGACTGTCCAGCGGAATCCAGTAACAACAACCGGGCCACCGGGCTGGATGGAGCAATCATCGCCAGGCCGCCAGTGATGTCGGTGAACGTCCCGGCAGGGTTGGGTCCAGCTCCATTCCCGAGCCCGGGAATACTCACTGGCCCCTCACCGGTTCCGACAAGGTTGATATAACTGACGATAGAACCTGTCGCTGGGTCAACAACCAGAATCTCCGGAGAATCGAAGATCTGGGGAACTGGCGGATTGGCATTGGCGTCCCCAGCTTGGCCCGGAATATTTTCAGCATCGACGTCGAGAATGAAGACCAGGCCATTGTCATAGGCCAGGCCATCGTAAGCTTGAGTCAAAAACGGAGGATTGGACAAATCGACCGCGTTACCAGTCACTTGTCCAGTTCTGGCGTTGATTTGATACAACTGATTGCTGCTGCCCATGAAGAAGAGTCGCTCACCATCTGCATCAAACGCGAGGCTCGCACGCCCGGAACTCGTTTCGGGCAAATCAAACCGGTTCAGTTCCACTCCGGTCTTCGCATCCAGTTCCACAATCTGGTCGCTGCCATCGGTGGGCAAAATGAACACGCCAAAGGCGTCCGGTTCCATGACCTCAACGTAATACGTGTCGGTCGGATTGCCCGTCACAGGCAACGTGAGATTCAAGATCACGGGGTCGACAGCCGACTGGCCACTGCCGTCATTGAAACCGTTGTTCACCGCCAGGTCGGACGCCGAGGTGGCACTGGTGTGGTACGGCAAGATCGCTCCGCTGGAATCGTAAACGCGGACGATCGTATCGATCGGAGTGTCAATCCTCGTGAGCCAGTCAGAAAGAACTTCAATCGAAACCACCTGCCCACCGGTGCCGTCGAAGGAGTACACATCGACTTCGCCCGCGGCACCGATCTGGCCACCGATCACCGCAGCAGCCTCGACGTTCAGTGATCGACCGGCATTGGCACCGGTCTCGACCGTCGTGGGAACCGAGAGTCCACGCAGGGTCACCGCCTGGGCGCCTCCCGGTGTCAACGAATCGTGTGCACCAACCTGCTCGGAGACAAACAAACCCGTCTCGTTGAAAGCCAGCTTGATCGCCGAACGCTCACTGAGAAACAAGTCGGCAGTGACGTCGAAGTTGGCAGCCCCCAGCAGGCCATTGGATGCCATGAGATGGTCGGCCGTCTCCACGGCATTCATCGGGCCAGGAAACGCCGGACTGAACGATGTCGCCCCGGGAGGATCAGTGATGCCAACCGAACCCGATATGGGTCCAAAGGCATCCACGCCACGGAGCCCGAGCAGATGCCCCAGTTCATGTGCGGTGGCATAGGCACTGGCTGCCACGATGTTGTCGCTGGTGGAAGCCGGTTGGCCGGCACCGTCCAGCAGGCCGGCCGGCCCCAGCACGTCAACCGAAACATTGCCACCCAGGTCGACGTTACGGAAATCGTACGCACTCGCCTCTGCCGCGCCACCCAATCCCGGACCGATTCCCGGAACAGCCTTGTTGTAGGCCACCGTGATGTAAGCCCCGTCCTGCAGATACAGGTCGTTGGTGTCAGGAGCCGACGCGGTAAAACTGAGATCAAATGCCGCAAAATCTTCCTCCAGCCGCGACTGGATCGCCGCCCGTTCCGACGCCGTGTAGACGTGCTCTGTCAGGGGATCGGTGTGGCTGTCAAAATCCAATCGGACGATCTGCTGCTGAAATCCCCGCAACAGGTCGTGGCTGCTGCCGCCATCCAGCTTGTCCAGGCCGTGACCACCGACCAGGGTGTCGCGGCCTCCCTGGCCCTTGAGATTGTCATCGCCCAGGTTGCCGAGCAACGTGTCGCGACCAGCCCCGCCCAGCAACGTGTCGTCGCCGGTGATCGTTCCACTGTTGTCGTCATCACCGTCGATGAAATCGTTTCCCCAGTGACCGTTGAGCCGGTCATCACCACCGTTGCCCAGGATCGTGTCGTTGTACCCGTGTCCATTGACCGTGTCGGCGTCGGCTCCACCTTCCATGTGGTCATGGCCGGACCCGCCATGAATCACGTCCATCCCGGACTCACCGTACAATTCGTCGTGACCACTTTTGCCGTTGATCCAGTCGTCACCCATTCCGCCACGCAACGTATCGTCGCCGTGACCTCCGGTGATCGAATCGCCCGGCCCCACCAGTTCGTCTCCGCCGGTCACCAGGTCATGACCGTTTCCAGCATCGATCGTGTCAGCCCCATCCATTCCGTTGATCACGTCGTTTCCGTCACCACCGTTGATCACGTCCCCGGCAGATCCACCGTTGACCGTGTCGTCGCCATCACCGGCATCGACAGTCGCCGAGGCGGTTCCCACCGTGATCACGTCCTCTCCATCACCTGCGTCAATGACATCGGTGAAGTTGATGGTGCCCGTGATTGTGTCGTGGCCGTTGCCTCCCTCGATCGTGACACTGCTCAAGCTCGTGAACACAGCAGTGTCCACGCCACCCAACCCCTGTGCGTCGCCCAGATCGATCGTGTTTCCCGAATCGCCACCTTGCACCAGGATCGTCTGAATGGTGTTGGCATCGAGCGCACCGACACTGGTATCGGGAACGTAATTGATCGAGCCTCCCAACGGAGTCCCGACCAGGATCTCAACCCGACCCGGCACGAACTGGTTTTCACGGATCACGATCGCATCGTCTGCGTCCGAGACGACCGTCAGGTCACCGTTGAAGAACAACGACGTGACCGACAACAATGTCCGGTCCTCGAGTACTTCAGCAACTCTCGCACGCGGGGATGCCCCGTGGCTTCTCCGACCCGAAAAGGGATGACCAGCACCGCGACGCGAGTTCCGCGAACGCTGCCAGCGAGTTGTCAGGCTGTCGATCCAAGATGTAATTCTCACGGCTCGCACTCCAAGGGCCCGTAAACTAGGCCACTAAGCCCGGACTCGGGGGACCAGGCAAGGACTAACGATATCCCTTAAATCTAGGCCGCAGAGGGGGACCAAAAGGAAGACCACTTCTTCCCAGCCAGTTTTTTCCGCGCGATTATGACGATTGAGCCCGGCGGGAACAGTCATTCGGATTGTGAGAACACCTGGAAGTGGATCCACCAAAAGCGGGGTACCTTGAGGAGGGAATCTGATTGCGAACGGTCTTGGCGGCTCCCTACCATGGAGTATCTGGGCAACCAGTAGTAACCAAGCCCTTTGGGCTATCTGCAAAAGAGATCACGGACAATTCGCCCCGCGAGGGCGAGGAGCCACCATGAGACTGACTTCCTGGATCGACTCACTTCGACACCGACTCAGCCACAGTGCGACGCGACGCAAACGCCGCCTCGCTTCCGGCCAGGCTGAACGACTCGAAGACCGGACCCTGTTATCGGCCAGCACGGTGTGGGCCAACGGCACACTGTCCGTCTCGGCCACCGCCGGAGAGGCCATTTCGGTTTCGACCGACTCGGCATCCAGCGTCGTGGTCACGATCGACGGCACCGACGACGACAGCCTGCCGGCGGTACCGGCCGGACTGGTCGAACGAATCGAAATCAACGGCGGTGACGGGGACAACCTCATCAATCTCGTTGACGTCCGCGCGGCACTGTTCAGTTTCGTCGATCCGTCCAGCGGTGCGACCCTGCCGATCGTGATCAACGGCGGAGACGGCCACGACACGATCACCGGCAGCACCGATCTCGACGACGTGATCAGCGGTGGCAACGGTGATGACGTGATCAACGGCGGTGACGGAAACAACCAACTCGACGGGGGAGACGGCAACGACAGCCTGACCGCTGGCGACGGCGACGACGTTCTCATCGGCGAAGACGGCCAGGACACGCTGCTGGGCCAGGCCGGCAACGACACGCTCGAAGGTGGCAACGGCAACGACAGCCTGCTCGGCCATGAAGGATCGGACAGTGTCGAAGGTGGGAACGGCCATGACACGATCTACGGTGGCGACGACGACGACTCGCTGCACGGCAATGACGGCCGCGACTCAATCTCCGGCGGCAGCGGCGAAGACAGCCTGACCGGCGGCATCCAGGCCGACACGTTGCTGGGCGGCGGTGGCGATGACACGCTCCTGGGCAACGACGGGAATGACCACCTCGAGGGAGGCACCGAGGACGACCTGCTGGTCGGTGGACACAACCAGGACACGATCCTGGGCCAGGACGGCAACGACAAGCTCAATGGACAACGCCACAACGACTCGATGCTCGGTGGCCGGGGAGACGACACCATCCTCGGCGGTCACGGCAGTGATTACCTCCGAGGCAACGAGGACGACGACCGGCTCAAGGGACAAGGTGGAAACGACACCATTATTGGTCGTTCCGGAAACGACTACCTCCAGGGCGACACCGGCCGTGACCTGCTGGATGCCAGCCAACCGGTTCTCACGATCGACAACGTGAGAATAGAGACCGAGGGTGACACGGGACAGCAGTTGGCCACCTTCACGGTCACGCTGGTCGGCGAAGCCCTGGGCGGCGTGTCAGTTGACTACGCCACGGGCGATGGCACCGCGGTCGCCGGAGCTGATTACACAGCCGTTACCGGCAGCTTGAGTTGGACAAGCGCGGGCGATCAGACCATCAGTGTCGCCGTCCTCGGGGACACGATCGACGAATCAGACGAGGAGAACTTCTTCGTCAACCTCGCCAATCCGGTGGGGGCCTTGCTTTACGACAACCTGGGCGAAGCTCGAATCGTTGACGACGACGACCCGCCAGCGGCGGGTTTTGGTCCCGCCATTTGCAGCGGGGGCGCGGTGATCGGAACCACCGCACCACTGGGGATCGGCTCCGGAGACGCGTCGCTGTCTATCACCGGTATCACCGCTGACGGAGGAATGCACCCGTTGGACGCCGCCTACGACCCGATCGGTGCCACCAACTCCGCGACCACGGTGTTTCGGTCTTACATTGCCTACCGGAATGGAGCCACTGGTCCCCGGACCACGTTGAACGCCGGCACGGCTCAGATGATTGGCGACACCACACAGGTGGAAACCAACTTCGTCCAGGATGGACTCGACATGCAACTCTGCCAGCAGGTGAGACCGTTGCTGGATGCCTCGGGTGCCACCCAGGGTGCGTTGCTGGCGCAGACTCTCCAGGTCATCAACCCCGGCACAACCAATGCCAACTTCGAACTGGTCCGCTACCTCGACGGTGATCTCGATTTCGACGGCTCACTAATCGACGGTGGCGGCCGAATTGTCACCCCAAGCGGCGTCGAAATCCTCTTCGAAACCGACAGTGGCGGCAGTGGGACCACCGACACCACCTTCGTCGGCATCACCTCTGTCGGCGGCACCACGCCGACAACCGATCGCTGGGAACTGGACGACTACCCCAGCCTGACGTTCGACATTCTCGCCGGGAGTGCATTGACCGACAGCATCTACCAGGACAACGACGGTGACATGTTCGTCGACTCGGGCCTCGAGTACGACATCGAACTGGGGCTCCGCAACACTTTCGATCTCGCACCGGGCGGCATTGCCGAGTACACCACCCACACGCTATTCGGGTCAGGTGCTCCCGCCGACGTCACTCCTCCGTCTCCCCCATCCCCTCCTCCATCCCCACCACCGATCTCCGGAGCCACTGGCCAGGGTGACACGCTCAATGGTGGAAATGGCAACGACACGCTGCTGGGCAGTGAGATGGGCGATGTCATGCGTGGAGGCATCGCAAAAGACCTGATCCTTGGCAACGGCGGAGACGACACGATCCTGGGCCAAGGAGGTCGCGACACGATCGATGGTGGCGAGGGCAACGACGAAATCCACGGCAACACCGGCAACGACAGTGTCACCGGTGGAGCCGGAGACGACCACCTGGTCTGGAGCCCCGGCGAAGCCAACGACACTCCCAGCGGTGGAGCCGGCTTCGACACGCTCGAGATCGAGGGCAGTTCTGGCGACGACTCCTACACGATCCGGAAAACATCCGGTGGTGGTGCCAAGGCCCAGATCACCAATGGAAGCCACACGCTGACACTCGGGTCGTCTATCGAGGTCATCACATTGACCATGGGTGACGGCGATGACACCGTGAACATCGACACCCTCAAGGGAGTGTCGGGCACCCTGCTGGCGATTTACGGCGAGGGTGGTAACGACACGCTGACAGCCGATGACGTTTCCATTGGAACCGTTCGCATCTTGCTCGATGGCGGCGACGGCGACGACACGATCGCCGGCAGTGCCGGCGATGACTCGCTCTACGGGGGCGACGGCGCCGACTTGATCACCGGAGAAAACGGCGATGACACTGTCGAGGCCGGTCTCGGTGACGATCTCGTCTACGGAAATGGCGGCAACGACCTGATCGATGGTGGCGACGGAAACGACACCATCGAGGGCAACACCGGAAACGACCACCTGATCGGAGACCTCGGCGACGATTCTCTGACCGGCGGCAACGACGACGACTCACTCGACGGAGGTGCCGGTGACGACAAGCTCAACGGCCAGAAAGGTGATGACGAGTTGTCCGGTGGCATCGGAGCCGACACGCTGACCGGCGGCAGTGGCGACGATCTGCTCGACGGCGGACTCAACGACGACCGCCTGCTCGCCAACGACGGTGATGACACGCTCCGCGGGGATGATGGAGACGACGAACTCCACGGCCAGGGCGGAGACGACCTGATCGGCGGTGGTGACGGAAATGACTTCATCACCTCCGACGACGGCAATGACCTGATCAACGGTGGAGACGGCGACGACAACATCAACTCCGGGGGCGATGACGACACGATTGTCGGTGGTGACGGCAACGACACGCTCTTTGGAGGAGCTGGAGCCGATGCGATCCTGGGCGAGGACGGCAACGACCGGCTCTTCGGCCAGGGCGGTGTCTCCGACACACTGGCTGGCGGAGAGGGCAGTGATGTCCTGGTTGGCCTGGCCGGTGAAATCGACGAGGCGTTCACAGTCGATGCATCGGTTCGCGCCCTGCTGGACAGCGTGTAGACTCGGGGCACACCTCGAGGACACACGACACGATGCAGACTTTCGAAAGGACTCTCGGACGACTGCAATGTGTCGTCGTCGACACCGTGGCCGAACACGAGACGGCCGAGTTGGCCGTGGTGCTCTGTCATGGATTCGGTGCCTCTGGCACCGACCTTGTCGGCCTGGCTCCCGAGTTGTGCCACGTGGCTCCCCGGTTGGTCGGCCGCACGCGGTTCATCTTCCCGGCCGCCCCGTTGTCGCTGGACGACGTCGGCATGCCCGGTGCCCGTGCGTGGTGGCACCTCGATCTCGACGCGCTCAACAACGCCATCAACAGTGGGGAATTCCGCGATCAGCGACAGGTCACCCCGGATGGACTCGACGAAGCTCGCCTTCTGCTATCCGAACTTGTGGAAACAGTCACATCCGAATGGAACCTCGGACCCGAGAGGGTCGTGCTCGGTGGTTTCTCCCAGGGCTCGATGATCGCCACCGACGTCGCACTGTCGATGGACGCACCCCCGGCGGCTCTGTGCATCTGGTCCGGCACCCTGCTCTGCGAGGACACGTGGAGAGGCCTGGCCAAGAATCGGGGACCACTGCGGGTCTTCCAGAGTCACGGCCGGACTGACCCGATCCTGCCCTACGCCGCCGCCGAATGGCTCAGGGACCTCCTTGACGAATCCGGACTCGAAGTGGAATTCCTGGAATTTCCCGGTGTCCACACGATCCCGATGGAGGCTGTCGAGAAAGTCGGATCTCTGCTGGAAGACGCACTGGGCGGCTAGCCGGCCACAGCCTCGGCTTCGATCGCCGCCTGCACCTCACCGATCCGTGCAGCCAAGGCGTCCTGGTCGACACCCTCGGAAAATTCCTCGAACCCGGCCGCAGCGACCATTGACCGGGTGTTCCGCTTGACCTGGTCGAGGGTGAACGCCACCGGACATCCCATTGTCAGCCGATCGAGATGAAACATGCGGTTCACTCCGGTTGGCGCGTAATGGTAGTGAGGGTCCTGGTCGAAACAATCAAACCGCAGCAACTGCACCCGTTGACCGTCGATGTCTCCGAAGACCTTCACCGACGAACCCCGGTCCTCCTCCATCCTGCGATAGTCGATCGCCAACACAACACCCCCGATTTCCAGTTCTGTCATCCAACTGCTCCCGTCTTGAATCGAAACCGCCCTCACGATACCAAAGGTTCATTCCTCCGTCCGGTCCGCCCCGCTCACCAGGCTTCAAGATGTCCAACACCCCGGCCGATTCGATCCGCGCATTTCTGGTCATGTCCGATTCCGCAGGCCAGGTCGTCGCCGGCCCCACGCAAATCGCCACGGCCGATCTGCCCGCCGAAGAAATTGAAATCCACGTCGAATGGTCGTCGCTGAACTACAAGGACACCCTGGCCGCTGCAGGAAACCGCCGTGTCGCCGGCGAATTGCCACATGTGCCAGGAATCGATGCCGCTGGCACCGTCGCGGCCGATGGAACCGACGTCCTGGTGACCGGCTACGGATTGGGAGCACCCGATTGGGGCGGCTGGTCCGAGCGGATCCGGGTGCCGGCCAAGTGGGTCCACGTACGGCCCAACGGGATGAGTGCCCGGAGAGCCATGCAACTGGGCACCGCAGGGCTGACTGCCGCAATGGCCGTCGAGGCAATCCAACGTGGCAACGTCAGCCCGGACTCCGGCCCCGTCCTGGTAACTGGCGCAACAGGTGGAGTCGGCCTGCTGTCGGTGGCCTTGTTGTCACAACTGGGTTACCACGTTGTCGCCTCGACCGGAAAACTCGACCGACATTCGCTGCTCGAGAAAATGGGCGCGGCAGAAACCATCGACCGCGACGAGGTTGTCACCAACACCGACACCCCCCTGGCCTCGGCACGCTGGGCGGCGGCGGTCGACGTTGTGGGTGGCAGCACCCTGGCGGCGATCATCGCCACGACGCAACCACGAGGCGTTGTCGCCGCCTGTGGCCTGGTCGGCGGCACCTCGATCAACA
>CAZYAZ010000016.1:0-76786 GCA_964646205.1 uncultured Planctomycetaceae bacterium | reverse complement strand
ATTGCGGCTCAGATCGGCGTGTTTTCCTCTCAGGTTGCAGCCCAACCGCCCGCGATCAGGAAGGCGGCGACCAAGCAGGCGGCGACCAAGAAGGCTGCGACCAAGAAGGCTGCGACCAAGCAGGCGGCCTCATCGAAGAAGGATCAGGAACTCAAGAAGGCGGCTGATGCGGTTGAAGGTTTTTTACGCGGTGTTTTTGGAGGTGGAGGGGCGAGGAAGCCGGGACCTGTTCCAGGCAAGCCGAAGCCCAAGGCGGTCGTGGGAAATGGTGATCCGACGGCCCGGGATCGCATCGACTTGCTGGCACCACAGGATCCTCGCCAGGCCAAATTGCTTCGCCAGGCCCATGCGTGGTTGAAGTCGGGTGAGCACGCCAGGGTGCTGGAGGCGGTCTCACTATTACTCAATCCACCGCCTGCGGCAAAATTCGAATCGGAGTCGTTGTTTCGCAGTGAGGGTGGACGATGGGTCACGGTTCGTGATGAGGCGAACCGGATGCTGGGTGGTTTGCCCGAGTCATTCCGGGAGACGTTTCGGACTCGGTATGGCGCGGAAGCGAGCCGACGGTTTGCCGAGGCCACAACGACTGGTGGGGAATCGGCGCTGGTCGACGTGGCGGATCGGTTCTTCCACACTCCTGCGGGCCGCCAGGCGGCCAACCGCCTGGCTTCGCGGCATATCGATCGTGGCCGACTCGGCCTGGCGGCATTCTGGTTGGGCCGGCTGTTGGAGGGGAATGATCCTGTGGCCGCGGCACCGGCATGGCGATTGAAGGCGGCCTGGGTGTTCCATCGCGTGGGACAGCCCGAGCGAGTCAAGACACTGCTGGCGGATCTGGACGAGGCCGGGCGGTTGCGGGTGCCGGGAATTGGTGAGGTGGGACGAGACGACTGGCTGGGGGTGTCGCGGCCGGCGATTCTGCCCGAGCCGGAACTGGTTGACTGGCCGGTTTTTTACGGATCGGCAGCACGACGTGGTCGTGCCGTCGGTGGCGCGCCATTGTTGCTTCCCCGCTGGCACCGGCGGCTGACACACCGTCACGCCGTGGCAGAGATTGTTCGCGAACTGGTTGAGGACCTCGACGATCGTGGCCAGTCCATGATCCCGGCCTTCGTGCCTCTGGTGGTCGGCGACAAGGCGATCTTCCGGACGTTACGAGGCATCGAGGTGGTCGACGTCGACAGCGGGAAGGTGTTGTGGGAGACACGTCCGGAGGTGGCTGTCGAGAGCCTGGTGGGGGGGCGGTCGTCCAGCGTGACCCGAACGGCTGTCGGCGGTGCGGTGCAGATGGTCCGGGTGGCGGGGGGTGGTCCTGGTTTGGTGCGTTTTGGTGCGGTCAATGGTGCCGCAACGAATCATCCTTTGACGGGCTTGCTGTTCCAGCACGCTCTGCACGGGGTCCCTTCCAGTGACGGAAAACACGTGTTTCTGGTCGAGGATCGGAACTTGTTGCGGCAGGCCTCGTCGTCCCGGTTTGGCGGCTTCAATCCCTTTGGTGTCGGCAACGCCAAACAGCCCAGGCACTGGAACACCCTGGCAGCCTACGACCTGGTGAGTGGTCGGCCCGCCTGGGAGGCGGGTGGGATGAAGATGGATGAACCATTTGATCTGCCGTTGGCTGGAACCCGTTTCCTGGGGGCCCCGGCGCCGGAGGCCGGCAGGCTGTACGTCGTTGGCGAACAGAACAATGAGATCCGATTGCATGTGCTGGAGGCGGCCACTGGCCAGCCGGTCTGGTCTCAACGGATTGCCTATGTCGATGCTCCCGCATTGGCCAGCCCCAGTCGCCGTTGGGCCTCGTCACACGTTGCGGTGGCCGATGGGGTGGCCGTTTGTCCGACCACGGTCGGCTGGTTGGTTGGTGTCGAGTGTTCGAGTCACCGGATTCTCTGGGCACACCGCTACGCACGGCCGCAGCCTGAGGACCCGTCCCGGCCGGGAATGGTCGGGATGAGGATGACTGTCGGTGGCTCACCGGGTGGCCGGATGTCAACCAGTTGGGCTGCCGCGCCGCCGGTCATCTGCGGTGATCGGGTCGTGTTCACGCCACATGCCGAACCGGTGTTGCATTGCCTGGACCTGTACACCGGCCGGTTGTTGTGGAAGAAAAACAAGGATTCCTTCCTTTATGTGGCCGGAGGGTACGGGGACCGGCTGGTGTTGGTGGCTGCCGATTCGGTCACGGCATTTGACCTCGCGGATGGCAAGCCCGCCTGGGTGCATCGATTGGGGCCCACCGATGGTCGTCCCTGCGGCCGTGGTGTCGGTACCCAGGGGCGTTTTCATCTGCCGCTCTCCTCGGGCCAGATCTGTTCGCTGGACCTGGGCGACGGGTCGGTGAAGAGCCGCACCTACTTGCCCGAGACGTCCGGGGGGGGCGCTGTCCTGGGCAACCTCGTCATGTCCCGCGGGTTGGTGTTGGCCCTGGGGCCTGAGGGCCTGACCGGGTACGAGCAGCGCGACGCCCTGGTGGGGCGGATCAAGACGGCCCTGGCGCGAGATGCTTCTGACGGCTGGGCTTTGCTCAAGCGGTCGGAACTGGCGCTGCTGGGACGCGAGCACATCACGGCACTGAGACAACTGGATCAGATTGACCCGAAGACACTGGGGCCGGAATTGAAGCCACGTTTCCGTGATGCGCGTCGCACCGCGTTGGTCGGGGCGGTCCGAGCCGAGTTGGCCGACGCGGCCGAACGGGTCGACGCGTGGATTGACCAACTGGATGGATTGGCCGATTCACCCGAACGGAAACGGACTGTTGGCCGACTGAAGGTCGAGCGGGCCGTGGCCCGACAACAGTGGGCCACTGCGGTTGACGGTTATCAAAAGTTGGCCCGGGACTTTGCCAATCATCGGGTGCTCACTGCCGCGAATGAAGCCACCCGGGTCCGTCTGGATCGCTGGGTGAGTGGCCGGTTGGGCGACCTGTGGCCGAAATTGCCCGACCCGCTCAGGAGTGAGTTGGACAAGCAACTGGAAGTGGAAGCGAAAGAGGTGATGGCCGGGGAACGTCGCCGTCAGAAGGCATTTGTCGAGTTGTTCGCATTCCATCGAGCCTCCTGGCCAATCCGGTTTCACCTGGCCGAGGTCGCTTCGCGGGCTGGACGAGTGGGGGCGGCGGAGGTGATCTGGCTACGATTGGCCGCGGTGTCCGACCCGTCAGTGTCCTCGAGGGCCCGCAAGGCACTCTCTGCGTTTCGCGAGAAGCGGGGGCTGGGTGGACCCGTTCGTCGGGCCGTGTGGCCACGTGACGTGGAGATTGTCCGTGCGGCCGGATCGTCTCGCACCGTTCGTCGGCAGGACCTGGAACTCAATCACCAGGACCTCCCCTGGTACGACTCGCACCGCACGGTTTTCGATGGCAGTCAGCAACGGTTGATTGTCGAGCGGGCCGAGGATGGTGGGGTGACCTGGTCGGTGCCCTTGCCACAGTCGGGGCGGGGCGGCAGTGCGAATTACCTGCCGTCACGGGCGGTGGGGCACCAGTTGATCGTTTACCACCGGGGACTTGTGCAGGCCATTTCGCCGACCACGCGGCAGATGATCTGGTCGTACCCTCTGGACGTGTCCAACGTGGGGTCGATTTCCGCGCGTCCTCGACAACCGGTCCTGGTACCGGCCGCGGACGCCGCGGTGCGATTGAATCTTGCGGTGAGAAATTCACGACGCGGACCACTCCGGGTGGTCAATCGCCAGGTGGTGTGCGTGTCGGGCCGGCGTCGACTGACGGTATTGGAGACAAGCACCGGCGAAGTGCTCTGGCAACGCAATCGTGTGACGTCGGGGACCCAGGTGCTGGGAAGTGACCAGGTTGTCTATCTGGGTGCTGGGCCGCGGAAGCGGTTGCCGGTGAGTTCGAAAAAGATTGGTGGGTTTCTTCCGGTCCCAACCGTTGCGATGCGGTCGGGAGTCAGTCCGGCGAGCGGTCCACCGGTGGCGTTGCGTGTGCGGGATGGGCGGCAGTTGGAGATCAAGGATCTGGCCAGCAAGTTGCAGGGCGCTTTGCGACTGGAGGGGCCGACGATCACCTGGGTGCGAGACGGGGGCACGGTCAATCTGTTCGGATTGACCTGGACACAGATGTTCGTGCAACAGGATGACGTGGTGAGCGGCAAGACGTTGTGGCAACACAAGCTCGAGTCTGGTGTTCGGCTCACCACGCTTGGTGACGACCACCTGGTGCTGTTGACGGGGGCTGGACAGGTTGAGCGTCTCGACCTGCGGACAGGCAAGCGGAGCGAGGTGGGGCGGGTTGCCCCGGCCGATATGAAGGGGGCAACCAACATCTATGCGTTCCAGGACACCGAGAATCTCTACGTGGCGGTGAACAAGCCAACCAAGGGCAGTTACTACTCGGTCAACCTGCACGCGATCCGGGTGAACGGTCCGTTGTTGGCGTTTTCGCAGGCGGCAGCCGGCGGTCCACCACGCTGGAGGAAACCGGTGCAGGGACTCAACCTGGTTCTCGACAAGCTCGAGCACTCACCGTTGCTGTTGCTGGCTTCCCGGGAGTACAAGCGAGAAGGCAACCTGAGGTATTACCTGTTGAGGTTGCAGGCATTGGACAAGCAGACCGGGGAGGCCCGGGCATCACTCGAGACTCCGTCGAATTACTGGAGTTTCAATGGCCTGAAGTTGAACCTGGCCGAGAGGTATCTCGAGCTTGGCTCCTACAACCAGCGGATACGGCTGGTCGTCGGTCGACAGCAACGGGCTTCAGTGAAGCCGTAGCGTTGGAGACCGGTTGATGGCACCTCGCGGCAGCGGCGGTGTCACGCGGTTGCTTGAAGCGTCCCGACCTCGCCGGTAACCTGTGGACGCTCTGTGCCCCGAGTGGCGCATGGTCTCACTCTACTCATCACTGGCACCTTCCGACGGGACACCCGACGCGATGCGTGATTTTGAATACGAGGCTCCGACGACACTGGACGACGCGGTGGCGTTGTTGTCCGAGAACCCGGCAGCGGTACGGCCACTGGCTGGCGGGACCGACTTGATCGATCACATCCGTACCCGACGGCTCGAACCCGACGTGGTTGTCGACGTCAAGAAGATTCCCGACCTGAATGTCCTGGAACTTACCGACGAGGGATTGCGGCTGGGGGCGGCGGTGCCGTGCTACCGGATCTATGGGGACGATGAGATCGCAGCCAGCTACGGGGCCCTGGCCGACAGTTGCCGGATCATTGGTGGAACCCAGATCCAGAGTCGCGCGAGCGTTGGCGGCAATCTTTGCAACAGCGGTCCCGCCGCCGACTCGATCCCGTCATTGATCGCACTGGCGGCACGGGTTGTGATTGCCGGCGCGGGAGGCCGCCGCGAGGTGCCGGCTGAAGAGTTCTGCACCGGCCCCGGACAGAACGTGCTCGAAAACGGGGAACTGGTGGTGGAGCTTCTCTTTGCTCCCCGTCCGGCTGTCGGCGGGTCTCACTACCGCCGGTTCATTCCTCGAAACGAAATGGACATCGCGGTGGTGGGGGTTGGTGCATCGGTGGAACTGGATGAGGCGGCTGAATCGTTCGTGGCGGCTCGGATCTCGCTGGCAGCGGTTGCGGCGACACCGTTGTTTGTCGAGGCGGCTGGAGCGGCATTGGCTGGCCAGGCGGTTTCTGATGACGCGATTGCAGCGGCGGCGGCGGCGGCCCGCGAGGCAGCCACGCCTATCGATGACATGCGGGGGACCATAGAGTTTCGCAAGCACATTTGCGGCGTGCTGACCGAGCGAGTGATTCGCGAGGCCGTGGCACGGGCGCGGGGCGAAGAGACCGGATACCGCATTGGTCGGTAGGCCCGCGAGGAATTCAGCGACTCACGACGAGACGAACGATTCAACGGACGACCTAACGGATAAAGAAGTGATGGCCAAGAAACGAATCATCTCCACCTCGATCAATGGCGACCCGGTCGAGTTCCTGGCCGCACCGCGGCAAACTCTGCTCGAGGTGCTCCGGGAGGACCTCGACCTGATTGGCACCAAGGAGGGGTGTTCCAATGGCAACTGTGGCGCCTGCACGGTGATCCTTGATGGGCGACCGGTTGACAGTTGCCTGGTGCTGGCCGTGGAGGTGGAGGGGAGTGATGTGGAGACGATCGAGGGAGTGGCCCCGACCGATGGCCTGCATGTGATCCAGGACGCCTTCCTGGACCAGGCGGCCTTGCAGTGCGGCATCTGCACTCCCGGTTTCATCATGTCGACCAAGGCGTTGCTCGAGGAGAATGCTTCGCCGACCGAGGACGAGATTCGCTTTCACTTGGCCGGCAATCTCTGTCGTTGTACTGGCTATGACAAGATCGTGCGTGCCGTCCAACAGGCGGCCGAAGGGGAGACAAACTGATGGCGAGTGTTGAAGAACGCCAGTTCCGGGTCGAACCGTTTCCGGGTGGGACACCGGGGAACCAGCGGCTGGTCGAGGAGGGGCGACTGCCAGAGTACGCCGTGGTGGGGACCCGCCCGGTTCGTCATGACGGCACCGACAAGGTGACCGGACGGGCTCGCTACGGGGCTGACATCAAGCTCTCGGGGCTGCTGCAGGGGTACGTGCTCAGAAGCCCTCACGCGCACGCCCGGATTGTCTCGATTGACACTTCCAAGGCCGCAGCGTTTCCCGGCGTGCACGCGGTGTGCACCAACGCCGATTTGCCGTCGGCCTCGCACCGGGCTGGAGATCTTGGTGAGGGGGTCGTCGACTGGTACCACCTCAACCAGAACGTCCTGGCCAATGACAAGGTGCTTTACACGGGGCACGCCGTGGCGGCGGTCGCGGCCGATTCGGTCCATGTTGCCGAGGAAGCGGCAAAGTTGATCGAGGTCGAGTACGAGGTGTTGCCGCCGGTACTGGATGTCCGCGAGGCCCGATTGGCTGACGCCCCGGTGCTCAACGATGATGTCCGTACCGACCGACAGCCGGTCGGCGAACAGGGTGACACCCCGACCAACGTTGCCAAGCACTTCCATTACGAAAAAGGTGATGTCGATGCGGCATTTGCGGCCGCAGAGTTGGTTGTCGAGCGAGAGTTCACCACCGAGACGGTTCACCAGGGTTACATTGAACCTCACACCGCCACCGCGCTGTGGTCACCCGACGGCAAGATCACCGTCTGGACCAGCACCCAGGGCTCCTTCATGATCCGCATGCAGGTGGCCGAACTGCTCAACGTGCCGAGTTCGAAGGTGAAGGTCGTGCCGATGGAAATCGGCGGCGGTTTTGGTGGCAAGATCGCCGTCTATCTGCAGCCGGTCGCGGCGGTGCTTTCCAGGATGTCGGGTCGTCCGGTGAAACTGAACATGGACCGGTCGAACGTCTTTGACGCGACCGGTCCCACACCGGGTTCGTACATGAAGGTCAAGATTGGGGTGGACGCCGACGGGATGATCACCGCCGGTGAGGCCGAGTTGCTCTTCGAAGCAGGAGCATTTCCCGGGTCGCCGATCAACCCCGGCTGCATGTGCGTGTTCGCCTGTTACGATGTTCCCAACGGTCGGATCGACGGTTACGACATCTGTGTCAACAAGCCGAGGTCCAATGCCTACCGCGCCCCGGGATCGACTCATGTGGCATTGGCCACCGAGACGATCGTCGATGAGATTTGCGAGGCGCAGGGGATCTGTCCGGTCGAATTCCGCCTGAAAAATGCGGCCAAGGAGGGGGACGAACGCGTTGACGGGGTGACCTATCCGCCGGTGGGAATGTGGGAGACGATCAAGGCAGTTGAACTGAGTGAACACTGGCAGTCGCCGCTGGAGGGGCCTCACCAGGGGCGCGGAATCGCGTCGGGGTTCTGGTTCAACTTTGGAGGCAATTCGGTTGTTACGGCGACCGTCAACGAGGATGGCACGGTGTCGTTGATCGAGGGGTCGACAGACATTGGCGGGACACGGGCATCGATTTCAATGCAACTGGCCGAGATCCTGGGGATCGCTGCCGAGGATGTCACTCCGACGGTCGTGGACACCGACAGCATCGGATACACCGACGTCACCGGTGGCAGTCGCACCACTCACGCGACCGGGCTGGCTGCGATCAAGGCGGCCGAGGATATCCAGGCTCAACTGCGGCAGCGAGCGGCGATCCTGTGGGATGTCGATGCCGAGCAGGTCGAGTACGACTCGGGGGCGACGTTGACTGGTCCGGATGGGCAGAGCATCGGTTTCCAGGAAATCGCCGGCAAGCTGAACCAGACGGGCGGTCCGGTGGTGGGCCGTGGTTCGGTCAACGCCGACAAGCACGGCGGTGCTTTTGGTACTCATATTGCCGACGTCGAGGTCGACCCGGACACCGGCAAGGTCCAGGTGATTCGTTACACCGTTGTGCAGGATGTTGGTACGGCGATTCACCCCAGTTATGTCGAAGGACAGATGCAGGGGGGAGCGGCCCAGGGAATTGGCTGGGCGATCAACGAGGAGTACTACTACGGCGATGACGGGCGGTTGCACAATGCCAGCTTCCTGGATTACCGCATTCCGACTTGTTACGACTTGCCGGACATCGAGACCATCATCGTCGAGGTGCCCAACCCGGGGCATCCATTCGGGGTTCGCGGCGTGGGTGAGGTGCCGATCGTGCCGCCGCCGGCGGCGATTGCCAACGCGATTTACCGGGCCACGGGAGTCCGGCTCAGGAGCCTGCCGATGTCTCCTCCCAAGGTCCTGCACGAGTTGCTGGCTGCCGACCAATAGTCACCGGACCCGGCCCGATGCCACGCGTCCACATCCCTGCTCCCGCTCGTGACCTCACTGGAGGTGAGGTGGACATCGACGTCGAGGCGTCGAGCGTGAGGCGATTGATCGGGGCTCTGGAATTGCGTTTTCCAGGCTTCGCCGATCGCGTGCTGGAGGAGGGCGAACTGAAGCCGGGATTGCGTGTTGCCATCGACGGCCACATCAGTCCGATGGGTGTGCTGGCACGGCTGGAAACTGATAGCCAGGTGCATTTCCTGGCGGCAATCGGGGGCGGCTAGCCGCCGGTTGCCAGTAGCCCCGCGGCGGATTCCAGCAATGTCTCGACCTCAAACGGTTTGCGGAAGAAGGCGTTGGCACCGCGATCGTGGGCAAATTGTTCGTGGCGAGGATCGGTGTTGGCAGTGACGACGATGATCACCGGGTGAGTCGCGTGTCGTTGCCGGATTCGATCGAGCACGGCAAAACCACTGCGGCCGGGCATGACCAGGTCGAGGACCACCAGGTCCGGAGCGTCTCGCTCGGCTCGGACCAGGGCCTCCGACCCATCATGGGCCTCCATGACGATATAACCCTCGTGCGAAAACGCCGTGGAAATCACTTCGAGAATTGCGTCGTCATCGTCGACCAAAAGTACGCGGTATTGAGCAGGTTGATTCACGTGGCTCGCCTCACTCCCCAACCGGGCACTGATCGGGTACACTAGGCCAGACCCAAGGGGTCGACAAGACCAGAATCGGCCGCCTGAGGACTTGATCTGCTGGCGACTGGCCAGGCGGAGTCGCCCGACATTCAACGACCTTGTGCGATGGTGCGCAATAAAGCGCTGTCCAGACAGAATCAATTCGACGGGATCAAAAAGCGGTGTCTGCCACTTCGGTGATCGGTTTGCAGTGGGGTGACGAAGCCAAAGGCAAGATCGTCGACCTACTGACAGAGGAACATGACATAGTCGTTCGTTACCAGGGCGGCAACAACGCCGGGCACACCGTGCAATTCGGTGGCCAGACGTACAAGCTCTCGTTGTTGCCAGCCGGGATTCTTCGCCCCGGGGTCACGTCGGTTGTGACCGGTGGTGTGGTGATCAATCCCCGGGCCTTCCTCGAGGAACTCGATGGGATTACCAGTTGCAACGGTGACATCGATGCAGACCTGTTGATCAGCAGCCGGGCCCACGTGGTGTTTCCATGGCACATGGCCGAGGAAGCGGTGCTCGAGAAGGGACGTGGTGGCGATGCGATCGGGACCACGATGCGGGGGATCGGCACCTGTTACCGGGACAAGGCCGGGCGGACTCATGCCGTTCGCATGGGAGACCTGGTGAAGCCCGAGTCTCTTCGCGAACGCGTCACGACGGTGGTTCAACACAAGAATCGTGTCCTGGCGGCGCTCGATCCTGAATCGACGCCGTTGGATGCCGACGCGATTTTCCAGGAGTACAGTGAGTACGCGGCGCGGCTGGCACCGTTCGTCACCGACACCACCTCTCATTTGCACAAGGCCCTGGCGGCTGGCAAGCGGGTGCTCTTCGAGGGAGCCCAGGGGTCGCTGCTGGACCTGGATCACGGTACGTTTCCGTTTGTCACATCATCGAACAGTTCCGGTGCCGGAATCCATTCGGGAAGCGGTGTTCCGGAACGCGCGATCGATCGAATGATCGGTGTGGTCAAGGCCTACACGACTCGTGTCGGTGGCGGGCCGTTCCCCACAGAACTCGACAACGAGACTGGGCAGCACATTCGTGACGAGGGCAATGAGTACGGGACAGTGACGGGGCGTCCACGTCGCTGTGGCTGGTTCGATGCCGTGGCCACTGGCTACGGAGCCCGGCTCTCGGGAGTCGATTGTCTCGCGGTGATGCTGCTGGATGTTTTGAGCAAACTCGACCAGATCGAAGTGTGTGAGGCGTACGAGATCGACGGCGAACGAACAACCGATTTTCCGGCCCAGATCGAGGAACTTGGACGGGTCCGGCCTGTGCTCCGAACTCTGCCAGGCTGGAAGGTCGATATCACCGAAGTCAGGCGAATGGAGGATCTGCCTCCCGAGGCACGGGCCTACATCGACGTGGTGTCCGAATTGGTTGATTCGCCGGTCGATATCGTTTCAGTCGGTCCGGATCGAGAGCAGACGATACTGGTCAACCGAGGTTAGGTTGGCCATCGTGACAGCGTAGTTGTTTTTTGGAGTGTGGTGACCACCACGTGTCTCATGCTGGCCAGTTCAGTTCCAGTTGAACGACGTGCGCACAGAACCTGATACAGAGTTCGTTTCCCGTTAGCACATGACATTCCAATCGCAGGACAGGACAGGCGATGAAAATCCACGAATACCAGGGGAAAGACCTGTTGCGGGCCGCCGGCGTGGCGGTTCCGCGAGGGATCGTCGCACGAACCGCCGAGGAGGTGGCCGCGGCCTTCGACGAACTCGGGGGTGAACTGGTCGTCGTCAAGTCGCAGATTCATGCCGGCGGGCGTGGCAAGGGGCGTTTCGTCGAGGAACCCGAACAATCCGGTGTGGTGCTGGCCCGCTCGGCCCAGGAGGCTCGCGAGAATGCCGAACGGATGCTGGGAAACACCCTGGTGACGATCCAGACTGGCGAGGCCGGCAAGAGGGTCACGACGCTGTTTGTCGAGGAGGGGCTGGATATTGCACGCGAACTGTATCTCGGGATCGTGATCGATCGCGAGACCAGCAGTCCGGTCCTGATCACCTCGACGGAGGGGGGGATGGCGATCGAGGAGGTTGCTGCCGAGACTCCCGACAAGATCTTCAATGAACCTTTCGACGTTGTCGACGGTCTGAGTGCCGAGCAGGCCCATGCGGTTGGGGTGTCGCTGGGACTGGAGGGTGAGTCGCTGGAGAACGCAGTCGAGTTCTTGCCGGCGTTGTGCCGGTTCTTTGTCGAGAGTGATTGCAGTTTGGCGGAGGTGAACCCGTTGGTGGTCACCGGAGGTGGTCAATTGCTCTGCCTGGATTCCAAGGTCAGCTTTGACGACAACGCGATGTTTCGGCACGAATCGTTCGAGGAACTGCGGGATCTGAACGAGGAGGATCCTGCTGAGGTGCGTGCCGGTGAAGCCGGCTTGAGCTATGTCAATCTCGACGGGAACATCGGCTGCCTGGTCAACGGGGCTGGTCTCGCAATGAGCACGATGGACCTGATCAAGTTGCACGGCGGAGAACCGGCCAATTTCCTGGACGTGGGTGGCGGAGCGAACGTGCAGGCGGTGACCGAGGCGTTCCGGATCATCCTGGAGGATTCGAATGTGAAGGCGATCCTGGTCAACATCTTTGGCGGGATCATGAAATGCGACACGATCGTCGAGGCGTTGCTTGGTGCCTACGAGAATGTCGGGATCACGGTGCCACTGGTTGTGCGGTTGGAAGGAACCAACGTCGAGAAGGCGCGCGAAATGCTCGAGGGTTCTGACCGAGACATCATCACCGCCATCGATCTGACCGACGCGGCTCAAAAAGTGGTCGCAACGCTGGGGGCCTGATCCGGTCCCGACGACGCTGGGAACTGATTCACGAGTCACACATCAACGAACGGCGAATCGATGAGTATTCTTGTCAACGAACAGACGAAGGTCATTTGCCAGGGCATCACTGGCCAGGCCGGATTGTTTCACAGCCAGCAGTGTCGCGACTACGGGACACCACTGGTGGGAGGAGTGACGCCGGGCAAGGGGGGGGCCGAAGTCGATGGGTTCCCTGTTTTCAACACCGTGGCCGAGGCGGTTGCCGCCACTGGAGCGAATACATCAATGGTCTTCGTACCGCCCCGGTTTTGCAGTGGGGCGATCATCGAGGCAGCTGATGCCGGGATCGAGTTGATCATTGCGATCACCGAGGGGGTCCCGGTTCTTGACATGGTGCGGGTGCGAAAGCACATCGATGCCCTGGACGGATGCCGCCTGGTGGGGCCGAACTGTCCGGGTGTGATCACGCCCGGAGTGGCCAAGATCGGGATCATGCCCGGGTACATCCATTCACCCGGATCGGTCGGGCTGGTCAGTCGCAGTGGCACGTTGACTTACGAAGCGGCGTGGCAACTGGGCAACGTGGGGCTGGGCCAGTCGACCTGTGTGGGGATCGGTGGTGATCCGGTCAACGGAACCAATTTCATTGATGTTCTGGAACTGTTCCAGGCCGACGACCAGACCGAAGCGATCCTGATGATTGGTGAGATCGGTGGGAATGCCGAGGAACAGGCGGCGGAATTTGTCGAGGCCAACGTGACCAAGCCGGTGGCGGCCTTCATTGCCGGGGCCACCGCGCCTCCGGGAAAACGGATGGGCCACGCGGGAGCCATCATTTCCGGTGGCAGTGGTACCGCCGCTGACAAGATTGCCGCGTTGCAGGCCGCTGGGGTCGAGGTGGCCGAAAGCCCCGCTGACATGGGGGCAGCACTGAAACGGGCGATCGAACGCGCTGGCGGTTGAGTTGTCAGTTCGCGCGGTGTGATAGCCAAGGGCGAGAGCGGTTCTAGATCTCGTCGTCGGCACAGACCCACTTGGTGAGCGTGGGGGTGTAGTCGCACAGTTCCGCGGCTGTGAAATAAATGCCGATTTCGCGTGCGGCGGCCTCGGGACCATCACTTCCGTGGACCAGGTTCATCTGGCGGCTGGCTCCGAAATCGCCGCGAATCGTGCCAGGGGCTGCATTGCGGCCGTTGGTCGGCCCCATCATGTCTCGCATCACACTGATCGCCTCGGGGCCTTCAACCACCAGTGCAATCACCGGCCCATCGGTGATGAATTCCTCGAGCAACGGGTAGAACGGCTTTTCGACGTGCTCGGCGTAATGTTCGCGAGCCAACTCGACAGTGACCTGCAACATCTTGAGACCAACAATTTTCATTCCCTTGTTTTCGACCCGCGAGAGAAGTTGGCCGGCGAGACGCCGCTGGATGCAGTCGGGCTTGAACAGGATCAGAGAACGTTCGGTCGCCATCGCGAGGGTTCCTTGGTCGGTGAAGTGATCGTCGGCCTGCCCGACATGGCAGCGGAGATGCACCAGTGCCGTGTTGGGTCCGGGTACTCTAGCGACCTGTCCCTAGCCGAGCAACATCTTCCGGAAGTCACCGAAGAGGTAGTGACTGTCGTGTGGCCCGGCCGATGCCTCGGGATGGTACTGCACTCCGAAGGCCCCCTGCCGGCGACTGCGGATGCCCTCGATCGTCTGGTCGTTGAGATTCACGTGGGTGACCTCAATGTCCTCGTCGAGGCTTTCCGGGTCGAGTGCAAATCCATGATTTTGAGTGGTGATCTCCACCTGGCCGGTGTCGTGGTTGAGGACCGGTTGGTTGGCTCCACGGTGGCCGAATTTCAGCTTGTAGATTTCGCCCCCCAGGGCCAGGCCCAGCAACTGGTGGCCCAGGCAGATGCCGAAAATGGGCTTCTGTCCCAGCAGGCCGCGGATGGTCTCAATCGCGTAATCCAGGGGACGAGGATCTCCAGGTCCATTGGAGAGGAATACACCGTCGGGGTCGTGCGACAGCACCTCCTCGGCAGTTGACGTGCCCGGGACCACGGTGACACGGCAGCCCAGTTGGCGAAGATGACGAGGGATATTCCATTTCATCCCGTAGTCGATCGCGACCACGTGAGGTCCCTGGGAAGGATCGGAAGCCGTTTCGTGAAGACCCTCGTAGCCAGGAGTCACAGACGCCTGGACCAGTTCATCCAGCGACTCGGACCATTCGCCCGTTTTCTTGGGCATCACCTCGCGGACCAGGTCCTGTCCCGCCAGTTCGGGACTCGATTGAGCCTTGCTCACCAGCGAAGCGTCGTCGTGGTCCGTGGTCGAGAGAACGCCGGTCATGGCACCGTGGATACGGATCCGGCGGACCAGGGCGCGGGTGTCGATTCCTTCGATTCCGATCACGCCGTTCTGTTCCAGGTAGCTCTCCAACGACCAGTCCAGCCGCTGGTTGTTGGGAAAACGACACAATTCGCGGACAACGAATCCTCTCAAAGCCACCCCGCCGCTTTCGACGTCAACCTCGTTGGCGCCATAGTTGCCAATCAGCGGATAGGTCATCGTCACGATCTGGCCGAAGTAGGACGGGTCGGTCAGGATCTCCTGGTACCCCGTCATGCTCGTGTTGAACACAACCTCGCCGTAGACCTCTCCCGTGGCCCCGAATCCGTTGCCGGTGAAAACCGTGCCGTCGGCTAGTGCAAGTTTGGCAATGCGTTCTTCCATGAGCCTTCCTGGTCGATCGGCCAGTCGCAGGGGTGATTCCAATTGCTGGGCACACGTTTGAAACGATGTGGCCGGGACAATCTTTACCAGATCCAGAACGCAAATTGAAGAGACCGCCAGGGCCAAAGCCGTGGCGGTCTCCAGATGACGGCCCGTTCGGACGAGATTTCTGAGGGCTCTTGTGTCGTTATTTGTTGTTGCCGTAAAGCAGCACGAACTCGTCGAAGCGGATTTCGTCTTTCCCAGGGTCGGCAATCGATGTGAAGAGCCGCTCGATGACCGAGTGCAGGTGTCCGCTTTTGAGTGAGTAGAAGTTGTGTTTTCCATCACGGCGCGCTTCGATCAGATCGGCCTCCCGCAACAAGGCCAGGTGATGGCTGACGGCCGGCTGGCTCTGGCTCAGTCGTGTGCAGAGGGCCGTGACGTGCAGTTCCTGCTCGCGACCCAGGTACAGCAGGATCCGAAGTCGCGTCTCGTCGGAGAGCAGCTTGAAGATTCTCAGGATCTCATGCTCCAACTCGTCGGAGAGGAACATTCCCTGTGGTGGAGCTTCCATCACGTTCGTGGTCATCGTTTCGTCCGTTGTCTTCTGTGGGGGAGAGCCGATTCCAGTGCCATCCGGCTGCCTGGCCTCCGCTTCAGATGATGCAGCAAAAACATCGCTGCGGTCGCTGTCATTGGTCACCGTCGTCGATCCTTCACTCTCTTTAGCAAACACTGGACTGCCGTTCGGTCTGCTTGATCCAGTTCATGTTCTTGAACGGATGGGCTCCCGCTTTGGCAATGCCGACCACCACGCCAATCGGAAAGCTCGACTGGAATCTGCGACGCCTTCATGGGGTGAAGACACGACGATCCAGCCCGAAGTAACACGGTGGAATGATCCCACGGTGTTGCTTGCCGGGTTGCCTGGTTTGGGCAAATCAACTTGTTTGAGGAATTGGTGTTCTGTCAGAAATGACGTATCAAACCGAGGTAACAGCACCGCACCCGAATGGGTCGCAAGAAAGGAAATTGAGGGGTTTGCGTAGAACAGGAGGCCTAACGGCTGTTACCGATACCAATCGTGTGACTCGGAACCGAGTCGAATCGACCGGACGTTACCATTATGGTGGTGGTAGGAAAAGTCGTCAATGAGTTGAATGGAGAAATTCAGCCGAAATTGACGGCGGAGATTGGCCCTGCGTGCACTCCGGAAAACGGCGGACGAATGGTCGAGCGTGTTGGACGATGAGCGACAACGCACACGAATTGTCGAGTGGATTTTGTCGGCTCGACGGACTGGGGGTGGTCATCACCGGTTCGTCCAGTGGGGTGGGGCGTGCAATGGCATGGGAGTTGTCGCGGGCAGGGGCCCGGGTGCTGGTCCACTGTCGCAGGTCGGTGGAATCGGCCGAGTCTCTTGTCGAGTCGATCCGGAGTTCCGGCGGGGAGGCCCACTTGCTGGTCGCCGATCTCTCCGACACCGGCGAGGCCGACGCGATGCTGGAACACAGTTGGCAGGCGTTGGGCCGCGTTGATGCCTGGGTCAACAATGCCGGGGTCGACTTGTTGACCGGCGAGGAGTCGTCCTGGGGATTCGACGAGAAACTGGCCGCGTTGTGGGAGGTGGATGTACGAGCGACGATCCGTCTCGCTCGTGAGGCGGGACGTCGGATGCACGAGGCGGAGGGGGGGGTGGTACTGAATATCGGGTGGGACCAGGCCGAGCGTGGGATGGAAGGAGACAGCGGTGAGTTGTTCGCCGCGGCCAAGGGGGCCGTGATGTCCTTCACTCGCTCATTGGCGCTCAGCCTCGCCCCCACGGTCAGGGTGAATTGCATCGCCGCCGGTTGGATTCGCACCGCCTGGGGCGAAACGGCTGCGGACGTCTGGCAGCAACGCGTCCTGGATGAAACCCCATTGGGCCGTTGGGGTGAACCGGCCGACGTGGCGCACCTGGCCCGATTCCTGTTGAGCCGGGAATCGGATTACCTGACCGGACAAGTGATCTACGCCAACGGTGGAGCCGAACGATAGGCGCCCTGTTGGGAGAACCCGATTCCAGAGAAGCGACTGGAGGCACAGCGATGGCTGACGACGTGGTGTTGAACGAGGAACAGATCAGGACAGCACTGGAATCGCTGCCTGGCTGGGAGCTGAAAGACGATTGGTTGCAACGGAGTTACCAGACTCCCGGGTGGTCTCACACGCTCGCGCTGGCTGCGGCGATCGGCTACGCCGCCGAAGCCGCCTGGCATCATCCCGACCTGGAACTCGGCTACGCCCGGGTCAAGGTCAAACTGCAGACGCACCGTGTTGGAGGCATCACGACTCACGACACGGCACTGGCATCACGGATCGAGGAGATCGCGATGTGGACACCCGGGGAGGACTCTCCCCTGGACGGTTTTCCCAAGACCTGGGTGAAGTGAGTGGCGACGAAGGAGCGGATCCTGTTTGTGACCGGCCGCCTGGCCGAGTTGCCGCTGCGCGACGTGCTCTCGGGAGCGTCGGGGGGAACCGCCTGGTCGTGGGACGTGGCCGTGCTGGGCGTGAGCGTCGCGGCGTTGTTGCACACGGACCTGGTCGCCCGTCGGCTCGATCCTCCCGCTGGCTTCGACCGTGTCGTGTTGCCCGGCTGGTGCCAGGGTGATCTCGAGACACTTGGTAGGACGCTGGGGATGCCGGTCGATCGCGGACCCAAGGATCTGTACGACCTGCCCGAGTACCTGGGTGGGGCCGGTCGCCGTCGAGTATCGCTGGAGACGTATTCCATCGAGATCCTGGCCGAGATCAATCACGCGTCACGTTTGGGTGACGACGAGTTGTTGTCCGAGGCCCAACGGTTGGTCGACTCGGGGGCTGACGTGATCGACCTGGGGATGGTTCCAGGCGAGTCGTGGCCGGGGGTTGAGAATGCGACGCGACGCCTGGTCGAGGCGGGGTTTCGTGTGTCGATCGACAGTTTTGATCGCTCGGAGGTTGAGTCGGCCTTGTCTGGTGGTGCCGAATTGGTGCTCAGTTGTGATCCGTCCAACGTTGACTGGCTGTCACCACTCGCGGCGGCATCCGGGGCCTCCGTGGTCGCCATTCCCACGATGCCTGCGGGGCTGGAATCTCTTGGACCAGTCCTCGACCGGCTGGCCGACGATGGAGTCGAATTCCGCATTGACCCGATCCTGGAACCGATAGGCCTCGGATTCGCATCGTCGCTTGAACGGTTCTTCGAGGCCCGGCGGCGTTGGCCACGGGCCGAGATGATGATGGGGACGGGGAACGTGACCGAATTGACCGAGGTCGACAGTGCGGGGGTCAACATGATTCTGGCGGCGATTTGCCAGGAACTTCGGGTGGGCAGCGTGTTGACGACCGAGGTGATCAACTGGTGTCGCAGTTCGGTCATGGAACTCGACCTCGCACGTCGCCTGTTGCATCACAGTCTCGAGCGTGGCGTGTTGCCCAAGCATGTCGATTCCAGTCTGGTCATGTTGAGAGACCCCTCGGTGAGAGGAGAGGAGGCGGGGACACTGGAGCAACTGGCTGCCGGGTTGACCGATCCGAATTTCCGGATTTTTGTTGAGCACAGGGATCGTCGTGGTGGAGTGCTGCACGTGATGAATCGTGACGGACACTGGCAACACACCGATCCGTACGAATTGTTTGACAACGTACTGGCCGAGACTGGACTCGAATTGTCTTCCCAGCACGCCTTCTACCTGGGCTACGAACTGGCGAAGGCCCGGACCGCGTTGACCCTGGGGAAGCGGTATGTGCAGGACGAAGCCTTGAACTGGGGCCGATTGACGGAGAAGGAGATCAGTGCCGTGCATCGCCGGCGGCTGGGGGAGGGGCAGAGATGAACCAGCCTGTGATGGCGGTTCCCGTGGTTGTGGAACTCGATCCGGTGCCCGACGTGATCCTGTCGTTGGAGGCGGTGTCCGACCTGCCTGACGTGGTGTTGCTGGAGAGTCGGATAGATCGTGAGGAGGTCAGTCGGTTCTCGTTCCTCGTGGCTGATCCGGTGGAGTTTGTGACCTGCGAGTCAGCCGACCAGGGGGTCGATCCGTTTGGCAGGTTGCGAGAATTGCTTGAGGAGTCGGAAACCGGGCGGATTGCCGGGCTGCCACCGTTCCAGGGGGGAGTGGTGGGCATGCTGGGGTATGAACTCTCCGAGGCCTGGGAGACCACGCCCCGGTCTGTGCACGATGAGTTCTCTTTGCCTGCCCTGGCGGCGGGACTCTACGATCGGGTGATTGCCTGGGATCACGTCCTGGATCGTGCCTGGGTCATCTCCCAGGGGTTTCCCGAGTCCGATCCTCAACGGCGTTGGCAGCGGGCCACCCAGCGGGCCGACGAGATCATCGAGAGATTGTCGTCACGCAGCCAGGCGGCGACAGACCAGGCGGTCTCAATGTCGAAAAAACTCGACCGACAACAGCTTGCTCCACTCTGGCCGGTCGAAGGTCACGAGGGGCTTTACAGCGATTTTTCGCGAGATTCCTACCTGGAGGCGGTCGGGCGGGTGATCGAGTACATTCACGCTGGCGACATCTTCCAGGCCAATCTTTCCCAGCGACTCCTCACCCAACAACCCGCGCCGGCTCTTGAACTGTACGCCAGGCTACGGCAACGCAACCCCGCTCCATTCTCTGGCTACATGTCGCACGAGGATTGGCAGATTGTCAGCGCATCGCCGGAACGGTTTGTGTCCCTCCGCGACGGACTGGTTGAGACACGGCCGATCAAGGGCACCCGGCGGCGACCGGGAGATCCGGGGCTGGGCGTGTTGGTGCAGGGAGAATTGAGCGAGAGTGGCAAGGACCGGGCCGAGAATGTGATGATCGTCGACTTGTTGCGGAACGATCTGTCACGGGTTTGTCGTCCGTCGTCGGTGACGGTGCCCTTGTTGTGCGGGGTGGAAGTTTACGAGACGGTGCTGCACCTGGTGTCTCAGATCCGGGGTGTATTGCGGGAAGGGGTGTCGGCGTGGGATCTGCTGGCGGCCGTTTTTCCCGGGGGATCGATCACGGGCGCGCCGAAGGTGCGTGCGATGGAGGTGATTGCCGAGATCGAACCGACCGTCCGTGGTCCCTACTGTGGCAGCCTGTTCTACGTCGGCTGTGATGGCTCGATGGACAGCAGTATCCTGATCCGGACCTTTGTGGTTCGCCATGGCTGGGTGCAGTGCTCCGTCGGCGGCGGTATCGTGGCCGAATCGGACCCGGTGTCGGAGTACAACGAGACCATGGACAAGGCGGCCGGGATGCTGCGGGCGTTGGCCTGAGGGGACACCGATGGTGCTGCTGATCGACAACTATGACAGCTTCGTCTACAACCTCGCGAGATACCTCGAGGAATTGGGTGTCGAGGTCGAGGTGATCCGTAACGATGCGGTGACGGTTGCGGAAGTGGTCGAGCGTCGAGCGGAGGCGGTCGTGATTTCACCGGGTCCCTGTGGTCCCGGACACGCCGGGATCTCGGTCGACCTGGTCCGGGCGATTTTGGGCCAGGTGCCCATCCTGGGCGTTTGCCTGGGGCACCAGGTCCTGGCTTCGGCCACCGGAGGGGCTGTCGTCCGGGCAACTCGCCCGGTTCATGGCCAGGTGGCGCGGATCGATCACGACCAGGGCGGTGCCTCGGCTTCGGGCCTGTTCTCGGGAATTGAATCTCCATTGACGGCGACCCGGTATCACTCGCTGGTGGTCGATCCCGAGACACTTGGAGACGAGTGGCGGGTCACGGCCCGCGCCGATGGTGGGCTGGTGATGGCGATGGCTCACACCCGCCATGTGGCGTTTGGTGTGCAGTTTCATCCCGAGAGCGTGCTGACGGTTTCCGGGCATCGCCTGCTGTGGAATTTTCTTTGTGCTGCCGACGTTGTCAGCGGACCAATGCCGGTTGTGCCGGATCCCGCGCCGGCGGCCCAGGGCCACCATGACGCGGTGTCACTGGGCCATTACCGGTCGGAGTCGATTTTTCCAGATACCGAGGATTTGTCCTCCAACGGACTTCACTGGTAGTCCAGCCGTCAGGACCGGTCCAGTTGTTATCTCCGTCGGTCTCGCCAGCGGTATTGCGACCGTCGTGTTCGTCGTTCTGAACCGTCGTGGTCGAGCTTGTGGCTTGAAGTCCGAGATTTCGGACGTCTCCGAGTGCGTTTGTCGCCGATAAGCGGCGAGGTGTCTGCCGGTGGCGGACAACCGGAGAGTCAGCCAGCAGGAGAGAATCAGGATGTGGACGATTCCAGTGAGACACCGGTTCTGGTTGGCGATCTGGAGTGTGGTTGCGATCACGACGCTGCTGGTCCCGCTGGTGGCTTCAGCCAGCAAGCGTGATGCCCGGGTGGTTGCCCAGCCCCGGCTGGTGTGGCACAAGAGTTTCGCCGTCGCCCAGGCCGAGGCCCGTCGGCGTGGAGTGCCGCTGCTGGTTCATTTTCACGCCAGTTGGTGTGGCCCATGTCGGCGCATGGAGCGGGATGTGTTGGACACCCGGGCCCTGGCCGAAAAGTTGGGGACCACTGTTGTGGCGGTCAAGGTCGACACCGATCGCGAGCCAGCCGTGACGTCTCGTTTCCGAGTCCGACTTCTTCCCACCGACCTGGTGGCAACTCCTGATGGCAAGGCACTGGTCCGAACCCAGGGCTACCAGGGACTGAGAAGTTATGTCGCGAAGATGGTGCCGACGGTCACTCGTTACCTGGCGACTCACCCGCGAAAAAAGATTGTCTCGAAGAAGTCGGAATCCGGAGCGAGGTCAAACAAGAAAGTCCCGGCTCGGAGTCTCAAGCCGCGACTGGGTCTGGCCGGATTTTCACCGGTGACATTGTGGACGCAGAAACGGTGGCAACGGGGCGACAAGAAATTTGCCTGTCGGGTTGGCGGGGAGATCTACTACATGGCCTCGGCACGGGAACTCGAACAGTTCCGAGGCGACCCGTCGCATTTTGCACCTCGCTTCGGTGGCGACGATGTGGTCCATCGACTCGATACGGGTCGACGGGTGGTCGGGAGCATCCGGCACGCGGTTTTCTATGACGGGGGCCTGTACCTGTTTGGTGATGCCACGACGCTGGGCCGTTTTCTGAAGTCGCCAACCCGCTTTGCCATCACGGCCTCGCGGCCAGCCATCGGAAAACGTTAGTCCGGGTGTCCGGCGCTACTCCTTCTTCGTGTGCAGCCGTCGGCGGTATCGCTCGTAGAACCGGGTTTGCCTGCTCTCGGGCCGGAATGGTCGGCCAGAGACAAAGACGCCTTTGACCTGCGAGGTGACCTGCAGCGGCGATCCATCGAGGATCACGAGGTTGGCGAGTTTGCCGACCTCGAGGGATCCGACCTGCTTGTCGATGCCCAGCACCTCGGCGGCCCCGAGAGTCACACTCCGAAGTGCCTCGGATTCGGGCAATCCGAAAGCCACGGCCATCGCGGCCTCGAAGGGCGCGTTGCGGCTGTTGGAAGCGTTGTCACTGCGGATACAGAAACGTACGCCGGCTTCGTGCAGCCGTCCGGGGTTGGCGTACGGAGCATCCGAGGGATCCCATGTTTTGACCGGGGCCCGCATCACCGGTCCAACGATCACCGCGATGTCACGTGCTTTCAGCAGGTTGGCCACCTTCCAGGCGTTGGTGCCGCCGGTGATGACGAGTTTCAGTTTCTCGGCTTTGGCAAATTGGACGGCCTCAACAATGGCACGTCGGCTATGGGCTTCGACCAGCACTGGACGTTCCTGGTTGATGTACGGGCCCAGCGCGTCGAGTCGTGGATCCCCGATCGGGCCGGGCTGCTTGGCCGCCCGGGCCGACTTCAGCAGCTTGTGGTATTGACGGGCCTGTACAATCAGCCGGCGAAATTCGTCGGCCCGTTGTCGGCGTTTTGTGTCGTTCGTGTCGGTGGGCCAGTGGACTCGCAAGCCCAGTTCGTACTCCATGACCATCTCGGGTGCTGTCCAGCCGGCCAGTTGCACCAGTGATGCCTGTCCGGCGACCAGTCCTCCGCTGGGATGGACCAGGGCTGTGGTGATGCCCCCCGCACGGGCCACCGGAAACAGCTCGCTGTCGGGGTTGATTGCCACGCCGGCTCGCAGGTCCGGTTGCAGGTCGCCGCCCTCGCCGAAGTCGAGCGTCTCGCGGACTTTCTTGATCTCGGCCAGTCCCAGTGTCGTCCCGGCGTCGATCAGTCCGGGGAAGACGTGCAGGCCGGTTATGTTGACCTGGCGGGCGTCGGCCGGTGGAACCGCGTTTGGTCCCAGCGCGGTGATCTTGCCGTCGCGGATGACCAGGGTGCCATTGACGTCAGGTCCGGAGACTGGATGCAGTGTGCCGCCGACCAGGGCGTAGGAACCCTTTGGGCTGTCGCTTTCGGGGAGCAGTGTTGCCGGACGCCGTTCAGCTGGAGCGGGCCAGGTGACGGGGTTCGGGGAAACCGTCCGCTGCCGTGCTGAGTCAGACATGGCCGTCGGATGAGTCGGACGCGAAAAATAGACCTCCCCGTCGATCAAGGTCATCTCGCAGCGCGCGAACGAGTTGAGAGGATGGGCATTGAAAATGGCCAGGTCCGCGTCCTTGCCCACTTCGATCGAGCCCATGCGTTTGTCGAGTCCGAGTTCTCGCGCGGAATTCAGCGTGACGGTTGCCAGGGCCCGGTCCGGGGCCATGTTGCCATAGCGGACCGGCTTGGCCGCTTCCTGGTAGAGGTGCCGAATCAACTCTCGATCATCACTCTTGATGACCACGTTGGCTCCGGCTTCGGCGAGTAGGGCCGCGTTGTAGGGGCTGGCGTCGTACGCCTCGACCTTGTACGCCCACCAGTCGGAGAACGTGCTGCAACTGGCACCGTGCGCGGCGATTTCCGGAGCGATCTTGTACCCCTCGAGCACGTGCTGCAGAGACCAGACACGGATTCCCAGGTTCTCTGCCACTCGCAACAGCATCAGGATCTCGTCGGCCCGGTAGCAATGGCTGTGAATGAACTTCCGGTGATTGACGATGTCGGCGAGGGCCTCGAGCCGGAGGTCTCGTCGGGGGGGCAGTTGCTTGTCACCATCTGCGGATTGGCGGGCCGTGTTGTACTGCATCCACCGGCGTCGGTAGTCGATGGCTTCCAGGAAAGCGCGGTTCAGTGTCGCTTCGACTCCCATGCGGGTGTTGGGAAAGCGAGTGGTGCGGAACTTGACGTTTTCACCGAGGGCAAACTTGACTCCTTGCGGGGCATCAGCCAGCACCTGTTCGGCAGCTGTGCGACCGTACTTCAGCTTGACCACGGCGTCCTGTCCGCCCACGACATTGGCCGAGCCATGCAGGAGTCTCGCGGCGGTGACTCCTCCGGCCAGGGCACGGAATTCCGACACATCCTGGGTATTGACCACGTCCTTGACTCTCACCTCCGGGACGATCGACTGGGTCGCCTCGTTGATTCCCTGGGTGATCTTGATGTGGCTGTGTGTATCGATGATTCCGGGCATCACGAACCGTCCACTGGCGTCGAGGACGGCAGTGCCGGGGGCTGCAGCCAGTCCGGGGGCGATGGCCACGATCTTGCCCTTCTGGACGAGGATCGAGTGGTTCACCAGGGTGCGACCGGTGCCCGTGAGGAGCGTGGCGTTGCGAATCAGGACATTGCCGCCGGTCGTCATCGACCGTCGAAGGCGGTCGCTCTCGATTTCGGCGAGTCGTGTCGAAACCGTTGCAGTGATCGGTCTTGGCAATGGTGGGGGAGGAGGGGAGGCGTCACCCGTGTTTGACGGTTGTGCCGGCTGCTTGGCGGAGGGCCGCGGCTTGGCTGACTTGTTGTATTCAAACAGCACTCCGTCGACCAGGACGTAACGAACCCGGCTGCCGGCTTCTTCGAAGCGGCCGGTCCAGAGGACGACGTGGCCGAGTCGGCCGGGGTCGAGGGTCCCCAGCCGCTTGGGGAGGCCCAGGATACGGGCGGGTTCGGTGGTCAGGGATTCCAGCGCTGCTGAAACGGGCCAGCCGTGCTGGATCGCCTGGCGGATTTCTTTGAGCAACTCACCGCGATCCTTGAGTCCTCGCGAGCCCACCGCCAGCTTGATTCCACGACGGTGCAACTGCCCAATCCCCTGGACTCGGCGGGTCCATTGACGGGTTTTGTCTCGCTGAACCTTGAGAGGTTCTGGAAGCGAGGCGGTGAGCGTTTTGTTCGATGGCGGCCGTTGGATTTGTGGTTTTCGACCGAACTCCATCGACAGCAAAAGGTCGAAACTGCCCTGCTGGAGTTGCTCGAGGCATTCGGCGGCTGAATCGACACCGAGCAGAACGGGGTGGATCTTGTGTTCCCGGCAGAAGGCGATGGCGCGGTGAATGTCGTCCCGCGTGTGGACACGAAATGCGGCCCGACGACGGCCGCCGAGAACCTGTTCCAGGGCGGTGAGCACATCGTCGGCCGGTGGGCGGGGGACCTGTCGGCTGGCTGCGGCGTAGAGTTTTCGATGGACTGCAAAACGCTGGGCGTCGAGGAACGCCTGGCGGAGATGGGCGTGAGCGCCCATCAGGGTTTGCGGGTAGTCATTTCCCCTGGGAGGCATTAGTGCAAAGTTGGCCAATGTGGGAGCTGCCACGATTGACTCGCGGGGAGGCAGACCGGCGGTCGATACCAACGCCGCGGTTCCGTTGGCGATACGACCGCTGGGAATCACGTGCACACTGGTGAAACCCTGCTGGCGGATGCCGGTCAGACGAGTCGCGTCCAGTTGGAGGGCGGATTCGGCAGCAAACTGGGGTGTCAAGCTCTTGCGGTTGTCCGGTCGTGTGGCTGCCAGGACATAGCGTGAAAAGTCGACCGGGCGCCCCGGTGGACTGGGGAGCCGCGGATTGTTGACAAGCAGGTCGCCGGCATCCGCGTCGACGAAACCGGCATAGGCGATCAGACCTGTGCCGTCGATCTTCACCGCCCCGGCTGGCACGATGGCGTCCGGACCGGCGGCGATGATGACGCCGTCACGAATGACCAGCGTGCCCCGAGGATCCTCACGGTCCGGCCCACGCACCAGCCGTGCACCGGTGATGGCGTAGACACGTGGCCGAAACCCGGCAACGCGGCCGGTGCGATCCTGGGCAAGACTCAATGCGGGGGCCAGCCAGAGGCTACAAGCCAGAATCACGGCGGCGGAGAGAAGCGTGGAAATTTCCAGCCGCAAACGGTGTGTGCGAGGGATCACAAGTCTCATTGGTTCGACCCAGGTAAGGTTTCGACGGCAGGGAACACCACGCCAGGACTCAGCCTAGCAGTTGGTCGAGTTTGTTTGCCAGCCGTTGCCGTTGGGTGGAGCCAGGGGAGATGGAGAAAGCCGGAGGGTGAGGTGGGACTCTGGAATTGACATGTCAGGGTGAAGCGGTATCATGGAAATCAGTCCAAGAGCGAGCAGGGATTTCTAAGTCTTTGCTGTTGGCCCCGGGCGGTGGTTCTGCCACCTGGAGACGACTACAGATGACGCTCGCGGGCTGGCTCAATCCCCGACGCGGGATCCCTCGGCACCGGGCACAGTTTCCGGTTGTAGCAACAGGAGCAGGAAATGTTCCGAACCTGTTCTGGGGGCTGAACCGAACACGGGATGGGTTCTGGTAGGTCCGGGTCTGGTGCGTGGCAGTGGCTGCGCCGTCAAACAACGTGGGCTACCGTGGGTTGTTTTTCCGGTGACTTAGACGAGTCGAGTGACGGCAACCAATTGAGAACAACCGTCTGCAACAGTGAAGCGGACATCCCGAAACGATGTGGATACGCTAGATGGCTGAACAAGAGAATGGGGTCCCGTCCGACGCGGCCCAGGAGACACCTGCAGAGCCGGTGTCGGAAACGAATTCAGGGTCCGAACAGCAGCAGGACGAACAGGCCACTCCTGAAAAACGTCCTTTGCCTGAAGGAGCCGTCGCGTTGTCCGACGATGACGGTGAAGTTCCGGATCCCAATGATTCGGGAGTACAGAAACCGACTCGACGTCGACGTCGACGCAGGCGTCGCCGTGGCCGTGGTGGCCGTGGTGGCGATGGCGGTGGCGGTGGCGGTGGCGGTGGCGGTGGCGGTGGTGGGGGAGGCGGTGGCGGTGGCGGTGGCGGTGGATTTTCTGGCCCAAGCCGACCGCGAAAAGAGATCCCGATTGTTGAGGGCGTGTTTGAGGGAGTGCTGGAATTGCATCCCAAGGGATATGGATTCCTGCGAGATCCCCAGAAAAACTACGCTTCCCAGGATTCTGATCCGTTCGTGTCCAGTTCGGTCGTCGAGCGATTTGGCTTGCGAGCCGGTGGTTTGATCAAGGGCGAAGTGGGGCCGGGATCCAAGGGGCAGGGACCCCGACTGAAGACGATCGAGACGATCGACGCGATGACCGTCGAGCAGTATCAGGACGTGCCCTATTTTGAAGACCTGACGGCAATCACTCCATCAGAGAAAATCCGGCTCGAGACAGGTCCCAAGCCGGTGACGATGCGGGTGATGGATCTGCTGACGCCGATCGGCAAGGGGCAACGGGCATTGATCGTTGCTCCGCCGAGAACAGGCAAGACCATGTTGCTACAGGACATTGCCGATTCGGTGAGTGAGAATCATCCCGAGTTGCACTTGATGGTCCTGTTGATTGACGAGCGACCCGAGGAAGTCACCGAGATGCGTCGACGGGTCAAGGGCGAGGTGGTTGCCAGTTCGATGGATCGTGAAATTGAAAGCCACGTGCGAATTGGTCAACTGATCATTGAGCGTGGAAAACGGTTGGCCGAGGCTGGCCATGGAGTGTTCGTGTTGCTGGACAGCATCACGCGAACAGCCCGGGCTTTCAACAAGTGGGTTGGAAATACCGGGCGGACGATGAGTGGCGGTTTGGATGTCAAGGCGTTGGAGATTCCCCGGAAGATGTTCGGCACCGCGCGGCGGTTCGAAGAGGGCGGTTCGCTGACAGTCGTGGCGACGGCTTTGATCGAGACCGGAAGTCGGATGGACGACGCGATTTTCCAGGAGTTCAAAGGCACGGGCAACATGGAGATGATGCTCAGTCGCGACCTGGCCGATCGTCGTATCTGGCCCGCGATTGACATCACCCGTTCTGGCACCCGTCATGAAGAGAAGTTCTTCACCGAGGAAGAGTATGCGGCGGTGACCATGATCCGACGCCACCTGATCACTCTGCCTCCGGCTGATGCGATGGACAAACTGCTCAAGATGGCCGAGAAGTTTCCGAGCAACGCGGAACTCTTCGAAAAGGTACGGATGGTCATGTGAGTGGCCGGCCGACGGGCCGGGAATCACATGCGGGCCGGTTGTTCAAACCGGCCGTGGGACCAGTGCACGGCGGAGCCGTTCGAACTGCCCGGGTGCGACCAGACAGACGAAGACGGTCCCCGTGGCATTGTCGGTCCAGGCTGTCGTGCTGAAGCGGCCTGATCTGGAGTACCGTGGTCGAGCCCCGGTTGCGTGGTGTGCAGTCGGGATCTGGTCCACGTCGTTGATCGGCACCGCCAATAGCAATCCGGAAACGGAATCTTTCTGGGCCAGGGGCACCCGAAAGGCCGTGACCGCGATCGTGTTGCGGCTGGGCCATCCTCGGGCAGGACGACGCATCCACGCCGGATCCCAGCCGGCTGGTAATGGTGGACCGCCCTGCGCCTCGATCCACTCGGGCAACGCCGCCAACGCCTCAAAGTCATCGACCGATTCGAATTGACGGGCATCCGGCCAATTGCGGAGTTGTTCGACGGTCAATGACTCGGTCTTTGCCAGTCTCGATTGCCATGCCAGCCCGATGCCGATCAGCAGCCCCAGTCCGACCATCACTTTCAGCCATTGGTGCCGAGTGTTTCGTTGGCTGGTGGGCTCGGGAGCGACTGTCGTGACATCAGATTGTCCGGACGTGTGCGAACGGAGAGTTGCATGGATCTTCGTTTTGAGGCCGTCAGGTGGAGTGTCAGTGAGGTTGGTGGCGGTCTTGAGAAAGGCTTGGTCCCAGGCGTGCCGCTGGGCAATCACGGTGGTGCAACCGTGGCAGTTGTCCAAGTGCCGTCGGGCGTCGCGCAATTCCGGTGCATCCCAGTCGGAGCCGTCCGGGCGAGCCGAGTCGAGTTGTTGAAGCGCGTCGTGGCAGTTCATGGGTCAGCCGGTTTGGGCGACAGGATCAGGCAGTGGGGCCAACGAGCCGAGTCGATCGCGTAATCGTGATTTGGCTCGTGAGAGTCGACTCATCACAGTTCCTATTGGCAGGTCGAGAGATTCGGAAATCTCGCGATAACTCATCTCCTCAAAGTAATACAGCACGATTGGCACCCGGAATTCCTCGGGCAAGGCGTCCAGGGCCAGTTGGATGGCCTCGGTATCGGTCTGGTTGGCTGAATGCTCCTGTGGGGCGGGTTCTCCGAGTGCATCGAGTGAGACGGTCGTGGCACGTCGTCGGCTGCGTATCAGTTTCAGGAATTCATTTCGGAGAATTGTGCACAACCAGCCGCGAACCTTGGTGTGGTCACGGAGTTGGTCACCGTGTGACTGGGCCGCCAAAAAAGTTTGTTGTACAAGGTCCTCGGCATCGGCCGGGCAACCGGTCAGGCGTCGCGCGAGCCCGAAGAGCAGGCCAGCGTATTGCTCAACCAACTCCACGAGATCCAGCGACGGACCGGGAGGGTTTTCCCGAGGCGTTGCCATCGATTGGGAGATCCTTGAATGAGGGAAATAATTCCCGGGAAATGACCAATTCGTCGTTGGTGATCAATTGCCGGGAATCAAATGTCCGGCGACGTTTTCCGGTTAGACGAGAGTTGGACCGGCTGAGTTCCAGCCGGAACGGGCGTTCAGGGTATTCGGTGTGGAAAGCGAATACCAATTTGATGGCCAAATCGGAGCGGATAGTTTGTGAGTCATCAAAAAAAATAGGTAAACTCGGGAAGATTTTGAACCAGTTGTGACTCATGGATTGTGACGGGTCAGAGTCGGCCCGATGTGGGCGGGATCTGTTTCCGTCTGACTTCTTTTATTGAAGCAGGAGATTGTGGTCATGCGTTTGTTTTCGATCCTGTTGGCCAGCGTGTTTCTTACCGTGGCCGGTTGTGGTGGAGATGATGGGACTTCCGGTGGCACGATGCCACCAGGTGGGGACAATACAGGTGCAGACGTCGCCCCTCCAGGAATGGATCCCGGAGCGATGCCAACCGACGCGGTCAAGGACGATGATGGCAAGGCGACCGACGAGGGTGGCAAGGAAGAAGCCCCCAAGGGTTCGAAGCTGATTCCCAAGGAGGTCACCGGCGGAGCGAAAGCCGATCCTGCCAAGGACGCCCCCAAGAAGGACGCTCCCAAGAAGGACGCTCCCAAGAAAGACGCTCCCAAGAAAGACGCCCCCAAGAAGGACGGCGACAAGAAGAAGTAGTGTAGATCGCAAGGTCTACTGAAAAGACAACACCCCCGCGGTCGGTGTCCGGCCACGGGGGTGTTTTTTTGTTCCGCCGTTTCGGGCAAGCCGTCGGGCTAGCCGATTGTCGCTGTTTGCAACGTGAGTTGTTCAAGTCGTTCCGGAACGGGGTCGGGAAGCTCGTTGGAGGCGACAACTGAGGGACGGCCCTGCTTGTCAGGAACGAGTTCAAGGGGTGGAGTGGCCATGTCCTGGTGATAGAACCGGGCGGACGGAAAAATGTCGGCCGGGTATGTGAAATTGTCGAGCATCGCGAGTGCCACACAGGCGGCCGAGCCGGTGGCACTTTCGAGCATTCCACCGACCCAGCAGGGAATGCCAGCTTGTTGGCAGACGTCGTGGATTGCGACAGCATTGGTCAGTCCACCGACGCGGCCCGGCTTGATGTTGATCCAGCCACAGGCACCGATGTTGCAGGCTTGGCGGGTGCGGTGGACCGAGACGATAGATTCATCCAGGCAAATGGGAGTGTCCAATTCGGCCTGCAGTGCGGCGTGGTCGAGCAGGTCGTCGTGTGGCAGGGGCTGTTCAATCATCGCAAGGCCCAGTTGATCCACTTCCTTGAAGATCGCCCGATCGTCGAGCGTGTACCCGCTGTTGCAGTCGATGTGAAAGACCTGGTCGGGAAACGACTCCCGGACCCGTCGTAGCATTGGCAGATCCCAGCCCGGTCGGAATTTGAGTTTGACCCGGGGGAATCCTTCGTCGACGGCCGAGCCGATGTCCTCGAGCAGGTCGTCGACGTTGTCCATCACTCCAAAGTCAGCCCCGACGACGACCTGGTCTCGGGAGGCGCCCAGCAGCCGGTGCAGTGGTGTCCCGGTCCGTCGGCTTTCCAGTCCCCACCAGGCCACGTCCAGTGCCGCTTTGGCAAAGGGATTGCCCTTGTAGAGCGCCATCCTGTCCTGGAGTTCGTGTCCCGAGAGGATGTCCTGGCCAATCACTGCGGGCGCGAGCCAGTCTCGTGCCACCGCGAAGGCACCACTCGCACATTCGGGGCTGTAACACGGTGCCGCGAACGGGGCGCTCTCACCCCAGCCCACCAGTGAGCCGCTCGACATCCGGCACAGCACCGCGTGGATTGCGGCGTCTTCGCCGTATGCCGTTTTCCACGGGTAGATCAATGGCATCGCGACGTGGTACAGGTCGATGCGGTCAATCTGCATGATTTCACCTGTTGGCCGATTTACGGCTCCGGCAAGTTCCAGAACTCTTCCTCACCGCTCCCGGAGTCTTGGGACGAATTGAGACCGGGAGGCAAGGGGGGCGGTTTGACCGACTGGGATTGGCCGGACGAGGAGGATTTCCGACCGCCGGTCGAGCGTTTCTTCTTTGAAGTTGGGCCTCCGGTCGCCTGCTTGCGACGTCGCCCTGGCTTGGTTGTCTTTCGAGTTTGTCGTGACGGTTGGTCGTCGGGCCCACGGGCAGATGGAAGGTCGAGAATATCGACGTCGTTGGTGGGCAATTGTATGGCGGCGGCACTGGTCGAATCGGCCCATTCCTCGACCTGGAAGTCATCCTGGACAGCGGCCGACTTCGGCTCGTTTTTGGAGTCGGCTTCCGCTGCAATTTCAGTGGCCAGCACATTTTCTGGCCGAATGATTTCAGTCGAAGCTTCGTGTCCACCGGCGAGTTCGACTGCCGTGACGTGCACGCGGGCTTGTTCATCGTAGGCGATCGTGATCGCGATCTCAGAGCCCTCCGGGAGATCGGGAGAGAGGTCGTCAATGACACAGGCTCCCAGTGGGGCGTGTGGCTGGCCTTCCGTCGCAGGGCTTTCGACGATCTGAAGATGCACGCGTTTCTGGTTCTCGACGACGGTGCCGAAGGTCTGGGTGATTCGAGTCGGCAAGGGCGTGTTGGGTGGGATCAGGTAGTGCGGGACGCGAGTTCTCTGCTCGTTCTGGATCAGGATGCCCAGCCCACGGGCGTTGACGCTGACCTGCTTCATTCTCGCCAGTCGATTCGAGACCTCCTCGTTTTGGATCGACTTGGCGAACTCGGTATTGGTCAGCAGCATTCCGGCGTAATACGTGGCACCGTGCGCAATAGACTGGTCCGGTGAGAGAGACGTGTTGAGCGTACGACCGCCGAGTTCCTTGAGGCGATCTCGCACCATCGGCATGCGTGACGCACCGCCGGTGGTGAGGATCACGTCGACGTGGGCCCAGCCCATCTTGTTGTCGGCCAGCATCTTCTGGGTGATCACCGCGGTGCGTTCGACCAGGGGGCTTGTCAGTTCGGCGAATTTCTGTTGCTGGACCTGGTAGGTCTTTCGGTGCGAGGAGTGCTGTACGGTCAAGGCGGCCCGGGGACGAACCGAAAGGCTCCGTTTGGTGGTCTCGATTTCCAAGGCAAGTGCTTGCAGGCTCCTGGGGTCCTGCCGTGGGTCGGTGTTGAAGTCCTCGACGAACCGTTCACAGATGGCCTGTTCCAGGGCCGAATTCCAGTCAATGCCACCCAGGTGCAGATCACCACTGCTGGCCATCACGCACACTTCGTCCTTGTGGTACTTGACCAGCGAGAGGTCGAAGGTGCCGCCTCCCAGGTCGTAGACCAGGATTCTTTGCTCGTCGGCCAGTTCGGTGAACCAGAGTCCCTCGGTTCCCAGGACGTAGCACAACGCGGCGGCCACCGGTTCGTTGATGATATCGACCTGCTTGAGCCCCGCGCGATGGCCAGCCTCAATCGTGGCCCGTCGCTGGGCTTCGCTGAACTGAGCCGGGACGGTGATCACGGCTCGTTCGACGGCTCCAATCTGTTCGTGTGCCGCGGACAGCAGTTTGCGAAGGATATAGCTGGCGATGTCGACCGGTGAATAAGATTCGTCGTCAATCGCCCACGCGTGGTTCGGATCACCGATTTTCCGCTTCGAGTTCTGGACGACACGGTCGGGTTGCACGATCGCGTTGCGGAGCGCCTCGGTGCCAACCATCACCTGGCGGTCCTCATCAAAGAACACGACCGAGGCGGTGGCAAGTTCACCCTCCTGGTTGGCCAGGGTGACCGGTTCGCCGTGCTCGTTGAGGTAGGCCAGGCAGGAATAGGTTGTGCCCAGGTCAATCCCGACAGCGTGGGCTCTTGTCGTCTTCACGTTCAGGTTGCCCGTCTATGTCAGCCCGTTTCCGATGGATCGTCTCGCGGCCACATCGTTAAAGAACATGGCACGCGGGTGTGACTCCATGCTAACATCACCGCGCCGGAGCCTCCAGAGAATCGCAAAGGGAGCAGATCAGGGTGAGAACGTTCGTCGCCTGGGCGATGCTGCTGGGGTTGCTGGTGCACGGGGCCATGCCAGGTTGTGCTTTCGGCCAGGAGGTGGGGAAGTCGACCTCGGTGCCTCCGCTGCTGTTCGGAACGGGTTTTCGCCGGGCACTGGGCCAGCGGGTTTCTGTCTCGTGGGTCGCCAATTCCAGGGACCGGCTTCGACAGCATACGATCCGTGAAATCGCCGGACGATCACAGAAACTCTGGCAGGTGTCCCTGCTGCTCGATCGGCGAATCGACCCGTCATCGGAGTTGGAAATCGAGGTGACCAACCGGTCTGTTCGTGAGGTCCTGGACGCCGTGGCCCGGCCGGTGGCTGCCGGAGTCAGCGTCGTGGGCAACACGGTGTACATCGGTCCGGCGGCTGACTCACGCGTGTTGCGGACCCTGGTGCACCGAAGAGACAATGAACTTGCTGAGTTGGCTCGGGGCAAGAGTCGCGTGGCACGTGTCGCGAAGCTCAGGCGGGAATTCACGATTCGTTTCGAGGATCTCACGCCTCCCCGGGACGTGCTGTCGCTGATCGCTCGTCGTTGGGACATCGCCATCGAGTCGACGGAGGTCATTCCTCACGACTTGTGGGCCGGTGCCGAGTTGCCCAGAACGACAGCGGTCGAGGCCCTGTCGCTGGTATTGATCCAGTACGGTATGACGTTTCGATGGGTCGACGGAGGTGGAGGAATTCGTATCCTTCCGCCTCGCCGCCCTGTCAGCCTCGCTGGCCGATATCGTGCCCGGGGAGGACGGGTGACAGCGGCCATCGCCCTGGTCGAACGGGAACTGTCGGGTGTCACGGTCGAGCGTGCCGGGGCCGGCGAAGTCCGGGTGCGGGGGACGTTCGAAGAACTGCAGGTGGCCCGGGCCCTGATCGAACGTGGACGTCGCCCGGCCGGTTCGGTGGCGAGTCCCCGCTTTCCTCCATTGTCGAGGCGGCGGTTCACACTGAAGGTGACCCGTGCTCGCGTGCGGGACGTCATGCGACAACTCGAACAGACCGGGGTCCGCTTCGAATTTGACGCCAAGCGGCTGGAGAAATCCGGAATCCGCTTCGACCAGGCCGTCGCGGTTGATGTCCAGCAGGTCACCGCCCGGGTCTTCCTGGAACGGCTGTTTGGTCCCCTGGGGCTGGAGGCCAGGATCGATGGATTGAAGGTGCGGCTCAGAATCAAGGATCGCTGAGCCGGGGCCGCTAGTGGTTGGTGACGAACTCGTTGGAATTCAGCACTGCCCAGAAGACATCCTGTAGTCCGGCAATTGGATCGCCATTGCCACCTTCCTTGAAGGCCTGGCCCAGGGCGGTCATTTCCGACTCGGTTGGCTTTCGTTGAAGGGCGATCAGAAACAGGGTCTCGATTTTCTTGGGAATCGACCGGTAGCGATTCTTGATTTGTTGTTGCGTTCGGATCTTGATCGCTCGCTTGGTGCGTGGGGCCCGCTTGGTGCTGTTCGTCTTGGTGGGACGGATGTCACCGGAGGCGGAGTCGACAACCTGTTGCAGCAACGAACCGTTGGTGGTGGCCACCGCGTTGTTGATCAGGGCTCCGTTCATCATCAGCAGGGCTTGTGGAATGGTGCCATTGAACGTCGTTGACTCGTCATTTTCGTCGGTTCCGAACGTCTGTACGAACTGTCGCAGCCATGTTTGCCTCTGGTTTTCAGCGGCCTCGAAATTGCGGCCGACCTTGTGTGCGTTGGTGGCGATGATCAGCGAGTCGTAGAGTTGTTCGGCACGGAATCCCTTGACATACATTCTCGAGAACAGCGGGGTGGTTCCCGCGGCGGGATTGTCGCTGGCGTTTTTTTCGCCAAAACGACTGGTCAGGTTGTAGGACTCACTTGCCGTGATCCAGCGGATGAGCCGTTTCTGGTCGAAACCGGCGGTGCGAAACTGCTCGGCGAGATAATCGAGCAATTCCGGGTGCGAGACGGGGTTGTGTGGACCCATGTCGTCGATCGGACGGGTGAAACCGTGTCCGAAAAAGTGCCCCCATGTCCGGTTCACGATTGCCCGGGCAAGGTACGGCTTGCTGGCGTCGGTCATCAACCTGGCCAATTGCAGCCGGGGCTGTTGCTGGTCATCAATGGTGACACTGGTCCCATCGACGAACTTTCTCATGGCCGCTTCCTGCAGCCCGCTCCGCTTTTCAAAGAACTTGACACCCTTGGCAGGCAGGTCGACCAGTCGGAAGGCATCACGGGCCCCCAATCGACGAGTGCCATCAAAGAACGCGTTCATGCTCCAGAATTGCGATTGTTTCCAGTCGTTGAACGGGTGATTGTGGCATTGAGTGCACTGGACCTGCAGTCCCAGGAACAGTCTTGCGGTGATCGCGGTGGCGGGGACGGCGCCGTTGTTGAGATGAGAGACGAGGAAGTTGACGGCCGGATTTTCCTGGCTGGTCCCCTCGGCTGACACCAGTTCGAAGACGAACCGGTCGTAGGGCATGTTGCGGGCAAAGGCTCGCCTCAGCCAACGGTCCAAGGCCCGGCGTCCGCCCTGGTTGTTGGTTCGTCCGACCAGAAGATTGCCCCAAATCGTGGTCCAGTTCTTCGCGTAATCCTCGTCGTCGAGCAGCCTCTCGACAAAACGCTGGCGACGATCGGTCTCCTGGCCATCCACGAGCTGGGTCAATTCGGTGTATCGCGGGATGTGGCCGAGCACGTCAAGTGACACGCGGCGGGCGAATTCGCCGTCGGAGGCACGTTGCGATGCCACGACCTCGTTGTCGGACCATCCCTGGCGGACGTGCTTGTTGATGGTCTGGATGACGACCTGGTCGGAATCGGCAGCAGCCACTGGGCGAGCCAGGCAGGGCCACACCAGTAGCATTCCCGCCAGGCCCCACCAACTTCCAATGCGCGTGTAGCACTGCAACGTCATGGACACGGATTCGTCTCCCGGGCCGACCTTTTGAATTGCGACAGCTTGTCCCCTATCATAATCGGCTTTGCCACGGTCGTCCAAATTGGCTTGGGGTAAAATTTGGCTTGGCGTGAACTGTCGCTTCCAGGCCCAGAACGCTTTTTTGTGTGGACTCGGCACGATTCTGTGCCCCGGGAGTTGAAACGGCATGCTCGAGATTTCCAGTGGCGGTGAACTCGATTTCCTGGCCCTGGGGGCCATGGTGCATCGACTGGATCCAGGCCGGATCCCGTTCCGTAAGGCGACGGACCTGAAGGTTCATGTCAGTGGTGGCGAATTCAATTGCGCGGCCAACCTGGCGGATTGTTTCGGACTGTCAACGGGGATTGCCACGGCAATGGTGGAGTCGCCACTAGGAGATCTGATCCAGGAACGCGTGCGGGCGATGGGCGTCCGCCCGTTCTACAAGAACTACGCTCACGACGGAGTCCGTGGTCCAAACATGGCCACGGTCTACAGCGACCAGGGGGCCGGAGTTCGAGCTCCGGTTGTCTTCTACAATCGGGCCAACGAAGCGGCGGCCCTGCTGGAACCGGGTGATTTTGACTGGTCTGCGATCATGGCCGGTGGTGTTCGCTGGTTCCACAGCGGTGGCATTTTTGCGGCACTGTCGAGCAACACGCCAGAGGTGATTGTCGAGGCCATGCAGGCGGCCAAGGCCGCCGGAGCGATCGTCTCCTTTGATCTCAACTTCCGCGCCAAGCTCTGGGAAATTTCCGGAGGACTGGAGAACGCACAGGCGACGATGCGGCGGATTGTCGAGCATGTCGATGTCCTGGTTGGAAACGAGGAAGATCTGCAGATGGGACTGGGTCTGAAGGGGCCAGATGTTGAGTCGAGTGGCAAGCTCGACCCGAGTGCCTTCTTCGCGATGATGGAGCAGGTGGCCGAGACACTGCCGTCGGTCAAGGTTGTCGCCACCACCTTGCGGGAAGTCCGCTCAACGAACAGTCACGAATGGAGTGCGGTGTGCTGGGTCGAGGGAGAAACCTTCCGGGCCCCGACCTGCGAGCTGGATGTCGTGGACCGGGTCGGTGGCGGGGACGGGTTCGCCTCGGGCTTGTTCTATGGCCTGATGAGCGGTTTGGACCCGGCCGAGGCGTTACGATTGGGCTGGGCTCACGGGGCCCTGTTGACCACATTCCCCGGTGACACCACGATGGCCACTCTGAGCCAGGTGGAGGATCTTGCCCAGGGGGGGACGGCAAGAATCCAGAGGTAGTTTCCGTCGTGGGCGGCCAGCCGTCGCGGCAGACATTTCAAATTGAACCAAGAGAAGACAATGCCACAGCACGATATCGGACTCATAGGCTTGGCCGTGATGGGCCAGAACCTGGTGCTGAACATGGCCAGCCGGGGATACTCCGTGGGTGTTTTCAACCGCACCACGGCGACAACCGACGAGTTCATCGCGGGAACGGCCGCGGGCAAGACGGTCACCGGTTATCACTCGGTTGAAGAGCTGGTGGCTGACTTGAAGAGCCCGCGGCAGGTCATGTTGATGGTCAAGGCGGGACCGGCCGTTGACGCCATCATCGATCAACTCACACCGTTGCTGGACCCGGGCGACATCATCATCGACGGGGGCAACACGCAATTTGACGACACCAACCGGCGGACACGCGAGGTTGAGGAATCCGGTTTGCTGTTCATTGGCACCGGTGTCTCCGGCGGCGAAGAAGGAGCACTGCTGGGGCCCAGTATCATGCCCGGCGGGTCGCCCGACGCCTGGCCATTCGTCAGAGAATTGTTGCAGGAGATCAGTGCCAAGGTCGGTCCGGAGGAAGACATACCCTGTTGTGAATGGGTTGGTCCGGCCGGAGCGGGACATTATGTCAAGATGGTGCACAACGGGATCGAATACGGTGACATGCAGTTGATCTGCGAGGCGTATTTCATTCTCAAGCACGCCCTGGGGCTGACCAACGAAGAACTCTATCGTGTTTTCAGCGACTGGAACGAGGGGGACCTGGAGAGTTATCTGATCGAGATCACCCGCGACATCTTTACCGTGACTGACGAGGCCAGTGGTGGTCACCTGGTCGACCAGATTCTTGACACCGCCGGCCAGAAGGGGACCGGCAAGTGGATGAGCCAGCATGCCCTGGATCTGGGTGTACCGACCACCCTGATCACCGAGGCGGTGTTTGCTCGTTGCCTGTCGGCTCAGAAAGAGGCTCGCGTCCGGGCCGAGGCCGTGTTGTCGGGGCCAAGTGGAACCTACGACGGCGATCGTGACGCGTTTGTCGAGGATGTCCGCCAGGCTCTTTACGCATCGAAAATCACAAGCTACGCCCAGGGGTACGTGCAGTTGGATGCGGCGGCCGAGGAATTCGGATGGGACCTGGACAACGGCCAAATTGCATTGTTGTGGCGTGGTGGCTGCATCATTCGCGCCACGTTCCTTGAGAACATCAAGGCGGCCTTCGAGCGGGATCCGGATCTTGAAAACCTGATGCTCGACGACTTTTTCCGCGACGCGATCCAAACGGCCCAGCCCAGTTGGCGACGGGTCGTGGCCACGGCAGTGGAACTCGGCTTGCCGGTGCCAGGTTTCTCGGCGGCTTTGGCCTATTTCGACGGATACCGTCGCGGACGGTTGCCGGCGAACCTGCTGCAGGCTCAGCGGGATTATTTCGGGGCGCACACCTACGGGCGTCTGGATCAGGATGGCGCGTTCCACACGGACTGGATCCGCGAACGTCAATTGGACGATTGATCTGATAGCCCGCCAACACGGTGGTCCAACGGGTCGGTTTCAATTCCCACCATCGTCGAGGTGGTCGACCGGACGATAGTGGACGGTGGTTTCCGTCTTCACCTGTCATGAGCCCACGCCCATGTCGGACGCAGTTGAGCACCTGTCTGGCGACCTGCTGGTTTGTCCCGACGGGCATGGCCGGTTGCGAGTCGATTCTGGGGCGTGGTCGTGCGATGCATGCGGGTACAGCGGGGTGGAGCAGGGCGGGATTGTTCGGTTTGTGGAACAGGCTCACCTGGAGAGTTTCGGAACCCAGTGGAATCGTTTTGATGTTGTCCGGGACGACGAGGACCGTCGGGTCTTCGAGGTGAAGACCGGGGTGAGTCTCGACGACCTGTCAGGCCTGCGGGTACTGGATGCGGGCTGTGGTGGTGGCCGTTACAGCCGCCTGGCGGCCCTGGCCGGAGCCGAGGTCATCGGAGCAGACCAGAGCACGGCGGTCGAAAAGGCGGCCGACGTGTGTCGGGATCTGTCGGCAGCCCGGTTCCTGCAAGCCGATCTCAAGAGATTGCCACTGGAGGCCGCTTCGTTCGACCTGGTGTTTTCCATCGGAGTGATGCATCACGACCGTGACACGCGAGCGGTTTTCGATGCCGTGGCGAGTATGGTCCGGCCGGGAGGTCGCCTGGCGGTTTGGTTGTATCGCCGAAACACATGGTGGCAGGAGTGGATCAACGACAGGATGCGGCGGCGAGCTGCAAGGATGTCCGACGAGCAGTTGGAACGATCGTGTCGACGACTGGCCTGGTGGGGTGGTGTTCCGGTGCTCAAGAGAGTGTTCAACAAGCTGGTCAATTTCAGCAATCACCCGGATCCCGAACTGCGACTGTGCGACACCTACGACTGGTACGCACCGGCCTTCCAGCACCATCACACGACGGGAGAACTGGGGGAGTGGTTCGAATCGGCGGGGTTCACCGACCTACGGGAACTTCCGCCCGAGAAGACCGGTGGTGTCTATCGCTGGGCCTGGCGACAGAACCTGATCCCCGGCAGCGGTGTCAATATCGTGGGGACGCGGTCGGCCGATTGAAATCGAAAGGCGGTCGTTTACTGGCCCTTGATGTCGTAGACGAGCAATGAATCCTGGTCCCGGAGGAACAGTTTTCCGTCGGCAACGACCGGATGAGGCCAGGCCGGACGCCGGCTTCGCTGTGGCTGGGCAAACACACCTTTTTGCTTGTACTCGGTGGTACTGGCTTCGACCAGCGCCACCCGGCCGCCTTCGCTACGCAGGTAGATGTGTCCATCGGCGTAGACAACCGCACCCTTGCCAACCGACCTGTTGCGCCAGGCGACGCGGCCTGTCTTGAGTTCCAGGCAGGTCAGGCCGCCACCGTCGTTGAAGCCGAACAGGAAGCCCTTGAGCAGCACCATGCCACCGTGGTGATTCTTCATGTTTCGAGTGTGATAGACCTGCTTGGCGGTGGTCTGTCCGTTGGCCGAGGTCAATTGCACCAGGGCACCTCCCTTGCCGTATCCCGAGGCGCTGAAAACCAGGTTGTCGGCAGCCAGGGGGCTCGAGCAATTGGCCGTGCCATTGGCAGATCCCGACTGTTTCCACAGGAATGTGCCGTCATCGGCACGGACGCCGATCACGGCGTTGCGGGTGAAGTTGACGTATTGTCGGACGCCACCGACGGTGGTGATGATCGACGAGGAATAGGCTGCTTGCGGATTGCCTGGAACGGCGGATCGCCACAGTTCATCGCCGGTGACCTTGTCGAGTGCGACCATGGTGGCACCCTGGCCGCCGGGTGTGCAGATCATCTTCTGGCCGTCGATCAGCACACTCTCACAGATTGCCCAACCGGGACGGCCACCCTTGAACGTTTTGAGTACGTTTTTTTGCCAGAGGATCTTGCCACTCTCGAGATCCAGGCAGGCCACGTCGCCATTGAGTCCCTGGGCATAGAGTCGTTTGCCGTCGATCGTTGGGGTGCCTCGGGGGCCATTGCCGACACTGGCGTTGTACGAGGTGCTGATCTTGGTTGACCAGACAATATTGCCGCCGGCCAGGTCAATCGCGTGAATGCTCTCGCCACCAGCCTTCGTCGCTCCCATGGTGTAAGCCCGGCCTCCGACGACACTGACGGTCGAATAACCTTCACCGATTCCCTTGGCCGTCCAAAGCAGCTTGGGGCCATCCTTGGGCCACTGCTTCAGCAGGCCTGTTTCGGTCGAAATGTTGTCTCGCTTGGGGCCACGAAATCCGGGGAAATCAGCGGCGTTGCTCGATTGAGCGGTCAGGGCCCAGAGCGTGGGAAGAACAAGGGCGAGAGTCGTGAGACGACGAATGGTCATCGGCGGATTCCGGGGAAAACAGGTGTGAGGGGGGGACGCAACCGGGTGACGGTGCGACCGCGTGGGCAACTGCGTAGACTATGACCTACCCGTCCAGACGCGACAAGCGCAACGTCTCCACGGGCTCATGATCAAAGGTTTTTCCTGGATACGGCACGGACTGTTCCAGTGAGGAAGTGACAGACAATGGAAGCTGCTGCCCTGGCTGCTTGTGGGCTGCTGTTGTTCGGGGCGTTGTTGCGCGCTCGGCTCGGTTGGCTGCAGCGAGCGCTGATTCCGGCATCGGTCGCGGGAGGGCTGGTGGGCCTGGTGCTCGTGCAGTTGGCCCGCAGGCTGGATGTGCCGACCGCCGTGGAAGAAACGAGTTCGGGTTGGTCCACCGTCGTCAACTGGGTCGCTGTGGCTTGCCCGTCCGAACTGTCCGGCTGGCCGGGGTGGCTGATCGCCGTGGTCTTTGCGGGCCTGTTGTTGGATCGTCCGGCTCGGATGGATCGTGGTGGCTGGCGGCGGGTGATGGCCGCAGGAGTCATGGTCTGGGTGATCATTCTTGGACAGGTGGCCCTGGGACTGCTGGCCACGTGGCTGATCATCCAGCCGTTGTACCCGGAGATTCCTGCCGGGTTCGGGTTGTTGATCGAAACGGGTTGGGCCGGTGGACACGGAACGGCCGCGGCGATGGGGGGCGTGTTTCGTGACACCGTGGGCTGGGAACAGGGGGCTGACCTGGGAGTTTTCATGGCCACAGTCGGCCTGGGGTGGAGCGTGGTCAGCGGGATCGCCTGGACAAATCTCGCGGTGCGTCGCGGGTGGACCAGGGTGTCGATCGACAAGCTGAACACGTCGGGACGTGGTGCCCTGGAACCGGTCGACCAGCGACCGGTGATTGGCCGTGGTGTGATTCGGTCGGACGTTCTGGATCCACTTGTCTTCCAGGTGTTGATCCTGGCGATGGCGTTCCTGGTTGGAATGGGGGCGTCATGGGCGGTCAAGGCAGTGGGATTGGAACTGGTCAGTGGCCTGCAGGGTCAGGTCGCCGACGAGACGATCGCCAAGCTACAACGTTCGGTCGGCAACCTGCCCCTGTTCCTGTTCACGCTGCTGGGCGGCCTGGCCATTCGACGGGGATTGGATCTCAGCGGTTGGGGGCATCTTGTTGATGGGGATTCGATCCGCAGGTTGACGTCCGTGGCGATGGAATTCCTGGTGGTGGCAGCGATCGCGTCGTTGAAACTCGACGCCGTACTGGAACTGGCTGGTCCGTTGACGGTGTTGATCGTGCTGGCAGTCACCTGGACGGCAATCTGCCTGTTGTGGATCGGACGACGTGTTCTGCCGGCGGATCGCTGGATGGAACTGGGGCTGATCAATTACGGCATGTCGACGGGCACCACGGCAACTGGTCTCCTGCTGTTGCGGATGGTCGACAAGGATCTGGAGTCCGGGGCCGCCGAGGATTATGCCCTGGCCGCTCCGCTGTCGGCTCCATTCATCGGGGGTGGGTTGTTGACCCTGATGATGCCGCTGCTGCTGGAGTTTGTTTCACTTGGCGCGGTTGCAGCGGTCTCCGCGGCGTCGGTTGTCGGCCTGGTCTTGCTAGGACGCCGCATTTGAGTCGCCGGCCGGTCCGGTTGGATCTCGATGTTCGTCGGCCAGAACGGCTTTCCTTGTCCACCTGAGTTGCTCGGATGAGGGACGCGCGGGGATCACCAGGGAGAGCGCCAGAGCACCGATCATCGTGGCGGCCCAGGCGGCTGGAACGATCAAGTGGGTGGAGAAGGGGAAACCGAAGAATTGCATGCTGTAACTGGTACAGACACCAACGATTTCACCGACGACAAATGCGGGGATCACGTGTACCGATGAGACACGCCGAGAGAACATGCCGAGCATGAAAGTGGCCCCCAGAGGGCCCAGGAAGCAGTTGAAGCCACGTTGGCACAGGTCGATGATGTTTGTGCCCTTGGACAGGTGGTAGAGTCCCAGGGTGTAGAGCACGACGACGACGCCCATTGTCGCCGTGAGGACCCTCGCCCGGGACAGTTCGCCGGCCTCGGTGGCGGGTGTGCGCGAGAGTGGGCGAAAGAAATCGACAGTCAGGATGGTGCTGGTCGAGTTGGCTCCGGAGTCGATCGTCGACATCGCTGCCGCGAAGAGTGCTGCGACCACCAGTCCCCGCAGAATTGGTGGCATGTAGTGTCGGATGAACTGCGGGAAGATACTGTCCTGGGCCTTGTTGAGTGTTTTCTTGAGGTCCCGTCGTTGCTGGGATTGCGCCCCACGGACCGACTCTTCCTGTCGCGGGTCACCGGTTGCAACCGCGTTGTCGAGTGTCCTGTCGAGTTCCTTGAGCGAGTTGGTCGCCTTGTCCTTGGCGATGCTCGCATCCAGCGGATGGTCCTGGATGTAGTAGGCCAGGGACACGCCGACTCCAGCCAGGATGATCCCGATCCCGAAACTGGACAGTGCGCTGACAAGATAACTGGTGCGGGCTTCTCGGATCGATTTGACCGTGAAGTATCTCTGGAGTGCCACCTGGTTGGCACCGTGGGTGCAGATGAACCAGAAAAACATTCCGACGGAGATCGTGAACACCGTGGAACGATTGCCGACATCGAGGCTGAACCACTCGACCTCCTCGTGCTTGTTGGCGAGAGAATGGCTGACCCAGTCACCCAGGCCACTTCCCGTGTCGTATGCGATGTATCCCATCGTGAACAGGGCTCCGACCATCAGCACCAGGAACTGGATCACGTCGGTCCAGATCACCGCGCGAATACCACCCAGGGTGGTGTAGAGGATCGAGAACATACCGACAGCAATGATCACCATGTGCATGTCGGCATCGCGGTAGCCCGTGGAGGGATCATTGGTTCCCAGGAACCAGCCGATGTTCAGGTGGGCGATGTCGACCAGGGCACCGGCGGCAGTCAGCACGACGACGGAGATCCATCCGAACAGCAGCAGCAGGCAGAATACGGCAGAGAGTGCCCGGACGGTGTAATTGAAACGCCGGCTGAGGTATTCGTAGCCACTGGTCAGATTCAGCCGCATGAAGAACGGGATCCACAATGCCCAGACCACGATCAGCACCAGCGGGATCGGCAACTGGCGGGTCAGGAAGGCCACGCCGGTTCGAAACATCTCTCCGGGCATCCCCAGGTAGGTGATCGTGGAGAGCAGGGAGGCGAAGATGCTGATTCCGACGGCCCAGGCCGGAAGCGATCGGCCACCCAGGAAGAAATCGGTCGTTGATTTCTGGCGGCGGGCAATGGCGATGCCCATCCCCATCATGGCGGCCAGGTAGATGACGATCACCACCAGGTCCGGGGTGGTCAGTCCTCCCTCGGGGATCGAAAGAGCCGTGTCCGGTGTGATGGCGTCTGCAGGTTGGGGCATTGTTGAATTGAGCCTGGGAATCCTGTGGCGTTGCCAGAGCCTACCTCACGGGGTGTTCCGGATGCCAGCCATTCGGGATTGGTTGCAATCGGGGCGAGGTGGCTACAGGATGAGACGCCTTGCCGGGGACCTTGTCAGGTTTCCGCTGCAGCCAGAGACGGCAACCAGGAGCAATCGACGATGAGTACGGACAATCCGATGGGCGTGATCGAGGCGAAATTGACGGAACTGGGAATCGTTTTACCGGCCGCACCGCCGGCGGTGGCGGCTTATGTGCCCTGGGTGCGGACGGGGTCACTGGTTGTCACCAGCGGTCAATTGCCATGGGTCGACGGCGAGTTGAGTCACACGGGGCGGATTGGTGCCGAACTGACTGATGAACAGGGGTACCAGGCGGCGAGGAACGCATTGATCAATGCCCTGGCCCAGTTGAAGGAAGCCGTGGGAGATCTGGATCGCGTCGTGAAGATCGTTCGTCTCGAGGGCAACACGCACTCGGCGCCCGGTCATCGGGGCCAGCCCCAGGTCCTCAACGGTGCCTCGGACCTGTTGCTGGAAGTCTTTGGCGATCGGGGGCGTCACACACGGACAGCGTTGGGGATCAGCGAGATGCCGCTGGGAGCGGCGGTCCAGATTTCCCTGTGGGCCGAGGTGGCAGACGAGGCTGTTTCAGCTGTATGAAATGGCAACGGGCGACACCCCGCCGGGGGATGTCGCCCGTGTTGAGCCGTTGGTGCTGTTGCCTCGTGGCTACTTGGCCGCAGCGGTGGTCTGGGGTGCCTTGTAGCCGGGGGCGGCGACGAATGTCACCGTGCCCTTGCCGTCGGCGGCGTTCCAGATGCGGATTTCACCGTCGTAGCTGCCCGTGGCAATCAACTTGCTGTCGGGCGTGACGGCGACCGAGTAGACCCAGTCCTTGTGGCCGGCGAGGCTGCGGATTTGCTTGCCATCACCGACGGTGTGAATCCGGGCCGTCTTGTCGGCACTGGAGCTGTAGACCTTACCGTCCTTGGCAACGACCACCCGGAAGACCTCGTCACCGAATCCGCCGATGGCTCGGACTTGCTTGGCGTCCTTGGTGTTCCAGACGCGGATGTTCTTGTCGCGTCCACTGGTGATCACCTGGTTGCCATCGGCACTGAAACCGACACCGAAGACCGGCTGGCCGTGGCTGTTGAAGGTGACCAGCGAGTCGCCGGTCACGGCGTTGAAGACCTTGGAGGTCTTGTCTCGACTGGCACTGGCCAGCTTGGTTCCATCGGGAGCCCAGGCGACGTCCATGACCCAGTCGGCGTGGTCCTCGATCGCCAGCAATTGCTTGCCACTGGCCAGGTCGTAGACACGGATGGCCCGGTCGGCTCCTGCGGCGGCCAGTTTCTTGCCATCGGGACTGTAAGCGACTGCGAAGACAGAATCTCCGGAACGCACCAGGTCACCTTGTAGCGATCCATCGGCGGTTGAGAACAGCTTGATCTCTCCGATCTGTCCAGGCGTTCCAGCGGCGACAGCCATCTGCTTGCCATCAGCCGAGAAGGTGATGTCGTAGACGCGTTCGGCGATGTTGGTGATCCGTCGGACCATCTTGCCATCGGCGGCGTTCCAGATGATGACCTCGTGGTAACCCGAACTGGCCAACTGTTTGCCGTCAGGGCTGAAGGCGACTGCTGTCACCGGCACGGGCACGCGGTAGGCCTTGGGCGGCATCGGCTGGGGCCGCTTGGGAACGATGGCGATCAGAGGATCGTTGAGTCCCACGCCGGCATTCAGCTTGGCGCCGGTGTTGATCCATTTCTTGATCAACGAGATCTGGTCGGCGGTCAGGGGGTCGGCATCCTTGGGCATCGAACCATCTTCGATCATGGCGACCAGGGTACTCTCGTCGGCCTTGCCGGATTCGAATGACACACCACTCTCGCCCCCCTTGAGGGTGGCGGCGAATGAGTCGAGGTTGAGTCGTCCCTTGGCTGTACGGGCGTTGTGGCAGGCCACACACCGTTGGGCAAAGATCGGGGCGACCGACTCGGAGAACGAGACCATCTGGCCGGTCGCGATCAGGACACTCTCGAACTGCTTGGCAGCGGAGATTGATGCCAGCGTCTGTGATTCGAGCGACGCTTCCGCCTTGGCCAACTCCGGAGCGAACTTGGCGATCGCAGCCTCGGTGGTTTTCACCTTGGCATTGGAATCGATCACGGTTTTCTTCGAGGTGGCGATGGTGTCGTTGGTTTTCTTGAGCGTGTCACTGGCGGCCTTGGCGGCGGTGGTTGCCTTGGTGGCCTTGTCCATGGCGGCCTTAGCCCGTTTCTGGGCATCGGCGAGTGCCTTGGCGGCGACGGCGGCTTCCTTGTCTGCGGCCGTCTTGGCGTCGGTCGCCTTCTTGGCTGCATCGGTTTGCGGCTTGACGTTCTTTTCGGCGGCCTTCTGGTCGTTGGTGGCCTTGGCGACACCAGCCTTCAATTTTGCGACCTCATCCTTCATCGCCTGTGCCTTGGTTCGAGCTGCCTTGGTGGCGGCGTCGGCAACCTTTTGTCGGGCCGCGGCGGCATCGGCCTTCTTTTTCAATTCGGCCTGCTGAAGGGCGGCGATCTTGGCGGCAGCGGCCTGCTGGGCCTTCAGGTCGGCGGCGACCTTCGCGGCAGCCTTTTCAGCCTTTGCGGCGTCGGCCTTGAGTTGGCTGAGCTTGGCTTCGAGTTGCTTTGTCTTGGCTATGGCGGCCTTCAACGCGTCGGCCGGTGACGGCTTGTCCTGGGCGATTGTCGCGAACGCCGAACCGAGGAAAATGGCCAGTGCCATTGTCGTCGTGGTCACGCGTGAGAGGAGGGTTTTGTCTCGCATGGTAGTCCCTTCAGGTCGATGGGCACACTAATCCACATATCCAAGCGGAAGTGTTGCCACAGTCTTTCTCGTTTTGCAGTGATTCGCAACCGGATCCCCGTGGGAATCTCGGCGAAGAGGGGAAAGTTGGATGGTTTTGCGGGTGGGATGATCTGGGTGGGTTGCTCCAGCATCCGCACACCGGGGGGCATTGTCAAGAGGGTGCCGCACGAGTCGCGGACTCTGGTACGCACCGGTAGCGTACCAGTAAGAGCCAGTGGGCCACGTCGGGAGAACCCGGGGCCGATCCGACGGGGCCGGATTACTTCTTGCGATGGCGGATCTTGGCGCGATTCCGTCGTTTTTTACGACCGATCTTGCGGCGACCCTTGCCTGATTTCTTTGTACCCATTTGGTTCTTCGCGAGGAGTGCTCTCGTCCCGCAGCAAAACACGGTGACACAGCCACCGCACCTGCAAACCGGGACTCTAGCAGGCCCGACGGACTCGATCAACTGCCCGGCGGGTACCAAGTCGGCACCCTGTTGAAGGCAAACGTCAGGCCTGATCGTTATCATGAGTCAAGTTGGGGGTCGGAATGCCCCTGGAGACAGAAGCGACAGAGAGGGAAATGATGAGTGGAATGAAATACCGGTTGCTGGGGCGAACAGGATTGCGGGTCTCGGAGATCTGCCTGGGCACAATGATGTTCGGTGGACGAACCGACGAGGCGTTGTCCAGCCAGATCATCGGCAAAGCGATCGACAACGGCATCAACTTCATCGATACCGCCGACATCTACAACGCGGGCGTCTCCGAAGAGATCACCGGTCGTGCGATTGCCGGGCGACGCGACGAGGTGATCCTGGCGACCAAGGGTCGCAATGCGATGGGCGAGGGTGTCAACGACAAGGGGACCAGTCGTGGCTACCTGATGAGGGCGTTGGAGGCGAGCTTGCAGCGGCTGGGTACCGACCACATCGACCTCTACTATGTCCACTCACCGGATTACGACACTCCACTGGAGGAGACCTTGCGGGCCCTGGACGACATGGTTCGCTCGGGCAAGGTTCGCTACATCGCCTGCTCGAATTACCGGGCGTGGTACCTGGCGCTGGCCCTGGGGATCAGCGATCGAGGTGGTCTCGACCGTTTTGCGTGTGTCCAGCCGCTCTACAACATTGTCAATCGTGACATCGAGGTGGAGTTGTTGCCGCTTTGTCGTGACCAGCAACTCGGGGTGGTCAGCTACAGTGGTTTGGCTCGTGGCATTCTGACGGGCAAGTACACGACTTTCGGCGAGTATCCCGAGGGAACCCGAGCGTCACTGGACGATCCACGGATGGTCCAGGCGGAACTTCGCGAGGCGAGTATCCAGGTCAGCCAGGCGATCAAGGAGCACTGTGACGGGCGGGGCACCCCCTGCAGCCAGTTCTCCCTGGCATGGTGCCTGGCCAACCCGATCTTGACCTCGGTGATCATCGGGCCCCGGACGATGGAACAATTCGACGACAACCTGGGATGCGTTGATGTCGAGTGGACCGACTCGGACGAAGCGCTGGTCGACAGCCTTGTCCCGCCGGGTGAGCACTCCGGCGTTGGGTTCCAGGACGACGCCTACCCGGTCACCGGCCGCGGTTAGTACCGGCAGCGGTTGTCGGGTCATTCGTAGATTTCGACGCGGCGGTTGTCTCGCGACCGGATCAACCGTTCGATTGATTTCCAGTCGCTGCGTCCGCCGGACCGGATGAAAATTTCCGGGCGGGCGGGCGTGTTGTTTGCCGGCATCGGATCCTGTCGACGGCCCCGGGTGAGTTGTTCGACGACACTTCGCCTGTGTGCCTCGGGGCCGTCAAAGTCGTAATCGAACGCTGGCATGCCTGGCAGAGATTTCAGGCTTTGCCAGCCGACCCAGCGGATCGCCGGGTAAGGGTCCTTGAGCGTCTGTGCCAACGCCGGGGCCATCCATGTTGTTCCCGAGGCGGTTTGAGCCGGTCCCCAGCCGAAGTGCCAGGCGGCGATCACGCGCTGGCCGGCGTCGCCGGCCAGTGTCCAACGGACCGCGGCCGAGATGTCCCGGTCGGCACCGGTCAACTCGACCCCGGGTTGGTTGTACCAGTCCACGAGGCGATCGGAGGCCCATGCGAGTGTGCGGTCGAGGTGGCAGAGGTTGCAGGCGTTGGGCCGGGTGTTCGGACCGGTGGGACGGACTCGCGGACTGTCGATCTGGTGCGAGCGAATGGCCTTGAACAACGCGTAACTGGTGTGCGGCATGTGGCAGTTGTAGCACTGGCTGCCGGTGGAGTTGGCCTGGTGGTGCGTGTGAGACTTGAGTGTCGCGGTGTCCTTGAACCGGGGATGGCATTGGGTGCAGGCGGAATTGTGCGTTGCGATCGGCTTGAGTTGGTCGTCGATCGGTGCGTTGTGCATCGAATGGCACGAGAGGCAGGACATCTGCCGGGACTGGTCCTTGCCATCGCCGGAGACCTGGTGGCAGGGTGAGCCCAGCAGGCCGTTGTACTCGCGGCCGCCGCTCCGGCAGTTGCCGTCGGCCCAGAAACGAAATTCGTTGCCACGGTGGCCATCCTTGAGTGTCAGTAACTTGCCAAAAGCATGCAGGTCATCACCGGGGCGGTAGGGCAGTCCGGTTTTGAGGAACTGGCGGGCTCCGTCCTGGTCACCATCATGGTTGGCCATGTGGCTGTGACATTGGCCACAGATCTGGGAAGACTGGCTGGGTGACGTCCTGGCCGGGTTGATGATGTCACCGGTCGTCGTGCCGGCGACACGTTGCTTGAGTCGTCGGCCCGGATTTCTGTACTTGCGGACATGGGCCTCGGCCGGGCCGTGACACGATTCACAGGCGATACCAATTTCTCCGACACGGGTGTTGGAAAAAAAATTCCGGGGTGCTGGTCCCATGCCCGGTTCACCGCCGACGTTGTGGCAGTGAATGCACTGGTGATTCCATGTGCGGAAATGAGACAACTCGCTCTTGTCGGCTGGTTGCAGGAACACGTCGTTGCGATGGACCCAGCGGCTTTCGCCGATGTGATATCGCCAGGGGAATTGCCAGAGTTCCCCGGTCCGTTCACTGGTGAACCAAAAGACCTGGAAGTGGTGTGACCCCGTGGTCAGGATCACCCGTCTCTCGACCTGTTTCGGATCAGTGACCGCGATTGCCTCGGCGATGCCCGCTGCTCGCGCCTTGACCCATTCGGGATGAACCATGTCGATCCAGAACTCGTTTTCACGACGCGAGATGCGAGCCGATTGTCCGTGACTTTCGAACCGACGACGCTTCTCGAAGTCGGTCCTGGCACCGGCCACGATCGTCGACGGCGTGGCCACCTGTGTCATCGTGCGATGGTAGGTCTTGTGCCAACTGGCGTACGTGCCGGGATGGCAACTCCGGCAGGTTTGTGAGGAGGCGTAGCCGCGGTCGTCGGAACGGCTCGGGAGGTAGGTCTCGGCGAGGATGTCCCGGTTGGGAGAGACCTGGCTCCAGTAAAGGGCTCCAAGTCCGAAGACGGCCAAGGGGATCAAGACCAGGCCGGATCGCCGCCACCGGGTTGGCAGTGCCCGGCGTGCCAGCCCGGCGGCGACCGTGGCCACACCGACGAGCAAAAGCAATTCGGTCAGCGGAAGTTGGACGAGCGTGGGCATCGGGTCAAGAATAGGTCGCCGCGCGGGTGGTGGGCAACGTGGATCTGTCGAGAAGGCCAGGTGCCGCTGGTCACAGTCCTCCCAGTTGTCGGACTGCCTCGTAGACCACCGCGGTGGCAGTGCTGGCCAGGTTGAGGCTGCGGACTTCCGGATGCATGGGCAGTTTCAGCGTTCTTGCCGCCTGGGCTTCGAGCATTGCCGCTGGCAGTCCTCGAGTTTCACTGCCCAGGACCAGTACATCGCCGCGGCCGAAAGACGCCTCCCAGACGGTTCGCCGGCCGGAACGGCTGAGGAACCACATCGGCCGATCGCCGAGACGTTCCATCAGGACGTTCCAGTTCTCGACCGCTTCCCATTCGACCTGGGGCCAGTAGTCCATGCCGGCGCGGCGGAGGTGTTTTGCATCGAGTCGGAATCCGAGTGGCCGGACCAGCCACAGCTTGGCTCCGACGGCCAGGCAGGTGCGGCCAATATTGCCCGTGTTCTGTGGAATGTCGGGCTGGTGGAGCACGACGTGGAGCAGTGGCGAACTGGTCGAGTCAGTCGGCTCGGAGACCGTCTCGGACATGATGCGACTATTCCGTTGTGATGATCCAGACCTGGACCGTTACGGCCCCGGTTTTGACGTCACGGGCTCCCTCGGCCGGACCTGTCTCGGACGGGTCCAGCGAATCGGCCAGTGTTTCACTGCGGATGGTCTCGGACCATTCCGCGATCGCCCGGGCCGCCTCGGGTTCGTCGGCATGGTACCCGAGTCGAATGCGGTCCTGGATCTCCAGTCCCGAGTCTTTTCTCATCTGCTGCACGCCACGGATGCAGTCCCGGGCCATACCCTCGCGGAGCAACTCGTCGGTGAGAATTGTCGAGAGTGCGACCTGGACGTCCTGGTCGTCACCGCAGATCCAGTCACTGGACTGCTCGGTCTCGGTCAACACGTCGTCGGGTCCCAGTGTGACGTCCTGGCCACCGATGCTGAGCGTGACGTCCTGGCCGTCTCGAAGCGGTGCGAGCAAGTCGGGGTCGATCCCGGGAAGTTCCTGTCGAATGGCACCCAGCAGTTTTCCATACCTGGGGCCGAGTGTCTTGAGGTTTGGCTTGTAGACGTAGCGGACCAGTTCGTCGAGGGATTCGCAGGCGGTGACCTGCTTGACGTTGAGTTCTTCGGCGATGACTTCGGCCAATGGTCCGACAGCAGCCAGGCGAGAGGAGTCGGCTGTCGAGAATCTCAGTTCCGGCAACGGCTGCCGGACCCGCTGGTTGGACTCGTCCCGCAGTCGGTGTCCCAGTCGGACGACCTGCTGGGCGGTGGCCATCCGCTGGTTGAGTTCCGGGTCCAGCAACCCCGGGTCGGCCTGGGGGTAATCGTTCAGGTGGACGCTGTCGTCGCTGTCGGGGTCGTCTCCGGCGACGAGGTTCCGGTACATGCGTTCGGCCAGGAACGGGATCATGGGGGCGACGAGTTTCGAGAGCGTGACCAGGACTGTGTGCAGTGTCTGGTAGGCCGCCAGTTTGTCGCGTCCACCGTCGCCGGTGTCCTCGTCTCGCGACCGCCAGAACCGTCGGCGGTTGCGACGGATGTACCAGTTGGAGAGATCGTCGATCAGGGCGGCGGTGGCCCGGCAGGCTTCGGCGGAGTTGAATTCCGACAGCGAGTCGCGGCAGGTTGTGACCAGGGCCTGAAGATTCGACAGAATCCAGCGGTCCATTTCCGGGCGATCGGCGACCGGTACTGCCGGAGAGGCCGGATCGAATTCGTCCAGCCGGGCGTAATTGATGAAAAAGGCGTAGGAGTTCCACAGCGGAATCAGCAGTTGCCGCCGGACCTCGTCGGCCGGCCGACTGGTCACCGTGCAGGTTGGCACACCCTCGGCGGTCTGGTCGAGGGGGCCCTCGGGTGTTTCGATGGTGATCGGTTGGTCGGGGTGGCGGGTTCCGAATCGCAGGTCGACCGCGGGGTTCTGGGCCAGGTACATCCACCGCATCGTGTCGACGCCCAGTTGCTCGGCCGCCTCTTCGAACCAGATGGCTGTCCCGTCGGACTTGTGCATCGGCTGGCCCGATTCGTTCATCACCAGGCGGTGGCCCAGGAGGTTCTTGAACGGGGCCGAGTTGTCCATCATCGTGGCCATTGCCAGCATGGCGTAGAACCAGTTCCGGAACTGTCCCGGGAAGCACTCGGTCACGAAGTCGGCCGGGTACTGCTCGGACCAGGCCTCTCGGTCGCCGTTGTACTGCAGGGTCGAGAAGGGCACGATGCCGGCATCCAGCCAGGGGTTGCCGACGTCGGGGATCCGCGACATCAGGTTGCCGGTTTCGGGGTGGGCGATCTTGACGCCGTCGATCCAGGGGCGGTGCGGCGTGTGGCCATCAAAGTCATCCCAGCCCTCGACGGCGCGTTCACGGAGTTCCTCGAGCGAACCGATCACCTCGAAGTCACCGGTGTCCTCGTCGACCCAGATGGGCAATGCCAGCCCCCAGAACCGTTTCTTGGAGATCATCCAGTCACGCATGTTGGTCAGCCATTCCAACTCGCGACTCTCTCCGTCGACCGTCTCGGGCAACCAGCGGATCTGACGAGTGACCTCCTTGATCTCCTCTCGCCAGTCCATGTTGATGAACCACTCGTCAACCAGCCGGAACACCAGTTCGTCGCCGGTTCTCCAGCAGTGTGGATAGATGTGCGGGTAGGCTTCGGTGGCGACCAGCAGCCCGGCTTCGGTGAGGTGTTGGAAGACGGCCTGGTGGGTCTTGGGGTCGGTGGCTTCCTGTCCGGCCAGGAAGCCAAATTCCTCGGTGAACCGTCCGTCCTCGGCCAGCGGTGCCAGGGCAACCAGGCCATTGTCCCGTCCGAGATGAAAATCCACGTCACCGCAGCCCGGGGCGATGTGGACGATTCCCGTGCCCTCGCCGCTGACGACATGGGCGTTTCCCTTGTTGTCGCGACCGCCGTCGATCACGCGGTGGCTGTCGGCGGCGGACACGCCGGCGAGAGATTCGACAGCAGGAATGCCACCGGGTGCCTGCTGTGCCGGAAGTTCGTCGAACGGGCCGCGGTATGGGCGACCGACCAGTTCGGCTCCCTTGATCGTCTGCAGGATCTCGTAACCGCCCTGTTCCTTGAACAACTGAGCAATCGTCTTCAGCTTGGGGACCTTCTCGGGCCAACTCCATTCCGGACGCCCGAAACCCTCGCGGAATTCACGATCCAGTCGGGCGAATTCGAGATTGTCGGCGGCGAAGTAATAGATCGCTCCGTCGCGTTCGGCCTGCAACTGAACATAGTCGAGTTCGGGATTGATCGCACAGGCGACGTTGGCTGCGAGCGTCCAGGGGGTGGTTGTCCAGATCAGCAGGAACTCATTGTCCGCGTCTGTCAAAGGGAACCTGGCGAAAACGCTTTCGTGAACGCTCAATCGTCGTCCGTCGGCCACTTCCATCTGGCTGTAGGCGCTGCCACCGCGTCCTGACCAGGGCATCACGTCATGGCCGCGGTAGAGTTTTTCTCGGGTGAAACACTTCTTGAGAAAGGCCCAGATGGTCTCGTTGTTCTCCGTGGAGAACGTGAAGTAGCTGCCTCCCCATTCGGGATTGCCCAGCCGAGCAACCAGCTGGTGAGCGGGTCCGGTGACGGTGTTGCCTCGAGGGGTCTGGATCGTCACGTCCTGGTCTGTGCCGATGGTCTGGGAGAGTTCGGTGAGCGTCTCGGGAGCGTCCCAGTCCATCCAGTAGCCCAGTCGGATCGACTGTTCAGTCTGCCGGGCGGCAAATCGCAGCACCCGTCGTTTGCACTCGGTGACAAATCGATCGATACCGAACTCGTGCACGTCTTGTTTGGTGGCCAATCCGAGGTCGCGTTCGACTTCCACCTCAACCCACAATCCCTGGCAGTCGAATCCATTCTGGTACCGCAACCGGTGTCCGGTCATGGCGTGGAATCGCTGGTAGACATCCTTGTACGTGCGGCCCCAGGCGTGGTGGACGCCCATGGGATTGTTCGCGGTTATGGGGCCGTCCAGGAAACTCCACAGGGGGCCGTCGGCATTTTTTTCGTTGAGTCGCTCGAAGACCCGTCGCTGGGTCCAGAACCTCAGCACGTCGTGCTCGCCACGGACAAATGCCGCTTCGGACACTTTCTGGAAATGCGGAGTGGAGTCGGTCTGCTCGGGCATAGTCGAGACGCGATGAAGGGGCCGCGCAAGAGGCTACTGTATTGGTTGGTTTGAGGCTGGGGCAAGAGCGGGACGGGTTCGCCTAGGCCAGCCGGGCCACGATTCGTGGGATTAATTCGGCAAGGGTTTGCCCCCCGCGAGCGGCCTGTTCGAGCACCATGTTGATATCGACCGGGTGCAATTCTTCGGGCAATCCCATGTCGGTGACGATTGAAAAACCGAGCACCCGCATAGCCATGTGCCGGGCCACCAGGCACTCGGGCACCGTCGACATGCCGACCAGGTCAGCTCCCAAACGCCGCAGCATGCGGTACTCGGCGCGAGTTTCCAGATTGGGGCCGGCCACGGCGGCAAACACACCGGTTTTCAGGCTCCAGCCCAGTTCCTGGGCACATTCGGTGGCGAGTTGGATCAATTTGGGATCGTACGGGTCGCACATGTCAGGGAATCGCGGTCCAAGACTGTCGTCGTTGGGGCCACGGAGGGGATTGTCTCCGATCAGGTTCATCTGGTCGGAAATCGCCACGACGTCGGCGAGTTGAAACTCGGGGTTCATGCCACCTGCCGCGTTGGTCAGCATCAGTGTCTCGGCTCCCAGCAGCCGCATCACGCGGACGGGAAAAGTCACCTCGGCCAACGAATAGCCCTCGTAAAAGTGAAATCGACCTTCCATTGCAACCAGTGGCACACCGGCAAGTGTGCCACAGACCAGGCGGCCGGCGTGTGACGGGGCCGTGGAGACCGGGAAGTGTGGAATATCGGCGTAATCGATGGCAGCGGCCGTTTCGATCTGCTCGGCAAGGCCACCCAACCCGGTTCCCAGCACCAGGCCAATCGTTGGTGGAGTGGACCACTGGGCCGAAATGACTGCACACGCTTCTTCGATTTGCTCTCGCAATTCACTCATCAGTGTGTCTCTCCTCGAATGGCCGATCCGTTGCACCGTTCTGAATTGCGATGAATGAATTCGTCCTCGTCCACATTGTCGCTTGTTGGCACCATGATGCCAACAAGTGATGGCTGCCAGGCCGGAGCCTCCCCGGGCGCCTCGTAGAAGAAATTGCTGTCTTGAAAAGACCACATCGTGGCCAGGCTCCGACTGCGATGCCCAACTGAATTATTCAACCGCGTCGTCGTTGTCAAGGATCTGGTCCCCGGGGCAGCTGTGGCTGTGGTGAGCCGATCTTGAATGGCCAGCCTTTGCTGTGCTATATGCCGCGAAACCGATCGTTCGACTCTCTTTTTTCGGTCCAGCTTATGCTCAGCAGCGAAGCCGAAGCCCCGGCCAACGACATCTCTTGTGACAGCCCTGATTCCAGTAACGGTCATGGTGGTCGACAGGGACGGATCGAGGCAACGCCCGCAAAGCGTGGGCGGCTGGCGGCGGCCGGCGGTTTGGTGTTCGTGTTGCTGGTGGTTGTTGCCATCGCCTGTGGGCTGTTCGATCAGGACGACGAAGCCGCACGCGCCGAGATCCGGCGACGCACCATTTCGGCGCTTGAACTTCAGGGAGTCCGCCTGGGACCGGTTCGCGCCGACCAGTTGGACAACTCCGAAGCGACGTTGGTCACGCTGGTCGACGAACACATCACCAACGGCCGTGTTGATGGTGCGTTACTGAAGCAACTTGAAGAACTCGGGCCGCAGGTGGTTTCCCTGGCCCAGACGGAAGTCATGGCCGAGGGGATTGCTCCGGTGGTCTCGCAATCCCAGGTGTGGGGATTGAGCCTTTTGGGGACTGGGATAGATGACGATTCCTTGAGTGTGCTGGAAGGTCGGTTGCAGTTGAGGCTGCTGTCGTTGGAACGGACGGCCATTTCTGACCAGGGACTTGTGCACCTGAACCGATTGGCGGGGCTGCGGCAACTTTATCTCACCGGGACCCGTGTCACGAATGCTGGCCTGGGGCAACTTGCGGGGCTGACCAGGCTCGAATCCATCAAGCTGGGCGGAACTGAAATCGGAGACGATGGACTGGTGACCCTGGCCCGGTTGCCACGGTTGAAGTATCTCACGCTGGATCGCACGCGGGTCACTGACGCGGCGATTCCCGTGCTTGCTGAAATCGAGTCTCTTGAGTTTCTCGACTTGCATGGCACCTGGATCACCGAAAAGGGTGTGGCGACGTTGCGTGATGCTCTGCCGGAGTGTCGAGTCGAGTACTGATCCCGCGCGGGCCATGGTGTCGACGGGTCACTCGATTGCACGGTTCCGGAAGGCCGATTAGCCTATCGGCGATCCACTGACGTGGTGTGACAAGTCGATCAGGCCGAGAGGTGAGACCATGCAACAGGACTTTTTTCCGGAACACCAGGAGGTCTCTCGTCGATATTTCCTGCGTCGCAGCCTGGAACTTGGTGGCGGGACGGCTTGCGTTGGAGCGTCGGGACTGAACGGTGACTTGTTGGGGGACGAGGGCAAGCCGGCGGCGGCGACCCAGGTGACGCTGGACGGACTGGTCAAGAAACTCGAGTTCCTGACCAAGCCGGCAGCCTTTGGTACGGTCGAACGTGGCAATCCGTTGCCTTACAAGTTGCCGCCGGAGAAGCTCAAGACGGCTGGATTGACGCGGGAGAGTTGGCGGTTGGAGGTGTTGGCTGACCCGGCATCAAATTCCCAGGTCACGCGACCGCTCCGGTTGGCCGACGAGACGGCCTTGACGTTTGAAGGGTTGATGAAAATGGCCGAGAAACACTCGGTCCGTTTTCTCAAGACGATGACCTGCAACAACGAAGATGCTCCCCTGGGAACGGGACTCTGGGAGGGAGTGCCCTTGCGGGACGTGATCTGGACGGCCAATCCGACGTCCAACATCCGACGTGCCTGGTTTTACGGTTACCACAACGAGGACCCGAAGCAGGAGTTCCGCGGTTCGTTGTCGATTGGCCGGATACTTGAAGACCCTCCCGGTGTCCCTCCGGTCATCCTCTGCTACAAGCTCAACGGCGACTGGATCTCCGGCAAACGGGGAGGGCCGGTGCGGATGGTGATTCCCGAGTGTTATGGCTTCAAGAACATCAAGTGGTTGACGAAGGTGTTTTTGACCAACCGTTTCAACGCCAACGACACTTACGCGGGCGGCAACAATGACATCGACAGCCTGATGAAGACGATGGCGCGGTTTATCAGCAAGCCGCGGCGAGGTCAGGCGGGGCAACCGATCCCGTTGACGGGCCTCGTGCAGGCCGGTGTCAACGGAGCCTCGAAGGTCCAGGCATGGCTTCATCCCAAGGACAAGCCCCTGCCGAAGGAGGATCCTTTTTTTCAGAAGGCGCCGTGGCGGGACATGGACATCCTGGCACCACCGGATGATTTTGGTGGTGGCTTGCCCGCGGGTACGATCGGACCTGGCGGAGCGTCACCGGTGCACGGCTTCAACTCCAAGACTGGTCGTCCCGAATCATGGCCACGGGTGTATGCCCTGGCTCATTGGGCGGGGTTGCTGCCCGGCGTGCCGGCCGGCCGATATGACCTCAGGTGCAGGGCCATCAACAACCAGGGTATTGCCCAGCCGTTGCCGCGTCCCTTTCGCAAGAGTGGGCACTGTGACATCGAGCGGGTGTCGTTGGTCGTGCGCGATTGACGTCGACTCGGACAGGAATCCACGGACCCGATGATGAAGTTGCTCGATCGTCTTGAACGACGCTTCGGTCGTTTCGCGATTCCGAATCTCTCGCTGTTGATCGTGGTGGGACAAGGGATCGTCCTGCTGTTGACGATGATGGATGGTGGCCAGCCGGGAGTTGGAGGAATCATCTCGGAACTGGAACTGCAGGGGACCGAGGTTCTCGCGGGCCAGTGGTGGCGGCTGGTGACGTTCGTGCTGGTGCCTCCCGGTCGTGGCATCCTGGTCCTGTTTGCACTGTACCTGTTCCTGATCATGGGTGGGGCGCTCGAGTCACAATGGGGATCGTTCCGGTACAACGTCTACCTGTTGCTGGGCTGGTCCGCCTCGGTGGCCGCCGCTTTCATCGCTCCGGGTGAAACTGCCAGCGTGGGGTTCCTGGGGGGCAGCGTGTTCCTGGCTTTTGCCTGGCTGTTTCCGGAATTCAAGCTCCACGTGATGTTCGTGTTGCCCGTGCCGATCAAGTACCTGGCGTGGATCACGTGGCTGATGTTTGGCTTCCAGTTGGTGAACGGATCCTCGATTGATCGGTTGCTGGTCCTGGCGGCCACGTTCAACTTTGCGGTGTTCTTCGGAACGGATCTCGCGTTGAAGTTCAAGGCGGGACGTCGTCGACAACAACACCGCCGGCAGGCGGCGCAGGCCGAGGCCTCCGCGTTCCACACCTGCAGCCATTGTGGCCTGACCGACAAGGACGACCCTCAGATGCTCTTTCAGTATTGTTCACGGTGTGACGGTGACCACGAGTACTGCCAGGTCCACCTGCGAGACCACGAACATGTCGTTGTCTCGAGTGGCGACGGGGACGGCTAGCGGTCGAAATAGTCATCTGCAAAGAAGACCAGCACGGCGGCGATGGCCTTTTTGCTGCCGAAGCTGCCGCAGCAGTTCGAGGCGCTGCCCCACGAGGAACCTCGTTTGCGAATCGTTCCTCCACTCTCGATTCGTCCGATCGACGAGCCACGCCGTCGCACTGTTCCGTCGTTCTGGATCTTGCCGATTGAACTGCCACTGCGGCGGATTGTGCCATCGCTGTCGATCGAGCCCACGGAACTGCCACGCTTGCGGACCGTGCCATTTGACTCGAAGCGACCCACCGAACTGCCCTTGATGCGGATTGTGCCGTCGTCGTCAACCCGGGCCCACGTCGAGCCGCTTTTTCGGATCACGATCTCCCCATTCACATTTGTCGCCAGCAGTCCCATTGCCAGGAACCACAGCAGTGTCAGTCTCGTACGAGCCATAGTCAGAATCTCCGTTCGAGGATACCGGGGACAGTGAGTAGCGGAATCTTGTCGTGGAAAACAGCAATCCGCGTGCCAGAGCGGTTGGTGAGAATTCAGCCGTGGAATGCCGGGAGTTTGTGGTCGTGGTGGAATCGTTGCCGCGTGTCGTATCGATGACAGGTGTCCTCGATACGAGACACGATCCGGCTTAGACTGAGTGACTCAAGGCCAGTGCGCGTGAATTGTCAGGGGCGAGCCGATGAGTGACTACGGAATCGAAGGGCGAGTTGCACTGGTGACCGGTGGGTCACGGGGGATCGGCCGGGCAATCAGTGAGCAGCTGGCGGCAGCCGGTGCCCGGGTCGCTGTCAATTACCGTTCCGATCATGACGCCGCGGCCGAGACGGTGGCGGCGATTCAGTCGGCTGGTGGCACAGCGACCGCTGTGGCTGCCGACGTCTCCAACGAGACCGACGTCGACCGCTTGATCGCTGACGTCGATGCCGCGCTGGGGCCTGTCGATCTGCTGGTCAACAATGCGGGGATCTTTGACTATGGAGATCACCATGAGACGACGGTCCAACTGTGGCATCGTACGATCGCGGTCAATTTGACCAGTGCGTTTCTCGTGAGTTGGGCGGTCAAGGACGGCATGATCCAGCGAGGCTACGGGCGGATCGTCAACGTGGCGTCGATCGCTGCCCTGAGGCCACGGCCGAATTCGATCGCCTACGCCGCCAGCAAGGCGGGAATGGTCGGGTTGACCAGGAGTTTGGCAGAGGGAGTGGCCGGGGATGGCGTCCGGGTCAACGCGATCGCGCCGGGACTGATCGAAACCGATATCCTGGCCGATGTCGACAAGGGTGTGCTCGACGAACTGGTCGAGGCGACTCCCATGAAGCGAATCGGACAACCCTGTGACATTGCCAGCGTCACGCTGTTTCTGCTCGGCGATGACTCGAATTTCATGACTGGCCAGACGCTGGTGGCCAGTGGCGGTCGGGTCATGTTGCCGTGATCAGGTTCCGGTGGTCCCAGAGTTCATCAGTTCGGTGATCGTGGTGCAGTCGTTGGGGGACGGCAGGCCATAGCTGGGTTCGTAGCCGAAAAGTTGTGGGACCGTGGCCGATCCAAATCGGCTGTCAAGAATTTCGAGGTGTTCGGAGGTGATCAGGGCCGGGTGGACGACTCCACAGGCTCGCGAGAGTGCCAGTACCTCCTTGCGGAGTGTCATCACGTAATTGGCCAACCGGTCGGACTTCAGCAGCGGGTCCAGGCCACGGACGAGCCATCGGTTCTGTGTGGCCACGCCCGTGGGACAGTGACCGTTGTGACACCGTTGAGCCTGGATGCAGCCGATCGCGAGCATGGCCTCGCGGGCGACTCCAATCATGTCGCAACCCAGGGCAAAGGCGAACAGCGTCATCTCGGGAAAACCCAGCTTGGCCGATCCCTGGAAAAGAACTTTCTCGTGCAATCCTCGCTCTGCAAACACCCGGTAAACCCGGCTCATGCCGATCTTGAATGGCAGGGCGACCCGGTCGGTGAAGACCAGTGGCCCGGCACCGGTCCCACCCTCTCCTCCATCGATCGTGATGAAGTCCAGTCCACGATCGGTGGTGTCGGTCAGTCGTGCCAGGTCGTGCCACAGATCCATTTCTCCGACCGCGGACTTGATGCCGACGGGCAATCCGGTGGCTTCTGCGATTTGTTCAACAAAGTCAAGCAGGCTGTCGGCGTCGGAGAATGCGGTGTGAGCCGAGGGGCTGATGCAGTCCCGTCCCATCGGAATGCCACGGATCGCAGCGATCTCGGGAGTGATTTTTGAGGATGGAAGAATGCCACCCAGTCCGGGCTTGGCCCCCTGGGACAACTTGAGTTCGATTGCACGGACCGAACTGTGTTCCTGGGTGGTCTCGACCAGGCGGTCCAGGTCGAAGCGGCCCTGCTCGTCCCGGCAACCGAAATAGCCCGTACCGATCTGCCAGATCAGGTCGCCACCCTGCAGGTGGTGTGGCGAGATGCCTCCCTCTCCGGTGTTGTGCAGGCAGCCGGAGAGGCAAGAGCCGGCGTTGAGCGCGTGGATGGCATTGCCGCTGAGTGATCCGAAACTCATGGCCGAAACGTTGACGATCGACGGGGGACGAAAGGCGCGGCGGCGATTGCGATAACCGCCCATGACCTTGGCAACCGGAACCGTGTAATACGGGTCGTAGTCAGCATCGTCGGGGGTCGGACTGGGGATGGGAAAGGCGGAATGCTTGATGATGAGGTAGTTGCTCGACTGTTCGAGATCACTGTCGGTGCCGAACCCGAAATAATTGTCCTGCTTCTTGGACGACGCGTAGACCCAGCGACGTTGATCGCGGTTGAAGGGCAGTTCCTCGTCGTTACTGGTGACGATGTACTGACGCAATTCCGGCCCGATGGCCTCGAGCAGATAACGGAAATGCCCGATGACAGGGAAATTTTTCAGAATGGCGTGCTTGCGCTGGATGAGATCATGGACGACGACCAACAGCAAAAATGTGCCGATCGCGCTGGCCACCCAAACGACCCACATGGGTGTACTCCCTGGTTGCTTGATTCACCTGTCCGTCAACAACACAGTATCGACCTCAGGGAGCGGGCCGCAAGCGGCAGATCCTTGGAGGTTGACTAGCCGATTTGGATGGAGTGAGATAACTGTTTCCGACAGATTGGTGACAGCAAGGAGATGGTCCGATGTTTTTCATCTTGGGTTTGGCGGCGGCCATCCTGGCCTTGGCAGTGATCGTCGGCCAGATCCAGGGGCGCAATCCGGCGTTCTGTCGCGGTCCGGTTGGCTGGATACTCTCGGTCGTGATGATCCTGGGAGCCGTCGGGTTGGTGGCCACCGGGCGGAATTCTGCGGTTTCAGACCGTCGTGAGAAGGAAGCGGCTGCTGAACGGATCGTGATCAACAGCGAGAAAGAGGTGGCCGCGCAAGCGGAGTCCACGACGGCCGAGAAGAAGAAGGGGAAGAAAGGGAGTAAGAAAGGTGGCAGAAAGAAAGGCGGCTGGGGACGCCGCAGTTTCTCGCCGCCGGTGCCTTTGACTCCCGAACGGGCCAAGCGGATCGAAGACCTCACACAAGCTGGTGCCATGTTGCAGACACGCGGTGGCCAGGTGACCCGGGTACAGCTTGCTGGTCCGAAGGTCACCGATGAACACCTGGCATTGCTCGAGGGACTCTCGGGAACCCGTTCATTTGTCCTGTCGGCACCCCAGGTGTCGCAGGATGGGCTGGCCCCCGTGGCGACGATGACTGGCCTCACCACCCTCGACTTGACCGGAACCCCGATGACTGACGAATCGATCGTGCATCTTTCGGGCATGACACGGCTCACGTCCCTGAATCTCACCAACCAGCCGATCACTGATGCCGCTGCCGTCGTGTTGGCCAAGCTGACCAACTTGCGGACTCTCGACCTGACCAATACGGGCCTCACCGACACGGGCGTGGCCAGATTGGCGGCGCTCAAGTCGCTGACTCGGCTGGTGCTTTCGGGGACCAAGGTGGGCGACGATGGTATCGGAGCTCTGGTTGGGATCACTGGGTTGAAGCAGTTGGAGATCTCCTACACCCGGGTCGGAGATGGGGTGGTGGACCACCTGCTGAAATTTCGCAATGCCGAATTGTTCTGGCTGACGCGGGGAAAAAACGGGGTCAGCGACAAGGCGATCGGACGGATTCGCGTCGATCTGCGGACGTGCGTGGTGCGGTATTCGCCGGTGCCATTGACGAAATAGCCGCCGAGGAGATGTGACGGGGCGCGGGAATCAATCGCCGGATTCGAGTTGCAGCGACAGTTCGATCTCGGCGCCAATTGCCTCTTTCAGTTTCCGGAGTGCCCGGACCCACATCGTGCGGACAGCACCCGGCGAGCGTTGCATGTGTTTGGCGATGTCGTCGAATGAACGTTCTTCGATGTGTCGTTGCACCAGCAGTTCGCGATAGTCCTCAGACAACCTGGCCAACGCATCGGCGAGCAGCACCGCGCGTTCCTTGCGAACGGCGACCAGTGACGGACTGGTGACGGACGCTTCCAGCCATCCAGCCAGAACCAGGCTGGGGCTGTCTTTTGGCTGAGAGGATGCTCGCGGGTTCGGACGTTCACGACCGGCGTCACGACGGGCGGTGCCCAGGTGGCGGTTGACTTGTCGGAGGACTTCACGCTCGGCAATCCGTCGCAGCCACGCCTCCCAGGACAACTGGTCGATCCCTTCGAAGGTCTCGATGTGACCAGCAACCTGAATCAGCACATCCTGCACAATGTCGGAACTGTCGACACGGGCGGCCATTTTTCCCCCGCGGAACTTGGCCCGTACCAGCAACGAGATGAAGTGGCGGTAGCGGCCCAGCAGTTCGTCCAACGCCGTGGATTGGCCATTTCTGGCCTGGGCAACCAGTGAATCCAGGGGAGGGCGTTCGTTAGTCATCTCGTGTCAGGACAACGGTTTCTGTCGAATCGTCGTTCCCGGATTCGGAGAAAATGGTGAAAAACTTCTCCAGAAGTGTAACACACGGTGTCGGTTTCAGTTCTTTGAAAGTAGAGCGGGGGAGCCCCGCAAAATCCGGACTCGTGGAAAGAAGGGGACCAAGAGATGTCTATGATCGCAACACACATCAGTTACCTGGTCATCAGCGTTGCTGTCACCGTGTGGGTCGCACGCACGCTGAGAAAGCACGGAATGATCTATCTGTCCGACAAAATGGACTCCAAGCCCGAAGTGGCCGAATCGTTCAGCAACCTGCTGATTGTCGGTTTCTACCTGGTCAACCTGGGGTTCGAGAGCCTGGCATTGAAGTACGGGGGAGTGGCCAACGACACGGTCTCGGCGATTGAGTTGTTGAGTACCAAGATCGGATTCGTTTTGTTGTGCCTGGGGGCGATGCACTTCATCACGGTGATGGTGCTGACCAAGACCCGCCGTGGGGCAACAACTCCAGCTCCCACCGCACCGGCGTACCTCCGCTAGGGCCTTGTGAACCACGATCCGGGCCCGGTGGGCTCGCCCCGGTCAAGTGACCGGGCGGGCCACCGGGGTCGGCAAGGAAAGGAGCCAGGACAATGTCACCGATGATCGCCACTTACTTGTTGTATCTCGTTTTTTCCCTGGCGATTACTTTCTGGGTGGGACACACGCTGTTCACCAACGGGCGGGTGTTCCTGATCGAGATCTTTGAAGGGAATGTCTCGCTGGCCGATTCGGTCAATCGATTGATGATTGTCGGCTACTACCTGGTCAACGCCGCTTTTGTGACACTGGCACTCAAGACCACCGAACGGGCCACCGACCTGGTGTCAGTTGTCGAGATTCTCAGCAGCAAGGTGGGGCTGGTGATGCTGGTGCTGGGCACCTGGCACTTCTTCAACCTGTTCGTTTTCCGCTGCGTGCGTCGTTATGACGTCGTGAGGCGTTTCTCACTGGCCTGAGCAGGGTGTGGTGCGGGGCGATTGACGGTCATTTCGCGGCTGCGAGGCTCAACAGATTTCCGGCCAACGTGGTGACCACGATCCGTCCGTCTCGGTTGATCAGCAGTCCACCCGGCAGAGGTTCATCCTTGATCTCGTGTCGCCAGGTCGCCTTGCCTGTGCCCTGGTCAAAGGACACGACGAACCACTGGGGCTGTGCACGAAACTTCTGTTGGTGCTGGACCACGGCCACGACGGCGTTGGGACCCACGACGAGTGACATTGCTTCAAACTTTTTGGTCTCGCCCAGCGAGCTTTGCCATCGAATCGCCTTGGCCGCCCCCAGTTGCGAAGCGACAGTGCCCCTGCTGGCGGCGACAGGCTTGTCGGCGGCAATTCGTTTGATCACCGCGTCGGTGTCGCAGCAGGTCAGCAGGCCGTGTTTGTAATTGACCAGTGCCACGGTCGATTTGTTCCACGCTGGTGGAATGCCCCCGTAACTGAGCCGCAGTCGCCGCTTGGCGGTGTGCACCTCGAAGCTGCCCTTGCTCGAAACATTGCGGGGCGAGGAAAACAGGATGCGGCCGCCTCCGACGGGCACCTGCCCACCCAGGACGCCAACGAATCGCCCGTGGTTGGACTGGGGTTTTCCTCCGGTCCTGGGGCCCACGAGACACTTGCCGGTCTTGAGGTCGAAGGGGGCCGGGGAAATCTGGTTGCCCCCGGCCAGGATCAACCGGTCGCCGTGAATGGTCAGGTTGCCCTGTGCACTGATGCCCTTACGGATCCCTGCATTGAGGTGCCCGGTCGAGTTGTTTTGCCATTTCAGGGCACCGGTGACAGCATCAATCGCGTACAGGTAGGTGCCGTCGTGGTCGATCATCCCGGCGGCGAAGTAAGCGACACCGTCGGCGACCAGCACGCCGGTGTTGACCGGCCAGGTCGAAGTCAGGCGTCCATAGACCATGATCTGGCGTTCCACCGGAGCGGCCCGGAACCGCCATTGCGGTCGTCCGGTGGCCGCTTCGAGACAGTAGACGAATCCGTCGCCGGCTCCGGCATACAGGCGACCGTCGGCGATGGTGGGCGGCATGCGGATCGGAGCATTGGTCGGAAAAGTCCATCGGTCCTTGCCCGAGGTCGCATCGACAGCACGGATCACCCCGTCGAGCCCGGTCGTGATGACGAGTTCGCCGGCCGCAATGGCCGGGACCGGTTGCGATCCGGCGGGGTGACGGAACTGCCAGGAGGATTGAATGGAGGCGGGGATCGACACCGAGGTGCTCGAGGAACGGTCGTTGTCACCCCGCAGGGTGCTCCAGTCGGTTGGAGTCACTTCCAGGGCTTTGACCGTGTTGGAGTTGGTGAAACGTTCGAGTCGCTCGGCAGTGGTGGCGACGCGAGCGAACTGGAACTTGCCCGCCGAGCACTTGGCGACGTTGCCAATCAGGCTCAGGTTGCAGTCACATTGCCAGGGACCCAGGTACAACAGCCCGTTGGCCGGCAATGCGCCGTCGTTGCAGGCCGGCCGAATGGCACCGTCGATCGTCGGCTTCTTCTTTCCACGATCGTAACGCAGGGTGCCCTCGCCGCGGACGAAAAAGGAGTCCGAACTGGCAGTCAGGCGGGTGCAGGCGACCTTGCGGAATCCCAGGTCCTCGATCACCCGTCCGGTGGACGGCTCGATAGCCACGTGGCTGCCGCTTTTTCCGACGCCCAGGATGACCCGGCCGTCGACATAAATCGCGTTGGGATTGTTGGTGAACTTCTTCTTGTGCCACAGCTTGTATCCGTCGGCGGTCGAGATGGCGACGACATTCATCCGGGTTTGTCCCTGGATGATCACCGCATCCGGGGTGAAGACCGCCAGGCACGCACTGCGGAATCCCGGAGTCGAACTCAGGCCCTCCCCGGGTTGCTCGATCAATGCCAGGACGTCCTTCTCGTCATTGGTCCAGAGCACTTCACCCGATGCTGCGTTGAGGCACCTCAGGTGCTGGTCCGGGCAGTACAGGACCAGCTTGTCCTTGCCCAGGGTCATGCCGCGGGAGTCGATCGGCTTGCCTGTCTCCTTGTGGATCCAAAGCACCTTCCGGGTTTTCAGGTCCATGGCCGCCAACTGAGAGCCAAAGCCCCATGGCACTCGCGGCTTGCTGTAGTAGCCACGGCTGAGATCCGACCAACTCCAGCCTCCGAACGAACGGTCTCCCTTGGTGGTGACCACGCCCTGATCCCGGGGGCCGGCCAGCGCGTAGAGAACCCCGTCGCGGATGACCATCCACTTCCAGTGACCCACCAGGCCGGGAATCCGCAGCCGTCCGAGGTCGGCGCCGGTCTGGGGATCGAGGCGTTGGCAGCCAGGGCCGTTGATCATGTAGAAAGTGTCGGCGGTGGCGACGAAGGCCGAACGGTGCACCAGGTAGCCCTCGGGCAACGATTTCTCCCAGAGCACGGTTCCGTTGTAGCCGTTGCGGGCGATCAGTTTGTTGAGCATCTTCCACTCGCGGCGGTGGTGTGCGATGTGGCCGATTGCCAAAAAGGTCCGGCCCGCGGCGGCGGTGGTGATGCTGGGCATGCCGATGTAGTACGGCCGTGCCATGAACTGGGTCATGTAGGGGGCCTTGATCACGCTGTCGGTCGAGACGGGATTGTTGTCGGGACCATTTTCCCAGTGACTCCAGTCGCCGGCTCCTTTTTGGGGTGGTCGGCGTTTCGTTCGCAACTTGTCACCATCGACACGAATCAGGGTGCCCAATGGGCACAGTGCCCGCATCGCTTCGTCATCGGTCAGCTCGGGTTTCGAGGTGATCACCGCATCGATCAGCCGGTCGGCGTAGGGCAGTCGTTTGGCATCACCGGCCTGGATCACCAGCCTGTCGATTCCCAGGCCGGCCTCGTTGGCGGCCTGCTGCAGGCGGGACCGTTGTGCGGCGTCGGGCTCTCGAACCAGCACCGTCAGATCACTGGATTGGACCAGTTCCAACACAACACCCGGTTCCTGTCCGACGACGACACACAGTCCGCGGTTGATGCCGACCTGCTTCAACAACGCCGCGGCCCGTGCGGCAGACTGTTCGGCATCGGCTGCGTCCACCGTGGCCGCTTGGAGGATCACCAGAAGTGACAACAGGCTTCCGGCACAGCGAACAACCAGGCGAGAGTGGTGCATCGGAGTGTCTCCGGGGTGAACGAGGAATCACCCGGCAGTCTACCGCGTGCTCGACGGGCTTGCTACGAACCGGGTTCGTGGCCATCGGTTTCAATTGGCGATGCGTTGCCAAAGTTGTGACCAGGCCTGCTGGCCACGGCGAAAACTCGAGAGTCGGAAAAACTCGTCGGGTGAATGGGCTCGCTCGTCGTCCAGTGCGAACGCGAAAATCACCGTGAAAACGCCCAACTGTTCGCGGAGTACACTGCAGATTGGCAGCGTGCCACCCGAGCGGGTGAAGTAGGGGGTGCGGCCGTAGAGACCGGAGAGGACGTCGCCGGCGGCCTGGTTGCCGGGATGATCGCCGGGAACCAGGTACGGTCGGGCTCCCGATTCGCTGAGCGTCACCGTGGCTTTGACACCGGGAGGTGTGTGAGCCAGGACGTGCTGCCGGATGCGGTCGGCGATCACGGCGGGTTCCTGATCGGGGACCAACCGGCAGGTGATCTTGGCGTGGGCCTTGGAGGGCAGGACCGTTTTGACCCCGTCGTCGAGGAATCCTCCCCAGGTTCCATTGACCTCGAGTGTTGGACGGCACCAGGCCCGTTCGAGTGTCGAGTAGCCGGGTTCTCCGAACAGTTGGTCCACTCCCAGGCCGTTGGAAAACTCGGCGTCGTCATGAGGGATCTCGGCGATCTGCTGGCTGTCGGCCTGGCTGGGAGTCACCACCTCGTCGTAGAAGCCCTCGATGGTGATCCGCCCCTCATCGTCTCGCATCGAGGTGATCAGTCGGGCAAGCGCGTGAATGGGATTCTGGACGGTGCCACCGTATTGGCCCGAATGCAGGTCACGTTCCGGTCCAGTCAATTCGATTTCCACCGCACACAGGCCCTTGAAACCAACCAACAGGTTGGGTTGCTCCTCGCCAAACTGTCCCCCGTCGGCGCTGACGACGTAATCGCAGCCGAGTCGCTCACGATTGTCGATGATGAATTGTTCGATATGGGGACTCCCCACCTCCTCCTCGCCCTCGAACAGGAACTTGACGTTGATCGGCAGCGATCCGACAGTCTGCAGCCACGCCTCGGCGGCCAGGATCGGGATCAACATGTTTCCTTTGTCGTCGGAGGCTCCGCGGGCGTAGACCCGTTCGTCGCGAATCACCGGCGTGAATGGCGGATTGGTCCAGAGTTCCACCGGGTCAACCGGCTGGGTGTCGAAGTGGCCGTAGACGAGGATTGTTGGGGCGTCGTCACCCGCTTCGAGGTGCTCGGCGTAGACAGTTGGTATCCCTCCGGCGTCCATCACCTCGGCTGTGGTGACTCCGGCCTGTCGCAACCTGGCGGCGACCCAGCCGGCGGCGGCGGCCACATGGGGGGCATGATCGGGCAGGGCCGAGATGCTGGGGATCGCTAGGAACTCGAGCAGTTCGTTGGTGAATTGTTCGAAGTGATCGGACAGGTAGTCAGCCGGGGCCAGGGGGTCGGTCATTGGTCGCTCTTCGGTTCGCGGATTGTCCGGACAGAGACACTCTAACCGGCGGCCGTGAATTCGAAAAACGTGAAGGCGAAGTGGACCGTCAGCACCATCAGGGTGGACCAGAGGATGGTGCGGGTGACACCGGCGCTGACATCCTGGCTGGAGGACTTGGGGGCCATGCCCTGGTGGTAGGCAATCAGCCCGACACCCAGTCCACAGCACAGGCACCGGGCCAGGACCCACGTTGTGCCCTGCCACCAGGTTCCGCCGGCCAACAGGTCCCAGTGGAAGTGCTGGTGCCAGAAATCGGGGCCGAGTCCCGGGAATCGGGTGGTGAAAACGACGAGGCTGGTCCAGCGAGCGACGACAAAGGCGGCGGCGACCAGCAATGGTGTGCCGACCAGGAAGGCCCAGAGGGTTCCGGTCAGCAGGTAACGGCTGGGGCGAACGCCGAACGACCGCAGGGCATCGACCTGTCGTCCATAGGACTTGCCACCGATGTCCGAGGCGACCGCGGCGCCGCAACGGGCAGCGATCAGCAGTGTGGCCAGAACCGGCACCAGCACCCGGTACAGCCCGAACCCGATCGCGTGCAACAGGTTCTCTCGCAACAGTGGCTCGGTGTACCGCGAGTAGGGCAGGAAATGGAATGTGAAGTGGGTGGCCACGAAGCCCAGGATCATCCCAGAGATGGCGACGTAGACCCAGGCCGAGGGCCCGGCGACCAACCGGGTCGAGTGTCCCAGGAATCTCAGGCCCCAGCGAAACGAGGGCCACAATGGAACCAGCTTCAACGGCGCCGCAACCAGTTCCTCGACGACTCGCGATGTTCCGGCCATGAGATTGCCCAGCCGGGTTCTGGGTGCCGGGGCGGACGAGGAGTCGGTGATCGAAGCGGGGATCGGTACGAGGAAATCATCGGGCGATTGCCACTGATCCCTGGGGACCGCCTGGAGCGATCGGGATTCGGGGTCGAGAACGTACACGGCGTCGGCGATCCCGCTGAGGGCCTTGAGGTCGTGGGTGACGACGATCGAGGTGCGAGGATGTGCGGTGTGGGTGTGCTGGATCAGGTTGGCAACCCGGACGGCCGTGGCCGAATCGAGCCCCGAGGTGGGCTCGTCGTACAGCAGGCAGTCGGGGTCGGCTGCCAGTGTGCGGGCGATGGCCAGTCGTTGTTGCTGTCCGCCGCTGAGGTGACGTGTGGGAACCGAGGCGGGGACCTCGAGGGTTTCCAGCAAGTCGCCTCCGCTGTCCCGGAACAATGGTTGCCGCCGATGCCGGCGGTGATCGTGTGCGAACCGGACGTTGTCGGCCGGTGTCAATTCGTCGAACAGGGCGAATTGCTGGAAGACGATGCCGATCCGGCGTCCTGCCGAGGCACGGGTGACGGGTTCGTCGTCGATCGTGATCGACCCGGAGAGTCGGACGTTGTCGGGGTCCGGGTTGGTGAGTCCGGCCAGGGCCCGCATCAACAACGACTTGCCGGACCCACTGACGCCGACGATCAGCACGATGCCCCCGGCGGGCAGGTCCAGCGTGACGTTCTCCAGCAGGGTACGATGGCCGGCTTCGAGCGTCACGTTCTCCAGCGACAACCGTGCCCCCAGAAAACCAACCTCTTGGTCCGTTTCGGGCGACTCGTGCAAATCGAGCGGTTCGCTGGCATCGGGAACCGGTTCGGCCTGGATCGTGCTCATCGCAGGGGCTCCGGTTGGGGAAGTTGTGACGGAGTGTCGATACGGGCCAGGAACGGGCTGAGCCGCTTGTGATGGCCTCGCACGACCGTCAACGATCCAGCCGGATCGGGTGACGAATTGGCATCGGTGTTGTCGGCGGTTTCCAGGACCAGCCAGCGGCGGTCCTTGCCCAGGACCTGGTTGCGCAGGACTGCGGCGAACTCGGGAGTGATTCCACTCTCGGGGGTTCCAATCAGCAGTTCACCGATTCGTCGTACTGTCGGTTCGAATCGTTGGCTGGTCCGAGACACCAGCAGCCGTGCTTCCGGCCCGGTCCATGTGTCCCGGAAGGCCTGGCGGAACCTGGGGTTGTCGACGGCCGTGCGACGCACGATTCGCCACAGCAACCGCTTGAGTTCGGGGTCCTCGAGGACCTTGGTGCCAGTGCGGCGGGCGGCCTGTTGTACGCGAGGGTTGGCCGAGGCGTCACGGATGATCTGTTCGACCACCTGGACGATGTCGTTGGAGTGGTTGGCAAGGACCGGCAGCGCTTCCTGGTCAACAAAACGATCGAATTCCTCGCGGAACTTCTGGCGGTTGGGGAACAGGGGAATCTTGTCGTAGGCAAGCCGCCAGGTGAATCGCCACAGCGAGACCCGTTTCCAGAGTTCACTGCCGATCTTGTTGGCGGTTGGTTCGGCACGGCGTCGGACCAGGGGCCAGATTTCCCGCCGGACAAGTGGCAACAATTCCCGGTCGATCAATTCCTTCTGGTATCTCCGGCCGATGCGGTCGATGTCGTCCCGATTGGCCCTGATGGCCGCGGGAAGTTCGGATTCGACAATGGCCAGCGACTGGTTCAGGGATTTCGTGACCAGTGGTTGCAGTTCCCTGAGCAGTTCCTCGTGGTGCCCGGCAACAGCCCGCCGGATCTCGGCAGAAACTTCCTTGCGCTTGGTCTCGGGCATCAGGGTCGATATGACCCCGGCCATCGAATCGGGATTCGAGTACCAGGCGAGTCGGTCGGATGTTCCGGGAGTCGGGGCCGAGGCATACAGCAACGCGGCGTGCTTATCGTCGTCGTCGCTGTGCTGGATCTCGCCGATCTGCTCGAGTTGTCCGTTGGGTGAGACGCGAAAAATCGGGTCACCGGCGCGGATGTCGAGTTGATCGGTGACTTCCAGCGAGACCGTGGTGCGATTTCCAGCGGCATACTGCCACAATTGTGGCGCGACCTGTTGGCCCAGTTCGCCATCAACGCGGTCGGCGGCCAACCAGCCGATGGTGGCCAGGCCACCACCCCAGGCCAACAGTCCCACGAGGATTCTAAGCCGCCTGCGCATACCACTCTCTCCCTGGCCCATCACTTGTGATGGGGTTCGTCAGGGTGTTCGCCGTGGAGTGGTGTTTCTTGTGAGCTTCGTTGAAAAATCTGCTGTTTTTTCCGGACCGTTTACAGGAAGCGATCCACCGCGAACCGGTCGATTTTTCTGTCGGTACGGCCATCCAGGGCCAGGTCGGCCAGGATATCTCCCACCAGAATTGAAAACTTGAATCCATGGCCGGAAAAACCACCCGCAAGCAGTACGTTGTCCGCACCGGGGTGGCCGCCGATCAGGAAGTCGAGGTCGGGAGTATTCGTGTACAGGCAGACTTCGCCACGACCATTGGCATCGACAAGGCCCGGCTGCCACCGCTCGACCCAGTCGTACAAGCGTTGGACTCCCTCGGTGTCGACATCCCGGTTGACCGAATCGGGATCCACTTCCTGGCCCGAGTGGTCGGCGGCGACCTTGATCGTTTTGCCGTCCAGGGAGGGGAAGCCGTAGAAGGTCGTGTCGTATTCGCAGAAACAGGGGAAGTCGCCGGGGACAACGCGGGTGGGGTCATTGACCGGCAGGTAGATCTTTTCTTCCCGCGTGACTTTCAGTTGCCAGTTGAGGTCCTCGGCCAGGCGATCCAGCCAGGCTCCGGCCGTGATGATCACCTGGGCTGCGTCGAATGTTCCCCCGTCGGTTGTTACTCGAACGCCGTCCCCGTGACTTTCGATTGACTGGACACGGCAGCCGTGTTGTCGCCGGGCCTTGTGTGCCTCGGCACGGATTCTCAGGGTGTCCAGCACCCGGTCGGCTCGGAGAAACCCATTCTCGCGGGCAAAGAAGGCGTGTTGCTGGTTGTTCAACTGAAACGTGGGAAACCGTGACGCGACGTCGGGGCCATCCAGTCGCTCGTGTGGCAGTTGGGCGGTGGCCAGCATGTCCAGCGTGCGGGTGAAGCGTTCGTTGTCGAGTCCGGCGAAAATCAACAGACCGCACAATTCCAGCAGTTCGGTGTCCGCCTCGGTTTCCAGGTCTCTCCACAGTCCCAGTGACTCGCGAGCCAGTTCGACATACAGCGGGTCGTCGTAGGTGGTCCGAAAAACCCGGGACCGCCCATGGGAACTGCCTCGCACATGCCCGGGCTCGAATTGTTCGAGCCCGACCACGTCGACCCCGCGGCGGGCGAGGTGATACAGGGCCGAGGAACCCATGGCTCCCAGGCCCACGACAATGCAGTCGCAGGTGTGCACCGTGGTCGCGATCGTCAATCTCCCGGAGGCTGAAACAGTCGGTTACTGTCTCTGGAAAACGGCACCGAACTGGCGAGGATCGGGCAGTGTGGCGGCATCGAATTCACGACCGTGGGTGTATTCGGAAATGTCGACCGTTCCGCCGCCGGTTTCGGCCGATTCGTAGGCGGCCATCAGCACGGCCATCGTGTCCCACGCCATCAGCGGGCCCGACTGGGGGATACGATCCGGGTCCAGGGCACAGTCGACCGCATCGTTCATCTCGTTGACGTAACCGTGAGCGTGAAACTGCCGGGGCCTGGGGAAACTGGTGCCCTGGGCGGTGGGCAGTTTTTCGCGAAGCAGCAGGTCACCGACGGCGTTGGCGTCGGGCAGAAACAATTCGTTTTCGTTGTTGGGATTGATTCGCATGTCGTACTGCGCGAAATCGGTGATCACCCGCAGTTCGTTGCGGATGCCACTGACGCTGAGATCCGATCCGACGACCTCGGCCACGGTGTGGTCGTCGAACACAACGGTGATTCGTCCAAAGTCGTCCACGTTTTGCAGGACCCGGAAGTGGCGTCCGGACGCCTCGGGCTGGTGCTTGAGCACCTGCAGGGCCACGGCGTTGACCGAGACGGGACGAATCGGACGTCCATCGCGGATGATGCCCTCGGCCTGTTTCAGGTACAGGCAGGGACCCAGCGGATGGCAGGCCTTGTTGAACAGGGCTCCGCCGCCCGAGAGAGCGGGAGTGTCGTACGCCGGGGCGTGTGATCCCTGGTGGGCACAGACACCCTGCTGCCAGAGGACCCGGCCCTGTCCCGTGGCGATGGCCTCGATGAGCACCTCGACGAGGCCTTTCATCCCGTCGACGTAGACAAAGTCCTCGGCGTAGAGCAGCCGGCTACCGGAACCGGCCACCTCGTCGAGCACCTCGGCCAGGTAGTCCATCGACTCACATTTGCGGGTGGCCGCGTCGGCGGTGCGGTCCTCGGTGTAGCCGGGCCAGACGACCGGTGGTTTCTCCAGCACGATCACGGGCACTCCGGCCCGGGCAGCCTCGATCGTGTAGGGGCCGTGAGCGGCATTGGCGCAGGCGATGTTGTCGATGGTCGGTTGCACCGCCTGGAGCATTTCCTCGTGAGAGGCATAGGCGGTGGCGACCCCGTGCGAGTCGGCGAATCGCTCGGCGTTCTCCATCCGACCACTGGTGACTCCGGCCAGGCGGATGTCGACGCCGTTTCGGTGAGGGATCATGCCATAGGTCCGCGCGGTGTAGTCGCCGGCGAACCCGGTTCCGTTGATCGTGACGTTGAGCGTGGTGGAGTCGGTCATTTTGGGGACTTTCGGCCGTCGTGAGCGGACCGGCACGATGACCGACGACGGTCCGAATTGCAATCCGGTGGTTCGGTTCTCCGGCGGTCGCTTGGAATCGGCCCGCGAGTCGATCATGCTGCCGTATCGGCTTTCTTGCCCAGGAGCACTCATCAGTGGCTCTCTCCGACAATCGCAGACACCGCGTCATCACTTTTTGCGCTCTCTACTTCGCGCAGGGGATCCCCTGGGGCTTCATGCTGCTGACGCTTCCGTCGTACTTGATTGACAAGTACGGCGAGCACTTTGGAGACGAAGAGATTGGTGAACTGAAGGCGATCATCCTGATCCCCTGGTCGTTCAAGTTGATCTGGGCTCCGATCATGGACAGTTACACGATCCGGTCGATGGGGCGACGCAGGCCCTGGATCATCGGTGCCGAACTGCTGATGGCAGTGACGCTTTTGGGATTGATCGGGCTGGGAGACCTGTCCGACCAACTCAAGCCGCTCCTGTTCATGTATTTCCTGCACAATTGTTTTGCGTCACTCCAGGATGTTTGCACGGACGCGATGGCCGTTGATCTTCTGCCCGACGACGAGCAGGGACAAACAAACGGGATGATGTGGGGCAGCAAGTTGGTGGGGAAGGCGGGGGGTGCCTGGGCATTGTCCTACGTCATCAACTGGGGGGGGTTCGAAGCCTGTGTGGCGGTTCAGGTCGCTTTGCTGGTCCTGATCATGGCTGTGGCATTGT